>CAMYPG010000001.1 GCA_947289115.1 uncultured Gardnerella sp.
GTTTTGCAGAAGAACACATCCATGCACAAACAAAGTTTTCAGGCAAACGACTTTTTAAAAGAAGTTGCATATATCGCAATACAAACGTGTCATTATCAACAATTGCATAAGTAGTGTTCATACAATATATGATATCTTGTTTTGGAATTTGCTTGTCAATAGATGTTTAGAATGATGATTAAAATGCTTCGGCTCTGTCGCAAAGTAATTGTGCGATAAAGCCAAAGCATTATTTTCATATTTTGCAATACAAAATTGCAATACATGCATCATAAATCTATGACAAAAGTGAACAATTTATTACTATTTCATCCAAAAATGAGACATTTCCCAGCGCCAATTGCGATTGATGCTACGATACCTGCAACATTCACCTTCAATCCAAATTTAGCGATTTGTTTTGCAAGGAATTTAGCAAGCTTATCCCAAGCATGCCCTTCAATATAAGCTTTAAAATCACCACTGGAAAGCAGTTGAGCAATATCCATCCCAGGAATTAAACCTATAAGTTCGCCGCCCATGCAAGACCAAAAATCCTTATCTTGGCTATTCGCGCGGATTGCGTCCAACAGGTTATCATTTGTATATACTTGTCGAATACCTTCAGCAATGTATGCTGCCATTACTTTTCCATATTTCATCTTAAGGAGCTCATCTTTAACAGAAACCACGCCATTCTTATAACTGCTAGCTTCTTCAAAAATAAAACGAACTTCTTGTTCAATTTTCTTAACATCCTGTTGTACAATAGCTGTAGACTTATTTTCAGTCGCTTCCGCAGCTGAAATTGTTGTTGACAAGAATCCGAAAGACAAAACAGTCACAATCAGTGATGTTACAATCTTTTTTACCTTTAACATAACCGTATCTCCTTACTTAATGTGCGATTGTATTGTTTTTCTCAAATTATCAAGATTGTACACATTAAAGTGCCATACGCTAGCACTTTCCGTTGGTACACTCCATTCTTCGGTTTTACTATTGACAGTAAAGCGAATTATTTGAGTTGTTGGCTTATTTATAACTTCAAAATTAGTGAGTTGATTCCACGGAATGCGACGAAGATGCTTATCGTCTAATTTAGCTAGATTACCCGAGCCTAAAATGGCATTCGGATTAACCACAATAAACTCATTATTAGTGGCAGCGACAATACGCGCATCAACGCCTTGCGCTACATAGAATAATTTAGGTAACAAAAATAGTTTGATTAAATCTTTCCACCAAGGGTCGTATTTCATTGTAAATACATACGTCTTATCAACTGAAAGATTGTGATCTTTAAAATACTTGACGATATCTTCTTCTCGTATACCGCGCAAAGGATTAGTCATAATAAGCACCTCCTCGTGATTCTCGTTTCGTAAATTACCAACATACTAACGTGCAGATTTTATCTACACAAATAGGTGTACCTATTTTTAACGATAGTGCTTTTAGAAAACTTTTTAAAAAAACTTTTACTATTAGTAGTTTGTATGTTCCTAACAACCAACATTTAAAAATATTTACATTTTGGAACCATTCTTAAATAAAGACATATTTATGGAGCTATCGTGGCAGTTTTTGCTAATTTTGCAATTTCTGCCACGATAACTTGTTATTTTTGTGTTTTATAAGTCCTGTAATGCGATTCTTTTATCTTCTGCAGACTGCTTAGATGACTTATCGTCTTTCTTAAGAGAATGCGCATATCGAATAAGACTTCTTGCAATAAAGAACACTAAAGCACATATAGCAAGTGCGATAAGAATGTCAATTATCGGACCAAATAATGCATAGCTCATGATTCATCCTTCCTTTTTCTATATTCGTTTATGAGTGTTCGAGCTGTGTCAACATCGTATTTATCGTCAATAGCAAGACTCTTTACCAAAAGAACGAACGGATCTTCTGGTTCATTGTCGCTTATGCGCAGTTTTTCAATAAGCCTGTTAAGCCTGATTCTCATCGTTGGGTAAGAGACTTGATACATTTGCGACATTTCTTTTAACGACCCAGACGATAATACAAAGTTCTTTATAAACGACATATCTTCATCTGTGAGATTAGCCATCCATTTTGGAATATGATCCATATCACCCCTTTCTTCAACCTACAAAACTTTAATTAAATTAAACTTTTATTAAAAATATTAAAGTTGTTGTATGGGTTTGTCAAGAATGAGCATGAGAGATATGACGTAAAGGGGGCTTAGGACAATTTTAACCTATAACTCCAATCCTTATTTTTGTTTTACGCCTTCGATTCGCTGAGCTTGCTCAAAGTTGAAAGCACAGTGTGCTTTCAACGCGAGCGAAGTACGTTAACATCCTGTGCACTCAACCCTAGAGCGTCGACATCTTCCCTCATACAGCAAAATCGCACTCAAAAACCGCGAGAACCCAGCTTGAAGCCGCTTCGCATTAAACCTTTTAACGATAGCCCTCGCTAAGCCCTGCTACACAAAGCTTTCAATGCACCCAGCTAATCAATCTTTGACATCAAGACAACACTCTCGACGTGGCACGATAGGTCCGGATTGATGTCAGTCATCAGGAACCTATTCAGACTAATACGAAATGTAGCAACATATCTCCGTTTGTTAGTGGAAACATATCCACAAATTCTATAGCAGAAAATTCTTGATACATTCCGCTATCCATATCACGGTCTGAACCTCACCCATCCAAGGAAAAAGTTCAACTTTTTTATTTGTTTCTACTATTTATAGTGATTCCAACATAAAAGTCAAATCTTGCGAGGAACCGCCATCGCCTCAACCTTGTCCGTTCTTCCTACAAAAACAGGTCAACAGCTATTTTTCGTCCTAACTGATAGCCAGGTTTCCGTACACTCGACCTTATCATACCTGAAAATCCTGCATTGAACGAGAGAAACATTTTAACTATTTCTTTGCATTTTCTTCCAGTTCCAACATGTATTTATCAAAGTCAGACATGAACAATCTGTCCTGAATAACACGATACTTTTCAAATTCAGTCTCGGCTTTAGCCTTGGCAATCTCTGCCGTAATCTTTCCTGCATCCTGAAGGACCTCTCTGTCATCAGCCATCAGGAATAGATCCAGACGCTTTGCCCAGTCCTCCATTGTCATCGGAATGTGACGTTCAGCACGATCCTCTGCCAGATCTAAATACGCTGAAACAATACGCTCTAATGAACGCATTTCCCGATCAGAAAGATAATTTTTTGCAACAGTCACATCACTTTTTACGATCTTGCCTTCTGGTACTGCTGCCCATGTAGTTAATCCCATATGCGGCTTGCCTGCATCTGCTCGCTCATAAATTAACTCTGCTGCCGTATGTCCGTGAACTGCATAATGCATCTTGTTCTGCACCTTGGCAAAAAACTGCTTTGTCGTTTTTGCTGTGCGGTCATAGTCAAGAGCTGTAGCATAGATGTCCGTTATCTTCTGATAGAATCTACGCTCAGATAAACGGATCTCACGAATCTGCTCAAGCAAACGATCAAAATATTCTGTTGTGAGCACGGAACCACCGTTTTTTAAACGCTCATCATCCATAACCCATCCTTTGATGGTATAGTCCTTTACGATGCCATTGGCCCATTTACGAAACTGCACTGCTCGTTCATTATTCACCTTGAATCCAACAGCAATAATCATTTGAAGATTATAATGTTTCATATCACGAGTAATCTGACGTGAACCTTCGGTTTGAACTATCCGGAAATTCCGGATAGTTGTATCTTCCTCAAGCTCTAAGTCGGAATAAATCTTCTTAATATGCTCATTAATTGTACGAACATCCACGCCATACAGCGTGGCCATCATCTTCTGTGTCAGCCATATGTTTTCGTCCTCATAGCGCATCTCAATACTGTCCTGCTGATCGCCGACAGAGGCAACATAGGTCAGATATTCTGCCGCACTGGAACGAATGGTTATTTCATCTTTTTTCTTTTTCAAATAAGAGACCTCCTTCTTCGATAAATCACTCTATAATAAACAATGAATGAATTTCTGTATGCTCTCATCGCCCATGACAACGCTTATACTTCTTCCCACTTCCACATGGACACAATTCATTGCGGCCTATCTTCTTCGGCCAATTTGCTCTTTCCTGAACCATAATAGGAATTTTTCCGTCATGCATAAGTTCAAGTTCCCTAAGACGATATAAATATTCAGAGACTCCCAATATAGCTTGAAACATACACATTGCCTCATTTTCAAATTCAAGCAAATATTCTGTTTTCTTTTTTGTTCTATCTTTCGGATTAGGAATATAAGTTATCAGCTGGTCTACTGAATTGTATTCAACATCATTATGACCGATAGCATTTCTCAATTTCGCATTCACGAGGATTTTCAAAAAGCCTGTATAGTCCTCAGAATCCAAGCAAAAATGATATCTTGATGCTTTTGTGAGTTTAATATAATCCTCTAAAAACTTTACATTTTTCTCAATCGGATTCATAGCATTGATATCAGACCTATACTTAATATTGTTAAGAGCAACAGGAATAATCATCAAATTACCTAATGCCTCATAAACATCCAGATAAAACTGTTTTACACTATCAAAACTGCTCGTTGTGGAACCTTCGTATTCAAAATCAAAAGAATTATCTTTACAGTATTGTATAGCCAATGCAGGTATAAGTCTTTGATATACGACCATAAACTCATCGTAGACCTTGTAGATCAGTTCCTGTAATTCTTCAAGGTGGAATCCATCATGAAAATTAAGGAACTCAATCAGGTCTTTCATTTGCGCTGAATCCATTTTCAATATTCCAGTGCTAAACGAAAGGTCATTATAGATATCTTTTCTTAATGATGAATAAAATCCATATACCTCAATCATATGGACAGCTCTCAATGTTTCGAATTCATCTCTACATTGAAAAAAAAATGACCAGAAAACTCCTTTTGAATCTCTTGAGTTAAGTATTCGCTATTGTTTTTTGCTAAATTGAGAATTCTTTTATAGTTCTTCCACTTTTTGGCAGTTACGTTCAACTTAGACACATCTTGTCCAAATTCCTCATAAGAATCATTCGTTTTCATACAATTCATATATCGAATAAACGGTGTAATCACTAGTCTCTCTAAATCAGCTGCTTCTACTTGTTTTAAGGTAGGAAATTCACCAGAACACTCAATAATGTAATCCGCATTTTCGCCCTGAACTTCATCAGCATTATCAAAAGAAAAACTTAACCCCGGACGATCTTGCCCTATCTTCACGCTACCAGACAAAGAGGTTCCACATTTACCGCATGCTACTTCTATCGGATGTTCTTCTTGACAGCCAACTTGTAAACGAACTCTAGTAATACATCCGCAAACCTGACATTTTATAAAAGTATTAAAAACCATAAAACCTGCCTCCTTTCGCTGGATTACATAAACATATCATCGTTCCAAACGAGTTTTACCAAGTCAATGAGTACTGCTATTCTTTCAGCAATTTCATTCTTACCAAATGAAGCATACGATTTGAAGCCAAGATTATTATCTAAAACGAACTTCTTAAATTGGGGATTATTCTGATATGCCAGATCACCAAGTGATTCAGTATAGATATTTCCTTCATTGGAACAGTACTTTTTCAGTTTGTAATCATACTTTGCATCATTTAAGCTTGCATTGATGCTCTTATGAAGAAGCAATAACGCACCGATGCTATTTCTCCAACGTCTGAAATCGTCTCGGTCAGAATATTCCGCGGTAAACCATTCATAATGGTCTGTAATAATGTGCTCAATCTCAAATGGATTCTTTGTTTGAGTGTTCATGTAATTGCAGTAGTTTGATGCAACACCAGTATGTTCTTCAATAAATCCTGTAATACGTGCAAGGATATTCTTAATGTATTTCTTAGTAAAGCTGTTAAGTCCTAAATTACTTAATGCTGCTGCCGGGTCAAATGCGAGATTGATATACTGCTGTTCTAATTTCTGTTTCAATGTAGGTATGTCTGTCATGCGGATATCCTTAGTAACATTGAAAACAAAGTTTTTAATTGTGCTGTAATTTACAGAGCTGCACTTCGTTACTCTGGATACAATCAAAACATCAATAAATCTTGCTACCAGATTAATCTTCTCAATAATAACTGGCCATGAATCTTCATAACATACAGGTGCTAATAATAGCTGTGGCTGTAATGTGAAGTTAACTTGCGCATTGTAATATACATACTTTGTTTCTTCAGCGAACGTTGTTTCTGCCTGACGGATACGCTCATAAACCTCTGCGAATTTTGCAAATTTCTTTATGAACAACTCAAAGTCATCGGAACCATTAAGTCCCAGCTTATCACGTTCATCTCGTACCCATTTGTGGAAGAAACCGCCGATGATATCAAAATCCTTATTTACTGCACCAGCTTTTGCTTCACGAATTGTTTCTGCATAGTGAGCTCTCAACCATGCCTTAATAAAGATCTCATCGCCTTTGTCATCGTACTTCTTCAAAGTAAGAACTTTTTCTTTCCAAAGGCCATTCATTTTTTCTCGTATGGAGTCAGATTTTATCTCCGAAAGCAAATAGCCCTTCAACATTTCGGTGGATGTCAAACTCAAACCACGATCATTCATTGTAACGAATATCTTATGAGCGTCCTGTTCTGTTGTTGCTACAATCTCAATAAAGAATACTTTCTCCGCAACCCAATCACAAAAATGCAGCAACATATCATCTGTAATGCATGCCGGGAAAACATCCTGAATATCTTGATAACGACCATATAGATTTTTTACGGACTCACCAGCACCAGTAGTATCAAAGTCAGTATCGTTGAAAATTGCATTCATACAATCCTGCCGGTCATCTACATTGATATTAAAAGACTTCGAGCCAAAGGACTCAGAGAAAATCATGGTCTCAATCATGTTATAACTCTGACCGATGCTCTTTAATCTGTTATTAAGATACATCAGTAGCAATGTCAAAGATGAGAATCTTTGCTGACCATCGATAATAGCATTCTCCCTACCAGCTAATACAATGGATCCCATAAAATACGCTCCATAATCAGCAACTGCTAGTCTAGAGTCCCCCGGATGATAATACTCTAAAAATTCCGAAGTTAAATCGTCTATCAGTTCTTCAATATGCTTTCTCTGCCACATATACTCACGCTGATAATAATGAATTGAATATTTTGTATTCTGCAAAAGCTGCTTGAGATTCTTTGGTGAACCTTCTATCTTTTTCATTAAGCTTCCTCCTCCAGAAACAGTTCCGGTGTATTATACCAAGCCAACTCAGCATCTGCTTTAACACCCTTGTTAAGACATTATAATAGTGATTTCTTGAGTTCTAGCCCTGTTCCTGATTTATAAAAAACGTATTCTGCTTCGTGTTGTAATATGTACAGAGCAGATTTCCTTGAAAAGCCATATTTTTGAATTTCAATTGAACGCTTATTTGTTGAACCATTTCTATGTTTCCAAATTCTAAACCTTGTTCTGTCTTTTTCTTTGGAAGCGGAACGGTTAAAACTTTGTCAATCGCCTTTAATGCCTCCTTAAATACAATAGAAAAATGTTGTAGAGTAGCTGTCTTGCTTATGGATGCTGTAAACGCAGATGATAAAATAATTGCAAGTATAAAATTAAGGGTTGTAATATTTCCATAGTAAAGAAATATACTTCCCAAAATCATGACAATAACTACTCCAATTTCCATAAATATGTCAATAAGTCCCATTGGAATTGTGATTGCCCCCATACTCTTTTTAACCTAGTAAACATACTCTCTTGCCGTTTTTAATGCTCTTTCACTTATCTCCTCTTCTTTCGAAAAGGCCTTAATAACAGAAATATTTTTTACATATTCCATTAGCTCTTCTCTCATCTTCTTTTCGTGATTAAAATAAATAGCAAAGTTTTTATCCATTGTTTTCTGCGAAAGAACTTTTACCAAATACATAAGTGGAACTCCGGCAATCATTCCAAGAGCAAGACGCCAATCCACAAAAATCATAGCTACAAAAATAATGGTAGGTAGAAGTGTAACTGACATTATTTCAGGAAGACCATGGGCAAGGTATACTTCCACTTGTTCCACATCATGCTGAACAATGTTGGTAAGCTCTCCTGTATTATGTTCTTTAAAAAATCCTAAACTTAGTTTTTTTAGATGATCAATAATATCTAACCTAAGTTCTGTTAATTTTTCGTATGCTTTCTCATGAGCAACCTTTGTTGCAAAATAGTAAAACATGCCTTTTAACACAAATGATATAAAGATTCCAAAGAATACATACTTTAAATTCTCTTCGTTAATATTGTTTGTGATTAAAGAACTAATCAAGTATACAAGTAGGATTTGTGGTATCAAATCAAATACTATTTTTAAAGCAAGAAGTGAATTGGATAAACTATTTTTCCCTATCACTTTTTCCTTAATTCTTTTTCTGGCATGAACAACGCTCCTTTCAAAACTGAATAATACTGAACTTTAATTCAGCATTAAGGTTTAAAATAAGACTTTGCTGATTACGCAAAGTCTATTTTTTAGTGCTGATTACAGGGATTCCACTCCCTTGTAATAACACCTTGCAATAAGTTTTAGCATATCTTTTGCCCACTTTTCACTTTGATAGTGCCTTGCTATTTCAAGAAGCCCCTCCGTAAAGTTACTGGCTAAAATATGGGCAAGCATTGGATCATATTCTTCTTTTGATTGTCTTTTTAAACTTACTTCAATATGAACCTGCATTTGCGATATGAGTTTTTGTTTTGCGTCTGCATGCTTTGTACCTGAACTTTTATCCATTAAAATAATTAACTTCTTACGCTCTTTTAGAAAACCACTACTTTTATGTTATATTTATTCGATATTTAAAACTTGCTTAACGCTTGTATTACAAATCATTATTTTACAACTTTTGTAGCAAGCACAGTAAGTATGTACCCACTTACAAAAATCAATGAAGTAGCCCCTCGTGGAGTTGCTTCTTTTTTTTATCACTTGAATTTATAATCTCAACCCTATAAACATTATACTTATTTACATAAACATACCTACATTATAATAATTAAACCTACATTTAATTTATCATCAACTCAAATATTTTGCCATTTTATTTAAATTTTTTATACTTGCGAATTATCATTTCATAGAATTTATATTCAATAATTTTGCAATAAAAACCCGATATGCATTTTTGAAATACATATCGAGTTTTATTGTTCATATTCAATTTATTTTCTCAACTCCAACAACGCTACCGTTTCTACGTGTATCAAAACTACTCTGGTGATAGCCCTACATCAGAAACTTGGTCTTAACACTCGTTGCAGTATAGAAGCTGGCAAAAGGAGTGATGTCGGAGAATGTATGTCAACATCTTCTTATTATCGCCAACTATGCTTTTTTAGTTCCTCTGCAATCAAAAATGTGTCTGGTACAGATTTATTGTTATCAAAGTCAAGAATTTCCTCTAAGTCAAAAATCCGCGACCCCATGCAACCTCCAGATGATACCTTCTGAAAATTTGTCTCGTAGAATTTTTCAACAAAGAAATATCTATGCTCATAGTGGCGGATATCATATCCACATGTAATTGCATCATTCATTGCCTTCTCTATAATCTGCTTCCTCTCGGCTGTTAACTCTCCCATCTCATTAGTGAATCTTATAGAACCATTTTCCTCAACTGCGCGTATTATTGCACAAACTTTTCCAATCGCTCTGACGCTTTTGTTTTTATAGAGTCCAAGATATTGATGTGTTCGAAATCCACGCTCAACTTTATCGTAATAAACATTTGACTTCACATTAAAATCAAATGTTGTTCCTGCAAGCTGCATTCTCATAACAGCTTTGCTTGGTAAGAGTCCCTCTTCGGAGCAAAAATCAATATAATCACTCAAAACATCCTGCATCTCATAATCACGCTCGTCAATAATCCGACTGATAGAATCTATCAATTGTCGAAAAGTTCGATGGATATACCATATTTTTACTGAGTGAACCCGGCAGTAATTATCAACAGCTTTATTGATTTGATTGATTTTATCACCGGCAAGTGTAATTGGTGCCAATGTCATCAGTACCTTTGTTTTTTCAGTACCGAAAGCTTCCAGATGCCCTTGCAGTTGTTCCGTATAAAACCAGTCAGAGAGTTTAGTTTCTACTACAATCTTAAAACTGTCCTGTGTAATTGTTGCATCAGGCACAGTATTCTGCGCTTTCTCTTGCAGTGCGAACTGTATCTCCGGCTCAAACTGATTATCATCTATGAAGATACTTTCCTTCAAAAAACGAAAGAACTCATCCGGGGAATAATGATACAGCCGTGAAAGCAATAGTATTGTATTGGATGTTACGACATTCTCTTTTTGTGTATAACGCTGAAAGTAATGCACCTTCATACTCGCACCTCCATATTGTATCTTTCTGACATATACTTTTGTATTTTGTCAGCCGTTAATTTTCTTACCTGCGTATTGGAATACTCTTTATATTCTTCTACTCGAAAAGCAGGCTCCATTGCATTACAGATTTTATCTTTATTCTTTCTCAGATATACTCGCAGGTCTTCATAATATGCAAAGATTTTGTATGACACTCTGCCATTTTTACTTTTGATTTCATCGACCCCACAAGACTTTTTCGTTGTATAGTCGACAGTTCTTAAATACAATTTTGCTATTCCCAATGATTTGAACGGAAAATTCCATCTTTGCAATCCTCGCTTGGAATCATGTTCAATGCAGATACATCGCCGGCAAGTACCGCAAATATACTGCATATGATTTTCCAAGCAGTCTAACGGATTCAATAAAGAGTTACACTATTGTCTGATGAATAGCATTCTTCGCACATTTTTGTTCTACCTCTCATTTTTATAAATAAATCTCACTTCACGAAACTCTTTTCCTCCAATAGTGTCATCCAGATATTCCTCTGTTTGGAGCAACCCCAAATGTTCGTAGAAATTTTTAGCTTTTATATTGTCATCAAGTACCCACAAGAACAGTTCATCAAAACCTAGCTTTTTAAGTTCTAAAATAGAAGTTTCAAGAAGCTTTTTTCCGTAGCCCTTTCCCATATATTCAGGAAGAAAATATATAGAAATAATTTCACCACAATCGGGAAACTGTTCAAAACGAGACTTGCAGAAACTGCTTGTGCCGATATATTTTCCATCGACAATACAAACAAGTGTCTTCCATCCAGGTATATCAAAATTTTTTGACCATCTTCCCTCAGGAATTGAATTAAGATATTCTTGTGAAATTATCCCTTTATAGGCATATTTCCAACTTTATTCGTAAATTTTGCTGATAGCCAATCTATCATCTGAATTTGTTATATATCTAATTTCCATTTGTTACACTTTTCCTATCACTCCCTTATACAAAATTCATATTTTTCTTCCCAGAACAATTTGACAATCTGGGAGTTGTTTATTTATGATATTTGTCTATTTTGTATCTATGTTCATTAAGAAGTTGTTTTGAATAAACTTTTTCATTCTTTGATTCTCTAACTTCTTTCCAAAGTATAGCTGCAACTTTTAACTTATTAGAATAATTGTTACTGCATTCATCTGTACAAAAATCTTTTAGAAATTTATTCCATTGACAAACCGAATTATCATATTTGGCGTAATCTGACTCTCCATAATATATTTTAATCATATCTTGGATCGTAAATTTTATATCTTTATCCCTTTTTACTTTTCGCCAAGCCGTTGCCATATCAGCATTAAATTTAAACGGACTAATACCTGTTACAGCTGAAAAATAATCTCGAAATTTTTGGTTAAATGAAAAGCCACAGTTAAGTAACGGAGTCTCTAAGGTTATAACTTCGGTTTGACTTTTCTTACCTTTACTCAAAAATTTTTCTACTCTATTTCCCTTGAAATATTGTTCAATAATGTAGTTCAATTCTTTCTTCGTACATCTATACTCTAATCCAAGAGATTTACAAATTTGTGAAAGTTCTTCTCGATACCAATAGTATTTGTTAAATTCTTCAAATGATTTTATATCTTTAAAATCAGGTCTTTTTCTTCCATATGCACACCTTAATAAATTCAAATTTTTCAGTTTTTGATTTAAACTGATTTTATTTTCTCATTTATACCTTGCAAGAACGCTATAACAGCGGCTCCAACCATCGGTATTCCATATGGACTAATTAAGAATCCAATAATCAATGCTTCTATACCAATGGTAACTTCTTTTTGTAAAAAGGATGCTATCGCTCCAAGTATACAAAATATCTTCAGCAAATATAGTAGTGACGTTCCTATGCTGAGTAAGAATGTCAGAAACGCAGCGAGGACACTTAACAAAAGACCGATTGAGGAAAAAACTATTTTTAGTATCCATCTCATGGACTGTCATTCATTTCTATTCAATCATTTTGAAGTGTCTCAAAGCATCCATGATGGCTTCTTCTTTTTCAGGTGTACACTGTAGAATAATTTGTTTCTCCTTTTTAGACTTGTTGTAATGTTCTCGTAATTCTATTCCACATTTCCTTTTTATCTGTGCAATATATAATGTCGGAACTTTTAATTCAAATTTATTCCAAACATATTCTTTGATTTGAGCATATGTTGCCTTACTTTCAGCACTGGTCAAATCAAGCTCATCCAGCACAGTTTCAACGTCTATATGCTTATCGACATCGAGTTTGGACAAAAGTGCTACCGTCTCTACATGGATTGAGAGAACTCCAAGTATAGCTACACTTTTTTGAGTGCACACTATTGATAGTGGGTGCACTTTTTAACGATAGGAAAAGCTATCGTTAAAAGGTTTAAGATTGGCTTAATAACTTGGTTTTTGAGCATAAAAACAAAAAACAGCCTAGAGAGCCCCCTAGTCTGACTTTTGTAACATTTCAAACGCTCACAGTCTTTTGACTTTTACGATGCCCTTTCAATATCCACACTAATCTCTGATTTAAAAGTTACGCTGAACCTATCCTCGTAAACTTTTATTTTCTTTATGTACTTTCTTACCAGCTTCTCGTCATACTCACTAATATCGTGACGCTCACTTTTCAGAAAATCTTCCATTTCTCTGATTCGTCTTTTAGCATCTTCTTGACCTGCTTTTTCTATAAGAAGCTGCTGTTTCTTAACTTTAAGCTCATCAATCTCGTTGGCAGTTTTCGTATATAGTTTCATCACGTGTTGGATACAATGAAACCTTAGCTTGGAACTCTGAAACCTTTTTAGGCATCAAAAAAGACGGTATTACTACCGCCTTAATTATTTACACATAACGCTTTTAGATTCCCATTTCTTCTAAATCTTTAAGCGATTTGCCATCTTCCGTTTTCCAGTCGGTCTTACCGTTTGTTGTCATTCCTAAAACAAATGAAGCGGCATAAGATGGACTCTTAAATAAATAATTCTTGGTGAGCTCACCGTCTTTAATTTCGTTATTTTGTTTGCACCGCTGTCTTAGCTCTTTTATGGTATCTGGGATAGCATCAGAATCTGTTTCTTCAATCTGGCTTCTTGCTAATACCACAAATCCCTCGTTCGTTCGTTTGCAATGTGCTTCTATGGTTTTATGCGATCGCTTAATCTTTCGAGAAAGACTTAATAACAGTTCATTATCATCTTGCTCTTCAACTACAGATACTTGCGTTTTTACTAAAGGTACAAAAATCTTATAGCCTAAAACACCAAGCATCATCTTAAACTGCTCAACATAAACCTCCAACTCCGCCTCTTTTTCTTCCGTCACATTACCAGGGTTAGGATCATTACCATTCCTTACTTTGTAACGATCAGTATCAATAGCAAGGTTAGTAAATTTGTTTTCAAGATAACTTATTTCCGTTGGGCCCCAAGAATTATCACTAGTCGTAAACATAACCGCTTCACTAAAGTAAAAATCGTCTTTTAGGTGTTCATTAACTCTAAAAAGAACACCTTCACCATTTTTCCTAATACCAGCTTGCCCAATATATACTTCATCCTCATCATCATCATTCTTGCCAAACAAAAAATAAACGCCACACTGCTTGAGTTGCTTTCTATCCTTACATTTATCTAGATAAGTTCTAGGAACTTTATAAGCTAAACCACTCCAACTAGGAAGCGTACATTTAATACGCCCTGTAACCTCGCCGTCCATTAAAAATAGGTTAAAAGTTTTACTATTACTCATAGGAATTTCTCTCCATCGATACTCAACTAATCTTATTATACTCAACGTGTAACTCTTTTAACAGCAAAAAAGCACGTCAGCGACTTGCTGATGTGCCTTTATTTTGCCTTGTAACATTTCCTATAAGCTTAACACTTTAGTTCTGTTTTGCTCCCATCAAGGAAGATAAGATCGACCTTTCCATCGTGATGCACAGTTAGATAATCAACCATGCTCAGCCAGACGTTTTCATTGAACACAGTTAACAAATCCTGTTTTTTCAAATCCTCGATAAAATATTCAACCTCATCACGTCTTGCTTGCTTATCAACAATGATAGCTTTTACTTCTTTAAGCCTTGATTCTACAGTATTAAACCTGTTCACTAGACTCGTATATTTTTTCTCCCACATATGATAGAGTACATTCCCTTCTGCATAAATTTTTCCCACTTCACCAGCTGGGTGCAAAGTGGCGAATCGACTTGCATGAGCGATTAAATATAATTCGCGAATGCACTTCGATTCGCTGAGCTTGCTCAAAGTTGAAAGCACAGTGTGCTTTCAACGCAAGCGAAGTACGTTATCCATCCTGTGCACTCAACCCCAAAGCGTCGACATGTTTCCTCATACAGCCAAAACACGCTCAAAAACCGCGAGAACTCAGCCTAAAGCCGCTTCGCATTAAACCTTTTAACGATAACGCTCGCAAACCCCTGGTATACAAGGGCAAAAATGCGCCCACCTAATCAGCCTCCTGCATCTTATGGCACGGTCAAGCGCCATGATGGTGGGGAAGCCCCGCCTATTTTTTTGTTTGAGTTTGAACATAAAAATAGCAGATAAAGGGAAGGAAATGAATTTACACCAAAGTTAAGACTTGACCGTCTAAACCTCATTTTCCTCATTATATTGCTGCAAATTACCTTCAAAACCAGTAATCTTTTCATTCTCGATAAGTAACAAAGAATCCGCTACATTGTTGATAAAGGACACATCATGCGTCACGAAAAGCAAGGGTCTGTCGTAGCCTTGAAGCAGCTCTTCTAAGGCTTCTATGGCACGAATATCTAAAAAGTTAGTTGGCTCATCCATCACCAAATAATTAAAGTTACCTGTTAGAAGCATCGCCAATTTCACCTTGGCTTTTTCGCCATCACTAAGCACATTCACCTGCTTGAACACATCATTTGTTTTGAAACCTAGACGAGCCAAGATGATTCTCGTCATTGACTGGTCATAGATTGAATAAGGTAATACGTTGTCCAGAATCGTTTTTGTATAGTCGAGTGTTTCTCCTAGCTGACTATAGTAACCAATTCGTAAATTCGGATGTGTCCACGTTTCACCGTTAAGAATCATGTTGAGCAAAGTGGTTTTCCCTGAACCGTTGTCACCTAATAAGGCAACTTTATTTGTATTGTCTATCGCAAAATTGACATTCTTAAAAATCACCTTGCTATCAAAGCTCTTATTGAGATTTTCTGCCCTGATGAGTACCTCGGAATGAATTTTTTCTCGCTCGTCCATATTGAGCTTGATGGCTGCATTTTGATATGGCTTACTCTTCACCTCTAGTTGATTTACTCTTTCTAAAGTGGCTTTTACCTGTTTGTCGAGCTTCTTCTTATTTTGTTGCCCACCCATTTTATGCAGCCTAGCTTCTGAGTTACCCATCCTTTTGGGTGTGGTTTTTACTTTTGCTGACTGCTGTTTTATTGCATTTGCAACCTGTAAAAGACGCTTCTTTTCTTTTACATAACTCTCATATTCCCTCTCAGCAAACTTATACCTCTTTTCTCTTTCACATAGGTAAAACGAATAATCACCGCTATAAACCTCAATTTTCCCATTGACCAATTCGAAAATTTTCGTACAGGTTTGATTAATAAAATCTCGATCATGGGAGACAAGCATAAAACCCTTATTGCGAGAATAGAGCCGTTTAGCTAATAGCTTTCTTTGCTTAATGTCTAAATGTGATGTAGGCTCGTCAATAAGCAAAAATGCTTTATTATCAACTAAAAGGTGCTCCAGTTTCAATCTTTGCTGCTCGCCTGGACTACTACAATTCTGCTGAAAACGACGCTGATATATAAAACCGAGTTCATCTTCTAAATTGTTGAGCAAATAACTAATCTCGTCGTTCGTTTGAACTCGCCCTGCGTAGTCAGTATCAAGACTTGAAAGTATGCGTAAAAAGGTGGTTTTGCCTGTGCCGTTGTCACCAATTAAACCAACCTTGTCACAAGCACCAATAGATAGATGATCAATCGCAAATAAAGTTCTTGCACCTACAACTTTTGTTAAATCATCAATACGTATCATAAATCCTCCTTGAAAATACCGAGAGGATTTAACCTCTCTACATTAGTTAGAACAGGATTTATTAATTACCATCTTTTGATACCTCCGAAAATAATTGTCACTATCATACCATGTCCTCATATATAACTTAGTACCTCAAGCAACTTAACTATCGTCTTACTTATTTCACAAAGCTGGGTGCAAAGTGGGTGCACCTTTTAACGTTAACATCCTGTGCACTCAACCCTAGAGCGTAGACATGCTCTCTCAAACAACCAAGCTGTGCTCAAAAACCGCGAGAAACCAGCCTAAAGTAGTCACATACTAAACCTTTTAACGATAGACCCTGCAAACCCCTGCTACATAAGGGCAAAAATGCACCCGGCTATTAAGCCCTTGACATCAATACGACACTCTCGTCGGTATTTTCCTTAACCCGGAAGTCTTCCGCCTCGACGACTTTCTGGGTTGGCTTACCTTTTTCATCTTCAAGATGCGTTAACTCGAAAGTTCGCTGTCCTCCGTATAACAGCGGAATTTTGAAGTGGATTTTCTTGACGATGTCCTCGCCGTTCTTCCAATCGGCGTTTTCGTAAATTTCTATGTGGTCGATAAACGTGGCGTAGAAGCGCTTTTCGGCGTCGTTCTGGATGCCTTTCAGTGCCTGCCCAAAATAAGCCAATACTCCAAGACATCATCTACCGATACCTGCCCCAACTGAACACTTCTGAGCTTAGACATCGTCTCCTTGATGGACTGTTCCAGCTTAGGTTCAAAGAACTTACTTCTTGCCCGTCTGTTCCTGCCTGAGTCTCTCGCGAGCACGCATTATCTTCTGATAATCGGAATTCGTAAATCCGTCAGCGCGGACAGAGTTTGGGTCATCTGGGTTCCACATCTTCGTCAGTTCGATTGTCGCACCAGTCTTGTTAAAAAACCCTGCGCCAGCTTCCGTGTAGTATACGTTCAGCCCCGTCCCCGTTGTGCCTAGCGTCTTGGTGGAATTGCTGTTCGGCCACGGGTCGCTCTTTGCAACCGAAACGGTCGCCCCTCCGCCGTAGTCGTTGGCAGGCTGGTGGTTAAATATCCACGTATGGTCGTCCTCCTGCCTCACGCTCCACTCGCTGGACTTCCAGCTGGATGGTACGTCAACATAGAAGTAGTCCGTCATGAACGAGTACCCACTGTTGCTCGCTTTGGTCTCAGCAGCTTTTTGTTCTTCAGCGGCTTTCTCCTCGGCTGCCTTCTTCTCTTCCTCCACCTTCTTGGCCGCTACGGCATCATTCCTGCGCTTCTGTGCCTTTTCCTTCAAATCGTCAAGCTTGGATGCATCGATTCCGCTGTCCTTCGCTGCGTTATAAGCAGCTTCAATTTGCTCGTCTGTCACCTCTTCCGCAGGGATTGGCTCGATGGTGATTTCCTTCTCAACGTCGGTCTTGCCGTCCTTGGCTATACTTACCTTTGTAACCGCGTCCTTGGTGTCGTAAATGGTGCCGTCCTCTGCGATGGGCGATGCCTCAATCGCAAGGCTGTAGTCGCCCGGCTTGAGCGCTATGTTGGAAGAACTTGAACCTATGTAGAACACGCTGTCCACACCATTGTCCTTGGAATCTTTTCCAGTAGCGTGGACAGAGATTTTTGTGCCCCTATCTGTGTCAAGCCCCTTGGCATTTACGACTAGCGGAACGCCATAGGCCTTCGCCGCTTGCGCGTTGAAGTACAGATATGCACCTCCGTAGCCGACTGCTATTGCTGCTGTGACGCCAATCACTATTGCCACTATGACGCCCAATCACCGCCCATAGTTTCGTTCGCTTCTTTTTACCTGATTCATCAGTCATTTCTTTTCCTCCATTTCCTTTCTCATGCTGTGTTCTGTCATTTATGGAATCAACTTGAAGTGCTTAAAAGCCTTGATGATTACATCGTGCTTTTCCTTCGGGCATTGAGGTCGATTTTTAGCAGCCATGCCTTCCTTTTCGTAAGAAAACTGCTTCTCAAGCCCTAATTCGTCTTTCACGGTCGCGATGTTCAGCGTCGATACCTTCAGCCCGTACTTGTCAAGCACATACGCCTGAATCTGCTTGTACGTCGCCTTCGGCGGCAGCTTGTCTCGCTTCAGTTCCTTCACGTCAATATCAACGTTCACGTACCCTGCGACATTTTTTCGGGTTAGTAAACATACCGTCTCGACGTGGATTGAGAGAACTCCAAGTATAGCTACACTTTTTTGAGTGCACACTATGGATAGTGGGTGCACTTTTTAACGATAGGAAAAGGCTATCGTTAAAAGGTTTAAGATTGGCAATTTACCAGCTTTTTGGCTGTATCAATAACCTTGTCTTTATACTTCACAACGTCTGCAATAGTTAACTTTTCAATGGCTCGAATGTAGCGTTCCATATAGTCAAAATCAGGTTCACCATCAGGAGTTACTGGAAGCGTAAATGTATCTTTTTGAATTTTCCTATTAGATATTGAATCCCCCCAATAATATTTAGACTTCAACGATTTTTGCAAAGAATCAATCATATACATATAAACATATTTTGAAAATATTTTTAAATACTTAGGATATAAAACGAGATTATGGCTATCATTTGAAACAAAATCTTGATCCTGATAGCTAAATGTCAGCGTTTTTCCGCCAATAAAGATACAGTGCCCTTTATCAAGTTGTTCTTCACTGCATGCAATATATGACATAACAGAATTATTTCTATCACTTGCAGTAATATATGGTGTATTACCACTATTAAGTATCAAATCATTTTTCATAAAACATTTCGTGTTTTTTACTTCAAAAATGTCAACTACTTTAAATTTCTTAAACCTTAGTGTCCCATTTTCGCAATCAGTTTCCAAAGAGCCGTTTTCGTTAGATGCGGATTTTCTAGAGAGAGAGAGTATTTTCTTATCTTCATCTGTCAGCTCATAGTCATCAAGGTTAGTTACCTTTAGATAAGCATCCAGCTCCTTGATGCGATCTTCCTCCAGCTCCTTGATGCGATCTTCCATATACTGCCAGTCAATGTCATCTACAGTATATTCGTGGTTAAGGTCGGAGTGTTCGATGACGGGAAGCTCAACAACTGTTTCGCTTATTTTTTCTTTGAAATGTCTAACGAGATAACTCTGATAATATTCACTATGTTTATTTAAGATGGCTATAAAATACATAGCGAGATTTTCATTAAATCCCCTAAACTTTGGAATAAGAGTTTTTGTGAATTGACCTGCGTAAAAATCATGTTGCATATAATGAAATTGCATACTAATCATTCCAACCGCAAGAGAATTTCCAGGTATAAGATGAGCATCATCAAAATATTTTACATACCCATATATCCCATTATTATTTTCCGTTCTTGTAAAATAAGGATATTTTTCCCTTTCACTAAATATAAAATTTTCCTTATCTAACTGAGGGTTATTTATAATGTCAAACAAATCACCAATTCTAAACTCCTTATTCATCCCACTGCACCTCGCCTTTCAAGATTGCACTCACTTTCCACGCCAAATAATCGGCTACCGTTTTCTTAAAGTCTTCTTCCGTAGGCGTAGTATCAATCTTTTTATGCTGGTTGTATGTCCAATCATCACCGTTAATAGTAATAGTGTCTTTTATCACCAACCCATTTACCTCGGTGTAGTAATCAGTTTTTGGCTTTTTACCAAGGCAAATTGCTACAATTTCGTCGTACCTCTCTAGAGCATGGTCAACGTTTCGCAAATTCACTTTTTGTGTTGACTTTTTACGATTTTGCCTTGCATAACCATCATTACTAAAATCAATAAACGTCACCATATCATCCACTTCATGCGCGCGATTTACCTTAAACAAATAGATAGCTGTTTGTACAGAAGACTTACCATTAAATAAATCAGCTGGCATATGGATACTTGCAAGCAACGTATTTTCCTTTAATATATGTTGTGCATACGCTTCACCTTGACCACTACCCGCATTTTCCTGAATTAAAACAGCACCATAACCTGTTTCCATTTTCGATAATGCTTCGTCTACAAAGTTAAGCCCTTTACCCGGTGCAGAATAAGGCGGATTCAGCAAGAATACGTTAGCTGGAAAATTATGCGACTTCATGAAATCAGGAGCTTCCTTATGTGAGTCACCACAAATAATTTGCGACGAACCATCCCCCATAAGAATCATATTCAAAACCGCTAAAATATAAATATTACCAAGAATCTCAATACCCAAAAGTTGATTTTGCTTAATGTTTTTAATTTTGTTATCTAAAACTGTATTATCTTTGATAGTGCTCTTTGCATCATCAATCATTAGCTCCATAGCAGATACAAGAAATCCAGAAGAGCCCATGCAGGTATCCCACACAAAAGAGTCTTTGTTAGTTCTTGCAATTCGTGCCATTAAGTTTGTTACAAAGCGCGGCGTTAAAACGACATCGTTCTTTTTATCATTATCAATCAAAACCCAATCATTAAGGCTGTTTAAGATTTTACCCGTAAAGTCTAAATGAATGTTACTTTCAAGTAATGGTAATATCTCCTCTTTTACCTGCTTATAAACCGCTTTAATTACGCTTTCACCATTCACTGGCTTCCAAAGATCACGCTTTTCAAACACAGGCTTTAAGTAATTATTAACCATCTCAATCTTGTCGCTTGGACATTTCTTCTTTTGCAGGAATGAATTGGTACGATTAAGGATTTTCTTTCCGTCATTATCAATCTCATCATCATTACTATAAAAGTCAGTTACTTCAAGTGGTTTTACGCCTTCTGTGGTAAGACCTGCCATAATCAAGCCACAGAAGAAATAGAGTTTATCATTTGTAGAAAGCAAATTTTTAATAGCAGAATCATCATAAATTCTTTGATGAATGCTTTTAATACTTTGCTCCAGCAACTCCTCTTTATCACGCTTAAGACTTTCAAGTTCTTTATCAGTAAGCAAAAGCCTATCTATCATGTTATAAAGAGAATCTATATTTTCACTTTTCATTTGTGAAAAATCAAAATCAGGAATTTCTTTAGGAACTTTTCCGTTCTTTTTAGAAATATAATAAGCTTTAAGCTCTGGGTTTGATACCCACCCATCCTTTAGTTCCCATCCGTTAATACCAATAACGATGACTTCACTATAAGTACCTTCATCAAGAATAGCCAGTCCATAATGTAAAGCTCCATTTACGGCATATTGCTGTACAACACTATGAGGATTTTTCCCTTTACTTATAAGCTCAATATCGCCATCTTTGGAAAGCTTTTCAAGCTTGTTTTTAGTTCCTTTGGCTTCAATCATCACAGGAATATCGCGGCGAGTACTATTTTGTAATAAGAGCTGAATATCAGGATAATTATTCCCGGATCCACCGGATTTACTGTCTGCCTCTTTTAATGCTTTGGTAATAGAAGAGTTTATTTCTTCGGTCTTACCATAATGTCTGATATTCAATTCATCAAGCTGTGCTTTGTAAAATTCCTCAACTTTTTCTTCCGCACTTGCCATCTTTACCTCCTTATATCCATCCTGTACATTCAATACGTACCGAAACTACACCTTAGACATTAGGCAAACACTCTCCACATGGTGAGTGTTGGGATATATATCGAACGCACGCAAAGACTGAACGCTGTAGCCAAGCTCCTTAAACGTGCCAACATCGCGAGCAAGACTGGTCGGATCGCAAGCAACATACACAACGCTTCTTGCTCCAGACTTCGCAATCTGCTTACAAACTTGAGCTTTAGCACCAGCGCGCGGAGGATCTAACACAACAACATCTGGATGCGCAAATCGGCGCACAATCTTAGATGACTTACTCGCCTTAAACACCTGCGATTCAAGAGTTTGCGCAACATCCCCTTCAAGCGCTTCAACAACATCCCTGCTAAGACCAGCGCGTCCAATATTTCGCCTTGCGTTCTTTACAGCAATCGGCGCACCCTCAATGCTAAGCACGCGAGCTGGCTCTGCAGAACCAACGGAACCTGCATCACCAGCAGAATCTCCGCCAACATTAGCCAAAGTCGCAAGAGGAATCGTAAACAAACCCGAACCAGAATACAAATCCCACAAAACAGTATTCTTAGTGCGCCCACCAAGTGCAGAACGAACTAATCCCAAAACGTAGTTCACCAAATGCTCTGGAGCTGCGCGATGAATCTGCCAAAAACCGCGCCCATCAACATCGTAATCAAAAGTACGCGCACGAGATAAATCTTCATTAACAGCAACTCGCACGCGCTCGCGCAACAATGCCGATCCTGCAACCAACTCATCATTTACTATAAGCGCATAATTTTCGCCAATCGCACTAAGAAGCGCAGCCTTATCGCCAGAAACACCAAAATCCAAACCATCAACCCTAGGCTCTGGAACAGCAAGACGAATTTGCGCATTTGGCGAAAAAGAACGATTCCACAAGTCCAAAGAATCCGCAACAGCCAAAACTGCGCGCGACGCAAGCGGCATAGTATCAATCGCAATGCGATCATGCGACTCGCGCTTACGCATAGACAATCGCCCTTCATCATCCGCAACCAACTCCATGCGCGTACGCCAATTAAACCCGTTAAGCTCCTCGTCCCCTGGCATGCGCTCAACACTAACATCGCTTTCCGCAACATCCATATGCGCTAAACGCTGGAATTGATTGGCAATTACGGAAGCCTTCCAACGAATCTGACCAGGCAAAGAAACGTGAATTAAATCCGCGCCGCCAACTCCGCCGCCCTGAGCCAAAGGACCAGCGAGCTTCCATTGCGGCTCCACACGATCCGCACTAGGCTCCAAAACTTCTACAACTTCGCCAGTAAAAAAGTGCGCTTTTGCACGCATCGGCTCATCCATGCGCACAACAACCAGCTCACCAGGAAGGGCAAATCGCACGAATACAACGCGTCCTTCGAGATGACCTACGCATCTACCTTGATCCGCATATCGCTCGATTCGCATCGTTACTTGCATGTACTACCCCTTAGTTTTGCGTTTTGTTAAGCTGATTCTCTAACGCTGATTTTCTAACGCTGATTTTTGTTAAGATGATTTTACTTCACTGAATTTACATCGTTTTCATCTTCGTCAATCTGCTTTTCTTCGCGATAATTTTCTTCGCGATTTTTATGGTGAAGACGCATAAACGGCGTTGCGATAATCAAGTAAGAAACCCAAATTGCGAGTGCCCAGAACGGCAATCCCATAATCAAGCGAACGGTACCAAGCCACACAACGTGATTCGTCAAATATAATGGCACTTGCAAAACGAGCCTCAGCACAAAAACAGCAATCCACAATCCTGTCACATACATATACGCTCGCTTAAGCGGCTTATAATCGAGCCATTCGTGAAGCCACGCACCAAAGTTTTCCGTAGGCATTTTGCGAATTGACTCAATCACAAGCCCTAAAGCAGGCACGCGCACAATCAGCGAAATAGCAAGAAGCACACCATAAACAGCGTTCGTAATAAAGCCCATCATATAGTAGTCGCGCGCTTGGTGACTCGTCCACACCCAAACAAGGCAGATTCCAATGGAAACAAGCCCACTAATTGCTCCCATAAGCGATTGCCTTTGAATAAGACGAATCACAACTTGCAAAACAGCAATCACAGCTGCAACAATAACCGTTGTTTGCACATTTCGTGTTACAACGAAGCAAATAACAAACAGCAAGCCTGGAAGCATGGATTCGATTACGCCTCGAACGCCACCCATTGAATCAATTACAGAAAATGTAGATCCTTCGGCTCCAATTGAAGCCAATGTCGCTAGTCCTGAGCGTTTTTTGGTTTGCGCAGAATCGTTGGTTTGCGCAGAATCGTTGAGTTTTACTGCATTTGAAAACTCTTGCGAAGAAAACTCTTCTTCGGATTTCTGTAAAGATTCTTGTGAATCCATTCAATTAACTTTCTACTATTTGCATTATCTAATTTCAGCAAACATTGGACCGCGTGTAAGCGTAGTTTTTACTTCTACTTGTTGGTCGTAACCTAATGGTTTATCGTCTTTTTTTAGTGCATTATTAGCATCTTCATCAGACGTATTATTTTCCCCATCTTTACCGCTATTTTCTGCATTTAAAGCAGCTTCTTTTTCTTCTCTAGTTACTGGATCATGCATAGGAATAAAATCGCGAGGCGCAAGCGGCTCTTCACCACGATTTACAACAATCCCCTTAAACCATTCGTCTAATTGTTTTGTTTCGTTATTATTATCTGCAAGCTCTGTTGCTGCAGGTCCAGAGAATACTCCGCGAAGCATCCACCTAGGACCATCAACGCCAACAATACGCGTTGTAATGGTTTTTTCTCCAACTTTTACAGGTAACAGTAGCTCAGTACCAAATTCGCCTTGTACTGTACACGCTTGACTATTACCATCAAGCAAATCTTTGCACACTTCTAGCCAAATACCAGATGTTTTAGGCGCAGCAAAAGCTTCAACTTCTACGCTTGAAGAACCATAAGTTACTGTCATACCAAGAACTTGCGATGTTTCATGCTGCTTTTTTACTCGCAACTCAATGCCTTGAAAATATGGGATATAGATTGAACCAAAATCTAGATAATCGCTAAAATCAGGAGCATCTTCATCATTGAAATCCCATGGACCAGTTTTTACCTCTACGATTTTGTCTTCAACTTTTGAAGATTTTTCTTCTTCATGTCGGCCAAATAACCAACCCATTATTCCTCATTTCTTAAAACAACAAGCACAACAATAAGCATAATGCTAATCGTCGTAAATTGCTCAACTTCACCAGATTATCATAAACAAAGCACTGAAAATATGCATATGAGCAAATGCTATTACTTTATTTATTTCAGTTAATGTGATTAATAATCACACACCGTATTTTATGGTTAAAGGCGCGTGATCCGACCATCTTGCCTCATAACTTTCAGCACGATCGATCACAAATCCGCGAGCGCTTTCCGCAATTTCAGGAGTTGCGAACTGGTAGTCTAATCTCCAGCCAACGTTATTGTCGAAAGCTTTACCGCGCTGACTCCACCAAGTGTATGGTCCTTGAATATCTCCTGCAAGCATGCGCATAACGTCCACAAATTCATATTCGTTAATCCAGCGATCAATATAAGCGCGTTCCTCTGGCAAGAATCCTGCACTTTTTTCATTAGCCTTAGCGTTTTTAATATCAAGTGAAGTATGCGCAATATTAAAGTCACCGCACAAAATCGCTTGATTTCCGCCACTTGCTGCAATATTTCGAAGCTCCCCCAAGCGTATAAGCATTGTGTCTAAAAAGCGGAATTTTTGTTGCATTTTTTGCGGATCGTCCACATTTCCAGCATGAACATACACAGAAGCAATAGTAATTTCATACCCTTCAGGGGTACGCACGTCAGTTTCAACCCATCGCCCAGAATCAACATCCTCACTTAAACCAGGCAAACCGTAGCGTTTTTCAACTACAGGAAGAGACGTAACTAGAGCTACTCCAGCTCGACCTTTTACACGGCAAACTTCATTTGTATAAGTAAAATTATCGTTTTTTATAGAATTTACGATATTTTCAGACGTACAATATCCCATTTCAATTTTTGTCATAATTGGGTCGATTGCATCCTGCGGAGCGCGCACTTCTTGCATACACCACACGTCTGGAGTATGCGCGTCAGACCAGTTAAGCATACCTTTGCGCTCAGCTGCACGAATACCGTTTAAATTCGAAGTCGTAATTGTAATCATGTAATCAACTCTAATATGTACACAACACAAACAGCTCCACCACTAAGCAACAGACATAAATCACGCAACCAACACAGATTACAAGTTATGGATTACTCAACCAATAAACACGGAATTAATAGAAAAATAAAAAGGTGCAGATTCTATAAAACCTGCACCTTTTTATCAGCTTGTACTATTTAGTCTAAACCAAGTTCCAAATTTCCTCCTGGAATTGCATCAAGCAAATCGCGAGTGTATTCCATCTGTGGATGATCGAATACCTCATCTGTAGTTGCATGCTCAACAAGCTTTCCATGCTGCATAACAACAACTTCGTCTGCAATCTGACGAACGACAGCCAAATCGTGTGTGATGAACAAATAGCTCAAACCACGCTCCGCCTGCAAATCGTTAAGCAAGTGCAAAACCTGATCTTGCACAAGCACATCCAAAGCAGATACAGCTTCATCGCAAACTATAACATCTGGGTCCAAAGCCATAGCACGAGCAATCGCAATTCGTTGACGCTGTCCTCCAGAAAGTTCGTTCGGGAATCGAGTCATAACTGAAGCAGGCATACGAACCATGTCTAGAAGCTCTACCACACGGTTTTTACGACTCTTTTTATCACCAATCTTATGAATACGCAAAGGTTCTTCAATTGAACGATAAATTGAGTACATAGGATCCAAAGAACCATACGGATTCTGGAAAACTGGCTGCACATGGCGACGGAAGTCAAGCAAATCCGAACCCTTTAAATCGGAAATATTCTTACCTTCGTAAGTAACAGTTCCACTTGTTGGCTTAAGAAGTCGCAAAACCATATTCGCAACAGTAGATTTACCTGAACCAGATTCACCAACGATAGCTAACGTCGTACCACGCTTAATAGAGAATGAAACGTCGTCAACAGCCTTAAAAAGCTCTTTCTTGCGAGGAAGCTTAAACTCACGAGTTAAGTGATCCACAGTAATAATATGCTCACTTTTTTCGAGAGTTTGCTCACCTACTACATGATGCTCAAGCAAGTTATCAGCGTTACCACCGTGTTCTTTAACAGAAATAATGCGCTGAGAAGCTAAGCTTGGAGCGGCAGCAACAAGTCTCTTTGTATACGGATGCTGAGGATGCTGCAAAACTTCCAACGATGGGCCAGACTCAACAACACGACCCTTATACATAACAACAACATGCTGCGCGCGAGAGGCAGCCAAACCTAAATCGTGTGTAATGAAGAGAACAGAAGTTCCGAGCGAATCAGTTAGTGTATGCAAATGGTCAAGAATACGCTTTTGCACAGTAACATCCAAAGCGGAAGTTGGCTCATCTGCAATAAGCAAGTCCGGTCGGCAAGCCAAACCAATAGCAATCAAAGCGCGCTGACGCATACCACCGGAAAACTCATGTGGGAACTGACGTGCACGAGTTGCAGCATCTGGCAAACCAGCTTCATCGAGCAAACCAGCAATACGATCTTCAACGCTTGCACCTACAACATACTTTTTGGCAATTTCCCAAGCTTTGTCGTCATTTACACCATATTTGATTAAATCGTCTGCTACGCGCCAACGAGTTTCAGAGCCTGGAACCCACTCTTTCTTGTAGTAATCAATAGCTTCATTGAACTTTTCAGCATCGTTATGCTCATCAAGCCCAACTTCTTTCAAAGCTTTCTTAGCAACTTCAATCAAATCTGGTAATTCTTTAGAGCCAAGGAATGTTTCATCCTCATTGCTTTTGACTTGAACAGAATCGCCTGCAAGAGCCTCAGCTAATGAAGAACGCTTCTCGTGATCAACGTCAACACCATTTGCGATTAATGCTTCTTTAACTTGTTCGCCAATACGCCACACAGGGTTCAAGTTGCTCATAGGATCCTGCGGAACTAGGCCCATTGCAGTACCACGCAAGGCAGCAATCTCTTTTGGCTTCAAACTGCTAATTTCTTTACCCTTGAGCTTAATAGATCCACCTGTAACATGACCGGTTCCAGGAAGAAGACCAAGAACAGCCATTGCAGAAGTGGACTTTCCTGAACCAGATTCACCTACAATTGCAACCCACTGACCAGGATAAACACAGAAGCTAGCATCTCTAACAGCATGAACAGCTTTTTTTGAGTCTGTTGTGAAATCAACCTGGAGATTTTTTACTTCCAACAATGGCCCTTGCTCTAGCTGCATGGCGCGAATGTCTATATCTTTACGTGTTGTATTCATAAGTTTTATTCCTCCACGCTAAATTCACGCCTTACGGCTCTTCGGATCTAATGCATCCTTTACAGCATCACCCATCATAATAAAGGCGAGCACAGTAATTGCGAGTGCAATAGACGGATAGAACAAGACTTCTGGGTTCGTAGTAAGAACATTTCTAGCGGTAGAAATATCTCCACCCCAGCTGACAGTAGTACTTGGTAAACCAATTCCAAGGAAGCTTAATGTTGCTTCCAACACAATATAAGTTCCAAGCGAAGTTGTTCCAACAACAATGATTGGAGCCAAAGAGTTCGGGATAATGTGTTTGAAAAGATTACGTATTGGAGTAGATCCTAAAGCAGTAGATGCGGTATTGAATTCAAGATTTTTTGATTCCATAACAGCGCTTCGTGCAATACGAGCAACGCTAACCCATCCAAAAAGCACCATAACAAGCACAATTTTCCAAATTGATTTAGATGTACGGAACATTTGTAAAACTACGATTGCACCAAGAAGCATTGGTAAAGCCAAGAAGATATCAGTTATTCGGCTGAGAATAGTATCAACCCAGCCTCCGAAGAATCCTGCTAACGCACCAATTAAAGAACCAACAAGTACAACCAAAATAGTTGCAAGCAAACCAACACTTAGCGATGTACGAGTACCATAAACAACTCGAGCATAAATATCGCAACCTTGCATATCAAAACCAAATGGATGCGCGGCTGAAGCTGGCTCAAGAGAGTGTTCCAAAACGCAATAATTAGGATTGTGCTTTGTAAGAATGCTTGGGAAGAACGCAACAAAAATAATTGCAATAATCAAAATTGCAGAAACAATAAACAATGGATTCCTGCGCAAAGTTCTCCAAGTATCTGCCCACATACTCGTTGCAGCAGCGGATTCGTCTACGGAATCCACTTCTTGAATAGGCGTATCGTCTAATGGTGCAACGTAGCGTTCTTGCCCCGGTAATATATCGCAATTTGAAGCATTATTTGCAATCAAATCATTTTTCATCAAATTATCTTCCATAGTGTACTCCCCTCACGCGTAACGAATGCGCGGATCAAGAGCCGCGTACAACATATCAACAAGAAAATTGCTAAATACAAATATCAATGTCAAAAGCGTGACAATGGAAACAACAAGGTTTCCTTCTCCTTTTAGAATCCCTTGATATGTGAGGAATCCAACGCCATGAATGTTGAAGATCGTTTCCGAAATCATTGCACCGCCCATAAGAGCACCCAAATCCTGACCTAAGAAGGTGACGACAGGTATAAGCGAGTTGCGCAAAACGTGACGAACAATAACAGAGCCTTCTTTTAAGCCCTTTGCACGAGCTGTACGCACATAATCGAGCGAAATATTTGAAGAAATTTCAGATCTTGTAAGTCGAATGATATACGCCATAGACACAGAACCAAGAACCATTGCAGGAAGAAGCAAATCGAAGAATCCAGGATCGTTACTAGCTGTAACTGGTAATATGCGCCATTTAACACCAAATAAGTATTGTCCTACGAAACCTGTCACAAATGTTGGAACAGAAATAAGAAGAAGAGATACAACCAGAATCACACTGTCATACCACTTGCCTTTCTTCAAACCTGAAATTATGCCAAATATGACACCAAATATTGCCTCGAAAGCGAATGCCATAATTGCTAGTTGAACAGTAACCGGGAATGCACGACCAATTTCATCGATAACTGGTTGACCTGCAAAAGTATGACCAAAATCGAGGGTAAGAGCATTCTTTAAGAAAAGTAAATATTGAATAATAAATGGTTTATCTAAGTTATACTCGGCTCGTATTTGTGCAGCCACTGCAGGATTAACAGGTTTTTCTCCAAACATTGCTTTTACTGGGTCTCCAGGCAAAGCAAATACTAAAGCATAAACTAATAATGTTGTGCCGAGAACAACAGGAATCATCTGCAAAATACGACGCAGAATGTACTTACCCATCGAATTCTCCTTGAATTGTTAAAACTTACTCAAAAAACAACAAAGTGCCGCTCCAGCTCAATAGTTTTATTTAACTAGTTTAGCTGGAGCAGCAATTTCGCAATAAGCGATATTAAATTATTAAGAGGAACCAACTAGTGTTACCTACTAACTTTCTAAAAAGTATGTAACACTATGCTGTTTTCTTAATTAGCTACCAGCTTATTTGTGAAGCTGATAGTACAGCGGCATATTCTGCCAATCCATTGTGAAGCCCTTCAAAGTTGGAACCATCACAGCCTTAGCGTTCGAGTAGAACAATGGGACAGATGGAAGATCCTCAAGAAGGATTTCGTTTGCTTGCTGATAGAGCTTAATAGCCTCTTCTGGCTTAGCAGATGCAGCTTTCTTAAGTAAATCGTCGAACTTTGGATTCTTATAATCACCTTCGTTGGAACCATTGCCATCAGCTGCAACGGAAGCAAATTCCTGAGTCAAGTAATTTTCTGCACTTGGATAATCTGGCATCCAACCTGCACGCCATGCACCCTTAATCTGACGCTTAGCGCAAGCATTACGGAATTCCTGGAATGTAGGAATTGGAGTGGTCTCAGCCTTGATTCCAAGATTATTCTTGAGGGAATTCACAACAGCATCAAACACAGACTTTGCATTTCCATCGGCATTGTAGGAGAAAGTAAGAGATCCATCATACTTAGAAATCTTATCTGCCTTAGCCCAAAGTTCCTTAGCTTTCTTTGCATTAAATTCTACGTTCTCATGACCCTTAAGATCAGCCTTATAGCCTGGAGTCAATGGAGAAGTAAATTCGTTCGCAGGAGAAGCAGTGCCATTGAGAATCTTGTTGATAATCACCTTACGGTCTATAGCCATAGAAATAGCTTGACGACGAAGCTTACCTTCTTCAGTCTTTACATCAAAGTGCGGGAGACTTGAAGGAATAGTGAACTGTTGGATTACAGAACCTGGACGGTTGTAAGCCTTAACAGTTGTATCTTTCTGGAAAGTCTTAGTTTGGGTATCTGGAATATTATCAGTCATATCGAGGTTTCCAGCCTGCACATCGCGGTATGCAGCGTTACCATCTGTATAAACCTTGAAAGTTACGCCATCATTCTGAGCCTTACGTGGACCATCGTAATCTGGGTTCTTCACAACTTCAATCTGCTTGTTGTGATCCCAAGACTTGAACAAGTATGGACCAGAAGAAACAGGCTTTTCGCCATAAGCCTTTGGATCCTTGTAGAAGGATTCCGGAAGTGGAGCAAATGCCAAGTAGCCAACCTTAATTGGGAATACAGAATCTGGCTGTTCCAAATCAACGGTAAAAGTATTTTCATCAACAACCTTCAAACCAGAAAGCTGTTCGTCACCCTTAGTACCATCCTTCTGCAAATCAGCATAACCCTTAATGGTTTGGAAGAAGGAAGCACACTTCTGAGCATTCTTAGCGTTAGCGACGAAGCTCCAAGCTTTCACAAAGCTTTCGGCTGTAATAGGAGTGCCATCGCTGAACTTCTTTCCTTTCTTAACCTTCACGGTGTACTGGGTAGCATCAGCATTTGGAGTGATGCTTTCAGCATCCTCATTCACAGGATTACCTTTTTCATCGAAAGTTACCAACGTGGAATTAACCAACATGGCAGGACGAGCGCCAGCATTTTCGTTAATATTTCCAGGGACTAATTCGTTTTGTGGCTCAGAGTTTGAAACGGTAATAATAACCTTGCCACCGTTTGTTTGTGCATTCTTAGCGGAAGAGCCACAGCCACCAAGTAACATTGCCAGCGAGCAGGCAGCAGCAGCGAAAGCCAAAGCCTTATTCTTCATATATTTTTCTCCTAACGTCTGGTAGGCAGGATTGTCATATCACAAAAAAGCCAAACATCAGCTAAAACATAAAAATCCATCCGGTTTTTATTGCCAGATGGATTCTCGCAAGCCAATGACGAGGCCTCTTCGTTGATTAAAATTCAATGATACGTATTTTTACAAACAATGCAATAGTAAAAGAAAATTGAAAAAAATATTGTATATTAGTAATAATTAATTATTTAAGTCTAGATTTAATTATAAATACCGAAAATTTTATTATTTATATAGTAAAATTTATTGTTTTTTATAGATATATGTATATTACAAAAATGTAAATTAACATATTTATTATGTAAAAAACATGTTAAATATGAATAATTGAATGCTTAAAACATTTACTATCATGCACGCGGAAAAGCTTGAGAATACTTACGTTTTAAAGATTCAATAGAAACATGAGTGTAACGCTGAGTAGTATTAAGCGATGAATGACCCAATAATTCCTGCACTTCGCGTAAATCTGCCCCTCCATTCAACATATGCGTAGCAGCACTATGCCGCAAAGCATGAGGAGAAATATCCGGAACATGCGCACTTTTAGCCTCGTCATGCACAATCTGCCTTACCAAACGCTGATCAATACGCTTTCCGCGAGTACCAAGAAATACTGCCTCTTCAACAGAATTTCGCAATAAAATTTCTCGTCCATCTTTAGAAATCCAAGCAGATAAAGCTTTATAAGCAGGAACCCCAAAAGGCACAACACGCTGCTTATTTCCCTTACCAGTAACTTTTATAGTGTGCGAGGAAAAATTAATATCCTGAATATTTAAACTAGTAAGCTCACCAACACGAATACCAGTCGCATATAAAAGCTCCAGAATTGCAGCATTGCGAAGTCCTACAGCTTTCTGATTTTTGGGACACGAAGTTGAAACATTAGCTTTAGAATCAACATTATTCATTAATGATTCTGCTTGATATTCATCCAAAACAGATGGCAGCATATTTTTAATTTTTGGCGTCATTAAAATTTCTGCAGGATTACCGCTTATGTATTCAACATGCTGACACCACGCAAAAAAACCACGCACCGCAACTACTTTGCGAGCCAAACTTGAACGCGCATGACTTCGCGACTCATCAGCCATCCACGAACGCAAATCATCCGTAGTAAGCTCCGAAATATTATTAAATCCGTGCCGATTACACCATGCTAAACATTGCAAAATATCACTGGCATAAGCTTTCTGCGTGCGTTCACCCAAGCCTTTATTAGCACGAACATAATCAATATAATCATCTATTAAACTCATATATTTAGAAGGTAAGCCTAAGAAATTTTCAGAAACAAATTTATTGTTGCTCATACTTAACTCACCCTTCCATAAAAGTTTAAAACAAAACGTTTGCCATATACTTCAGTCACATGCATAATACAACAAGGAGCATGTTATGAACACACAAACACGGAATTTAACTACACTACCACAGCAAATACCTGCAGGCTCGCGCATAGTAGTAAGAACTTACAAAATTATAGAAGACAATAACAATGGAACACAAAAAATCGAGTATCATGATGCAATTGGGCACGTACTCGAGTGGGACGGGGTAATGCTTCATTTACTTCGAGATCCTGCAGCAAACGGCACTAGAGCTGCCGAAGAAATGTTCATTGATGCCAAAACTATTTACCGTTTAAAGCCAATCCCAGAACGCAAATTCCAAAAGCCGCTTAGTCTGTAGAATTGTCTGATAAGGAGCAAGTTTTACACATTTCTCAAGGAAGCATCTGAGCGCAATAGCAGTTGCGAAGATTCGTTGATGTTAAATCCGGAAAGTTCAACAATGGATTCTCCTAAGCGCGCGGATTCTAATAATTCCTGCTGCCAATTGATTTGAGAATCATACTTCCACAATCTGCTATTTGCAGCATCGCTTTGTTGCATACTAGTTTTAGACGAGTTGCGCTGCAAGTATTTATATTCTCTCCAAGATTGAGCTTTAGCAAAAAACTCTTGCTCTAAAGCATCCGCGGTTTCAACATCATTATCTAACATATTTGCAGCAAAAGTTAGCTCAGAAATTACGGAACGCAATAATTTCGCAGTATTATGCCGATTTTCACTTACCATAGCACGAGTGCGTTGAGGATCAGTAAGAGCAACTCGTGTCATATCTCGCCAGGAACCTGCAGATAGTTGTAAAGCAATAGCACGATTAGATTGTTCACATAATACGTTTGCAAGAGCTGTTGCAACAACATGAGGCATATGAGAAATAAGAGCTGCAGAATTATCGTGCGTTGCATCATCCAAAACTATTGCGCGATTCTTGCATAGCGAAACAATCATTTGCAAAATATTTCTAACTCGCCAAAACTCAGTAGAATCATCAACAGTTAAAGCCCACAAAGCACCATTTAAAAGCTCACCACTAGAAGCTTTCCAACCAGTAAATTCACTACCAGCCATCGGATGCGCACCAACGTAGCAATCTTGCAAACCTGCTGCAGCAACCTGATTTCTAACTAAAGTTTTTACGCTACCAACATCGCTAATAGTTGTGCGAGATTTGTCAATATAAGGTGCGATTTCCTGCAAAATACTTGGCATAGCAAACAAAGCATTGCACAAAATCAGAACGTTTGGACGAAGTTTAGCTAGATCTTGCACATTGTCTACGCAGTCAATTCCTAAATTTTCAGCTTCTTCGTATGGGTCATGATGACGATTCCAAGCGTATACTCTACATTCCGACAATTTTGCAAGTCTTTTTGCAAGAGATCCACCAATAAGACCAAGACCTACAATACCAACAGAAAAATTTTGAGAAAATTCAGCATCGTCTACCATAATAATTCTCTTTCTGCCTGCATTACGTTCAAATTGCGCAAAGCATCAACCGAAGGCTCCACGCACACTCCCCCATTAGGCAACATCCAATCGTTCATCACCGGATTATTGCGCTTATTAGAAGGATACACTGCTAAAACTCGAACCCAATCTCCGTGCTCAACAACCTCTTGAATCATATCTTTACACATAGAATCCCAAGGAGCAGAATCAACAGTTGCAATAAAACTGTATAAACCATCCTGCCCTTTAATCGGCCTAGACATAAAAGAAGTCATATTAAGCCCATGATCTCGCACAACGTCAAGCAAATTTGCTAACACGCCAGCACCAGTAGAACGCGGAATAAAAGCAATAATTGAGGAAAAAGATGAAGAGCTTTCGCGCTGAATATTAACAAAATTTAAAGCCTCATCTCGAGGAGTTAATACTAAAAACTCAGTGCGAGCGCCAGAAAAATCTTCAACGCTTTCGCTCACAATCTGCCTATTGTATAAATCGGCACAAATTCTAGGACATAAAGCAACTTCGCCAGGAACTAAATCCCTGCAAGCAGCAGCGTTTGAAGACGCAGTTTTTTCTTTCAATCCGCGCTCTTGAGCAAACTTACGGCATTGTGCCAACGCATGCGGATGAGCAACAATTGTAGAACAGTTGTCAATTGAATCTGACTTGCAAACAACAGCATCAAAACTAATATCGACTCCTACGCGAGCAATACCAACCATATTCTTTGCATCAATTAGTAAATCTAAATTAGGTATTACAACGCCCTCAATATTGTTTTCCCACGCAATAACACCCCAATTGTTATGCTCTTCAATTTCACTAGCAATACTAAGAACATTCTCGCAAGCAGTTGGAATAAGTTGCAAATTATCAAATGATTGTAACTGCTGTTGAACTTTTAAAGATGCTTGATGAGTAAAAGAACCTTCCGGCCCTAAATAGCATAATTTGTGGGCACTCTGACTGTTCTTATTACCATCCATGACTATTTTCCTTAAAAAACTATTGTAAAAACTATTATAAAAACTACTGTAAAGACTACTGTAAATTCTTTACTTATTTAACACTATTCAACAACAAACCAACGCTGAGGCATACAAAGCAAAATTGCGTGGGCAATAAGAATGCCATAAAGCCAAAAATATCCAACGTATTTCACACACCAAGGCATAGGAATAGTAAAGCCTACAGGAACAAGAATTGCGCTACCAATAAAACCAAGCGCTAGAATCCATACAACAGCAGAAAAAACTACTGCGTGAACAAATAATCCCCACCATCCACTACGAGCTCTGGAACACCAAGCAGAAAGTGCGAGCAATATCATGGCAACAACAAAACCATATGGCAAATTATTCATTGCTCCCGCGCGATGCACAAAAGTTCCAATTAGTGCGCATATTGCAGAAGAAACACACGTGGTCGCATACCTACCCCATAAAGGTAAGCGATGCGACCACGGTTTTGCTGTCATAGTAAATCAGCGCCTCAATTTACAAATAGTATTTTAGAGAATGCATCACGCAGCATTGTTCTGACGACGCTGCTTAGCACGCCACTTATACCATTCGTCACGGCTCAAAATAATCTTGCGAACGCGAATTGCTTCAGGCGTAACTTCCACGCATTCGTCTTCGTTAGCAAAGTCAAGAGACTCTTCCAAGCTCATCTTGATTGGCGGAGTCAAGGTCTCGAGAACATCAGCGGTTGAAGAACGCATGTTAGTCATGTGCTTAGCAAGCGTAATGTTTACATCCAACTCGTCTGGCTTGTTGTTAATACCAACGATTTGTCCTTCGTAAACTGGGCTTTGTGGATCAACGAAGAATACGCCACGAGCTTGCAAACGCTGCATAGCATAAGGAGTTGCAACACCCTTGCGGTCACAAACCATGGAACCATTCTGACGAGTCACAATCTGACCAGCCCATGGAGCATAACCGGCGGAAATAGAGCTTGCAATACCAGTTCCGCGAGTAGCAGAAAGCAAAGCAGTGCGGAAACCGATAAGACCACGCGAAGGAACAGTAAATTGCAAACGAACCCAACCAGAACCGTGGTTGCTCATAGAATCCATGCGACCCTTGCGATCAGCCATAAGCTGAGTGACGGTACCCATGTACTCTTCTGGGACGTCAATTGTAGTGCTTTCCATAGGCTCATTAATTTGACCATCAATAGTCTTGGTAACAACCTGAGGACGACCAACTGTAAGCTCGTAGCCTTCGCGACGCATCTGCTCAGCTAGCACAGCCAAAGCAAGCTCGCCACGACCTTGAACTTCCCAAGCATCTGGACGCTCAGTTGGAATAACCTTAATAGAAACGTTACCAATAAGCTCGCGATCCAAACGATCCTTAATCATACGAGCAGTAAGCTTATGATCTTTGCCTTCAGTACCGGCAAGAGGAGAATCGTTTACTCCGAAAGTCATAGAAATTGCAGGATCGTCGACATGAATTAATGGAAGCGGCTTTGGATCGTTTTGGTCAACGATAGTTTCGCCAATCATAATGTCGTTTACGCCAGCAACAGCAACAATGTCGCCAGGACCTGCAGAAGCTACAGGAGTGCGCTCCAAACCTTGAGTGCGAAGAAGCTCAGAAACACGGAAGTTTTCAATGGAACCGTCGACGCGAGAAAGACCGTAAGTCTTGCCCTTTTCCAAAGTTCCGTTGTAAATTCGCACTAAACCGAGACGACCCAAGAAGTCAGAGGAATCAATGTTTGCAACATGAGCTTGAAGAGGAGCGCCTTCTTCGTATTCAGGAGCTGGAATGTTCGAAATAATAGAATCAAACAATGGCTCCAAATTATCGTTATCTGGCAAACCACCATTTTCAGGCTGATTAACAGAAGCATAACCAGCTTTAGCAGCGCAATAAATTACTGGCAAATCAAGCAAAGCGTCGAGATCGAGGTCAATACCTTCCTCGACAACATCCTGAGCCAAGCCAAGAAGCAAATCTGTAGATTCGCCAACAACTTCTTCAATACGAGCATCTGGACGATCTACCTTATTTACGCACAAAATAACAGGAAGCTTAGCTTCCAAAGCTTTACGAAGCACAAAGCGAGTCTGTGGAAGAGGACCTTCAGAAGCGTCAACCAACAAAACAACGCCGTCAACCATAGAGATACCACGCTCGACCTCACCACCGAAATCAGCGTGACCTGGAGTATCAATAACGTTAATAGTGATACCTTCTGGATGACCATACTTTTCAGCTAATGGACCTGTGTACTGCACAGCAGTGTTCTTAGCAAGAATAGTAATGCCCTTTTCGCGTTCCAAATCATTGGAATCCATAACGCGATCTGGAACTTCTTCACGCTCAGAAAATACGTGCGACTGCTGAAGCATGGCGTTTACCAGAGTGGTCTTACCGTGGTCTACGTGCGCCACAATTGCCACATTTCGAATATCACCGCGAACAGTCATCACAAACCTCTTCCATTCTTCGCGTTTTAAGTAATTATTAACATGCAACCGCTTAAGCTATAAACATCAGCTAAAAACAGTAGCTATATACATTATTGGCAAGCACCCAAATAGGTAAACTGCCAAACCGCACCGATTCTACTAGTGAGCGCAGACAGCTTTTAATCCACACTAACGCAGAACAACAAGAACTTACGCAACAACACCTTTAGCAATAAGCTCACGCGCAACTTCGCGGTACTCTTTTGCAGTCTTGTGTTCAGGAGCAAAAATAGTGATAGGAACTGCAGCAACTGTAGAATCTGGCAGCTTAATAGAACGCGAAATCACAGAGTGCAAAACGCGATCTTGGAAAGCTTCATAAATGCGCTGCAACACTTCCTCACTATGAAGCGTGCGAGTATACATAGTGACAAGAACTCCAAATACTTTAAGATTTGGATTAATACGAGACTGTACCTTCTCAATTGATTGCATAAGAAGAGCAACGCCTCGAAGAGCAAAGAATTCTGCAGCAAGTGGAATAATCACGCCATCAGCTGCTGTTAACGCATTTACAGTAAGCAAGCCGAGAGAAGGCTGGCAATCGACTATAATAACATCGTATTCGTCACGTACTTTGCGCAATACGCCTGCTAATATTTGCTCTCGTCCTACTTCGGTTACTAACTGAACTTCAGCTGCAGATAAATCAATATTTGCAGGAATAATATCAATATTTTCTGTTTCAGTATGACGAATTACGTCGTGAACGTCTACAGACGAATCAAATAATGCCGTATAAACTGTATTATCAAGCGCATTTGCGTTAATTCCAAGTCCAACTGTTGCCGCACCTTGCGGATCGAAATCAACAATCAAAACGCGACGACCATACTGACTTAGTGCGCCAGCAATATTAATGGAACTTGTAGTTTTACCAACTCCACCTTTCTGGTTGCACATTGCAATAATGCGAGCAGGACCGTGTGAAGCTAACGGCTCTGGTGCATGAAAAGTTTCGTATTCGCGTCCAAGTAAATCAGTAGGCATGTTCCCCACTTTATCAACAGGTATACTCACGAAACTCTGAGCATAAAATTATTTAGCTCGAGGATGGCTCATTACGTAAGCTTCAACTAATGCGTCGGGACTAATATGCGTATAAATTTGAGTTGTTGTAACTGAAGCATGTCCAAGCAACTCTTGAACTGTGCGCACATCAGCACCACCTGCAATAAGATGCGTGGCAAGAGAATGACGCAGCGTATGCGGATGCAATGGTTTGTCAAGTTTTGCACGCTCGCCAGCTTGCGTTACTATTGCCCATGCTGATTGGCGAGAAAGTGCATTACCTCTCTTATTTAAGAAAATTGTGTGCAATTCACGTTTGCCCTTTAACGTTAATTCTGGGCGAGATTTCTCCATATAGTTACGAAGAGCACGAACAGCACAACCACCAATCGGGACTAAACGCTGCTTAGAGCCTTTACCTGTAAGTTTTACAACAGATTCGTTTAAATCAATATCTTCGAATTTTACGCCAACTGCTTCCGAAATTCGCGCTCCAGTAGCGTATAAAAATTCGAGAAGAGCAGTATCTCTAATCGAAATAGCATCGGAACTTCCAAAATTTCCTGCAGCTTCAATAACTCTATTTACTTCTTCAATACTTAAAACATCCGGCAAGTAGTCTGCTTGTTTTGGAGCTTTTACTTGCGCTGAAACGTCAGCTTGTATGTCACCATGAGCAAGCATAAAGCGGTGCCATTCGTGAATACTTGCAAGTCGACGCGCAACTGTCCTAGTCCCCAACCCTAATTCATTCAAAGTTCGAATGTATGATTCAATATCTAATTGAGAAATAGTAGTAATATCTTTTATTTTTCGTTCGTCGCAAAGCCAGCATGTGTAATCTTGCAAATCTGAAGCGTACGCAGATACTGTTTTTTTAGAAAGACCACGCTCAATATCAATATGCGCAATAAAGCGTTGAATATGAAGTGCAAACTCTTCAGGAATATTATTTTCCCTATTGTCAGAATCAAGATTTGAGCGCATAAAAATAATTATAGCTAATAAATAAATTTGTTGATTTAAAAGAAAAAGCCCACCTAAATTGGTGGGCTTAAAATAAAACTCTATTAAAGCAAAATCAGGCTTCAACTGGAGCGTTTACATCAGCTGGCAATGCAGCCTTAGCAGCTTCGACAACAGCCTTGAAAGCTTCAATATCGGAAACTGCGAGCTCAGCAAGAGCGCGACGATCCAATTCGATGCCTGCCAAGTGCAAGCCCTGAATGAAGCGATTGTAAGTGATGCCTTCAGCGCGAACTGCTGCGTTAATGCGCTGAATCCACAACTTGCGGAAATCACCCTTGCGAGCCTTGCGGTCGCGGAAGTTATAAGTAAATGAGTGGAGCAGCTGTTCCTTTGCCTTGCGATAAAGACGGGAGCGCTGACCGCGGTAGCCAGAAGCCCTCTCAAGAACAACGCGACGCTTCTTGTGAGCGTTTACTGCGCGCTTTACTCGTGCCATAAGTATTCCTCAGCTTTCTTAAAATTTTCGATTGCGTATTCGTTTACAAGCAATTCTTACTTGTTACTTACTTAACGAGCAAGCCCTTAAGCTTCTTGCTCTGCGCAGTAGCCAATACTTTATCTTCAGAAAGAGCACGACGCTTACGAGCCGACTTGTGCTCCAAGTTGTGGCGCATGGCGCTACCATCGTGCATCACCTTACCGGTACCGGTAAGACGAACGCGCTTGGACGCTGCGGAATTAGTTTTCATCTTCGGCATTGCTGCCCTCCTTGTGATGTTGATCGGATTGCATAGCATTTACTGCAGCTGCAGCTTGTGACTGAACTTCTTGCTTAGCTGCAAGACGAGCAGCCTGACGAGCTTGACGCTCAGCGCGAGATTCAGCGCCACGACGACGCTGCTCAGACTGTGTATGAATTTTCTTGCCTTTTGGAGCAAGAGTCATAATAATATTTCGACCTTCTTGCTTTGGCGCAAACTCTACTGTGCCACTTTCAGAGACCTCATCTGCAAGTCGGCGCAACAATTCAACGCCACCAACCGGACGAGATTGCTCACGGCCACGCAACATAATAGTTACTTTTACCTTGTCTCCGCCATTCAAGAAACGAAGCACATGACCTTTCTTCACATCGAAATCATGATCGTCAATCTTGAGACGGAAACGAATTTCCTTAACCTCTGCGACGGTCTGATTACGACGTGCTTCACGAGCCTTAATCTTTTCGTTGTACTTGTACTTACCGTAGTCAATAAGCTTGGCTACTGGAGGCTTAGCAGTAGGTGCAACTTCGACAAGATCGAGGTTAGCTTCCCTTGCAAGGTTTAACGCGACAGAGGTTGCGATAACTCCCACTTGCTCGCCCTTTGGACCAATAAGGCGCACCTGAGGGACTCGAATTTCCTCGTTAATGCGTGGTTCGTCGCTAATGATGACTCCAATCCTTCTAAATACTTGTAAGATGTAATACACCAAGAAGTCCAAGAGCTTAAGATTCACTACTTCATATCAATAAAACGCTATATAACAGCGCAGCAAGCAGCACAAGAAGCTAACTTGCGTGACCGAAGTCATGAACCCGAAACCACAGTAGGCTTCCAGGTGGGGACATCCCACTTTCTTGATTACTCAAGCCGAATGTCTATTCTACTAGAAGCCTTGACAAAAAAGCAGTCAACACACGAAACGTGTTTTGACTGCCACAAATCAAAGCCAGAACTATGCGATTTCTACGCTAACTGCATTGGCTCAGGCTTCAATCCATCATGATTAAAGTACACATCATACCAAGTCAGGAATGTGTAAACTGTCCAAATCTTACGACGATCGTCATTTTTCTTTGCATAATTATCGTCAATCATACGAAGTAAAGCATCTCTATCGAAGAATTTAGCAGCATCGTCACTTTCAAACGTCTTACGCACAATCTTATAAAAACGTTCCTCGCGCAACCAATCCTTAACTGGCACAGGGAAACCAAGCTTTTCTCTGTCATACCAAGCTTTTGGCAAATGACGGGACGCAGCTTGTCGGAAAGCAAACTTCGTATTTTCGTCAGTAATTAAGTATTTAGTAGGAACTTTTTCTGCAACATCCATGAGCACGCGATCAAGCAAAGGCACGCGAAGCTCCAAAGAATGAGCCATAGTCATTTTATCTGCCTTAAGCAAAATATCTCCTGGCATCCATTGATGCATATCAAGATATTGCTTTTTCTTAACTTCAGAAAGTCCCTTACCAGCAATTCTACTGTAAATAGCATCGACGATGCTGCGAACGCTAGGACCTTTGCGATACTCAGGTTTCAAAAGTTTTACAGCATCTTCCTCATTGAAAACCTTTGACTGACCGATAAAATGCTCCTCAGCTGGAGCCAAATTAGCGTACAAATGCCATGCTCCGTGGAAATGCTTTCCTTTTGCAGCTCGACCAATCGCGTAACGTAACTTTTTTGGCAACTTTGCAAGCATGCGAGTCACAACTTTAATAAGTTTAGAACGCGTATGAACACCATAATCAATGTATCCTGCAAATAATTCATCTGCTCCCTCACCGCTTAGCACAACGCGTAAATCTTGCGAAGCTAATTTTGCAAGGAAGAATAATGGGACGCAAGAGAAGTTAGAATCAGGTTCGTCCAAATACCACTGAATTTGTGGGAAATAACGGAATGCGTCAGCGGCGTCAATAATTTCAGATTTATTGTTTAAGCCAATAATTTTTGCCAATTCGCTTGCTTGTTTGGATTCATTGTATCTTCCACCAGCAAAACCAATAGAATATGTGTGTTCAGGGCGCGCAACAGCGGCAACATAACTTGAATCAACTCCAGAAGAAAGGAACGAACCAACTTCAACATCCGCAATTTGGTGAGCTTGAACAGAATCACAAACTGTTTTATCGATAGAATCAACTAATTCATTCAAGCGTTGCTTTGTTTCTTTGAAATTAGGATCGTAATATTGCTCAATCTTCATTTCGCCATTCTTATACGTAAAGCAATTACCTTCACGCAGCTTAAAAACGCCTTTGAAGAAAGTTTCGTTAATTGCAGGATATTGGAATGTCATAAACGGCTTAAGCGCATTTTCGTTAAGTTCCTTCTTAAAATCTGGATGGCGCAGTAAAGATTTAATTTCGGATCCGTACATAAAAGTACCGTTCATTTGCGCATAATAAAAAGGCTTAATACCGAAATGGTCGCGAGCGCCAAACAATTCTTGAGTACTCTTGTTCCAAATAACAAATGCAAACATTCCGCGTAAACGATTAAGTAAGCCTTTACCCCACTCTTCGTATCCGTGCACTAATACTTCTGTATCGCAATCAGTGTGGAAAGTGTGACCAGCTTTAATAAGTTCTTCGCGAAGTGGCTTGTAGTTATAAATCTCGCCATTAAAAGTAACTGCAAGATTCCCATCCTCGTTGTACATAGGTTGGGATCCACCGTGAAGATCTATAATGCTAAGTCGACGAAAACCAAGTGCTGCGTGTTCGTCAATCATAGTTCCATACTCGTCAGGACCACGATGCACAATCACATCTGTCATATCTTTTACAATTTGGCTTTTGACGTTAATTGGGGTGTCATTAATGAACCCTGCAATTCCGCACATTTATTTCTCCTCGTAGAATATACAACACAGCATTACGTTAGTCTACTAGCAAATAATTAACGAAAATCCATAATAACTTGGAAAATCTAACTTGCCATGCAATATTACACCAAGCACTTTATGTTAAGCGAGTATTAGTCTAAAAATTCCTGTATTTGCCGGAATAAAAGCAATAAAATACGCTAAAACCAAATCCAAAAAATGGCATAAAACATAGTCAAATGTTGGTTGACACTACGCTTATAAACTCTTGTTATAAATGTATGTCATCAGTACAAATGCAGCGTTATTATGTTGCTATGGAACCTTTGCAACGCTGCGTAGTATTAGCAGCAGGAGATTATTACGATCACACGCGTGAGCATGTGCCAGATCGCGCTTTAACAATTGCAGCTGATGGAGGCTGGGATCATGCATGTAAATTAGGTTTGCATGTGGATGCGCTCATCGGCGATTTTGACTCTGTTAGATTAAAGCTCCCTACTGATGCAGTTATTACTAGATTGCCTGCAGAAAAAGATGATCCGGACTTACTTTCTGCGTTGAAAGTCGGTTGGGCTAAAGGCTCTCGAGAATTTCATATTTTCGGAGGATTAGGTGGTCGAGTTGACCATACTATTTCTAATATTCAACTTATGGTTCGTTTAGCGCGTCGCGGTGGAATTGGATTCTTGTACGGCGACGGTCAAATTGTTACAGCAATACATGATGGATCTCTTGATTTTCCAGCATCATCTGGAAATGATTTGCGCATAGTTTCCGTTTTTTCTCATACTCCAGTTTCTAATGATGTAAATGAAGTTGGATTAAAGTATCAGCTTAAACACGCAACCATGCATGGAGATGCAGTACAAGGTTTAAGTAACGAATTATTAAATGATACGCCGGCTCATATTGACGTTCATGAAGGAACACTTATTGTAACCTTCCCTATTAACGCTCCATTGCCACAGGTGAGCTGGTTTAAAAGACCAATTGGAGATTTAGGCGAAGTTGATGCTTCTATATCGGAAGCATTAGCAGTTCCTCTTGAAAGCGAGACTACTCCAACATATTCGACTACTGCAGCTGCTGAAGCAATGACGTATAACGAATAGCGCAAACTTTAGTTTGCACAAATGGCTGACGAGGATCTTTTACTTGAAAACTCGTCAGCCTTTTTCTTTTTAAAATTACATGCGTTGTTCAATTGAACAATATTGATTCGTAAAATGTTATGCAAAACGCAACTAGAAACTATCAAAAAATTCACAAAAACACTCATAAAACACAGCATGTTAACGCTCACTGTTCTCACAGTGCATGATTGCAATAAAAGTGAGCTATATTACAACTCTTCGTACATACCGCACACTAAAATGAACACCGTTAATTCAAATAACGATGACCTAAATGCGTGAGTTTTCATCGCGAAAATAGCGCGGCTTAAAACGTTGCGCACGAGGTCTCACTCAAGGGAGAACCACATGACAGTCAAGATTGGTATTAATGGTTTCGGTCGCATCGGTCGTCTCGCATTCCGTCGTATTTTTGAGCTTCAAGCTCGCGGCGGTCAAGCAGGTGACATCGAAGTCGCAGCCATCAACGATCTGACCACCCCTTCGATGCTCGCCTACTTGCTCAAGTATGACAGCACCCACGGCACATTCCGCCACGATGACGGCACCCCAGTTGAGGTAACCTCCACCGAAGACGCAATCGTTGTAGATGGCAAGACTTATAAGGTTTACGCCGAAAAAGACGCAAATAACATTCCATGGGTTAAGAACGATGGCGTTGAATTCGTTCTCGAATGCACCGGTTTCTACACTTCTGCAGAAAAGTCCCAGGCTCACTTGAATGCAGGCGCTAAGAAGGTTCTTATTTCTGCTCCTGCTAAGGACGAAACCACTCCAACAGTTGTGTTCGGTGTTAACCACGAAATCTTGAAGGCTTCTGACAACATTGTTTCCGCTGGTTCTTGCACCACCAACTCCATGGCCGCAATGGTGAAGTTGCTTCAAGATAACTGGGGAATCAAGTCCGGCTTCATGACCACAATTCACGCCTACACCGGCACTCAGATGATTCTCGACGGCCCACGCGGCTCCAAGCCACGCAACAACCGTTCCGCAGCTTGCAACACCATTGAGCACTCCACCGGCGCTGCTAAGGCAATCGGCAAGGTTGTGCCAGAAGTTAACGGCAAGCTCCAGGGTCACGCACAGCGCATTCAAGTTCCAGACGGCTCTGTTACCGAGTTAACTACTGTTCTTGAGAAGCCAGCAACCACTGAAGAAATTAACGACGCTTTCAAGAAGGCTTTCGAAAACTGCGAGTACTTCGGTTACAATGCAGACAGTATCGTGTCTTCTGACATCATCGGCGACACCCACGGTGGCGTTTTCGATCCAACTCAGACCGATGTGAACACTGTTGACGGTGTAACTTTGGCTCGTACCGTCACCTTCTACGACAACGAGTACGGCTTCACCTCCAACATGATTCGCACCCTTCTTTACTTCGCTGAAATCTCCGAGTAATTTCGCTAAGCATCAATCAGCAATAGCTGGTTGTACGAATATTTAATATATCAAAAACCCCTTGTGCTGCTTTCTAAGCTACACAAGGGGTTTATATGTTAAGTCAACAGTCGGTATAGCATATCATGTAACAGAATTTGATGGCTGAGTATAAGGCACGGTAACAAAATGAGTAAAAAACATGCAGAAACCGGAAAAGCAACTCCTGCTATTGCGCAACTCGAAAACGCAGGCATCACCTTCCGCATAGCGCAATACGAGCATGACGCTGATCACATGGACGACGGCTACGGAATTGAGGCTGCTGAGAAGCTAGGCGTAAGCGCAGCTCAAGTTTGCAAAACTCTTATGGTTGACACTGGTGAAAAGCGAGTGGTTGGAATTGTTCCAGTAAACGGACGTCTCAATATGAAAGCAATTGCAGGAGCCGTACACGCAAAGAAAGCAAGTATGACAAGCCCAGAAGTTGCGCAACGAGAAAGCGGCTACGTAGTTGGCGGAATTTCACCATTCGGACAAAAAACGCACCATGAAACAGTACTAGATAGTAGCGTAATGCAATTTGATGAGATTCTTGTTTCTGGAGGAAAACGAGGATTGGACGTAGTTCTTAATCCTCAAGATATCGTAACATTATTAAACGCAACTGTAGCTGATATAGCAGCATAAGCAACATAAGCTTTATTACTGCAAATATTGCTACCAACAAGTGATTACTCGCACGGGATTAGTACGTTGGCAAATATAACGTCTTGGCAACGTGCGATAATCCCTAAGGTTGTTCATTAATCGTTAAGGAGTGCATTATGGGTATGCGTGGCCGCAAGCGCAAGGCGCGTCGTAAAAAAGCAGCGAATCATGGTAAAAGACCAAATGCTTAAACTATAAATTCGCTTATACATACTGTAAAGCCCACGTCAATCGTGGGCTTTTTCGTTTTAACATACTTTTATTCACTAGAATAATCAGAAAGCTCACGTTTGAGTTGCATGCGAGCGCGGTTAAGTCTGCTCATAACAGTTCCTATTTTTACGCCTTCTTCTTGGGCAATTTGTTTATAAGATTTACCTCGAATAGCGACTTCAATAAAAACTTTTCTACGCTCAGGCGGCAACTTACTAAGCGCAGCAATAATCTCTTGTGGAGCAAACCCTTCTAAATATTCTTGTTCAGCAGAAAGCATTCCTTTTGCGCAATGATTAGAAGCCTCATAAATATCCCAATCATTGTAGTCACCAGTTTCATCATTAGCACGTTTAGGGCTTCGTTTCGCTTTCGTGTACTGATTAAAATACAAATTTCGTTCAATCCTGTTAATCCAGGCAGCAAAATTTGTGCCAGGCTGAAAAGTTTCAAAAGATTTAAGAGCGCGCTCAAAAGTATCTTGCACTAAATCTTGCGCATCCTGCGCATTTTGCGTAAGACGCATAGCTTGGGTGTATAAAGGATCAACGCAAGTAGATACAAGTTGTTCAAATCTTTTGCGTCGACTTTCCATTGCAGAACTTTGCTTAGTATTTACTAAACGATCACTAAATAAGCGAGCATTACAATTTTTTGCACTTTGTTTTTTAGCTCTTACGCTTTTAGAGCACATAACATTTGTCTTCTCGATTTGCTCACTCATATAGTCAATAATACTTTCATTTTGCACATATAGCTACTGATTTATCGTGCTACATAGTGCAACGCAGCGCAAGATGATAACACATCGCAGCACAATAACGCAGCGCGGCATAGTGTGACATTGCGTGACATTGCGGTAGTATTGTGACTATGCCAACTCATATTCAAGAATTGTTAAATGCTTTAGATTTAGCACCTAAGCAAGATGAGAATACATTACTTGCTGAATCATGGTTACTTGGTTTCGACACTGAAACTACAGGTGCAAATATTGGTAAAGATGCCATTGTTTCTGCAACTCTAGTATTACGCAATCCTGAACTAGCTCACACTGGAGATGTGGTATCAACTTGGTTAATTAACCCTCATCAGCCTATGAATCCTAAAGCAAGCGAAGTAAATGGTTTCACAGATGAATACCTCAAAGAACACGGCGGAGAGCCTGAAGAAGAACTTGAATTCCTTGCACGTGCAGTAAGCATGGCTCAAGCTAAGAATATTCCACTACTTGCTTATAACGCTCCATTTGATATTGCAATGTTACGTCACGACTTGAAGCATTGGCATCTTACTGCGCTAGAAGAACGCGCAACTTGTTCAATACATGCACTAAACGCTAATGACATTCTTACTGTTGACCCTCTTGTTATCGATAGGGCTGTTTCTAGAAGATCCGGCAAGCGTACTCTCACTATTACATCTCAGTTTTACGGGGTTGAACCAATCGGAGATTTCCACGATGCTACAGCAGACACAGTTGCAGCTCTTGATTTGATTGCTCCAATGAGCAAACTATATGAGTCAGTAAGTTGCATGAGGCTGAATACTATGATGGATTGGCAGCGCGAAGCTTATATTAATTGGCGAGATAGCTTCAATCAATGGCTGCAATCTCACGGACGTGAGCCTATTACTGGAACATGGCTATAAAACATTTGGCGAAAAGAAGTAAATTATGATCATGCATAACACGTTGTCACTAGCAAACGCAAGTGAAATTTTGCAACACTATGGTTTGTTACGCGAAATGATTCAATATTGTAAAGCAGAAGATACTAATAGTGCTAATACTAAAGAAAAAACTGTAGACTCTACTCATTCTCGCAATGAAATATGGTCTTTAAATCCGTATTATTTCCCAAATATTGATGCAGACGAGTGCTTCACTAACGCAACTTACGATACTCGCGATATTACACTTGGAACACTTCTGTTTATTAAAGGCAATTTTAAGTCGGAATATCTTTTAGATGCAGACAACAAAGGACTTGCTGCATATGTTGCTGAACAAAGCTACGCACAATACACAAAAGCTGTTGGTTTAATTGTTACGGATGCTAAAAAAGCAATGAGCGTGCTTGCAGCAGCATTCTTTGGAAATCCACAAGAAAAACTCACTATTATTGGAATTACTGGAACTAAAGGCAAAACAACTACAGCCTACTTTACTCACGCTATTCTAAACTCCCATTCGCACGGTAAAGCAGCACTGTTTTCTTCAGTAGATAATTGCGTAGACGGAAAAAATTACGTTGAATCTAATTTAACTACTCCTGAAAGTTTTGATGCTTTCAAAATGATGCGCGAAGCTGTAGATAACGGCATGAAGTATCTTGTTATGGAAGTTTCTTCACAAGCTTATAAGGTGAATCGCGTATACGGTCTTAAATTCGATGTTGCAGCATTCTTAAACATTAGCCCAGACCACATTAGCCCTATTGAGCACCCAACTTTTGAAGATTACTTGTATTGCAAACGACAAATTATTGCAAATACTAAGCGTTTAGTGCTAAATTCTGATACAGATCACGCAGATCTTCTTTTACAAGATGCAGAACGCAACAATGTGCTCGTAACAACTTTTGCTCGCATTAAAAAAGATGAAATAGAAGGCGCTGCTTGCGAAAATAACAATTTCGATGATCTTGACGACGATTGCATAAATTATTGCGCGCCTGCTAACGATGACGATTACACGGAATTACTTACTCCTGACTACATTGCAATGCCAGTAGAAAATAGTGAATCACATTGCATCGCTATGCGAGACTCAAGCGAAGACGACGACTATGAAGATAACGACTACGAAGAAGACGTGCACTACTGCCCTATTGACGAATTCGCATTGTCTATTGCAGGAGATTTTAACTACGAAAATGCTTTAGCTGCAATCGCTATTGCAGGAGAATTGGGAATTAATCAGGATACTGATTTACACGCACTACACGCTATTGAGAACGTGAAAATTTCTGGACGCATGGAAGTTTTCAAAGACACGCACTCAAACATGATTGCAGTTGTCGACTATGCGCATAACTACATTTCTACAAAATCAGTTCTTGACTTTGTAGAAGAACGCTACGGCAAATTTAATCCTCGAATTACGCTAATAACTGGTTCCACAGGAGATAAAGCTGTCGATCGCCGTAAAGAGATTGTTGAAGCAGCGCAAAACCGCATAGAACAGTTTATTTTCACTACTGAAGATACTGATACTGAAGACGTAATGCATATTTGCGAGGATATGCAAAGTTATGTTACGAACACGAATGTTTCTTCACGCATTATTATCGACAGAGCTGAAGCAATAGAATATGCTTACAACGATGCTGCAAACAGCGAACAAAAAAATGGAAGATTAAACATTCTTCTTGCTATTGGCAAGGGCGATGAACGTTGGATTAAAAACAAACGAAAGCATGTGCCGTATGAGGGTGATTCATTCGTAATAAAGCGTCTTTTTGGCCTGTAATATGCTTATACGAAAGTATGAAAATATACGAATAAAATAAACGCAATTACTACATAAACTAAATAACAAGCTAACTAACAAACTAAATAACAAACAAGTTAAATAACAAATTAAAACAAATGAAGAAGATACAAATGAAGAATCAACGATTTCAACCTGTGTTACTCGGTAGCGATATAAACGCATATGGCATGGCTCGAGCATTCCATGAAGAATATGGCATTACTTCAATTGCTTTTGCGCACTTCCAACTTTCACCTACGAAATTTAGCAAAATTGTCGATGTGAGAATTGTTCCAGGCTTTGGAGAACTTCCTACATTCCGCAATACAATGCTTGATTTTGCTAAATCATGGCATGAGGAACATCCTAATACCAAACTTCTGCTTATTCCTTGCGGCGACGTATACGCGAACCTTTTAAGCCAATGCGGTGATGAATTGCACGAATATTTTGCTTTCCACACATTGCCAAATTCGCTCAATCGCCAGCTTAGCCTTAAAAGCTCATTCTATAAAACTTGTGAAAAATACAATCTTCCTCATCCAAAAACTAAAGTTGTAAATGCTCAAGAAGTAGCAGCGCACGCTTATGAAGATTTGCCATTCAGGTTCCCTATTGCTATGAAACCAGCGAATAGCACTAAATGGCTTGATATTGATTTTGAGGGACGTAAAAAAGCTTTTATTATCAATACTCCGCAAGAACTTGATACTCTTATTCAACGCTCGTACAAAGCTGGCTACGATGACGAAATGATTTTGCAAGACTTTATTCCTGGAGACGACAGCCGCATGCGTGTGCTAAATGCCTACGTTGATAGCAATCATCATGTGCGCATGATGTTTCTAGGACACCCTCTGCTGGAGGATCCAACTCCAGAAGCGATTGGCAATTATGCAGCTATTATTCCAGACTACAATGAAGAAGTTTTCCAAAATATTAAAGCATTTTTGGAAGATATACATTACGTTGGCGTAGCTAATTTTGATATGAAATACGATGAGAGAGACGGAAAGTATAAGCTTTTTGAAATCAATTTACGTCAAGGACGTTCAAGCTATTTCGTCACTTTAAACGGATTTAATATTGCTAAATATTTTGTTGAAGATTTAATTGACCATAAGCCTTTTGACGGAAATACTGTGTTCGGTCGTGGAGAAAAGTTGTGGATGGAGATTCCGCGATCGATATTTTGCAATTATGTAGCAGAAGGCGATGAAAAGAAGCGCGGTCTTAATATGATTCGTCGCGGCGATTGGGGCACTACGCTAGAATATAAAAAAGATATGAATCTGCTACGCTGGTTGATGATTCGTCATATGTTTTCAATTTACACAAGGCGTTACGCAGAATTTTTCCGCAATAAAGCGTGAAAATTATTGCGTAACTTTGAAGGGAATATGAGACAATGAAACGTCCGTTTTTTGCTGTACTTGGCGGCATGGGCACACTTGCAACAGAAAGCTATATTCGTTTACTTAATAAAGAAACGCATGCACATAACGATCAAGAGTTTTTAGATTATGTGGTATTCAATGATGCTTCTGTGCCAGATAGAACAGCATATATTGTTGGCGAATCATCCGAAAGCCCATTCCCTACTCTTGCAGACGACATAGCTAAAGCAACTGCGATAGGTGCTTCATTTATTGTGCTCACGTGCAATACTGCGCATTACTTTTACGATAAGTTCCAAGCACTCACCGACGTGCCAATTATACATATGCCGCGTGGTGCTGTAGCTGAAGTTTCTAAACGTTACCCAAAGTCTAAATGTAACCGTATTGGATTCTTAGGTACTGCAGGATCGCGTAAAGCTGGAGTGTATCAGCGCGCTATAGAAGAAGCAGGATACACGTTTGTAGCTCCAGACGACGACTTGCAGAAACGTATTACTTCGCTTATTTACGATGACGTAAAAGGTACAGGAGACCTTGATTTTCACCGTTACGAATCTGTTTTAAGCGATATGCTAGACCCTGCAGGAGCATGCCGTTGCGACGCACTTATTTTGGGTTGCACAGAATTAAGCGTACTTAATGAAGCTTTTCCTCTTCCGCAAATACCGTTAGTTGACGCTCAAGCAGTACTTGTAAAAAATACTGTAGAAAAAGCTAAATCTTTGCGAATTAAGTAGCAAAAATAGCTTAATTTTCAAGACTCGTCAATATTCGGGTGTATTGCTACGCGCTGATCCTTTGGCTTTTTTAGATCCGGATTCACGTGCTCAACAAGCATTGTACGCGCATCTCCTGCAGTGACGAAACTACCGCAAATAAGCACTCCGTGACCATAGCCCACACCAAGCTCATCGTCTTCATCAACTAAATCAACAGCAGTTTGAATAGCATCCGGCAACTCGTCAACACGAATTACGCGATCCTCGCCAAATACGCCTACAGCAATCTTTTCGAGCTCTTCTGGATCCATTACACGGTCACGCCAAGAATTACGCGTAACAATAATCTTCGTCAAAATAGGTTCAAGAACACCCAAGTATTCTTCAACTTGCTTATCTGCCATCATTGCCACAACGCCAATAAGCTGCTCAAAATGATAGTTTTCTTCAATAGTTTCACGAAGAGACTCGGCAGCATTCACGTTATGTCCACCGTCAATAATGATTGTCGGTGAAGTACGAACCTGCTCAATACGCCCAGGAACCTTAACCTGACTTAAAGCCTCTGCAACTAAATCGCCATCCAAAGCACCACTTACAGGCAGCACAACCTCCGCAGCAGCAAGAGCTGCCAAAGCATTATGAGCCTGATGCTTGCCAAACTTGTCAACCGGAACATCCTCATAAGTGCCAAGAGGCGTACGCAAAGTAACAACCTGTCCACCAACTGCAGGAGTACGAGACACAACTTCAAGTTCGCCATCGCCATAAGAAGAATCGCGCAATAATGTAGCATGATTGCGCTCCGCAACTTCCTTAATAATTGGCAAAACCTTAGTTTCATGCGGCTGAGGACCCAAAATAACAGTGCAATTTGGCTTAATAATACCAGCCTTCGTACGCGCAATCTCTTCAACAGTGTTCCCAAGCCATTGCATGTGATCCATATCAACCGGCCCAATAATTGCAGCATCGGCATTCATAACATTAGTGGCATCCCATTCGCCACCCATGCCAACTTCCATAACAGCAACATCAACAGGAGCGTCCGCAAAAGCCCAAATTGCCATGGCTGTAAGCACTTCAAAAAAGCTCATTTTTGGCTTACCGTCAGCTTCCATGCGAGCGTCAACCATGTCGATAATGTCTTTCATTTGATCCCACACATCAACGAACTGATCGTCACTAATTTCCTGTCCGTCAATCATAATGCGCTCGTTTACGCGCTCCAAATGTGGAGAAGTATATAATCCGGTTCGCAAACCATATGCTCGACAAATCGACTCAGCCATTCGAGCAGTAGAACCTTTGCCGTTCGTACCAGTTATGTGAATAACACGCATAGACTGCTCTGGATGACCTAAAATATCGAGAATAAGACGCATGCGATCCAAGTCGAGATTAGTTTTATTGTGTTCTGGAGCTCGACTCATAATATTGCGTTCGATATCAACAATTCGCTCATTATTGCGATTTGGATTTTCAATAGACATAACTACTCCCCCTAATTTTTACGCTCGCTTACTCATTTTCCAACTATCTAGATTAGTTGATACCAACAACACACGCATATAAATATGTTGTGACAATATTCACATAGCAAAAGCGTTTTAAACGCACTTTGTAAATTGCGTATAAAATCTTGCTATTTTGCACTAAAAAACTCGCATAAAACACTAAATAAGACTATGTTAGTTTATTGACTGTTTATTTACTATTTGTATAATTTGCGCAAGCAAAAATTAACAAGCAAAAATTAAGGAGTCTCATAATGGCAGAATATACGCCAACTGAGCACGGCGAAGAGCTAAAAGCTGACGGCACACAAAAGGCAGAAGATCGCGTAAATAACCGTTCACTTCGTCCAAACAGTGATTCTTTTAAAGATTTTATGACGAATAACTGGGATAACCAGGAGCCAGAAGTTAAGGCTCTTGAATCTAGCAAGTACATTCCAGCTCGTTTAGAGGCTCTTTCAAAGCGTTTCCCAGGCGAACGTTTAGTTATCCCTGCAGGACAACCAAAGGTGCGTAATAACGACTGCGATTATGCTTTCCGTCCAGACACTACATTTGCTTACTACACTGGCTTAGGTCAAGACTATGAGGCTGGTGCTGTGCTTGTTATGGAACCGGTTGAAAAAGATAGCGAAGAAGCAAAAGCCGGTAAAAATCATACGCCAGAACTTTTTGTAGCTCCACGCGCAGATAACAGCACTTCAGCATTTTACAAGGATCCTCACTACGGAGAATATTGGGTTGGTCCTCGCGCAGGCTTAAAAGAACTTAAAGCAATGACCGGCATTGAAACGCGCGATATTGCAGAACTTGACGACGCTATTGCAAAGAACGTAAGCGACGACGCTAATGGCGAAGGCATTCGCGTGCGAATTGTTCGAGAAACCGATCCTGAGCTTACTGCAAAAGTTGAAACAATGCGAGAAGCAAGTGGATTTACTGATGAAGATGCAAACACTTGCGCAGACGATAAATTGCACGAATTCGCTGCAGAAGCACGAATGCTTAAGGACGACTACGAAATTCGCGAAATGCGCAAAGCTATTGCCGCCACAAAACTTGGTTTTGACCGCATGCTTACGCGTTTGCCTAATGCTTTGGGTCATGAGCATTCCGAGCGCATGATTGAGGGTGCTTTTAATTCTGTTGCTCGCGAAGAAGGCAACGAAGTAGGCTACGACACTATTGTTGCTTCAGGCAAGCACGCGCCAATTTTGCACTGGATGCGCAACACTGGCGTTGTTTCCAGCGGAGAATTGCTACTTATTGATGCCGGCGTTGAAGTTAACAGCCTCTACACTGCTGACATTACACGAACTTTCCCAACGAACGGCAAATTCACTGACTTACAAAAGAAGCTTTACCAGTGCGTTCTTGACGCTCAGCAAGCCGGTTTTGAGGCTGCTAAACCAGGTGCAACCTACTCCGATATTCACCATGCTTGCATGCGCGTTCTAGCCGAACACTTGCACGAATGGGGAATTTTGAAAGTTAGCGTTGAAGAATCACTTTCGCCAGAAGGTCAACAGCATCGTCGTTGGCACGCTTGCGGCGTTGCTCATCATCTTGGTTTGGATGTGCACGATTGCGCACAAGCACGCTACGAGTTTTATCAGGGCGCAAAAATTACTCCAGGAATGATATTCACTATTGAGCCAGGATTATACTTTGCAGCTAACGATTTGATGCTTCCTGAAGAAATGCGCGGAATTGGAATTCGTATTGAAGATGATGTGCTAATGACTGAAAGCGGTCCAGAGTGGCTTTCTATTGACATTCCAAAGCAAATCGATGATGTAGAAGCATGGATGGCTGAACAAGCTCACAAAAGTGATATTTTTCAGCATTAAGCAATAAATCAAAATAATAGAAAAATATAATAAAAAAGAATAATAATAATATAGTACGCCAGCATAAGCTAAGTTAAACGTACGCAATATAGCACTTATGGTGCGCTCTATAGAAACGTAACACGCATTGCGCATATTACTTATCGAAAGGGCGCACCATAATTGTTTATGTAGCATTTTTACAAGCAAAATTTGCATCAAAATGCTTTTGAAGAAGCGAGAAGATATTTAGTAAAAAGTATAGCTCTACAAACTTGCTGCACTGACGCGTGCGAAAGGAATATTATGACTAAGCCAATTGTTCTTTCACTCGGCGAACTTTTATGGGATTTGCTCCCACATGGAAAACGTGTTGGAGGAGCACCAGCAAATTTTGCATATCATGCACAGTGTCACGGAGCGCAAAGTTGCATGATTAGCGCTGTTGGTCAAGACCAACTCGGCGATGAGCTGATTGACAAAGTGAACAAAGCTGGCATCGCTTCAATTATTCAACGCAACGCTTGGCCAACAAGCACTGTAGAAGTAACACTAAAAAATGGAATACCAGAGTACACTATTCTGCGAAATATAGCATGGGATCATATTCTTTACACTCGAGAACTCATTGATTTAGTAGAACGAGCAGATGCAGTATGCTTTGGCACTCTAAGCTTACGTTCTCAAGAAACTCACGACACAATTTTGCAATTGTTAAAGCATACTAAGCCTGGAGCAATGAAGTTCTTCGATATTAACATTAGAAGCGATCACTACTCTAAGGATCTTATCGACACATTACTTCAAGAAGCAACAGTATTTAAGCTTAACGATTCGGAACTATTCTTATTACGCGATATGTTCAATATTCGCGACACTTCAGACGAGGAAGCTTGCAAGTGGTTCCAAGCTCGTTACGGACTAGATTATGTGATTCTTACAGGCGGCTCTACTTTTAGTACGATTACTACTAGCACTGGAGAAAGCTCAACTATCCCAACTCCACACGTTGAAGTTCTTGACACAGTTGGTGCTGGAGACTCGTTCTCAGGAACATTTGCAGCGCATATTCTTAAGGGAGAAAGCTTGCAAGAGGCGCATCGCGCAGCTGTTAATACTGCAGCATTTGTGTGCACTCAAGAAGGAGCATGGCCTAAGTATCCAAAACAAATACCAGATTATTTGTCAATGGCAGAAAATAACAAATAAAACAAAAAATAAAATTTAAATTATAAGATGCAAAAATGCCACTTCATAAATCATAATGAAGTGGCATTATTAATATCTTGTGGGGCCTCAGGGGCTTGAACCCTGGACCGACGGATTATGAGTCCGCTGCTCTAACCGACTGAGCTAAAGCCCCACGCTAACAAAGTCAGCAACGACTAGATTAGCACATACCCATAAACGTCGCCAACTCAGTGAGTCGAATTTTTGACCTTGCTTAGGATTACTGAGCTTGAAATCCCGATGGTTTCAAGCTCGGTCAAAACCCAAACAAACAAAAACAAAACCCAACACAAAACCACACCAACCAAAATCTACCTCCGTCAATAACGACGAAGGCAGACCTCGCTTGCGTTGAAAGCATACCGTTCTTTCAACCTGAGCAAGCTCGACGCTCTGAAGGAGCTTGAAATCCCGATGATTTCAAGCTCGGTCAGAACGTCCAGATGCGAAGTTATCAAGAGCACCAGTTTTGCGCAAAGCCAAATACACAAACCACACAAGCACTCCAGAAAGCAACAATCCACTAATAAGCTCTGTAATCATATGAATCGTAATATAAGTAGGAGCTTTAGCCTGATACTTAGTGAAGCTTAAGAACACACCATACTCAAAAGCCACAAGCAAACCAGAAAGAGCACTCAAAGTCAAATTAAACTTTCGCAAACGGAAAATTAAGAACGGAATCTCCGCAAACACACCCTGCAAAAGTGCGGAAATAAGCGTATCTCGCATATTAAACGGAGTTCCAAGAAGCACCTGTACAAATGCTGCAACAACATTTACATACACTGCAGAACCTGGCTTACGAATAAGCAAAACTGCAAGAGTTCCAGACAAATACCAAACACCATGCGTGATGCTTGCAAAACCAGGAAGAACAGCTGCATTCAAAGTACGAATCAAAGGAATAAACACCAAGCCATAGCCATACAAGATAACGCCAAAAACAGCAGCAAGAGCAGCACCTAATGCGATATCTGCAACACGCCAACGCATGCTTATAACCCTATTAATACTAGAAGCAGCATTACTATCCACTTGATCCGTTACACAATTAGATGATTCTAACCCATTATTATTTGTATTGAAAATATCGCTCATAGGAAATCCTTTTTAAGCTGCTGCGCATTGTAAATTACTGAATTGAATACTTCCTGACCTACGCAGCCCGGGCAGAAGTACCAATGAGAAAGTGTATCACCTCTAAAAAGCACAACATACCTTTTGTGATATTTAATACATTGTCAGATCTTATATCGATTTATAGAAAAAATATATGAAAAACTAATTGCTGCGCAAAATACGAAAAATAGGGTAAGCAGCAAAAATAGAAATACGAACATCAGAAATACAAAAAACGAAAAACGCCGCTGAAAACCCAGCGGCGTTGTAATTTGTACCCCCTAAGAGAGTCGAACTCTTGTTGTCAGATTGAAAGTCTGGTGTCCTAACCGTTAGACGAAGGGGGCTTCGAACCAAACCATATGATATTAACACTCAAAAAAGCAGTACGCAACTCACGGCGTGTTGAAACTAAGTACAACTGCAAAGCTACGAGAACAGCGGCGGCAGAGCATTATTGTGCTATGTAGGTGAAGTCGTGAATCGTGCGACCAGCCTCCAAGCCTTTGCGCTCAAAATTCGTAAGAACTCGACCAGCAAAGCGCTCAGACTCGCTAAAATCTGCGTGCGGAAGAGCTGCTGCAGTATCAGCTGTACCTTTCCCTACATGCTCAATTGGAAGACTTGCGCTTAATTCGCCAATATTTGCAAAATCTTCGCGAGAATCCATAATCTCATGCACATGCAAAGCGTAATCCTCAATATCTGTAGCAATGCGCCACGCACCCCCTCTACGCAACGCCTGGTGTATTGTAGAGGCAAGCTCTGGCTGCACAATACGACGCTTATGGTGGCGCATTTTAGGCCATGGATCCGGGAAGAAAGTCCAAACTTCTTCTAAAACTCCGCAGTCGCACGCAGCGAAGAAATCAGGAGCGTTAATTTGTGCAATACGAAGATTAGTCAAACCTTGCTTTCCAGCAAGAAGCATTGTGTGAGCAACGCCTGGATCATAAACTTCAAGCGCTAAAAAGTTAGTTTCCGGCAAACGTTCAGCTGCGGCAACAATGTTTTCGCCTTGTCCGGAACCAATTTCAACAATAAGCGGATTATCATTCCCCCACTTATCGCTAATCCAATCATGCGTAATGTTCAAATTTTCGCGCAATCTAAATGAGCCAGGTGCTTCAGTAACGTCTAGCAGGTACTGACTTGCATAACGCTCCTGAGCGTGCTGTAAACGCGCATCTAAGCGCCCAGAACGACGCACAAACGACAATACAGTGCGTTGCTTGGCTTGCATAGTGTTTTCGTTTTCATTTTCAGTGCTCATGAGATTACTTTCGTTATTTGGGTTACATGCCTTTAGTTTAAATTCGCATGATTTTAGTCATGCTCGCACACATCGCTTTTATGCTACCAAAAAGTATAAAAAAGCAGCGAAAGTTGTTAAACAAACGCTGCTCAATTAATTCTTTAGCAAATACAATTTTTAGGAGAACAAGTCACGCGCGGTATTGTCGTTCGGAGCATCCTCTACTTTGATATTCACTTGTGCTGGGCTTAGCAAAAACACCCTAGGAGTTACACGCTCAATAGAGCCACGAACACCAAACACAACTCCAGCAGAAAAATCAACAATACGATACGCAACTGATTCAGTTACACCAGTAAGGTTTAAAACCACTGGAACACCGTCACGCAAAGCACGACCTACCATTTGCGCATCATCGTAAGACTTAGGATGAATTGTAGTAATACGACTCATACGACTAGCATTCGCACGAGCAGAACCGCCACGCAAATCATTACCATGTTGCGACACAGCAGGAGTTACCGAGCGATCATTATCGAATGACGTTTCTTGAACATCAGATTCAGCATAATCATCATCCTCAGGCACATCTGCCATACCAACGTATGACATCACGTTCTTCATAAAGCCAGCCATGAAGCAACCCTCCTCTCGTTACGCTTAACGCAGAAAATCAGGAATATCTAATTCGTCAGGTTCAGCAGTCTGCTGTACAGGAGCTGCAGAAGGAGAATATTGCTGATTCATTGCAGGCTCAAACATAGAAGGCATAGAAGCAGGTTGTTCTACTTGTAGAGCAGCTTGAGCTTCCTCTTTGAAAGATGACGTAGACTGTGCAGGAGCTACAGGCTTAACATCTGCTTGCATATCAACAAACTGACCAGCTTTAGCTGAGGACTCCTCCGCCTTAGGATGGGCATCAAATCCAGCAGCAATAACCGTAACTCGAACCTCATCGCCGTAAGAATCATCCAAAGAAAGACCCCAAATAATTTGAGCTTCTGGATGAATAGCTTTACGAACAAGTTCAGTTGCAGCAGAAGCTTCCTGAAGCTTCAAATCACTTGGACCTGCGATATTAATCAAAGCACCGTGAGCACCCTCAATGCTTTCTTCCAGCAATGGGGAGCTAATAGCGATTTCAGCTGCCTGAGTTGCACGATCCTCGCCCTTTGCAGCACCAATACCGAACAATGCGGTACCTGCTCCGCGAAGAACAGCTGTAACATCAGAGAAATCAACATGAATGTAAGAATTCATGGTAATTAAATCAGTAATGCCTTGCACACCTGCGAGCAATGCAGTATCTGCCGTCTTAAATGCTTCAATAATTCCAATAGTACGATCAGAAATCTCCAAAAGACGATCATTTGGAATAACAATCAACGCGTCAACTTCTTTGCGAAGATTCTCGATACCAAGTTTTGCAGATGCAGCACGTTGCGGTCCTTCAAAACCGAATGGACGTGTAACAACAGCAATAGTCAAAGCACCTTGCTGATGAGCTGCACGAGCCACAATCGGGCTTGCACCAGTACCCGTACCACCGCCTTCACCGCAGGTAACAAACACCATGTCAGCACCCTTAAGTGCCTCTTCAATGTCTGATTGATGATCCTGCGCAGCCTTAGCACCCTTTTCAGGGTCAGCACCAGCGCCCAAGCCTCGGCTCGAAGCATCAGATAATGAAATCTTTACATCAGCATCAGAACGCAGTAAATCTTTAGCGTCAGTATTAATGGCCACAAACTCTACATTCTGTAGGCCCTCGCTGATCATCCGATTGACGGCGTTACCGCCGGCACCACCGACGCCGACTACCTTGATGATGGTTTTGTCGTTGAAATTGTCAGTCTGGGCAATCTCGCTCACCGTTATCTCCTGTCACTCACGCACGTTTACACAATATTTTAGCGCAAAACGCTCGATACTGACGACGTTTTCACAATAAACTGAAAAAATGTCACTGTTTTGATAATACACCGTGCTATATGCAAATATGAGCACAAGGTGATTTTAATAGAACATTATCGAAATAATCAGTGCAAAAAAATGACGAAAGCCCTAGAAAACACTAGTAACTTGCATCCATTGGATCATCACCAAATAACGCCTCTCGCTCTTCGTGACTAGTTGTACGAGAATCTAACCACCCATACGGCAAATGAACTTTTTTAGCAAATCTAACTCGCCCACGCGGCGTGTCTAACACTTTTTCTGGCAAACGAAGAGAACCGTCAAGCATATCGAGATTACGTTGAACATCCTCAATTGACTCGCACTCCATAAACGCTTTACGAGTGCCACCACCAACAGGAAAGCCCTTTAAATACCAAGCGACATGCTTACGCAAGTCGTGAACAGCCATACGCTCGTCACCATCATAAAACTCAACTAAAAGCTTCAAGTGACGCAAAATAACGGAACCAACTTCTGTCAAAGTAGGATTCACACGATTATCGCTACCTTCGCAAGCATTGCGAATATCAGCAAACAACCATGGGCGACCTTGACATCCTCGACCGATAGCAACGCCAGCGCAGCCAGTTTCCTTAAACATTGCGAGCGCATCTTCCGCACCCCAAATATCACCATTGCCAAAAACTGGAATATCGAGTGCTTCTACAAGCTCGCCAATACGCGTCCAGTCTGAATGACCACCATAATATTCTGCAGTTGTACGAGCATGCAAAGTTACAGCAGCGCATCCTTCTTCTTGCGCAATATGACCAGCTTGAATAAAAGTTTCATGATTCTCGTCAATTCCAACGCGGAATTTAGCCGTAACAGGGATTCCTGCTGGTTCGCAAACAGAAACAACGCGATGCAAAATTTCTTGCAACAAATCAGTTTTCCAAGGAAGAGCAGAACCACCGCCGCGTCGCGTCACTTTTGGAACTGGGCAGCCGAAGTTTAAGTCAACGTGATCAGCCATGTTTTCGTCGACAACAATTTGAGCTGCTTGCTCAACAATAGAAGGATTTACACCATAAAGTTGCAAAGAGCGCACTTTTTCGCTAGGAGCAAAACGGCAAAGTCTAAGCGCTTTTGGATTTCGTGCAACTAAAGCTCGAGCTGTAATCATTTCTGCTACGTAAAGCCCGTCCGGACCAAATTCGCGGCAGATTACGCGAAATGGCCAGTTAGTGATCCCCGCCATTGGAGATAAAACAACAGGAGTTGCAATATGAACTTTCCCTAAATCCACTGGCTTTATAGAAAAATTCATATTGCTTTAACTCCGTTCACTATAATAATAATTTTGCTTATTAATGCTTAAGCACTACTCAAACGCGTATTAGTATAATCCGCCAGCAGTAGCGATTTGTACAGGCTTAGACTCGTCTTCGCCAGCTTCTTTAGCAATATCCGTAGTACCGTCGGCCGCACGAGTACCAACGATTTCAACAGGGCCTTGCGGATACTTAACACGTTTTTCGTTAATTCGGCTAGCGACGTAATCTGCAACCTTGTCCAAGGAAACACGCTCTTGTTGCATAGTGTCGCGCTCGCGAATTGTAACAGCATGATCTTCTAAAGTATCGAAGTCAACTGTTACGCACAAAGGAGTACCAATTTCGTCCTCACGACGGTAGCGGCGACCAATAGCACCAGCTTCGTCGTAATCGATAACCCAATCATGCTGACGCAAATCTGCAGCCAAATCTTGAGCAACAGCTTGTAATTCTGGCTTCTTACTCAAAGGCAAAACTGCAGCTTTAACAGGAGCCAAACGAGGATCAAGTCGAAGAACAGTGCGCTTGTCAACTCCGCCCTTAGTGTTTGGAGCTTCGTCAACGTCATAAGCATCAACCAAAAATGCCATAAGCGAGCGCGTAAGACCAGCCGCAGGCTCAATAACGTAAGGCACATACTTTTCGCCAGTAGCCTGGTTGAAGTAGCTCAAATCCTCGCCGGAATGCTTAGCATGAGCAGACAAATCGTAGTCAGTACGGTTTGCAATACCCTCAAGCTCTCCCCAATCCGAACCTTGGAAGCCAAATTTGTATTCAATATCGACAGTGCGCTTGGAATAATGGCTTAGCTTCTCTTTAGGATGCTCATACATGCGCAAATTCTCTGGCTTTACACCCAAATCAACATACCAATTTACGCGTGTATCAATCCAATACTGATGCCAAGCTTCGTCTGTTCCAGGCTCTACAAAGAACTCCATTTCCATCTGCTCAAACTCGCGAGTGCGGAAGATGAAGTTTCCAGGCGTAATTTCGTTGCGGAAAGACTTACCAATATTCGCAATGCCAAAAGGCGGCTTTTGACGAGCAGAAGTCATGACGTTCTTAAAATCAACGAAAATACCCTGAGCTGTTTCTGGACGCAAATAATGCAAGCTATTTTCGTCTTCAACCGGTCCTAAATGAGTGCGAAGCATCATGTTGAAGTCACGTGGCTCAGTCCAGTTTCCGCGAGTACCACAATCTGGGCAAGCAATGTCTTTTAATCCATTTTCTGGCATCTTGTCGCCATGCTTTTCAGCATAAGACTCTTCCAACTTATCTGCACGATGACGCTTATGGCAATTCAAGCACTCAATCAAAGGATCGTTAAACACGGAAACGTGACCGGAAGCAACCCACACCTGTGAGGGCAGAATAACGGAAGTATCCACACCAACAACATCTCCACGCGTGGTCACCATGTAGCGCCACCATTCGCGCTTGATATTATCTTTTAACGCAACACCGAGCGGGCCGTAATCCCACGCAGAACGCGTGCCACCGTAAATTTCGCCGGCTGGGAACACAAATCCTCGACGCTTAGCCAAGGAGACGACTTCATCAAGCTTTGAAACAGCCACAATACACCTTTTCGTAAAACTAGAAAATTCGGGTGAAAACGTTGCTATTATAGAAAAACCCTGTGACGCTTGTAAAATTGTTAAAGTAATGCAAATTTATAAGTTTGTTGACGCATTATTTGGCGTTGTCTTGTTTTGCTAGATTTGCATAAGATTACGATTTTAAAGGGATTGTTACTATGAGTGAAAATAATAACGAGAATACAAACGACCACGCGAACGAGCACAGAACTAACACGGTCGCGGCGTTGTGCATTGCTCCAAGCGGAGTCGGAGACGAGTTGAGCGAGTACGTGGCGGATGCTGTACAAGTAATTCGCGATTCTGGATTAAAGAACGAAACTAACGCAATGTTCACGAATATTGAGGGCGAATTTGATGACGTTATGCGCGTTGTGAAAGATGCTACGATGACTTTAGTTAGTAAAGGATACCGTACTGGAGTAATACTAAAATTAGATATTCGCCCTGGTTTTAGCAATCAAATTGACGCAAAAAGTGCGCTTGTAGATAAGATTCTCGACAAACGAAATAAAGAAGAATAAAACTAAAATCAAATAGTCTCAAAACTCAAAAAAGTTATAATAAAACAAAAGAAAGCAGGAATTTATGCTGCAACTTACGGCAGTTCAGAAAATATTATCCGATTTAGATGAAACCCAAGCAGAACGAGAAAAACAATACAAATACTTTCATCAACATCCTGAACTGTCAATGAAAGAAGATCATACAGCTCAAACAATTATTGATATTCTTAGCGAAGCTGGGATTGAAACAAAGCGAGTTGGAAAAACAGGCGTTGTGGCAGAGATTAAAAACGGCGAAGGTCCTGTTGTTGCTATGAGAGCGGATATCGATGCGCTTCCAATTAAAGAAAATTCAGGAAAAGATTACACTTCAACAGTTAGTGCGCAAGACGAAAATGGCAAAACGGTTGGAGTTTCACACGCTTGCGGTCACGATTTTCATATTTCCAGCCTACTTGGTGCCTTGAAGGCTTTTAATGAGCATAAAGATGCTTGGAAAGGAACGTATATTGGCGTTTTTCAGCCTGGAGAAGAAACAGCTCAAGGCGCAAAAGACTTGGTGAAAAATGGCATTATGAGCATGATTGCAAAGCCTGACGTTTACCTTGGTCAGCATGTGTTGGGCACTATTCCTGCAGGAACAGTCGGTATTCGTTCGGGCGCGTTCTTAACTACTGCAGCTTCGATTCGCGTGCACATTTTTGGTAAAGGTTCGCATGGTTCTATGCCTGAGTTGAGCGTTGACCCGGTGGTTGTTGCTTCGTCAATTGTGCTTAAATTGCAGACGATTGTTTCTCGCGAACTTGCAGCTAAAGATTACGCAATTGTTACAGTTGGCGCGCTTAATGCAGGAAGTAAGTCGAATATTATTCCTGATGATGCCGAGCTTTTAATTAACACAAGAACTTATAGCGAAGATACTCAAAAATTTGTGCACAATGCTATTGAACGAATTGTGCGTGGAGAGTGCGAGCTTGCAAGATGTCCTAAAGAACCAGAGTTTACGTATTATGATTGCTATCCGCTTACAAATAATGATCAGAATGCATCTTTGCGCGTGCGTAAAGCTTTTGATGAATACTTTGGAGAAGATTCTGTAGATATTTCGCGCGCTTCTGCTTCGGAAGATTTTTCTATAGTCGCGAACGCTTTTAAAACTCCTTACGCTTACTGGGGCTTAGGTGGTTTTGCGGATATGCAGAATGCTCCTGGAAATCACAATCCGGCATTCGCCCCAGATTTGCAGCCCACTCTTAATCGCGGATTAGAAGCTGCAGTTGTGGCAGCTTGCGCTTGGCTCACTAGCGAAAAGTAACAAATCTTAGTGAGATACTAGGCGTTTTTTACGCCACCAAACCTGCGGTCGCGATGCGCATAGCGGTCAATCGACCTCCACAGCACTTCGCGGCCGTAATCCGGGAATAGTTCCGGCACAAAATCAAGTTCCGCGTAGGATGCTTGCCAAGGCAAAAAGTTGCTAGTGCGCTGCTCGCCGGAAGTGCGAATCACCAAATCGCAATCTGGAATATCCGGATTATACAAGTGCTCAGCAATCATTTTTTCACTTACACGATCGCCTTTAATTTTGCCATTTTGAATTTCTTTCGCGATTTGCGCGCAAGCATCCGCAATTTCTGCACGACCGCCGTAATTTATGCAAAAAACAACGTCAATAGTTTTATTATTTTTGGTGATTTCTTGCGCTTTTTCCAACTCGTCAATAACAGACTTCCACAATCTAGGGCGCCTTCCTGCCCAACGAACGCGCACTCCCCATTCGTTCATTTGCGCAACTCTGCGGTGAATAATATCCCTAGAAAATCCCATTAAAAAGCGCACTTCTTGTGGAGATCGCTTCCAATTTTCGGTAGAAAAAGTGTACAAGCTTAAGTAACGAACTCCTGCTTCTATAGCTCCTGCAATAACGTCAAAAACTACCGGTTCTGCAGCTTTGTGACCTTCGGTTCGAATCATTCCGCGCTCTTTTGCCCAGCGTCCGTTTCCGTCCATAATCACACCGACATGACGAGGCACTTTGCCCTTAGGAAAATCTGGTATGTGAGAAGGGTCACTAAAAGGAGCCGCTGGAATATCGAGCGACTTATAATCCACGTTTTCAAAAGCCATACTTACGAATGTAACAACCCCATCGAACGAATAGGTCGCTCAAGATAATATTCAGCCCATTGCTGAACGCATCGCATAGTAGAAGAATCAACCGACACTCCGTCAAGAACAGACCAGTTTCCTTGCGCAAGAGCACACAATTGCAAACGCGTCGAATTAGCACAAACTATTGAATCCGGAGTGTGATCACTTGCACACATCATTCCACCTGCGCAAGGCGAAAAATAGCATAAATCTTCATTTTTCCCACATACAACACAAGCTTGTAGTCGCGGAGACCACCCAGCTAATGACAATGCTCGCAATATATACGACACGCCAATAGCATCAGGAGAATGCTTATGCTTGGACAATGAAAGTAAAGCCGCAGTAAGTAGACGATACTGCCCTAGCGTATCTTGATATTCACGCCTGTATTCATCTGTATATTCATTAGAAACAAGCAAATCCACAACTTCAAGCATGACGTTTGCATACTCATAGGACGTATAATCTGCACAAATTTCACCAGCATAAGCAGCAATAGAAACAGCCTGCGAGACTACATCCAAAGATTTACCTTGTGCAAGAAGCAAATCAACACGCATAAGCGGCTCAAGACGACCACCAAAACGTGATTTAAGCCTACGAACTCCCTTTGCAACAGCACGAACTTTGCCATGCCGCTTAGTAAGAAGCACAACAATCCTATCCGCTTCACCTAAAGGAAAAGTACGAAGCACAACAGCTTCATCGCGATACAATGGCATAAATCAAACTATATCTTTTTAATAGTTAGATTAATTACGATCGTTATTTTCCGAATCGTCGTCGCCTTGAGAAGAGCTACCGAAATTAGTAGATTCATCAATATGACCAATAATTGGGAATGACAAATCTGGAATATCTAAACTCAATGGCTTACTCGGCTGCAAATTAGAAACATGCAACTCCGGAATATTAAGCGAAGAATGCTGCGAGGAATGCTGTGCAGAATCTTGAGGAGCAAATGATGGAATTGATTCATCAGGAGCAGGAGCCGCAACAGGCTTAGGCGCAGATGAATTATTGCGATTACGAGCTGCAGGAGTGAAAGAAGGAGGTAGCACAGAAGATTCAGAAGAGTTTCGCATTACTGTAGCGCTTTGCAAAAGCTCGTCATTGCTATCAGTATCGTTAAGAACATTAGAAGGCTTACTTGCAGCAGCATGAGGTGTAAATATTGCGCGCTCAGACTTATTTAACGCTTCAAACGAATCATTAGAATCTTGATTAGCATAATCTACAGGAGCAAAAATGCTTTGTTTATCATGATTTGGCACGCTAGGTATTGAGCGAGGTGCAATCTTAGACAATCTATCCGCAGTGTCTTCATCATCCACAGCATCCTCAACAGGTTTGAATATTGAAGAAGCAGAAGGTGCAGTGGCAGAAGCGGAAGAAGCTGCAGAAGCAGCACTGAAATCAGATGCAGGCTTTATTGAAGGAGCAAATGATGGAACAGGCTCTTCAGAATGGTTATAAGATTCCGTAGATTCTGAAGATTTAGCAGGCTCTTCAGCTTTAGTTACAGGAATAACAGAAGGAGGAACAGAAGGAGGAACAGAAGCAGGAGCAGAATAAGATTCAGATGCTGCTCGAGAGTATGAGGAACTACTATTATCCGCATCAACATACTGTTCTACACGCTCAAAAGATTCCAAGCTGCTAAGCAAACGCACACAAGCGTTTAAATAATAATCAACTTGACGCTCATCATAACCGTGCTTACCGTTTTTTTGCGTAAAAATCACATTAGAAACATAAGCAGAATCAATATCTTGTAATGTTTCTTTGTCCGTTTCCCACTCAAGCTCATGACCAAGCATAAGAGCAATCTTATCTAATGCTTGATCGACCATAATATCCACTTGTTTACGCGCATAAGACGGGTGATGCGAAGAACCACGATCAAAACGATCGCGATAATCTCTTTGAGCATGTTGCAAAAGTTTACGATAAAGCGCTTCTACACGAGCTTTCCATGCAACTCGTCCGCATTGCGCCAATTCTTGCTCAGTGCACTTATCTACTACCGCACGTTCCAAACGCGATAACGCAGCATCAACTTGACCAATAATGTAACCATTACGCTCCAAGTCAAAAGAAACCTCTTGAATATCTTTCTGCGTAAGTCGAGCTTCATCGCTTTCGTACAAAGTGTGAGCACGCTCTAGAAAAGCATTCACCTGTGCGACGTTATATCCTAACTTACGCTTACCCACACGCTCCATTGCTGAAGCATTACGAGCGGTATCAGGTTTCTGAGCCATCGAATATCGACCTCCTGAGCACATGTTCTTATTCAGTATACTGTACGCGATTGTTACGACGCGCGCCACACGTTGCATTCGTACACACCATCATGTATGTTTTTAATTTGTTGCAAACGGGCGATTAGCTCAGCTGGCTAGAGCGCCACCTTTACACGGTGGATGTCGGGGGTTCGAGTCCCTCATCGCCCACTTTCTGCTCTTTATTTGGTTTCTGCTTTATTTGGTTTATTGTTTTATTTCACATTGCAGCTTGGCAATTTATTTGCACCACGACCAGAACCAATAGCTTTTAACGCTTTGTAAGCATCATCCAATGTTTTTACACTTACAACGCGCAAACCTTGTGGCACATGCCCAACAACTTCATTGCAATTATCGTAAGGCGCTAAGAACCAAGTAGCTCCATCTCTTTTAGCTGCAATCATCTTTAACCGAATACCACCAATTGCACCAATTTTTTGCGATTTTTCAATAGTTCCAGTTCCGGCTATCGTCTTACCACCAGTTTCTTGTTCAGGAGTAAGCTTGTCAAGAATTCCTAGAGTGTACATCATTCCGGCAGACGGTCCACCAATATCTTCAATATGTAAACGAACTTTTACATCTTCTTTTTTAATTCCAAGATGCTTAGACGCGTACTGTAACGCAACATTTTGAGCAAGGCTTTGCGAATCATTCATCTCGTTTGTGGATTCCTTCTCATACTCGTCAGCACTCTGCCCTACTGGCACAATAGCTTCACGAGGCAACAAACTTTTATGAGGATCCATCCACGAAATCAATGAATAAAATGTTGAAACCTCATATCCAGGAACACCAGAAACATTGACAGTAATCAACAATAATTTACCAGTATCATGATTTTCTTTTACTCGAGAACCAGACATATCAATCACAGGAGTATTTGATAGGGATCCTAAAACATCCTGCGTTGGACCAGGCTCTTCTACGACGTATGCACTTGGAAGCGACAACGCAAAAATCGCAACAATTACTGTAAAGAATCCTGCAAAATATCGCAAAGAATGCGAAGTAATGTACAAAACTAAAGCATGAGACAGCGAGCGCAAGGATCTAAAACACGCACGGAATACACTAGCACCTGTAGAAAAGCGAAACATGCTTGTATCATGACACAAGCCCTATATAGTTTTGCTTTAAAATATATTTGCACGCAAGTTATAGCACATAAAACCATATTATCGAGTAGAATATTTGTATTAAAAAATATTTTTATTAAGAAGATGCGCTAAACTCGCATATAAAGACGTGTAAAATACGTATAAATACTTATAAAATACGTACAAATACGTGCAGATACGAAACGTATAAAAATAAAAACTGTAAATTATGCAACACGTGGCACGAGAAGGATACGCTCATGAATGACGATGCAATTCACCAATGGCTCATTGAATGCTTTGGGCCAATACAAGGAGAAGAAGCATGGAAACAACTTGATCAGCTTCCGTTTGAGCTACGCGAACAACTCTTAAATCAGAATCCAGATAAGCTTCCTAAACCAGACGAAGTTCGCGGAATGATGCAAGCTTTTAGTGCAGGCGGTCTTAATAATCCATACGAAATGGAAGCAACACTTGAAGAAGGGCCAATTAATCGCAAGTTAGCGCAATCTATTGCTCTACAGCACGCTAATGGCGATCAAGGAAATGTAAATGCAGACGTAGCAGATGTCACACGAAGATCTTTAAGCCAAGCGAACTTGTGGCTAGATATAACGTGCAATTTCAATCCTGCTCCTGGAACGCCAGAAGTATTGTCTAGAGCTGATTGGGTAGAAAAAACGCTGGAAGCTTGGGTTAAATTCGCTAATCCTGTTGCAAAATCAGTAAACGAAGCACTCACTTCTGTTATTGAAGAGCGATTCCGCGATGTGGATGATGCTGAAGTAAAAGGATTATTTGCAGGAGTTGTGCCAATTCCACTGCCTGAAGGAATGAATAATCCAGCGCAACTAATGAAACTGCTTGGAAACACTTCGTTTGCTATGCAACTAGGTCAAGCAGCTGGAGCACTTTCACACGAAGTGCACGGCAGTTTTGATCAAGGTCTTGCGCTTTTACAAAATCCTGCAGGCGGATTAATTCCATATAATTGCATTGAGTATGCAAAAGTGTGGGAATTGGATATTACAGAAGTCATGAATTATTTGGCTTTGCGAGAAGCTGCACACGCAAGATTATTTGCATCCGTGCCATGGCTTATGCCACGATTTGAAGCGCTGATTATTAAGTACGCAAACGGAATAAGCATTGATTTAGAGGCTATGGAAGAACAGCTTCGCGACGTGGAAACAATGAATCCGGAAGCAATTTCAGGAGCTGTTAATTTGCAAAATATTGGCAGCAATGATTCTGAAGAGCAGTGTCAAGCTTTGCATAGTTTGGAAACTTTGCTTGCACTTGTTGAAGGTTGGGTTGATTGTGTTACATGGCAGTCTGGAATGGCTCATATTGTGCACATTGAGCAGTTGCGAGAGATGATGCGTCGCGAGCGAGCTGCAGGAGGACCTGCAGAAGTGACGTTTGAATCGTTACTTGGTTTGCATTTGCGCCCTCGCCGTATGCGCGAGGCATCGCAATTGTGGGAAAAGTTGACTCGCGAGCGCGGTATTGAAGAGCGAGATAGCTTGTGGAGTCATCCAGATTTGTTGCCAACTTTGCCGGAAGCTAGCGAAGTTGCGAAAGACGCTGGTAATGAAAGTAAAGCTGGTAACGCAGGTGACGAAGTTACGAAAGAAATCGATGCGGAGGATGCAACGAAAACTGCTGCAAAAAATGCAATAGAAACTCAGTCTAACCAAACTAGCGAAGCAACTGAAAAAACTAGCGAAACTAGCGAAAGTCACGAAAGTGCAGACAGTTACGAAAGTAACAAAAATACTGATAACGCTATCGAAAATGCGCCTATCGAAAAATCTTTTGAAAAATTAACAGAAGACGATTTAGGCACAAATGATTGGGATGCTGAACTTAGCAAGCTTTTGGAAGAGGATGCACGCCAAAAGAAGCAAAACAGCGAAACCGGTAACGAAACTGACGACGAATCCGGTAACGAAGCTGGCAACGAATCCGGCAATTCCGACGAAACTGATGCTGACGGCGAATAAAACTCTTGTAAAACTCCTGATTCAATAACAATCCAGCTGAATAATCGACATCAACGCTCAAAACGGCATAAACTGTGCAACTGTGTAAAGAAAAGGTCGGTCTCAACCAAAAACGACCAAAACTTTACACGAGCGTAAAATTTATGCCGCGAGATTAAGCCAGAAAGCGGCTAGGCACGCGATTCATGCCAGTTCCACTGTCTTTTCTAGAAGCGTAAGAAAGATGCAAAGTCTTTTCTGCGCGAGTTATTGCAACGTACATAAGTCTGCGCTCTTCTTCCAAAGCACTGTCATCAGCCGTAGAGCCAAAAGGAATAAGCCCTTCAGAGCAGCCAATTACGTAAACATGCGCAAACTCTAAACCTTTAACAGCATGAATAGTTGAAACAGTAACAGTTGAAATATTAGAAGATGCAAAAATGTCAGAAATACCTTGAGAACCGTAGCTTTGCGCATCCTCTAAAACATTTCGCTGCCACCCCACGTCTTTTCTCACGCGATACGGAAGTTTTGCTGCTTTTAACGCTTTACAAACTACTTGCTGTTGAGCATTGGTTCTCGTTAGTATTGCGCACTCCCCAAGATGTGCAACGCCGCTTTTTACAAGTTTTGCAATTTGCTCAACTACGCCCAAAGCTTCTTCAACATCGGTTGCAAAAACTTGCTGGCTAACACGAACGCCGCCTTTTGTTGCCGCCTTAACTTTTACGTAATCCTTTTTATGCGCAGAAGCCGCAAGCACTCTATTAGCAAGACCTACTATGCGTTCTGTGGAGCGGTAGTCGGTATTCAAACTAATATCTGCTCCAAGAGGAGCAAATTCTTGCGGAAATGAAAGCAAATAGTAACTATTCGCACCTGCAAACGAGTAGATTGTTTGCGCAGGATCGCCCACTACGCAAATATCGCGGTTCTGCCCCATCCATAATCGCAACAATTCGTGCTGTAAAGGAGACACATCCTGATATTCGTCAACTGTGATCCATCCGATTGATTGCTTAATACGGTTTGCAGCTTCCGGAAAATTTCGTAAAATATGGCAGCAAAGTAGAAGAATATCGTTAAAATCGATGCAATTATGCGCATTTTTTTCGGTTTCGTAAGCTTCATATATATCGACAAATTGCTGCGGCTCTAAACCTGCAGGAGGCAAACGGTGCGTAGAAGCGCACACACGCAAGTAATCGTCAGGCGCAATAAGCGAAACTTTCGCCCAATTAATTTCTGCCAAAATATCGCGAGTTTGCAACAAAGTCATATCCGCAAAATCCGGATAACGCTTAAGCGCAGAAGCTATGATTTGCTGAGAATCATTCATAATTGATGGAAATTGTGCTGAACAGACGTCGTTCCACACGCTGCGAATTTGTTGCAAAGCCGCAGAATGAAATGTTGAGACGCATCCAACATTACTTACACCAAGAGCCTCAATACGCGATCTCATTTCCGCAGCTGCTTTTACAGAAAAAGTAACTGCCAAAACTCTTTCAGGATCCCACTTACCAGTAGCGCAAGCATACGCAATTCTGCGCGTAATAGTGCGCGTTTTACCAGCTCCTGCACAAGCTATAATGCGCACTGGCCCTTCTAGTGCGGTAGCAGCTTCGCGTTGCGAATTATCCAACCCGTCTAAAAGTGCTTCTGGAGAAGTCACTTGAGAAGTTTTAGAAGTCACTTGCGAAGGTTCTGGTGAAGAATTCATAATTCTATTGTTGCAGCAATAACAACGCTTACGCAACAAGAATAAAAATATGTGTATAACTTACAAAAAATTGGCAAAATTTCGGTGCTTTGTATTACTGTGGGAGTGTGACACAACTCAGTAGATTCAAGTTGGCAGCACTGGCATCTGCAGCCATGCCCGAAGTACAGTTTGCAGGAACACGCCAAAGTGAGCAAGTTAATGCCACTGATACCGCGGCTGGAATTTCTCACGCCGTTGTGCAAGATATTTCCGGTAAGCTTTACGACGTTTTTATCAGTGCGGATAGTAAAGGTCGCAAGCGTTTGCATGACCGGGCTCGTGCAGCATGGACTCTTGAGCACAGTAAAGATTTGGCAGCTTTGGGATTCGCTTACGACACTATGCTCACGTTTATGCCAGGAAAACGCGAAGATGCTAATAATAACGCTGGAAATGTTGCAAATAATGTAACCGATGAAAATTCTACAGTTGCTGGCACTCAGCAATACGTACAACAGCAATCTACACAACAGCAATCTATACGAATGTCAAGCATTATTGCCAACAACAACGATGAAGACACTGTGCTTATTTGCGAACATCTTGAAGGTAGCGCTCGCGACTTGCGTCTTCTTACTACTGACGATTGCGCAAATGTTGGAACTGCAATCGGCGCTATTCATCGCCTGCGCCCTACTTTCGTAACGCGCGGAAAATACTCTGCTTTTACTACTGGTCAAATTCGCGCACAGTTAACCGGTTGGATTAAAAGACTTCGTCAAGCCGGTCATATTCCAACCGAAATTACTGACAGTTGGTCAAGAGTGTTGGAAACTGAAGGATTGTGGTCATTTGAAACTTGCCCAGTACACGGCGGTTTTATGGATGGCGACATTTTGTTTGCTGGCTCAACAATTACTGCTGTGACAAATTGGCAAAGAATGCAAATTAACGATCCTGCGCGCGATTTGGCTTGGATTTTTGCAAAACTTAACGAGCAGCGCCGAAACGCAGTGCTTTCTGCATACGGTAGAATTATGGGTTCTCGTTTAGATAGTTTGATTATGCTTCGCGCAAACTTGTGGCTGCAAATGGAACAAGTTGGCGATTTTGTTCAAGCTTTGCAACGTGCAGATAACACTAGTATTATGCGTTTTAAGGCTCAAGTTGAGCGTTTAGCGCACGAGCTTAGTCGTATTAGCAATGCACAAACTGCTAAAACTGGTCGTGCTGCAGGAAATCCCGTCTCGACTATTACAGTTGGAACGCTTCTTGAAAATGACAATACGCAAAGTCGCCAAATTTCTAAGAATAATTCTACTGAAAACCAACTAAACACTGGAAATAGCGACGAAACTCATGAGCGAGACATTACTTCAGAAAGAAATACTGAATTAAATAACACTCAAGACGAGACTTACGATAGCAACAAAACTATAAGCGACGATACTCATGAGCGCAAAGTTCAATATGCTGGCACACACGCAGCTAACGCTGAGGAGGCTGAAAAAGCAGCACAACTCGCTGACGACACAGCAACTCAAGTAATTACTCATGTAAAAACTCAAACAGTACACGAAACCGCAGAAACTATTGTGCAAACTGCAATGAGTAAATCTGCTGATAGCAATGCTAGTGCTGAGCATGAAAACGTTGGTAACGCTGGTAGCAATGAGGAAGCTAAGGACGCCAAGAACAACAATGATTCTGAGGTTAAGGATGAAGTTATAGTTGAGCGTGACAGTAAGGTTGATAGCGCAAACGAGACTTCTTCGGACTCAAAACTTTCTGAAGATACAGAAAGAAATACGCAAAAAAATGACGATAAACCAGAAACCGTAATCATCCCTCTGCTAGAGCGTGAAGAACGAGCAATGCGCGACGCACAAGCAGACTTAGACTAAGATAAATAAAATACTAAATACTAATTAAAACGATAAATAGCGTAAAAAGCAAAAGGAGCATGTATGCGAGTTGTTTTAGGAGTAAAAAACGTTTCTGATTCCATCGATTTTGAAACCAACCAAAGTGCAGAAGAAGTGCGCAAAGTGATTAACGATTCCAAGGATATGCTTGAGTTTACGGACGTAAATGGGCGCACTATTATGGTCTCAGCTTCGTCGCTGTCTTACGCGCTCATCGGCGATACGCCAAAGCATTCAGTGGGCTTCGGCGCGCTCAACTAAAATAACGAAATTCCGCTAAGAGCGGCAGAAACTTTACAGCAACATAAATAAATAAATAGTTTTAGAGCTTATAGCCGCGCAAGAGTATTTCCGATACTACTTCGCGGCTTGTTGTTTCTTCGCCCAAACGATTTGGCTTACCGTAGCCATGCCAATCCGAGCCGCCCGTCACAAGCAAATCGCACTTACTCGCTAAAGAAAGCAGTCTTTCACGTTGCGCTTTAGAATTTCCGCGATGATACACTTCTAAACCGTCAAGACCAGCTTTAGCAAACGATATAATTTGATTATCCGAAAGAAGCACGCGGTTACGCGTAGGGTCGGCAGGATGCGCAATAACAACAACTCCCCCAGCATCTTTAACAGCCTCAATAACTTCACGAACATTTGGAGAAGGAGTTGGTATATAGTACGGGCTGCACGGAGAGATAGGCCCAGCAAAAGCTTCAGAACGCGTTTTATACACGCCAGCTTTTACTAAAGCATCAGCGATATGCGGCCGCCCGATTGTAGTTAAGTCGCCGAGCTTCGCTTGAGCCAAAACGTCATCCCAAGTAATTGGAAAATCGCGCGACATACATTCAACCATACGCTTTGTGCGATCAAAACGACGCTTCCTAGTAAGCTCAAACATGCTCACAATCATGCTATTTTTCGGATTGTACTGGTATGCGAGCATGTGCACAAACACGCCTGAGTCTTGCGCAGTAATCTCCGAACCAAATAATACTGGCACATTCGAAGCTTTAGCAGCCTCTTGAAAATCATGCCATCCTGCAGTTGTGTCGTGGTCAGTAATAGCAACACCTTGCAAACCAACGATTTTAGCTTGCGTAATTAAATCTTCTGGAGTTGCAGTGCCGTCTGAATAAACAGTATGACAGTGCAAATCCCAGCGTTCGCGCGCAAAATTCATCATGCTGGAGTTGCTATCGCTAGCATGATTTGATGCGTCACGTTGGTTGTTGCTTATTGCGGTCATATAATCATCGTAAACTGTGCCATGTAACGAGAAATGAATATGCACACATAATTATTTGCTATTATTTATTATTATTCACATCATTCGCAATTAGTAACTTTTAGGAGCAGCAATGAAGCAAACTAACGCCGCTAAAGAAGACTATGAAACAACACTTAGCGGATGGAGGCACTCTGCAGTATGGACGTATGGCATTATGCTATTTTTCTCTGCGGTAGCACTCATAACTTCGCTTATACTTTCTGCTGAAACCCTTGCTTTAGCGCGCGAACCTAATAAGCTGCTCAGTTGCGACTTCAACAGCGTAGTATCCTGCTCTAGAGTTGCGCAAACTTGGCAGGCAGAAATTGTGAAATTTGGCGAATTAAGCTTCCCAAACGCATTCTTTGGAATTGCTGCAGAAAGCGTATTCGTAACGCTCGCAGTTATTGGAATGATTCGCGTACGCGTGCCGCGATGGTTCGCAATTTGCACTTGGCTTGGTGGATTATGCGCGCTTGCCTACGCTTACTGGCTGTTTTCGCAATCTATGTTCGTAATTCACGCGTTGTGCCCGTGGTGCATTGTGCTTATGTTCTCCACAACAATGCAATTTATATCATTGACTCACGCAAGCGTAAGTTCGCAAAAGTTGCTTGTTAAGCGTTTTAGCTTGCTGGAAAGCTACTACCGTTTGCGATACGACTTGCTAATAGACGTGCTTTGGATTGCGGCATTGCTTACTTTGATTTTGTGCCAATATTCTAAAGTATTTTTTGGCTAAATAAGAGCGATTTTTAACGCAAGATTTTAACAGCACAAGCTCTTCGCAAGTTGCTGCATGCGCAAGCTTGTATCCGAATTAGTAAGAGTTATGCTGCCTTCTTGAGAATCGCTTGCAAGCTCATTATTAAGTTCCAATATTTTGCGCAAATGATTAATAGTTCCTTCGTTGCCGTCAACAATATTCGTGCGCGCAGGCAAAAACTCGCGGAAATAATCCCTATAAAACACAAAATGAGTGCAGCCCAGCACAACCGAATCGATACTGTCTAAATCATACTCGTCGAAATACTTGTGAAGAGCAGCAAAAACTACATCACGATTACTAAGCTCCCCACGCTCAACAATACGCACTAAATCAGGACAAGGCTGCGAAAAAATCGTGTTATTTTGCGAAAAACGTTGCAGCAAATCCGCAAACTTGCGCTCGCGAAGAGTAAGCGGAGTTGCAGCTACGATTACGCGCTGAGGCTCACCTTTACCTAAATCACAAGCTAATTTAAGCGCCGGCTCCATACCTATGATAGGTATATTGTAATGCGCGCGCAAATCGTTCACAGCTGCGGAAGTGGCAGTATTACAAGCAATTACAACAGCTTTTACATTTAAACGAACAAAATGCTCGACGATTGCAAAGCTTAACTTTTTAACTTCTTCAGGCGTTTTAATGCCGTATGGCGCGTTTGCAGAGTCGCCGAAATAAATAATTCGCTCATGCGGCAGAGCAGCATGCAACTGACGAGCTACGGAAATGCCTCCAAGCCCAGAATCAAAAACGCCAATTGCTGCCGACGATGCCATAAACTACCTCCTAAAAACGCTTACTATCGTAATGGCGAGTGTCAACATACTAGGAAAACATACTACGAAATATATTGAACGCTGCCATTTCTAATTATGGCAACTTCGCTAGCAACTTCTTGCACAACGCCAACATCATGAGTAATAAACAAGCATGCGTAACGGTATTTTTGTTGCAAATCATGCAATAAGTTAAGTACACAACGTTGCACTGTTACGTCAAGCGCAGAAGTTGGCTCATCCACAATAAGCAGAGAAGGCTGCAAAATCAACGCTCGCGCAATACCTACGCGCTGTCTTTGACCTCCGGAAAGCTCGTGAGGAAAACGGCTTGCGAATTCAACTGGCAGTTGTACTTGATTAAGCATTTCTTCAACGCGCTCTAAACGCTCATTGGCATCAAGATTCGTGTGTAAAAGTAATGGTTCTGCAATACTCCAGCCAATGGTTTTACGCGGATTTAGTGCGGAACCTGAATCTTGAAAAACGTATCCAATTCGCGATAATGCTTGACGGCGAGCTTTATTGTTTAATCTGTTTAAGTTTTCTCCATTAAGTAGCACTAATCCTGAATTTGGTTTGATTTGCCCAGAAATAAGCTTTGCAATAGTGGTTTTCCCAGCTCCAGACTCCCCGACTAAAGCTAGTGTAGAGCCAGAGTTAATGCGCAAGTTTGCATTAGCGAGAGCAAGCTTATTTGAATTTTTGCTAAAACGAGCATGCGAATACTTCACACTTACGCCTTGAACTTCAACTACTGGAGATTCAGATCCTGGAGATTCAGAAATATTCTTAGCAATATTCTTAGCAATTGCTTTTGCTACTTCTTCTATACTTTCATAAGAATCACCACTTGAAGCATATTGCATATCAAATTTAGGAACAGAATCTAGCAAAGTGCGCGTATATTCGTGCTTAGGATTCGCAAAAATATGCTGAACTTCGCCAAATTCCACAATATTCCCGCCTTGCATTACATACATTTCATCTGCGAGCGCGCGCACAACACTCATATCGTGCGTAATAATTAATACAGCAAGCTGTAATTTCTCCGACAAATTACGTATAAGACGTAAAATATCTCGTTGCGTGGTGATGTCGAGTGCTGTTGTAGGCTCGTCTGCAATCAAAACTTGTGGACGATTTATTAAAGCCATAGCAATCATCGCACGCTGGAGTTGGCCGCCAGAAAGCTCATGCGGATAAGAACGATACACGCGCTCAGCATCACTCAACTCAACCTCGAGAAGCTGCGAAATCACACGCTTCTTACGCTCTCTTTGGCTAAGCTTTCCTGCTTTTTCAGGATGATATATTAGCGCTTCTTCTATTTGCTTGCCAATTGTTTTCACAGGATTAAACGCACTGGACGGCTCCTGAAAAATCATGCCAATCATGCCACCGCGAATATGCTCATAAGAGGCATCTTCGCTAAGCAAATTTATAAAAGATTCGTTAGCATCCGAAGCGTTAAGAAGCGCCGCATTCCCTTCAACACGCGCATTATTATCGAGCAATCCCATAAGAGCCAACGCAGTAAGTGACTTTCCAGAACCGGACTCGCCTACTAACGCAGAAACCATTCCATCACGCAATCGCATAGAAACATTGCGTGTAATTTGCCTACCGTCAATCGAAACTGACAAATCTTCAACGCTTATAACAATTCTTTTACGCGCATCCAAATCTTTATTATCCAAAGCTTGCGCATCCAAATTCGTCATCTTCAATCACCTATTCAAAGACACAGCTGCATAATTAGGGTAAGCAGGAAAACTTCCGATGTAGAAATTCTCAACACCGCTTCCATGAATAAACGTATTATGCGAGTAAATAAGCGGAACAACAGGAGAATCTTCCATAATAGCGTGATCCGCCTTTTGCCACAGTTTATGAGCCGAATTCTCGTCAACAGTTTGCACAGCTTCGCGAATTAAAGCATCTACTTTAGGATTCGAATAACGAGAAATATTCCAGTTACCGCCGCCAATTTGCGAAGAATCAAAAAGCGGTCCCAAATTCGCAAAAGCAGAAGGAAAATCAGGCTGCCACGAAGCCAAAGCCAAATCGTAATCTCCGGAATTTGACGTAATTGCATCCGTAAAGTTTACTGCGTCAACAGTTTTAATCGTCACTTTAATACCAGCTCGCTTTAAACTTGATTGCACAGAAGATGCCACTTGCGTTTGATCCGGACGAGCAATCAGAATCAACTTAATATCGGTTTTACCTGATTTTTTCAACAGTTGTTTAGCTTTCTCAACGTTCCCTCGAGGATCTTCAGAATACAAATTAAACTGCTTTCGACCAGAAATACCAGGCGTAATAAGCGTAGTAGCAAAACCTCCAGCAATTTCGCCGCCCTTCGCAGTTCGATACGACTGCTTATCAACAGCATACTGAATCGCTTTTCGAACATTGATATCCGTTATTCTGCGCGTATTCATAGCCAAATATTCAAGAGCACCATCACTACTAGTAGTTAGCAACTTGCGAGATTGAGGATGCGCTTGAGCTTGTGCAAGCTGAGCAGGCGGCACAAAATCAGCCAAAAATGCGGCTTTTGTATCCGTATTTCCTTGAATCATAGACTGAGCTGAAACAGTAGTGTCTGAACCAAGTTTCCACACAATTTCATCTGCAGAAGCTGTGCGAGTACTGTCAAGCTTGGAATCCCAATACTTATTGCGTTGCATTACAACTTGCTTTCCAACTTCGTTCTGCACAATCCTGTATGGTCCTGAAGATTTCGGCCTTTTACTATATGTCTGAGCATCGCCTGAACTAGTTGGAACTGGCACAAATGCAGCCAAAGATGTCACCCACGGCCAATCTGCAAAAGGTGCTTTCAAATGGAAAATAATCGTTTGATTATCTGGAGTTTCAATCGAATCAAGCGACTTTCCGTCGAATGGTCCTCTATAGTTTTCAGCTCCAACAAGAAGAGTTTTGTGATATCCAAAACCACCGCTTAACGAATCTGCAAACGAGCGCTCAATACCAAATTTAATATCGTGCGAAGTGATTTCGGTTCCATCTTCATACTTAACACCCTTTTTAAGAGTGTATTTCCAAGTTTTTCCGCCGTCACTTGTTGTGCCAGTATCCGTTGCCAAATCTGGAACTACGCGCGTTTGCTTGCTTAAATCCGGATTTACTTTCCAAGTAGTAAGCGCGCGGAAGATGAAATTATTTGACGTAATTGGCAAACCCTGACTGCGCGCTGGATCGAAATTCATATTCGTATTTGACGTAAATATTGTAAAAGTTCCGCCTTTTTTAGGATTAGAATTTAGCACGGAAGTGTTCGTAATACTGGTTTTCCCAGAGTTGTAATTTGTGCAAGCTGAAAGCGAAAGTAGTGAAATTGTAAGTAGTGAAAAAGCTGCTGTTGAAGCAAGAATTTTCTTTGAAGCCGTATTATTTTTGAAAATGAACATAATAATCCCCTTATTTCTTTAATCTTTTCTATTTAAAATTTAATTCTTTAAAACTCGCGCATAAGCTATTTAACATTTTTGAACTTGAGAAAAAGTGAGCGAGCTGACACGAGCAGCATCAAGCAAACGCAAGCGCTTAGTCCTCGCCCACTAACAATTTCACTCGAAAGGCACTAACAGACTGCGGCACGAGGATCGATGAAACGATAACAGATGTCAACAATAAGATTCGCAACAATCACAAGCGCAGCCGCAAAAAGCGTCACACCAACCAGCACTTGCAAATCAAGATTTTTAACAGAATCAAGAAGTAGCGAACCCAAACCTTGCATAGAGAAAACTCTCTCAGTAATCACAGCACCGCCAAGCAAACCGCCTAGATCCAAGCCAAACATTGTTAGCACAGGAAGCATTACGTTAGGCAGAGCGTGACGAGTTATAACTTTCGTTCGCGGCATACCCTTAGCCAAGGCAGTGCGCATATAATCCTGTTGCAACTCGTCAAGCATATGAGCACGAGTAAGTCGCGTATAATAAGCAGCGTTAAGAAGTGCCAAAACAATCCACGGAAGTAGCAAATGCTGCAGCCAACCTAAAGGATCATCCGAAAAATTCACATAACCGCCTGTAGGGAAAATTGGCAGATATACTGCAAAAGCAAGTATTGCAAGCATACCAATCAGGTAAGCAGGGGACGAAATCCCCACTGAAGAAAGCGCTCTAAATGCACGATCAAAAAGCGATCCTTCTTTAGAAGCAGAAATCACTCCGGTTACTACACCAATAATTACCCAAAGTAATGCAGCGCCAATCGCCAAAGAAGCTGTCACAGCAAAACGGCTCATAATAAGATCTGTGACTGGTTCGTTAAGCGTGAAGGACCAGCCTAAGCATGGAGACGAGCAGATAATTGCGGCACCAGCGGCTGAAATTCCTGAGGATGCAGAATTAGTTCCAAATTCTCGTCCAAAAAATATCCCACGAATATAGTTTCCAAGCTGCTCATACCACGGCGCGTCCGTGCCCATAAATGCGGAAACTCGAGCCAAACGCTCAGGAGTGCACGGCTTTCCGCAAGCTAGTTGCGCAGGATTCGCTGGGAGCATAAAGAAAATAAGGAATAATACAACTGCAATCAGTGTTAAAACAAGTACCGCGCTTGCTGAACGCTTTATTAAAAACGTAAGAAAATCTACGGTTTTGCTAATAATTCGCGAGTTTTTTGCGGATTCATTATTGCTGTTATTACTAATATTTTGTTGCATATTTTTCTTCTGCGTATTATTTACATTCTGCTTATTGCTGATATTTTTCGTACTGCTATTACTATTTTTTGTATCGCTATTACTAATATTTTCCTTATATCTCATGCCGTCGCCGCCTTTTTAGCGCGAGGCTGAAGAGCACTGGCCAAACCGTCACCAACAAGATTAAAACCGAAAGTTAGCAAGAACAGTGCAGTTCCAGGGAAAAGTAAATACCATGGGTCAACTAAAACCCACTGCACAGCTTCCGCAATAGCGCGACCCCACGAAGGCGAAGGCGGATTCATACCAACGCCAAGGAAAGACAACGCAGCTTCAGCTCCAATTCGTCCAGGAATAAGGAACGTTACATTCACAAGCAACAACGGCATCATATTTGGCATTATTTGTTCACGAAGAACATGCCACGTACCGGCTCCCATTACGCGAGATGCAACTGCAAAATTGCGAGATTTAAGCGTAAGAGTTTGAGCGCGAACTAAACGCGCAATACTTGGCCAACCAAAAAATCCTAAAACAAGTATTAGTAGAAGCGGACGCGGAAAATCTTGCGGCACAACAGCAGACAAAGCAATCGCAAAAATCAGGAACGGGAAACCGAAGAACACGTCCATTGTGCGCGAAAGCAAAGCATCTGCAAAACCACTGAAATACCCTGCAATCATGCCGATTACGATGCCAAGAAATAGCGATATTATGGTAGAAGCGACGCCAATTCCAAGAGATACGCGCGCGCCATGAGCCACAATTGCAAAAATATCAAGACCACGAAGTGGCGTAAGACCAAACCAATGCTGGAAATTAATGCCACCAAAACCTGTTGGAACAGAATTAAAATCTAAATATTCTGGATGCTCATCATAAGGATTATTGCCAGTGATTGCAGTAAAAGCATCGGCAAAAATTGCCAAAATCACAAAAATTGCAATAATTATACTTCCGATAATAATGCCAGAATTATTTCCAGTAGGAACGGTGACGCTAGATGAATCACGCTTATAGCGTGAACGAAATACACCGACCCTTCTCATCTTTACTCATTTCGTCACCTGCACTTTCTTTTTGAATATCATGCAATATAAATTAACGCAAAACACAAATCGAGTAAAAATTTGTATTGTTGTCTTATCGACACTATAGGAACCCATAGAAAACGGGGTGTCACATTGACTCGCTTTTCGATTAAGCGTAGCGCGAAAAGAGACCCAATGCGGTAGCACCGACTCAATGCTGAAAGCACAGTGTGCTTTCAGCGTCGGCGCGCACTCGATTACGCTTTCTTTATTCTCTTAAGAAAGCGTAATCTGACGACCAACAATCCAAAAAATGTTAATTAACTGCTCTTGCTTGAAGCTGCATTGTGCGCTTCAAGCAAGCTCAATGCGGTAGCGCTTGCTTCTATAAATAGCCTTTAACCACAATGCGTAAAAAAATCTAGGAAAGCCGACTTAAAGCATTTACGATACTTAATACAAAACAACAATCATTAAAAATAGTTTCAATTGATGCTATTTTACGTTAAAATAGACGATAGAAGGTGAGTATGAATTTTGAGTACGATCCTGCAAAGAGCTTAAAAAATTTAGCTAAACATGGTATCAGTTTCAAAAAAGCTCAAATACTTTGGAATAATGAAATAACTGAAATCAAATCCAAAAATTCAGGCAATGATGACTCTCGCTACTTAGTTTTTGGAAAGATAGACAGCAAACATTGGACTGCAGTAATAACAAAAAGAAATAATCGAATTCGTATTATTTCTGTAAGAAGATCACGAAAGAAGGAGGAACAATATTATGAAAAACACCACAAAAAGTAAAGAGATAAGCGGAAAAGAAATTGATAGAAAATTCGATAACGGCGAAGACGTACTTGAGTACTTTGATTTGGAGCATCCAATTATAGAGAACCACTCGAACGAACAAAAGCACGTCACTTTTATTATGCCTGGATGGATATTGAGAATAATGAAATTCTTTAGAGTAGCTACAACACGGTAGTCAAATAAAACTAGAAGTAAAACAAAACGTGCCGACGTATTGAAATACACCGGCACGTTTTGTTTAGTTAATTAGCTGTTAGTTGTGTTTTACGCACGCTTAAGAGTTACGCTAAGCTCAGTTGCGCTAGAATCAGCCTCAACAACCTCGAAGCTCGTAGCCAAAGTCTCCTCCGCAATCAAATCGCGGAACTGCTCAACTTTAACAACGTCCGAAGCTGGCACGCTCAAAGTCAAAGCGATTCGGTCACTAATATCCAAACCGTTCTCCTTACGGGCATCCTGAACAGCGCGAATAGCGTCGCGAGCGTAACCTTCAGCAAGCAAATCGCTAGTCAAAGCAGTGTCGAGCATAACGAAACCGCCAGTTGGCATTGCAGCAGAAGCAGTATTCGCAGCCGCTTGAGCATCCGAAGACTCAACGCGATTTACAAGCTCATACTCGCCCTCAACAAGCGCAACTTCGCCGTTTGGAGTCTGAACAACAGGAGCGCCAGACTCGTCAACTCGCCAATCGCCACTCTTAGAAGACTTAATAGCAAACTGCACCTGCTTACCCAAACGAGGACCAGCCGCGCGCGCATTCACCTTAAGCTCGTGAACAATCTTCAAACCGTGGTTGCTTGCGTCTTCCAAAGTGCAGAATGTAACATTCTTCACGTTAAGCTCGCGCTCAAGAACCTGCTCGTAAGGCTCAACAGCAGCAGTATTTTCTGCAACAACCGTCAAGTTTGCCAATGGCTGGCGTACGCGCAACTGTTCCGCCTTACGCAACGAAAGCGCAGAAGACACAACCTCGCGAACCTTATCCATAGCAGCAACCAAAGCATCGTCATGAGCAAGAACAGCACCAAGCTCAGTGACTGTTCCAGCCTTAGGGTTCTTCTCACCGTCTGAAAGAGTTTCAGGCTCCACCAAATAAGGCCAATCAGCCAAATGCACGGATTCGCCACCGGTAAGACCGCGCCAAACAGCCTCAGCTTCCATAGGAGCAAGAGGAGCAATCGTGCGCATGAACACTTCCAACACAGTGTAAAGCGTGTTGAAAGCAGTCTCGTCTTCATTCCAGAAGCGGTCACGACTGCCGCGAATATACCAATTCGTAAGCACGTCAATAAAATCGCCAACTGCTGCGCAAGCATCGCTAATCGCAAACGCGTTCAAGCACTTTTCTACGCGCTCAACAAGCAAACGCGTGCGAGCAAGCAAATAACGATCCATGTTGCAAAGTCCTGCAACCTCATCCGCGCGAAGGCGACGAGCGTCATAACCCTTACCACCGTTTGCAGCATTCGCATACAAAGTGAAGAAGTAGTACGAGCTCCAAACTGGAAGCATAACCTGACGAACCGTATCCCTAATGCCGTCTGCAGTCACAATCAAATTGCCACCGCGCAAAATTGGCGAAGACATGAGGAACCAGCGCATTGCGTCCGAGCCGTACTCGTTGAAAACGCCGTTCACATCCGGGTAATTGCGCAAATGCTTACTCATCTTCTGGCCGTCGGAACCAAGCACGATGCCGTGGCAAATCACGTTCTTATAAGCTGGGCGGTCGAATAGAGCCGTAGCCATAATGTGAAGCGTGTAGAACCAGCCACGAGTCTGACCAATATATTCAACGATGTAGTCGCATGGGAAGTGCTCTTCGAAGAATTCCTTATTTTCAAACGGATAATGGAACTGCGCGAAAGGCATGGAACCAGACTCAAACCAGCAGTCGAGAACATCCGTAATACGATGCATTTGCGACTTTCCAGTAGGATCGTCTGGATTTGGACGAGTAAGGCGATCAATATACGGGCGGTGCATATTCACATTGCCGTCGTCATCGCGCGGATAGTCGCCAAAATCAGCCTTAAGCTCTTCCAACGAACCGTACACGTCTACGCGAGGATACTTTGGATCGTCACTCACCCACACTGGAATTGGCGAACCCCAGAAGCGGTTACGGCTAATCGACCAGTCGCGCGCGTTAGAAAGCCACTTACCAAACTGACCGTCCTTAACGTTTCCAGGAATCCAATTAATCTCCTGATTAAGCTCAAGCAAGCGCTTCTTAATCTTCGTAACAGACACAAACCAGCTAGAAACAGGCTTATAAATAAGCGGAGTTGCACAACGCCAGCAATGAGGATAGCTGTGCACGTAGCTTTTTTCTTGGAATAACAACGCGCGCTGATCTTCCGGCATTTGAGCAAGCGGACCGTCTCCTGCACGCAAGTTACGCAAAATTGGCAAGTTCGCGTCGAAAACGTACAAGCCTTCGTAATCTGGGCAGTCGCTTGTAAACTTGCAACCTGCGTCGAGCACGTCAACGCTGCGAATTTCGTGCGCGTTAAGCGTGTTCATATCGTCCTCGCCGTAAGGAGCCTGGTGAACGAGACCAGTACCTTCAGCGGTGTCAACATAATCTGCAGTGAAAATCGTAAAAGCGTTAGGACCAGGAGTGCCACCCTCTGCGAGCGCAGAATCGCTTGCAAAGTATGGGAACACTGGGTAGTAGCGCCAACCAGCCATCTCAGCACCCTTAAGTTCGCGCACAACTTCGTAATTTTCGCCAAGTTCCTTAGTGTAGGAGCCAAGCAAAGGCTTACCGATGTAGAACTTTTTACCTGCGAACTTGCCTTCAGTTGGGCGAACTTCCACGTAGTCGATGTCTGCGCCAACTACGATTGCGAAATTGGTTGGCACAGTCCAAGGAGTAGTGGTCCAGAATACTGCGTAAGCGTCGGCTTCGTCGCGAAGCTTAACGGCAACGGAAACGGTAGTATCCTGACGATTCTGGTACACATCCGCGTCCATGCGAAGCTCGTGGGCGCTGAGCGGAGTCTGGTCTTTAGGGCAGTACGGAAGCACGCGATAGCCCTTGTAAGCCAGGCCCTTATCGTAAAGCTGCTTAAATGCCCACATAACGGATTCCATGTATGGAATGTTCAGCGTTTTGTAACCGCGCTCGAAATCAACCCAGCGAGCCTGACGATGCACGTAGTTTTGCCACTCGTTTGTGTACTTCAAAACGCTGGCACGGCAAGCATCGTTAAACTTTGCGATGCCCATTTTTTCGATTTGCTCAACCGACTCGATGCCGAGTTCCTTCTGCGCTTCCAGCTCTGCAGGAAGACCGTGAGTATCCCAACCAAAAACGCGGTTTACTTTGCGGCCGCGCATAGTCTGATAGCGCGGAACGACGTCTTTTGCGTAGCCTGTGAGCAGGTGGCCGTAGTGAGGAAGACCGTTTGCGAATGGAGGTCCGTCGAAGAACACGAACTCGTTTTGACTACCCTTGCCGGACGGACGGTATTCGATTGACTTGCGGAAAGTGTTGTTTGCATCCCAGTATTGGAGAACTGATTCTTCAAGCTTTGGGAAGGAAGGATTTGGTGCAACTTGCGCGCCGGAGTTTTCTTGCGTTGATGCTGAAACACTTACCTTTGGGTATACGTGATTTGCGGACGTATTTTCGGACGCGTTTGCTGCTGGATTAGTGGATTCGCTCACTGTGCTCTCCTCGCTCAACAGGGTGAATATTTCCCTGCGAGGACGACAGTTACTGCCGCGGTACCACCTCGCTTGCTATAAGATGATTACGTAACGTGTATCGCAATGCATAACGCAAGTGCGTAACACAAATATGCAACGCAATCGAACTATTCCCATAGCCTCTCGTGTTTGGCTGTGCGGGCCAACCCCGTCGGTTCTAATAAGCTAGAATCTTACGATTCCTCGCCGTTCTTCCGAAAACTCCCCGCCGATAACGGATCATCGCTTAAGTTAGAAACAATCTAACACTATCCCCTAACATTAGGAATAATTTCGCGACTCGCGAATAATTTTCATGACATATTCATGACATATTATCCAAAAATGCTTTAGCTTCCTTAGCATTGCTAAAAACAATACCGTCTTCAGAAATTTTGCCATTCATAATTTGATTAGCGTGATTCATAGACTTAAGCGTTGCTTCATTCGGAACAGGCAAGTTACTATTCTCTTTAATTTTATTTTTCCAATCATAAAATTCATCAATACTAGACATTCCAATGCATTCAATAACATTTTTAGAGCAATTTGGAACTTTATCGCAAAGCGCAACAAGTAATTTTTCAATCTTCTCTAAAAACTCTAGATAATAGCTAGTTTCTAATAATATGTCGAAATCTTTAATAAGCTGAAAGACTGTTGCATTATCACTATGCGGTCTAGCACAATACAAACGTTCATCATGCGCACAAATATTTCTGAACTCTTTAATTCTTCTATAAATAGAATCAATTTTTATTGACGTAATATCTTTTTGAGAACAGTGTGAAGAATTATAAAGTTCAGTATATTTTTTAGCAACCAAACCTCTAACGCATTTAGTTTGCGCTTTGTAAAACCAGAACATCTGTCCGAAAGTCAAATCATTAGATAAAACCCATAATGGAACTTGCCCATCGTGATTATTGATACAATGTCGTATGTACTCTTTTCCTATATTTAATTTTTGATTATTTGACTTATTATTTTCTATAATTCGATTAAATGCTTTAATTAAACCACCTGATTCCTTTGGATCTTCATAGTTAGTTTCATTAAGGTAAGCATTAACTTCATTACCGTGCATTTGGCTAAAGCAATATGAACATGATGACCTTAACAATGCTTCTGCTCTAGTTGTAGCTGCAAAGATAACACTGCGAAGTTCACGATCAAATTTAAAAAGATAATAAATGTGTTCAAACTTTGTTCCTTGAACATATTTATTCGAATTTTTTGACTCAAGAAATGGATTTTTATATCCATTTACAACGCTATAGTAACCTTCTCTTTCAAGTATTTCCATAGCTTTAATCTCATCAGGAAACACTACTCCTCTAGACTTAAGTAATTCTATTTGTTGTCTGATAGTAGTAAAAGGTTTATAAATCACCATCATCCCCACCAATCCCCCGCTATTAGATGCACGAAGAGCCAATCAATCGCTTGATTGGCTCTTCGCGAACCAGACACTGCCTGGCTTCACCACTACTCAATTATACGAAAGAAACTAATATTTGTCAACAAAAAATAGGCGAATTATACAGCACACAACACCATTGCACAAATATAAACTGCACAACGTCCACACATAAAAGTGCCCCGGATCAGAATCGAACTGACGACACCCACTTTAGGAGAGTGGTGCTCTATCCACTGAGCTACCGAGGCAACAAATGGCAATTATACACTATGGCGTGTCACTGCGGCGCGCTTAATCCTCAAGATTAGACTGCGTGCCAGCCGTAGCCGCCGTCGCCGACTGCTCCGCCTGCGCCGCGTCCAACTTAGCGCGAACCGTGGCAAGCAAACCCTGCGCGCGCTTTGCCAACGCCTCGCCAATCTCCCACTGACGCATGGACTGATCTAGTGTCAAACCGCCAGCTTCCAACGCTTGAACCGCCTGAACCAGCTTTTCGCGAGCCTCTTCGTACGGCATCGTCTCAATCGCAGCGCGCTCTTCTTTCGTAAGTGTGCTTGCAAATTCTGTGTTTTCTGCTGATTCTTCCGCTTTTTTCGTTACTTTCTCACTCATATCTAACCTTTCGTTGTATCTAAATAAATATCTAAAATATCTAAAAAATTATTTACTTGACTTTTTACTTGGCTTTATGAAAGCAGACTTAGTAACAGCTGACTTTGTTCCAGTCACCTTGCCAAGAACCACGCCACTTTTAAGCGTAACTGTCATATCGTCGCCAACTTTCGCTAAAGCCGCATCGTCAAGCACTCGCCCACCACTGAGCTGCACAACAGCGTACCCGCGATTCAAAGTCGATTGCGGACTTAACGCAGTCAAGCTTGCGTGAGCCTTCTCAACAGTCAAACTCGCGTCGTCAAGAAGTCGCACCAAACCGTGACGCATTCGCTCAACAGCCTGCTCAACCAAACGCTCGTGCGGCTCAAGCATAGTGCTCGGGCGCGTAAGACTCGGGCGATTCGCATAACCTTCAACGAGACGAATCTCATTGTCTACGCGCGCAGAAATTCGCATGCGCATAGTTTGCAAAGCGTTATCAATAAGCTGCCACTGCTCGCGCACGTCCGGAACCACGCGCTTTGCAGCATCTGTAGGAGTTGAAGCGCGCATGTCTGCAGCCAAATCGATAAGCGTCCAATCGTCCTCGTGGCCTATTGCAGACACAATCGGCGTCGCGCACGCAGCCGTAGCGCGAACCACGCCTTCGTCTGAAAAACCAATCAAATCTTCAAAGCTACCGCCGCCGCGAGCAACGATAATAACGTCAACCTCCGGGTCCGCGTCGAGCTGCTCGATTGCGGCAATAATATCCGACGGGCACTGCACGCCCTGCACGTGCGCGTGAACAACTTTGAAACGCGTAACAGGCCAGCGCAAATTCACGTTCGTAATAACATCGCCTTCAGCGCGCGCTTGAGGAGCGCACACAAGTCCGATGCACTTAGGAAATTCCGGCAGCGGAACCTTATTTTCAGCGTCAAATAAGCCCTCGCCCTTAAGCTTTTTTCGCAACTCGTCAATTTGCGCTTTTAAGTCACCGGCACCGACGCGGCGGATTTCGTCTGCAACGAAGCTTAAGCGCGTGGCTTTTACCCAAATATCCGCCTTGCCGTGAACGACTACGCGGTCACCCTGGCGAAGTTCGCGCGCCTGCTGCACGAAATTGCTGAAGCCCATTACGGAAATCGACACTTCTTCATTACTGTCGCGAAGGGTGATGTAACCGGAAGAAGCGCGGCGCATGTTAATTTCGACGATTTGACCCTCAATCCACGCGGCTGGCCAGCGTTCTACTGCACTGTGGAACTTTTGGCTTAAAACGGCAACAGGCCATGGATTTTCGGCAGTCGTGTCGGCGGCTTTTAGAGGGAGCTGTCGCGGCTGAGCTTGCTGCGGCGTAAGTAGTTGCGGCGATGACTGAACTTGTTGCGACTGCGACTGTGCTAAATTTAGCAGCGGTTGTTGCGACGGTTGCGGCTGTTCAAGCTGGGCATCATCCTGGAATAATTGCGGCATCATATTTGACGAGGTCATGTTTCCAGCTTGACCGCAAAGAAGGACAAACGCGCGCTGCTGCATATGCGTGACGGAGAGATTAGATACGAAAAAACCCAAGCAGTGAAGCTTGGGTTTCGCTTGTGCCCCCTCAGGGATTCGAACCCTGGACACGCTGATTAAGAGTCAGCTGCTCTAACCAACTGAGCTAAAGGGGCGTTGGTTATCTTGGCTCGTTTCGCGAACCGAGTAACTACTATACTCAGAATGAGCTTGCACGCAAGCCGGCGTGTCGCATTGCTGCGCTCAGGCAGGTCGTTTGCGCAACTTACGCAAGATTTTGCGCGAAACCGCCAGCAAATGCCTGCCTTGCACACTACTCACACCATTCTTCTTTCGCAACGACGCAATCAGCATCATCGCCATCAACACCGCAGACATCACCATCGATATCACAAACAACGTCATCCACAACGACCACTGCATATGGTCGCCCGGCACGTTAGCAGGATCCGGCAACACACGATACCCCGTCACGAGCAGCCTGTGCGTGTTAACTCCATACGGGGTACACGTAATCAGCGTCGCCAAGTCGCGCCCCTTTTCGCGCCGCAACAAACGAATATCGTTCGGCTCCACCACATTTATGCGAAACACTCTGTATCGAAGAGTCTTGCCTTGCACGTCAAAGTAGAAGTAATCACCTTTTTTCAGCGTGTTTAAATCGTCGAACATTGTGGCATCCGGCATACCCGTATGCGCCGTCACAACCGTGTGCCTGCTTTTGCCGCCCACCGGCAAATCCGTGCCGTACAAATGCCCCGCTCCCATCGCGAGAGTATCTTGAGTAGTTCCATGGTAAATCGGCAGCCTCACGTCAATTTTCGGTATTTTCACAATGCCCATAATCCCCATCGGCTCACTAAGCACTTTTTCGTACTCTTTATATTCGGGAGTGTCCATGTAGTCGTTATTGCCGTTATACGGGTCCGCGCTAATAATCGCCTTGTGGCGAGCGTTGTATTCACGCGCTTTTCACAAAATTTCCGCGCGATTTTCTTTAGGCTTTTCCTTATTTAATTTATCGTACTCGATTGAGAGTTCTTTGGCAGCATGGTTGTTGACCAAAGTAGAAACCACAGGATAGCTGAAACACAAAATGCCAATAGTAACAAGCGCAATCGGCTCAGCCAGCTTGCGAAGTGTGGACATTGGTTTTGGGGAAGATTGCTCTTGTGATGATGAAGATTACGAAGACTGCGTAGACTGCGCAGACTGCGCAGATTCAGTATTTTCGGAAGATGCAGCGATTCCAGAGCTTGCGGAAGATTCCGCACTTTTGGAGGACTTATTAGCGCGCATACGAGTCAGTCGCTTAAATAGCGCGCGAGCAGACTCTGTAAAATCAGCTAGCTTCATAATTCCTCCAATAATAATAAAAAAGGAGCAAAGAGCACTCCCACCTTATTAGAAGATGAAAGTGCTCTTTGTTTATTTACTTTTGTTTGTTTATTTACTTATTTTGTTTATTTACTTGCTGGCGTGCGTATGATGGCGGCGAGTTTTAAACGTTACAGCACCGCTTGCAAGCAACACCATAAACGTCACAACCATGCCAATCACACTGCTACCAGTCATCGCCAAGTCAGAAGTCATCTTCTTGGCGGCAGACTTAGCGGCAGCCTGCTCCTTTTCAGCAGCCTTCTGCTTTGCAGCAGCGTTAGCATTCGCAGCACTTGCGTCGCCATTGGCAGCGGCATCGCCGGATCCAGCGGATGCGCCCGCATTAGTAGAATCCGCATCATCCTTTGAGGACGACTCCGAATTATTACTGGAATTACCTCCAGTAGTAAAGGATTTTCCACCATGATTACCGCCGTGGTTAGAGCTGTGGCTACCGCCATGATTACCACCGCGGCTATTATTGTTGGTATCACCGCTGGCATTACCGCTAGTATTACCGCTAGTATTACCGCTTGCATTACCGCTAGTGCTGCCACCGTTGTTGCCACTACCGTTACCGTGACCCGTGCTTCCACCTTCGCTATTACCAGTATTACCAGAGTTACCAGTATTACCAGCATTACCGCTACCATTCTGGTTCTGATTATTCTTATTATCAGAACCAGTTTGGCTGCCACTATCAGAAGAAGCAGAGGAAGATACAGATACCTCTCCAGAAGCAATCTGGTTACCATTTGCATCCATAAGTAAGATTGTGTGCTTACCTGAATATCCGCTAGGAATCAAAGCCTTGAAATAGTACTTACCGTTTTCATCAGTATGCACTGTCACATATTCATGACCATCTTCACCCTTAAGATCCTTAGGATCAGAGTAAATGAACGCATACATGCGATCACCGGATTTGGCTTTCTTCACAGCTTCAGGCTGTCCAGAAACATAAATCTTTACTTCCTTTCCAGCTGTGACATTCTTGGTTTCTAATCCAGCAAGAGACTTTTGGATCTTTTTTGTAGAAGCAGGAGGAATTGGTGCAGAATCAGTTTGAGTTGACTCATCCTTGGTTCCTGAATTACTTGGCTTCGTTGGATTCTCACCAGGCTTCACACCATTCTTCACCGTGAATGTATATGCAGTAGCTCCATTTGCATTATTACTTGCGTCACTTGCTGTATTACCAGCAAAATCGGTCGCCTCAATAGTGATAGTGTGAGTACCATCAACCAACTTCTTAGTAGGAATCTTCAACGTTAATGTTGTAGAACTTGGCTTATCTGGAGTTGGATTATCGTTAACCTTAGAAACATCCACTAATGTGTCCTCTACTGTTGTAGTTGGAAGATAATTTTCCGTATACGCTACTGGATGACCATCAACCATAACGCGCAAAGACTTCAAATTATCATCTTCTGCTTTAACAGTAATTTCGTGACCATCAGTGATTTCTTCGCCTTCAACCAAACCTGCTTTAACAGTAGGATCAACTTCATCAAGAACAACTGGAATCACACCAAGTAAATGAGATTCAACCTGATCACTTAAGTGCAGCAGCAACTTATCACCATTGTCTACTTGAATGTCAGTTGAGAATTGGCGACGAGTTGTTTCTTTACCATTCGTGTCCAAAGTGTAGAAATCACCTACAGAATCATTATTAATTCGCAAACTTTGACCGAAAGCATCATCTGATACATTTCCACTGAAAGTCACTGTGTCACGATTAGTGAACAACGTGTGACCATACAGTTTTGGAGTATCGAAATGTGCTGTTGGAGGCGTAATGTCGAAGTAGAATGCTGCAGGAGTATCGATTACATTCGTTTCATCGTCTTCATCAGCATCTTCGTCAGTTGATTTAGTGTTCACCTGCAAGCGGAAATCATTTATACCCGGATGCATTGGAAGCTTTACACTAAACTTTCCGTTCTTAATTTCAGCACGCAATGGGTTTGGAGTTACAAGATTCTTAGTTGTAGCATCAAAACGCGAAGCTGGAGTAAACACCACGCTAGTCACTTTGGAACTCACATCACCTTGAGCAACAAAGTAATCAGTGCCAATAACGTCTGGACCATTATTCTTCTTATGAATTAACCACGCATAAGAACCCATAGAGCCAGCATTAGTAAGCATGAAATCTTTTGTTGCAGCTGCAGGTTTAGGCGTAGGAGTTGAACGACCAGCGAGAGCCAAACCTATAGTTGTAGTGTTTTCAGCAGAATCAGTAGCTACAAGAGTTACCATAACAGCTTTAGCGGCAGGAGTAATAACTGTTTTGAAGCTACCGTCTTTACCAACAGTTACTACTTCTTCAGTTTCTTTACTAGCTGCAGCTGTATCTGCTTGCTTCACATTTGCATTAATATTCGCTGCTGAAGTTGTATTAGCACCAGAAACAGCTTTAGTAGTAGATTCAGAGGCAGAACCAGAAGCATGATTGTTCACAGAACCAGCAACTGCATTAGCTGCAGTAGTGTTGTCAGCAGCCTTTTGATAATTAAGCGTTAGCTTTACAGTATCTCCAGGAGTATCAGTTACTTTACCAGCAACAGTTACTTTACCATCTGCAGCTACAGGCAAATTACCCTTGTTGTCAAGACCATCAACAGTAATCTTAGGTGTTTGTGCATTAAACTTTAAAACAAGTTTCTTATTGCCAATACGGTCACCCTTACTATCAAAAGCTTTAAGCATCACAGTATTTTCACCATTTTTCAGTGGCACAAACGCATAGAAAGTATTCTCACCCTTGCGCTTTTTAGCTAATTTGACTTCCTGCTTTTTACCGCCTTCAGGAGTCACATAAGCTTTTATAGAAGCAACATCTTTAGTGAGATATCCCTCAAGATAGAACTTACCATTAATATCTGGGTCGGTCTTACTTTCTTCTAGAGCATTAGCTTTAATTTGTTGAGAAGTAAGTTTTTGTTCATTTGGAATAATAAACTTCTTGTTCTTCTTAGATTCTTCTGAACCATCCGGTTTCTTCACAGCATATGTGTCGAATACCTTTTTAACCTCAGTTGAATTCATAGCATTGTCTCGAACAAGCACATCTATGTATTGAGCTTCATTACCAATGTGAATAGTCTTGCACACTCGCGTACGAGTTGCTTCATTCAACGGGCATTGAGTGTCTTCATCACCATAGTTCAAGGCATCCTTTACACCAGGAAGATGAATAGTTGGTACGCCAGGATCAGGGCTTAACTCATCACTAATAACAATCTTCACATTGCCGTTAGCATCACGATCAGATACTGTGACTTTAGGTCCATGATTATCGATTGCTACCTTCATGTCATAAGTTTGCCAATCAAACTTATCTCCTAAGCGAGCTTGAATACGATACGTGTACCATCCATCAGGAAGAATGTCAAACCTACTTGTTTTTGGATTCCACACAGACCCGTCGAAATTTCCAGCTAAACCATCGGTTGCTCCAACATTAGAAATAGTAGAACGATTCACGTTGTGTTCTGTTCCAAGAACAATCTTAGTTTTATTATGTGAATCCAACACAGAATATTTTACTTCAGATGCACCGCGGAATATAGCCATAGATGGAACAACATAATCCATCCAGCCATCTCTATTTGCAGGTGAAAATTCGCCAAGTACATAAGGCTTCGTTTCATTATTAACCGGAAGTTTACCCATAAAACCAGCTACCGAAAGCAATGATGTCGTAAGATCACTGTGGCTTGCACTATAGCTTTCTCCCGGTTTTACCATTATAGGTTCATCGTTCCAATCGCCAACAAAGCCAAGATATGGCACAGAAACATCTGGCTGAGTATCAGTAAGCGATTCAAATCGCGCCCAACCTTCAATATAATGATTGCCTTTAGAACGATTTGGGCTTAACGTAAACTTAACATCAGCGGTTTTGTCAGGCTTTACCGTAACTTCACGCGTTTTTGATTGCAACGTTTCAGTATCACTAATAGAGGTTACTGTATCTTTATTGGCCTCATTAGACTCATTTACAACATCCTGATCTGGGACAGCAAATTTTACTGGAGTCTTACCATAATTATGCAAAGTAACTGTAAAGTTGCGATTAGAATTCACGTTTTTAAGAGCAACGTACGAATTGCCGTTGACTGTTGCAATCACGTTAGTAGCAACAGCTTTATCGACCTGAGCTAAACCAGCGCCAATTTGACGAGGAGCGTAAGGAATTTTCCTACTATCTGCAGAATCTTTATGTCCAATAATACTTGCTGTATTCATTAATGCTTGGCTTACACGAGTAGCCATTTCAGACTTTTTAAGATCAGGGAAACGCTTCTTATAGCTTTCCATCACTAACGCTGAAAGACCGGAAACGTTTGGAGCAGCCATGGAAGTACCAGACATGCTGGTGTACTTATTTCCATTCTGCGTAGACCAAACATTACCACCGATACCAGCAATTTGAGGTTTAAAATCAAATTCTGGAGTTGGACCCCAAGAAGTAAAGCTAGAAGGCTTCCCATCATCCGGATTGGCGATAGTAACGAATTGTTCAGTGAAAGCAATCTTTACTTTCTCACCATTATCTAATGCTTTTTTAATTTCTAATGCATAAGAACGAGGAATAGACGCACCAAAGCAACCTTTGATTTTGTCCAATCCACCCATTCCTATGAATAAGGATGAATCTTTGTCGTGATTGTAAACAATCACACCTTTAGCACCTTTAGAAATCGCATTATTAAACTTTTCAGTAAAACTGATATCGCCACGTTCTACGAGAGCATATTTACCTGTAAGATCAAGATCTTTAACATCAGCTTTAGTGGCTTTTTTAGCATCCACAAGTTCATGCTGAGATAGTGCATCCGTTAAAGAACCAATAGAATAGCTGTACGGCAAAGTATGTGACTTGCCATCTTTTCCAACCCAATTTGCAGACTGCTGAGTAATATTTGAATTTTCTACAGAAGCAACGCTGAAAGCAGAAGGATAAGAAGATGGTGAACCAAGAGTTGCATCATCCCACTTACCTAGAACATCGTCTATGCCACCACTTTCAGAGAAGTTCAAGCCGGAGTTTCCTGCAGAAATAACTGGAAGCACACCAGCTTCGTGAGCCTTCTTTAAAGCGAGAGATGTAGCATTAGAAGTTCCACCAAAACCGTTATCTGATCCGAGAGACATGTTAATAACATCAGCACCAAGCTTTACAGAATCCTCGATTGCAGCAACAATATCAACATCACGAGCACCATGCGAACCCGGCACGTTTGAGAATACTTTCATAGCAAGCAGCTGAGCGTTTGGAGCTATGCCATCAACACGATTATGTTCAGATGCAGGAGCACCAGTCTCATCGCCGTTAGCAGCCACAATACCAGCTACGTGCATACCGTGCTGTTCCGCACCCGAATCTGTGAAATTAGTATTTTCATCAGCGTAATTGAAACCTGCAGGCACTTTGTCAGTAGTGTTGCCTTTACCTGTTGGCTGTAATCGAAGATGCGTCTTAGCTGAAGCATCAAGCTTCATATCTTGGTGAGTTGGATCTATGCCCGTATCGATGATGGAAACCAACATACCAGTGCCATCAAGATGATATTTTTTAAACGCAGCTTGCACACCTTGCAAATTACGTGCAGTATTTTCCATTGGATGATATAAACGTTCTTTTGCGACAGAAACTACACCTGGCTCACGTTTCAAATCTTGAACGTGTTTTTCAGGGAGAGTAGCTTCAAAAGCACTCATTAAATAACCAACTTGGCGACGAACCGTCATATTGTACTTTGACTTTACGCGGTTAATTAAAACATTCTGCTCATGAATGTTGGCTTTTTCGTCATAATTCGTGAGTTTCGGATGATTATTTTTCAACGTAACAACAACAGTCACTTGAGCATTTGAATTTTTATTAAATTGATCTTTTTTACTGTAATTCTCAAAAGCTTTAGCAAGAGTTGGATTAACATGGCGTAAATCTTCTATAGACTTAATCTCACTATTATCTTTTAAAGATGAATCAAGCATCTTAGAGACAAGTGCATTCTCATCTTTTTTAGTTTCATTATCATTTTTTGCAAATGCCGCAGGAACTGTACCAAGCGGCACCATAAGCGTCGCCGCGGCCACACTTAATGCTGCTAAACGAGTCAGATATGACGTTCGTTTGAACTTCATAAACATACTCTCCTTCAAAATGGTGGTTGTTATCCCGGAAAAATTTCGGTTCTAGCTATCACAAACTCATGCCAGCTGCCAAAATCTTTCATACTGGCTGCCAAAATTTTTCATGCGGGTGTAAATATTTTTGTTACGCTAGTTTGAATCATTTCCGCTAAATATCGCATAAGAGATATACCCCCCCATGCAAACAGCAAATAATGGTGTATTTTTGCAAGTGCAACAAAATATTTTTCATATACTCTAGCACTTGTTTAAAGAGAAAAAATTTTTTTAACTTGTTAATTTAGCAAATAAAATTTGAAAAATTTGTATTTAGGATAGAAAAAATGGCTAAATTACGCCATTTTCTCGCAAACACTTTTCCACAAGTAACATGTAAAAAATCTGTAGTTAACATATAATTTACAGAATTTTTCAACAACCTTGCATTTTGACAATGTTTTTTAAAAAAATATTGCTGGTTTACCAACTAATGTTAGTGCGTTGCGCAATATAAACCGTAAATTTTTCAGCCAACCGACGATATGCGCAACTGACCTAAATTTTACGCTCGCGCGAGAGTTATCTCACGTTTGGAGGGTTTGCGCTACTTTAGCACTCCAAACGCGAGGAAAGTTTCTCACATTTGGAGGGATTAGCGTTGTGCGACGCTCCAAACGCGCGCAATACTGCGCTCAGGCAGGTCGTTGCGTTACTCGCGACGCAACTTACGCAGCATCTTGCGCGAAAGTACCAGCAAATGCTTGCCGCGAATGTCGAGCTGTCGCCATCGCTTAGACGTTGCCGCGGCAATCATCATGGACAAAATAATCAATGAGAACGCCATTGCAATCACGAATAGCGTCATCCAAAGCGGCCATTGCACGTGGTCACCCGGCACCTTCACAGGGTCCGGCAGCACACGATACCCCGTCACCAAAAGCCTATGCGAATTCACGCCATACGGGGTACACGTTAGCAGAGTCGCCAAGTCGCGCCCCTTTTCGCGCTGTAACAAACTAATATCGTGTGGCTCAACCACGCTGATGCGGAACACTTTGTATCGCAAAGTTTCGCCTTGCACGTCGAGGTAGAAATAGTCACCCTTCTTCAAATTCACCAAATCGTCGAACATGGTTGCATCCGCAAGACCCGTGTGCGCGGTAATAACTGTGTGGCGGTTTTTGCCGCCAACCGGCAAATCCGTGCCGTACAAATGACCAGCGCCGTGCGCTAAAACTTCCTGCGAACTGCCGTGATAAATAGGAAGTTTTACGCCAATCTTCGGAATTTTTACGATGCCGATAATGCCCATAGGCTCCTCAAGTGCCTTAAGATAACGCTTGTATTCAGGCGTGTTAGTTATGTCTTTTTGCCCATCCGAACCATACGGATCCGTGGTAAGCATATTTTTGCGAGTTTTATTGTAAAGCTTCGCGGCGCGAATGTGAGCGCGACGCACGTCACCAGCCTGATCGTGGTTATACTTGTCGTACGCGTTAGAAATCTCCTTCGACACGCGATTATTCCAAAGCGTTGAAACAACAGGGTAACTGAAGCACAAAATGCCTGCCAACACGAATGCGATTGGCTCGACGATGCGGCGGAGCTTAGATTTTTGTTTAGATTTGTGATTGCTTGCGGTGGATTTTGCTTCGGTTGCGTGGGTTTGAGTTGCGTTATTTTCGGTTGCGTTTGATTCGGTTAAGTTGGTTTCGATTAAGTTGGTTTCGTTAGTTTGAGTTGCGTTTGTTTGGTTTTTGAGAAGCTTACTTACGATGGGGATATTCAGGGAGATTTTGTTGAGGAAAGCATATACTTTAGCAACAGCATCGTTTAATTTCATGCTTCCTCGTTTCGTGAGTTTTTCGTTGGATTTAGATTTGATTTACGATTTATTGATTTTGCGCTCGCTAGTTAGTTCAATTAAAGCGTACAAATATAGAGCCGGGAGCAACAAGTCGCACCCAGCTCCAATATTTATGCCATGCAAACAGATATTTACATTCATGTAGCAGTGACTGCTGATTTTTTTCTCAGCAGTCACCAATTACAATCAGGCAGCCTGCTGCTCTTCATCCTTCTTGCGATTGCGCAAGAAGATGAACATACCAACAGCAACCAAGCACATGCCAGCAAGAGCGAAGATAATCACGCCTGCAGCACCAGTCTTTGGAAGGTTGAACCAGAAGCCACCCTTATTATCTGGAATATTCACAATCTCAATCTCCTGAGCAGTATCGCCAGAAGTCAAAGAAACTTCATGAACTTTATCAGAACGAGTGTATCCTTCTGGAGCCTTAATCTCAACAAGATAAATCTTGCTATTCTGGTCCGTAACCTTAGCAACATAATCTTTAGTCACACCACTATTACCCTGGTTAACACCAGTTGTAGTGATAGTAGCCTCGGTATTAGTTTGTGGAGCAGTATCAGCAAAACCAGTCATTGCTTTAGCGCAAGCATCAGCAGCAGTTGGGTCAGCAGCACACTTCTCAGCTTCCTTTTTATCTGCGAATGCCTTGAATTGAGCCTTATTAAGAACCTTTGTCTTATCAGTTGCATCGACTTTCTTAATGTGGAACTTACGGAATTCAGTTGTTGCACTGCCACCAGGAGTTGGCTTTGGTTGAATACCATCACCGTGACCAGGAATAAAGCCAGACTTGTTTTCAAGAACTTTGTTTTTACCGACAAAATTACTCAAGTCTGATACTAATTGAAGTTTTACAGTAACATCAATTTCTACCGGTTTTGAATCAAGAGCATTTGCTTTTGTTGCAATAGCTTGAAGGCCTTTATTAGTAACACCCTTCTTAAATGTAACCTTAATGCGCTTGCGATCAGTATTAATGCCATTGTTAGCAGTTCCAGATTCTTCAGAAACGGTGTAGTCCTGATCTTTAGTCATTGCAGCATTTTCACCATTGATTTTTACTTCAGCAATAACACTTTGATTAACAGTTTTGTATGCTGAAGTTAAAACATCATCATAAATAGCAAAGTCCTGAAGATCTTTTTCAGTGAGATCCTTATTGCCATTAGTAGCTTTCGTCTTATTCAACTTAGCTTTAATAGTGTATGTGATTTCATCTCCAGCACCAACCATCTTAGTAGTGTCTGCTGTTTTAGTAACACTATCCTTAATGTAAGCGTTCTTCGGTTCTACAACAACATCATAAGTGTAGGTATTATTTACTTCTGTATTTTCGCGGGTAATTTGAGGGACAGTCACATAAAATGGTGCTACATCATTTGAATAACCTTCAGCAGCCTTCGTTTCTTCGACCTTGTATAATCCAAGTTCAAGATTATTGAATTGTACTTCACCATTTTTCTGACCGTCGTGACCAGTTGTTTTAGTTTGGCTGCTAGAATCATCTGTTCCTAAGGTAATCTTAGCTTCAGTTTCTTTATGCTCGTTAAGTTTTTTAACTACTGCAGCAATAGCTACCCAATCATCACGTTTTTTAAGATCAATAGCTGTACTATCAATTTTTAGCACTTTTGTAATCTTAAATTCTGCACCATTAATAGGCGTAGACTTCTTTTGAGCACCGTGATCATCAACTTCGTCCTTATACTTCTTGATGGTAATGGAACCCTTCTTGGTGGTAGCTTCATTGCCAAGATTCCATGGGGCTTTTTCAGCTGCTGTAGCACCCGTAGCAAATGCTACGTTGTTTGCCACCACGGCGCCGGCGACGCACAGCGTGCCAGCCATTGCGAGCGAGGCGAATGCCGCCACGCATTGTTTAGTGAATTTATTCACTTTCTTCTCCTTATTTTTAGTGCCCTTGTGGGCAGGTTTTGAGGAAAATACGTTTATTGTTTTATTTTGTGTTGCGCACGGTCGGCGGAGTCATCGCAAAGCCGCATGAACTCTGTCGGCGGCTACGATTTGCGCCGCGCGCAGCAAGATTAAATACGAACCATATGTCGGCATAATTACCGTCACTGTGTACCATCACTACGTAACGCGTAATGCCATTGCCAGCACATGGAACGTTGATACTGCAGTTTTTAAGCTGCAGAAAATTTTCATCAGCATCGCCACCTTTCGCTACGTCGCCTTAAAGCGCGAAGCTTTTTGGCAGTTTTGCAAATAAAATCTTTAAGCAGTGTCTTACGCAGCAACGCCTCGAGCATCGCGCGCCCCCACTTGGTTTGCTCAAGGAAGAACCCAGCCGCCATCACGCCCGTGCCAATCACAGCAAACGCACCAAGCAGCACGTTCCAGTTCATTCCGCCGGTCTTTGGCAGAGCGAATTTAGGCGGATCGATCACGGTCACATTAACAGCAATTCTGTTCCAGTCTTTTCCAACGGTTACGCCGGCAAGCTGAGTTGTTTGCATATTTGTAGACGAATACTTGTTACCTTCAATAAGACTTCCATTAACAGTGTTATTAAACACCGTCAGCGCATTCGGCTTCAACGCAAACACAGCGCACGTGTAATTTCCAGCCTTTTGAGGTACGCCAGCAATATCGTCTTCACTGCGAGACACAGCACTTTCTATGCTGTTCGGATCTTTATCCTTCGTAAAGCCATACAGCAAGTTAGCCGTGCAATTCTTACTGTCTTGACTGCAAGACTTTCGCTGATCAGCATTTGCAAAAGCCCACGGCTTTACACTTTCGCCATAATTCTGGTTCAGGTGCATATTGAGCGTATCGTCAAGCCCGCGACTCCACTTTTGCTCGCCTTGCTTAGCACACATCATACGCAATGAAATATTGCTACGATCCTTCAAGCTCCACGCGAGCACATACGGATTCTTAGTAAGGCTCGTGCCGCTCATAACGGTAAGAGAATTACCACTACCAAGCGTGTCATGAACAGGATCAGCGTCTTGAGATCTGAGCAATGTCATCTTAAGATCCTTCTCAGCTCCACTGAGGTCTCCAACTGTAACTTTCGCATACACAGGCTTGCCGTTGTTACCAGAATCCGAGTCGTCCGAAGTGGAGCCATCCGGGTAATGGATGACAATCTCTTTCAAGTACGCTTTAGGAGCAACAGATTGATCTGGGTGGAAGGTCACTTTGCCGTAGCGAGTGCCGTCATCCTTGGAACTGTGCTTGCCCTTCTTTTGCTTGGAAGGATTGTCAGGCTTATTGCTTTGCTCACCAGTTTTATCGGCAGCATTGCCAGAAGCCCAATACGACCAGTCTAAAGACACCTTGTTTCCAGCAGTACCGTCATTATTTACTTCAAATCCGTGAGTAGCATCCTTAAACTCAAACCAAGTTCCGTCCGGAAGCGCACCAGCCTTCACAGCATCCTGGTATTTATCCGCACCGTTAGCTCTCTTAACGCTTTGCGGCACAGCATTCTCAACCTTTTGACCAGCCGTAACGCTCACATCAACATACTTCGGGTTGTAGAAGTGGTTGTCGTTGTGAATGTGGATTGGTATTGCGCGATACGCGTAGTCAACACCTTTAACCGCGTTTTTGTTGCCGTTATTACCATCAAGCTTCCACTTGAAATCTTTCAAAGGATCAGTGTTATTCTTACTTGCATCTTTGTTAAGTGCGCCAACAGCTGCATCGAATCTAGCAAGCAAATCGTTATTGTCATTCTTAAACTGTTTTGCTTTAATCGCGTAAACTACGCACTCGTAGTCGCCGGATTCGTTAGCCTTGCCTTTAATCCACCCACGAGTACGCTCAGTGGTATCTTTTGAGTTACCATTTGCAATGTAATCGTCGTACAGCTGCCTATCAGGGTGGCACTGACTTGCATCCTTCTCGCAAGCTTTCTGCGCTGACGCATCTTCAGTATGATCCCAAATCTTTACATCTTGCATCTTAATGCCGGCAATACCGCCCGACTGGTAGTGAGACTTAGTGCCGTCTGAATTAATCTTATTGCAAATTGTGCGCAAATTGATTTTTCCAGGCTTATACTTGGACCATGAATCAAGCCAACGGGTCGTCTTTTTAGAAGTACTAAGTTCCTCGCCCTTAGTGAGTTTGATGGTAGTATCATTCCAGTCGCCGCTACCTTCACGATCGCCAACATTCAGCCGTAAATTACCAGCATCCTCATCATGCGATCGCGTAATGTCTACCTTCGCATAAATAGGTTTACCAAGATTACCAGAGTCCTTATCTTCAGAAGTAGAACCGTCCGGATAGTGCACAATAACCTGCACTTTGTCAGAACCAACAGGGAACCACTTGTGCGGTCGGAACGTCACCTTGCCAAACTGACCCGTGCCATTCTTAGCTGAATCACCAGAGTCAGCTTTATTATCTTGATCATCCTCAAAGAATGTGTAGCTTAAAGATTTCTTAAACTTAAACCAAGTTCCGTCCGGTAGATCACCTTCGCGCACATCGTCTTGCAACGTATTAGCATCGTTGGCATTCTTCTTGCTCTTAGGCACCTCAGTGGCTTGTTTGGTACCAGCCTCCATGCTAATAGTCTTATACTCTGGGTTGTAGTAGTGAGCATCACTATGCACATGAATTGGGAAGGTTACCGAATCCCAATCGATATGCCTTTGAGTGGCTTCTTGAGGACTATCTTCACTACCCGGCTTATCTGTTAAGACTGATTTAATAACCTCTTCAAACTTGCGATCAGCAGGTTTCTTTACAAAGTCATTTACAGCTTTATCAAACTTATTTTGTAAATCACCATGCTTACCATCTTTATTTTCAAGGTCTTTAATAGCGTACACAGTGCACACAAAGTCGCCATTTTCCTTAACCTTGCCATGTAACCAACCCCAAGTGCGCTCTACGGTATCATGCTCATCACCGTATAAGTAAAGGTTACGGTTGCAGTTTTTACCATGAACCGTACATTCATACTTATTCTTTTCAGTAGCTCTTGTCCATTGTGATGGTTGTTTATCAATAAATTCACCGCTTGTAGTATTACCTTTTCGACCGGCAAGTGTCAGACCATTAATACCATCAATCTCATAGCTTTCAGGTTTACCAGTTTGTGGATTCTTTTTATAGCAAAGCATGCGCTGATAAATTTTTCCTTGCTTAGCACTTGACCATGAGTCAAAGAACATTGGCTTAGTGTTACCAGTAGCGTCGCCTAACACTTCATCTTTACGGAAACGCATACCATTTTTATCATTGTTTTCAATTCGTCTTCCGCCATATTGCGAATAAACATTGAGCTTTAAATCATTTTTTTGGATCGGTTGACTAGTTACCTCTACAGGCGCATATACAGGCTTGCCAAGATTACCAGAATCCGGATCTTCAGAAGTGGAACCATCTGGATAATGCACAATTACAGGAGCAAAATATTCACCAAGCATTACAGTTTTTTCTGGAGAAAAAGTAACTTTGCCATATCTAGCGTCAGTAGTACTATCTTCAGGCTCATCCTTGCCTGATTTCTTGTTACTTTGCTTATTGACAAATTTATACCATGTAAGAACATGTTCATTATCTTTAGGATAGGTTCTTAGCTCAAACCAAGTGCCTTTTGGCAACCTAGTACCATTCTGCACAAGCTCCTGTTGACTCTTGTCATTACCTTTCACGCCGTTAGCACCAGAATGGCTTACTGGAGCAGCCGATTCTTTAGACTTACCACCAGCCTGCACATATACCTTATCGTATTGAGGGTTATAATAATGCGCGTCGGAGTGAACCTTAATTGGCACAGTCCTAGATGTATAATCAATATCTTCTCTTAAACCCTTGAAGGTATCCGGATTAATGATATTGGTAGGAGAACCGGTTTGCTTTTCAATATCTTTGTTCTTTTTAGCAGCATCCTCAAATTTCTTCAAAGCTTTAGGCTTCAAAGCATACACAGTGCACTGGTAATTGCCAACCTTTAGTGGCTTTCCTGTGATGCTACCACGCGTACGCTCCATGGTTCTGCCTGTGCTATCAAATAATTTGTTTGCTGCACAGCCCTGACCATTTCGGCACTTTTCTTGTTCCTCATCAGTAGCATGAGGCCACGGTTTTTCACCATTTATTGTTATTCCATTAATACCGTTAAGATAAAACTTAAGATTCAGAGGATTTGTAGTATCAGCACACACAGAGCGAATAGTAATATCGCCAGGTTCCTGCACTGACCAAGAATCTATCCATGGTTGTGGCTTAACTTCACGATTCTTGCGGAATACGAATCCATCGTTGTAGTCAATCTCTTGACCATTTTGGTTCTTATGAATATGGAGCTGCAAGTCACCAGTGCCAGGGTTATCTCTTGTTACATACACTGGAGCATTAACTGGATCACCATGATTACCAGAATCTTTATCCTTCGAAGTTGAACCATCAGGATAATGCACAACTACAGGTCTCTTCTCAGGCTGACCAGTTTTAGAAGCAGGAACCCACTTATTTGGGTGGAAAGTGACAACACCAGTGGACTCGTTATTAATCTTTGCCCAAGTTGGTGGATTTTGATACTTATTATAAATTTCTGCCTTAAACTTAGTGCCAGATGGGAATTTCTTCCCTCCCCTGTCTTTTGGATTTGGAGAATTCTTTTCTTCACCAGCTTTTACTGTAGTATCGTCATAGTAAGGGTTATACCGGGACGCCTGCGAAACAACGTGTATATCAACGCCTTTGACCTTCACAATTGAATTGTTCATTTTACAATTGTTAGGTTTAGGATCAGGATAGTTTATTTGAACATCAAAATGTATAGTTTTGTTTCTATCAGAAGCCTTAGGACTATACTTAACCTCGCCTGTTCTTGGATTAATATAGGCTTGACCAGGCTGCATATTATTAGGATTATACGTCTTAGTAACACCGGGCGGAAGTATCTCACTATTTCCAATTTCATTCTTTTTAAACGTAAATTCTATTCCAGCATCAGTTGGAATCATCTCAGACGTAGTTCTGCCCCCATGATTTGGCATGTCCTTATAATATTTAAAATCGCCGTTATAAGAACCACCAACCCACTCACCAGTATTTATATACGGTTTCACGGAAGTAACTTCACCGTAAACAGCGTCCTCTTTAGACCTCTTTGGGAATTGGATGTCATCATCATTTTTAGGATTTAAACCATACTTAAACTCTTCCAAGTCTGGTATGCCGTCGCCATCATGATCATACGGACCAAAAACTGTAAACTTATGCTTATCTCCATAGTAGGAAATCCAACCTGCCATAAAAGGTAACTTATGAGGGTCACTGCCTTCTTCAACTTCTGCAGTAACAATCCAGCGAATAGAATCTACAGCGTTATCTTGTTCCCAAGATTTAAATAACCTACCAAAATTACCAGCTCGACGCCATGTATCTACTTCACATGTTGCATCTGTACCTAAACCACATTTTTCAATAGATGCTTTCCAGAAATTCTCATAATCACTATCACCTGGTAAGCGCGTAGCATTAGTATAACCATTAAAATCGCTTGGTATTTGATCTTTGCCTCGTTCTTCCCAAACAAACTTTTTGTTTCTACCACTGTAGCCAACAAATTTTGTACGATACCTTGTAATTCTTATGCTATTATCCTTGATGTTTTTTGGAAGAATAAGATAAAAATCAGGTCTACCATCATACGCATGTAGAGCAGTATTTTCATCACAATCTACATTTGGGTTTTCTATTTTTTTAATTCTGCATCCATTTGCGTTAAAAAGAACATTCCAAGTGATGGTTGTTTTTTTCTTTCCATTAACGGTTATTGTATTTATATCTGGAGGCTGAACATCGAAATCCCTATATACATCCCAACTCGCAACAGAGTTAGGAGAAATATATCCATTACCAATGTAATCCCAACTAACATTAGCTGCATTTGCTTCTTTTACCGGCGGCACTATGAGCATGGTTACTATGGTGGCGGCGGCTACGAACATTGCGAAGAGCGCGCGACGAAGAGTGTGTGCTGGGCATGGTGCGCGAGCGATGGTGACGCTGCCGGAAGTAGCTGCGCTGCTGGAAGTGACTGCATTGTCGAAAGAAGTGTTGGCGGTGCCAAAAGTATTGGCATTGCTGGAAGAAATAACTGCGGTGCTGGAAGTACGAACAGCGCCATCAGCACTGGTCTTACGCCAGACCAAAGCGCGCGACGCAAGACGACCCACGCGTGATGCGAATCCACGGAACTTTGCTGGTAACATTTTCTCGCCTTCCTAGTCCTCCACTGCTGCACAAGCCGCAGTATATCTCAAATTCCAACTCTCTAATCTTTAAGACTTCACGCACTCAACCTGCATGCGATGCCAATGCTCGGTGCACTAAAATCTTGTGCACTCACTACTGCAAATACCATAGACAGAGCCAACCACAGGTAGTCAGTATAACATACCCTTATGCCCTATATGCAAGCATGGTTGCCAAAAGCCTCTAATATTTATACCCCCCCCCCATGAAGGATTTCAAGCAAAACACGTATTATAATTGTGCATATAAAAAATTTCTATAATTCGCGAATATCGCTAAAAAATCTACTGTAAAACGCATTTATAACGCATAATTTCCGACGCCAAAACGCAAAAATCGCATCTTCGGCGTGTCTAAAAACCGACCACTTCCCCAACCCAAAGCACTACATGTTGTTATAACGCATGCATCGCACCGCTATATGCTGTGCTGGTATATGCTGTGTGTGTTGTGTGCTGCGCTGCTGTATTCTGTGTGCTTCGTCGCTATATACTGTGTGAGATTCGTCACTATATGCCATGCTATATATACTGTGCAACGCGAAAGCAGGTCGTCGCGTCAGCAAGAAAATCCGACAGAAACTGTGCAGCCGTGTACAGAAAAAGTCGTTTGCGCGCAAAAAAAAATCGGGGCAGATGCACTCTCGCACTTCCGCCCCCCAAAACCCTAAGGTTTTCAAGCATTTTCAATTCTATCTTTCACATATCCAACTGTCAATAACAGTACAAATAAAAGCAAGCAATGAGTTAAATTTACTCGCTTTATCATACTCTTTTGTGTACTCAGATGCCTTTTTTATAAATCCTCCTGCAATGTATCTAATAATGCTTTTTTGATCATTCACGCATTCATCACATTGATAATTCCTAGACAAAAATCTCTTATACATATATGCAGTTATCACTATTTCTTTCATCTTCGCATTACACATATTCGATCGCCTCGCACGCTTATTGAACCCTACAGCTTCAATAGCTTTACTTACTTCTTCAAGCAAAAGCACGTTGTCAAAACTCTTTTCAGTAATTCCATCCAATATTGAATTAGAATGAGCACAAGCATTACGCACGGATTTTACCCTGCACAATAAGTGATGCTCCTTCTGCATCTCTCTACTACCCCATCTTTTTGCGCAAAAACGATAAAATCTTAACAATGTTCCAAATGTAATACCTTCAACAAATACCCAAATTGGCATTCCACCTGTATACTTTGCCGCCGATTCTCTGCTATATTTCCCATCTTTAAGTCGTTCTAATTCAGCAATTAGTATTTTGCGGTCATCGTTATAAAGACTAGACATGTAATCTTCAACAATGGAGTATCCATCTTCTTCAGGATTTTCAGTAAACATTTTCATTAACTTAACTTTTGCCTCATGCTCTATAGCTAAAGTTATTAGAAGCAAAAGTATTTGAAACATCCTATTAAGCTGCTCTATTTTGCATAATTGATCAAAATCCAAGTCAATATACTGGCCATCCCTAGATCCACCAACTCTCTTGCTAAACAATTTTTTATATGAACAAGTCTCAAAATAATATGAGAAGATTGAAAGGTAGGAAATTGCAGAATCTTCAGATTGTTTGTTAAAAGTTATACCTTGCTTCTTAAGATGTTTTATCTGATCTATTGACGAAAGCTTCACAGGCAATTTACTAATTGCACATGTTTTCTTTATATCCGAATCGCATTGATTGTCCATACTATGTATTCCCCTTTTCCAAACTATGGATAAATATCTTTTATTTTTGCGAATACTACCCCAATAGCATTCGATGACTCTTTAAATGCACCAGCGCATATGCAAATATTCTACAAAACACTACACGAAAAGCAACGAATAGACAGGCACGACCAAAAGTAGAAAATCAAAAGTGGGCTTAATGGGGTTCGAACCCACGACCTTCTGCTCCGGAGGCAGACGCTCTATCCACTGAGCTACAAGCCCGCAACTCGAGAAAGTATACACGCTAGTGAGGATGCGCGACGACCTGCCTGAGCGCAGCATTGCGCGCGCGAAGGCAATTCGGAGCGCCGAGCTTGCTTAGGGTTGAAAGCACAGTGTGCTTTCAACGCAAGCGAGGTCTGCCTTCGTTAATAAAGACGAAGGCAGGGCAGACTCACAAGTAGTCACATTGGGAATTTGGTTGTGGTTGTGTGCGCTGACGACCTGCCTGAGCGCAGCATTGCGCGCGCGAAGGCAATTCGGAGCGCCGAGC
>CAMYPG010000002.1 GCA_947289115.1 uncultured Gardnerella sp.
AAACAACCCAAAAAACAAACAAAAAACCATAAAAAACACAAAACCCGGGAGTGTCACAAACAAAAATAGATGGGCAATTAACACATAACTGCCCATCTATACAATCTTTATCTATTTTTTATCTATTTTATCTATTTTTACCTTAGATATTTTCTACTTGCTTTGACTATTTTTTAGTGACATGGCCACCAAACTGCGCACGCAACGATGAAACTACTCGCAAAGTGTCATCTCCACCTCCGCGAGATACTTGGCGAGCCCACAATGAGCATGCGGTAACTGGGGTTGGAACACCAAGTTCAAGTGCAGCTTCAACCATCCACTTTGCTTCACCAGATTCATTAGCAACAGGAGGCATAGATTCTAATGTTGGATCGTCTTTTGCAGCACGTGCGAATAAGTCAAGCAACCAAGATTGAACAACAGAACCTTGGCGCCATGAAGACATAACCTTAGCTGGATCATCTATTAATTCTGAACGCATCATTGTTGCAAAGCCTTCACCAAAAGCCTGCATCATGCCATATTCAATTCCATTGTGAACCATCTTGGCAAAATGACCACCGCCAACAGCACCAGCGTGAACGAGTCCGTCAGGGCCTTCAGGCTTCAAAGTCTCGAAAATTGGTAGCATTCTCTGATAATCTTCATCGGAGCCGCCAGCCATCAATGCGTAACCACGAGTCGAGCCCCAAACTCCTCCTGAAACTCCAACATCCATAAAATGGATTCCCTTTGCTTTTAATTCAGCAGAATGACGCTGATCATCAACATACCTAGTATTGCCTCCATCAATTACTAGGTCATTATCTTCGAGAAGATTGCTTAATTTTTCGATAGTTGTGTCTGTAGGAGAACCAGCTGGAACCATAACCCATACAATACGCGGACTAGAAAGTCTTTGTACCAATTTTTCTAAAGAGTCAACATCTCGATTTGATTCGGCACTAACATCGTATCCAACAACTTCATGACCTCCTTCGCGCAAGCGCTTAACCATGTTTCCACCCATGCGTCCTAAACCGATAACACCTAATTGCATAATAAATGCCTTCTTTCAAATTTTTTGATAACTTTTAATAACTTTTGCAAAACTGTCTTATAAAATTTTTATAAAATAATTCTGACGTCTGTATCTTTTGTATCTAATGGTTCTTATAAAGAATTTTCAAAGATATCTGCTACAAATACCTGCAAAAAATATTTGTACAAACCGTCTGTTCCTACACAAAACTTATTCAGATAATCTTTTTAATTTCATATGAACACAGGAACAAGAGCAGAAACTAGCATAATAATTGCAAGTCCAACAACAGACAATACTGTTTCCATTAATGACCATGTTTTAAATGTTTGTCCTACGCTCATACCGAAATATTCTTTAACCAACCAGAATCCAGCATCATTTACATGAGATAAGAAGATTGATCCAGCACCAATAGCTAGTACGAGTAACGCTAATTGTACTTGATTTAGATTTGCAGCCAAAGGTGCAACAATTCCAGATGCCGTTACGGTTGCAACGGTTGCAGATCCAGTCGCCAATCTAATTAGTACAGCAACAATCCATCCAGCAAGAAGAGGATTAAGATTTGCCTGAACAATGCCCGTAGCAATAACTTTACCAATTCCAGAATCTACAAGAGTTTGCTTAAATCCGCCCCCAGCAGCAACTATCAACAAGATACTTGCAATTGAGGAGAACGAAAGGCCTACCAGAGAATTTAATGTATCCCTACTCCACTTTGCGCGAATAGCAAATAATATCATCGCAAAAATAGTAGTGATTGTAAGCGCTTCAAGTGGTGTTCCAATCCATGCAATTACACTACCAAATGTAGATTTTGATTGCCCCGTAATATCAACAACACTGGCTGCAAGCATAAGAATTACTGGAAGTAAAATTACGCTAGACGCTTCCGCGAATGTAGGGCGATTTTGTGGCTTATCTTCCTTCTTATTGTCTTCTTCTTGCTTAGCTTGAATAGGAACCATTTTTACCATCCAATGAACCATTAGAGGTCCTGCGATTGCTACAGTTGGTATGGCGATAATCAAACCAAAAGCCAAAGTCAATCCAAGATTTGCATGCAAAGCATCAATAGCAACAAGTGGTCCAGGATGTGGCGGTACAAAAGCATGCAAAGCCGATAAGCCTGCGAGCGCCGGTATTCCTAAAGCAATTACTGGCATTTTTGTACGACGAGCAACAAGAAGAATAATTGGTATAAGTATCACTACACCAACTTCAAAGAACAGTGGAATTCCAACAATAAATGCGCTCAGCGCCATAGCCCATGGAAGCTTATGTTCTGGAGCTTTCTTAAGTATGGTGTCACAAATCACGTCTGCTCCACCAGAACGCGTAAGAAGAATTCCAATAATTCCGCCTAAAGCAATGAGTAATCCAACTCCTGATGCTGTGGAACCAACTCCATTAGTAAAGCTTGTAAGACTTTTATCATATGGAACTCCTGCAATGATTGCAGTTGCAATCGAACCAATCATTAACGATAGGAAGGGATGTACTTTTACCACTGCAATAAGTACGACAATAAGCGCTATACCTAATATTGCCGCAAGAATTAACCCACTCATAAATCCTCCATGATTTTGTGAATTGTTTTAATTATTGTGATGCTTTATTTATAATTCCTTGTAATCTTTTGTTTACGATCAATGCGCTAACAACTTTGTTATTTGCGTTAGTAATTTTTGAATGTATATTTTTGTGCTGCTTTACAATTGCGCCACTTTACAATTGCTATTGTTTTGCATTTATGATTGTTTTTGCAGCTGCGATTGTTCATATGCTTTCACTGCTTTGATAGCTCTATGAACCATATCTTCAACAGAACCTTCAATCGATATAACGGTTCCGTTTTCTTCTTTACCTAGAGGCTCCAAAATTGCGAACTGACTTGGCAATAAAGATGGTGGCATAAAGTGTCCTTTACGATCTTTTAGCCTCTGCGCTATTAACTCATGGCTTCCGTTTAAATGCAAGAAGTACACGTTTAGATTTTTAGAAAGAACTTCGCGATATGATCGTTTTAATGCAGAGCTTGAAACAACTGTGTTTTCTCCAAGACTTTCACGCGCAACCATCCATTTGTTAATAAGATCCAACCAAGGCCAACGATCTTCATCTGTTAGCGCAATTCCTGCGGACATTTTATCTATATTAGCTTTTGGATGAAAATCATCACCTTCTGCCAGAGTGTAACCAAGTTGATCACGAATTGCCTCAGAAACAGTAGACTTGCCGCAACCAGCAACGCCCATCACTACAATGTGAATCGCCATAATAGCTCCTTTGTTATTGACAACACTATAAGAATACCACACAAAGACTCTTTGTCAAAGAATTAAGAGTCTTTAATGTGTTATTTTTTGAGCATAACTATATTTTCATTTTCTATTTGCTAGGATGAAACCATAAATATACATAAAACTGCGAGGCAAATATGGTGTCTAATACCACACAAAGTCAAATTTCTAGTGACTTAGTGACCGAAAACGCTCCTTTACATCTATCTATAGCAGATTCTCTCGCAGATGAAATAGTAAATAACAAATGGGAGCCAAAAACTAATCGAAAACTAGAAGATATTCAAAAACAATATGGAATATCTAGAACAGTAGCTCGAGAAGCAACAAGACTATTAGCATCTTTGGGTTGCGTACAATTTCAACGCGGAACAGGCGTAATAGCTTGCAATCCAGAAAATTGGGACGATTTAAATACACGAGTAATCACATGGAAACTACATTCACCATACAGAGAAAATGAACTACGAGCATTAACAGAACTTCGTCTTGTTGTAGAACCTGCCGCAGCAGCTGGATGTGCATTACGCGGAGATGTAGAAATACGCTATAAATTGGGCGTAATTGGTCACGATATGGTAAAAGCGGTAGAAGAAAATAGACTGGCAGATTTTCATGAATTAGATATCCAGTTCCATACTCTTTTGCTTGCAAATAGCGGTAACCCGATTTTTGCAAAACTTAGTTCAATAGTCGAAAGCGTATTACGCGGCAGAGTTGAGCTAAATCTTTATCCGCAAAAACCAAATAAAGAAGCGATATTAAACCATAAAAAGGTAACGCAGGCAATTATGGAAGGGGACGCAGCTGCAGCAAGCGCTGCTATGCACGATATTGTAGCCGAAGTAAACACTGCACTTGGATTAGCAGCTTTATAGCCATAAAAGCAAAGCTTAATCAACCTTGCCTAATCAACCTTAAGCCCAAAGAAATCTGCAAGCTTGCAAACACTCACTCTGCCATACTTATTAACCAAGAACATCCATCGCTTTGCATTTTCTTCGCCAAATCGTTCAGCTTTACGTCTATATGTATCAACTGTTAAAAATCGCGGCGGAATCGACTTACTGTTGTATTTATCTGCAACCATCACAATTTCTTGTTCAATAGTTTGCGGAATATAGTCGCCAGCTGGAAGCGGTAAATTCTGCGAAACAACTTGCTCGCGAGTCAGCCCTACACCAGTATGATTACGCGCAAATTGCGCAGTATCTTCGCTAAAACCGTTATCAATCAAATAATTGTAGCCGCGCAAGCCGTGCAAAATATAATGAGGACCGTCAAACTCCAACTTACCGTTCTCTTCGCGCGAACCGTCTTTATCTAAAACAAAATAAGTTCCGATATCGTGCAACAATCCTCCAGCAAATGCAGCATATTCGTCTACATAATCACTTGGAGCCGCACCTCCATCGATTTGAGGAAGAGATAACGGATCTAAATTTATTAATCTTTCAAGACACGACTTTGCTAAATAACATCTACTTTTTAAGTCTTTATTGATTTTAGATATTTGACATAGCATAATCTGTTCAACGGACGCTGGCGACTTATCCGCAAAATCCTCAATACTACCAAGCTGCTTAAAAGCCAACAACTGATTTTGGTGTCTTGCGATCATCCAAGAAATCGTAGCAATAACAACACAATGGCAGTGAATCAAATTGTACGCAGCTTCACTTGGCGCAGTAGCGCGATGCAACTTTTCGATCCTATTAAAATCAGGCAAATCTGCAAGCATAATTACACCGCGCTCCTTAAAACAAAGCAACACAACAAAGCAACACAACAAAGCAACACAAACAAAGCACTTGTTGCTTAGTTGCTTAAATCACTTCACTTTTTAACTGCTTTAATCTGACCAGTATCTATTCTAGCTATTTTGCCAGTGTTAGATATTTTAGATTCCTTAGTCTCCTTATTTGCAGACTTTTCAGACTTCTCAGACTTGCCATCGCTAGAAACATTTGCATTAACAATATCTCTAGCGTTCATAATAGTTGTTTGTTCAGCATCCGACGCAACATCAGACACAACTCCTGAACCTTGCAAAGACTGAACTGCTCTAGAAGAAGCAACTTCTTCTCTCTTTAAACGAGGAGGTCTACGAGTGGAAACAAACAACGGCTGAACTTCTACAACAGGATTATACGGAGCTAATCCAAACCACTTAACAGGCGTTCCAGCAATATGACGAATCGCATACTTCATTTTTAGCGATAACGCACCACGCAAAGAAATATTCGACTCAGGCATCAAAGCCTTATGCAAAAGCACGTAACGAATTGGACCAATATCTGGATCCGCATCAACCTTAGGGTACACAGATTGCTGTTGCGGAAGCTCGCCAGTATGCGACAAATCGTGCATAATCTGATGCAAATACGCAGGAATCGAAGGAGAAACCTTAAACCCAAGTTTGATCTTAACGCGGAACAAATAGTCCGTACCAAAATTCTCCACGCAATATTCGCGAGTAAACGGAGCATCATCCGTTTCCACTGACACAGCCCACCACGCGCGCGCACGCTTAGGATGATCCGCAAAAATAGAGAAGAAGATTCCAGTATCCAAACGCTTCATTTCCTTATCGGAAGTCAAATAAACAATGTTATCCGCAAAATAAGGAATACGGAAATCACGATGAAGCTTATCTAGCACAGGCAGAAAATCCTTAGGCTTCATGTGCAAGCGTTGAGAACGCTCAATCTTAGTGCCATCCTTCCAAGTGAGCATAACGATAAGAATCGTAGCCCCAAGAATCATGGTAAACCAACCACCATGCATGAATTTTGCCATAGATGCTATAAAGAACAAAATCTCGATAATCAAGAACACAGTGGCAAAAATTAAAGCAGCAATCTTCTTCTTTTGATACCACATGTGAACAGTAAGAAGTGTTGTTGTAGCAATCATGGTAAGCGTAAGCGCAAGACCGTATGCTCCAGAAATATGCTCTGAATCTTTAAACACAGCTAAAACCGTAAGAGTTGCAAGACAAAGCACAAAATTAACAACTGGAATATAAAGCTGACCACGAGTACGCGCAGGGTAACGCACCTGGAGATGAGGCATCCAATTAAGGCTTGTAGCTTCTGAAACCATAGTGAATGCACCAGTAATCAAAGCCTGTGATGCAATAATGCCTGCTGTTACAGAAAGCACAACGGCTACATAACGTAAATTCGGGCTGAGCATCTGGAAGAAAGGATTTAAGCCTTCTATAGACCATAATGCTTTATTGTTTTGATGTTGTAGCATCCAGCTGCCTTGACCAAAGTAGTTTAGAACAAGAGCAACTTTAATAAATGGCCACGTAACGTAAACGTTTCCACGCCCAACATGGCCCATATCAGAATACAAGGCTTCCGCACCTGTTGTGGAAAGGAATATGATGCCCATTAACGCCATTCCTTGCACATTGTGCGAACTAAACAAAAACTTCAAGCCGTAAATTGGGTTCAAAGCTTCAAAAATTGCCCAATCTTCTCCAATATTCATGATTCCAACAAGCGCTAGGAATCCGAACCATATCATAACTACTATGCCGAAAACTTTGCCTATTCTTTCAGTTCCTCGCTGTTGAACCGAAAACAGAATCACAATAATAACCACGGTGATCATTAAAGATAGATTGTCGTTTTCTAAGAAAATAGGCCTAAACGCAGATATAGTTCGCAAACCTTCTACTGCAGAAGATATTGAAACTGCTGGAGTTAGAACAGAATCCGCAAGGAACGCAGCACCGCCAATCATTGCTGGAATCGCAAGCCATGCGCCTTTTCGTCTAATAAGCGAGTAGAGTGCAAAAATTCCACCTTCGCCTTTGTTGTCTGTGCGCATAGCTACAAACACGTATTTTACGGTTGTGATCAGCGTGATTGACCAAAACACTAGGGATAACATTCCGTAAACGGCTTCGCGACTAATGTTTTGCAATCCGCCTTGACCAGCTAAGAATGTTTGAGCAGTGTACAAAGGAGAAGTTCCAATATCTCCATAAACAACGCCCAATGCCACTATCGACATACCTAAAGTAAATTTATCTGAGCTGGTTTGGATCTTTGCCCACCATCTGCCAAGTGGACCTCTAACCGCACTATCCGCAAGCTTTTCAGCCTCTTTAACTTCTTTAGCCTGCTGATACGCCAACGCCTCTCGTTCTTCGCGAGTGGTGGTTTTCTGAGAAACTTTTGGCGCTTTTGTAAAAGAAGCGGCTTTTAGAATCGCCTCTTTAGGGTTCGTTACTCCCTTAGCAGCCTTCTCAGACTCCTTCGCCCCGTTGCGAAGATCCTTAGCGTCATCGTTAGATAGCGCTGAAACGCGTGACTTAGTCATGCTTGATTTTTCCTCCAAAAAGTAAGACCTCTTCTTTGCAATAATCTGCCATAATAAGAAGTCGCATATGGTCTTACTGCTTACAGTTTTATTTATTTGTACCTAAATATTGTATACAATAACAGATATATAGCGCAAAATTGCCACAGAATCCTTGAAAAATAAGGCTTAATCAAAGCAAGAATATAAGACTAGATCATCTAAAAACCGTAGATTTCTTTCGTTGTTTTTAAAGTTGACTTTGCTACTTCTAGCAAAGAACAGTCAAGCGCGGTTGCTAACGATTCAAGTGTATAAGGAACCATATAAGGCGCGTTCGGACGACCCCTATACGGCATTGGTGTAAGGTACGGCGCATCTGTTTCAACAGTTATGTGATCTTTGCCAATGATTCGCGCAGATTCTTGTAAATCTTCGTTACCTTTATAGCTAATCGTTCCAGAAAAACTTGCGTACCATCCGTTTTCTTTTAGCACTTGAGCTAAGTCTTTCCCGCCAGAATAGCTGTGAAACACTGTGCGCTCTGGCGCTCCGTCTTTTAGCAAAATTTCTACAACATCACTATGAGCATCTCTATCGTGAATTTGAAGCGGCAAATTAAGCTCTTTTGCAAGTGCTATATGCGCGCGGAATGATTCGCGTTGGTAAATCCTTGCAGACTCGCCTGTGCGAAAATAGTCTAATCCCGTTTCACCTATTGCCACTACTTCTTCTGCGTTATCTACGACTAGCGAGCGCAAGTGTTGCATTGCTTCGCCAAATGGAATATCGTGGTACGGCTTATAAACCACCGGTAAGCCGTCTGGCCCTTCTGCTCCCCTATGACCGTGTAGAGGCGCTTCGTTGGGGTGAATCGCTATTGCAGCACGCACGCAATCCGCGTGATCTACCGCAAAATCTATTGTTGGCTGCCAATTTGGATATTCGCATCCAACCTCGATCATTTTAGAAACGCCTGATGCTTTTGCGCTATTTACTAAGTCATCTGCACTTGGTTCCGCAATTGGTTCTCGCCCTTTTTGCGATAATTCTTGATTAAGATTTTTTGCAAAATCCACTACGCTTAACATGTGCGTGTGGTCGTCTGCAATTGTTATGCCTTCTTTAATTAGATTCTGCCATATTTCAGACTGCTCTGTTAAAGAAGGCGCCCAATTGTGCTCGCGATGATGTTTACTCATGATTTACAAGTGTAGTCACAGATTTAACGTGACTTAAAACGCAACTTAAAACGCAACTTTTGCGCTTACTGGATCGCAGCACTAATCGCAGCGTATTGCGATTCCACAAGCCTGTAGTATGCGCCTTTTTGCGCCATAAGTTGCTCGTGGCTTCCGCGCTCCACGATTTGCCCATGGTCAATCACACAAATCAAATCCGCATTCTCGATTGTAGAAAGCCTGTGTGCAATCACAAAAGAAGTGCGATTTTTAAGCAATTGAGCCAATCCAGCTTGCAACGCCTCTTCTGTACGCGTATCTATATTGCTTGTTGCTTCGTCTAGAATTAGAATTCGCGGATTCGCAAGTAATACTCTGGCAAACGATATAAGCTGCCTTTGTCCTGCAGAAAGAGTGGCTCCTCGCTCCTCAATTTCCGTATCGTAGCCATTAGGCAATTCTTCAATAAACTCGTGAGCGTGAACTACGCGAGCTGCAGCTTCAATCTCTTCGTCTGTTGCGTCAAGCTTGCCGTAACGAATGTTTTCTTTAACAGTTCCGCTAAATATAAAGCTGTCTTGAAGCATAACGCCCATTTGTTTGCGCAAAGATGCTAACGTTATTGAGCGCACATCGTAGCCGTCAATTGTGATTGAGCCTTCGGAAACGTCGTAGAATCTAGAAAGCAGGCTTACAAGCGTTGTTTTGCCCGCTCCAGTAGGACCTACAAGCGCAACCGTTGTTCCAGGCTCAATGTGCAAGTCAACTAAATTCAAAATAGGCTTTCCGTTCTCTTCGTAGCGGAACACAACGTCGTTTACGTCAACCCTGCCTTTAATTTGCGGCAATTCTTTTGCATCTGACTTATCTACAATATTTGGCTTAATGCTTAGCGTTTCAAAAATACGCTCCAAATACACTGAGCATGTTACGAGTTGCGTGTAGAAGTTACCGATGTTTACAACTGGCTCCCAAAAAGTACTCGAATACCACACAAATGCTATAAGCGTACCCGTGCTTATGTTCATACTACTTGCATTCATTATGCCAACGTAGTAAAGCAGCGAAATTGCTGCGCTTTCAATAATCGAAGCTCCTGGCCAAAGTAGCATTTGCACTCTAACGTTTCGCATCCACGCTTTTCTAACTCCCGACTGCTGCTCTTGGAATGTAGCGTATTGCTCCGATTCGCGCGCAAAAGTTTGAGTGGTTTTTACTCCTGCGATTGATTCGTGCAAATATGCGTTAAGATTGCTTTGCTTATTCGACAATTTTTTAGACGCTTTTCGTTGCAAAATTTGCAAAGTGCGAGTCCAGATTATAAAAACTGGGAATAATACAAGGCTCCACAATGCCATTCGCCAATCTATAGAAAACATTGCGATCAGCGTAATGATTAGCACAAAAACATCGGAAAATACGTTGATTAAACCAGACGAAAGCGTGTCGGAAAGCGTATTAATGTAGTTTACTATGCGAATCAAAATCTTACCGTGTGGGCGCGAATCGAAGTAATCAAACGACAACGATTGCACATGCGTAAAAATATCGCGGCGCATATCTTTAATTATCATTTGACCAAGTCGCGTAATAGCAAGCGTTCTGTATGCCAAACCAAGCTCATACAACACAATAAGCATGCCAAACAATGCAATAAGTGCATACAAATACGAAACGTTTTTATTAGGCAAAACTACGTCTATAAGTGTTTTTGTAATCATTGGCGTTATTGTCATAATGCAACTTCCGCTAATAACAACTAAAACTATTTTGACTAGCTGCCATGCGTACGGCTTTATGTATTTGCGAACGCGCATCAACTCGTGTAAATTTACGTGCTCTTCTTGGCTTTCATCTTCTTTATAAGTGTTGCGTTGCGCCATTCTACTCACCTTTAGCCTTGTCTAAATCTTCAAATCCCAAAGCTTTGCCCATTTGCATACCAAGCTGCTTTTTGTAGATTTCCCAATATCTTCCATGCGACGCCACAAGATGCTCATGCGTTCCGCGTTCTACGATTTTGCCGTGATCTAGCACAATAATCATGTCTGCATCTTTAACAGACGAGATTCTGTGCGCAATTGTGATTACTGTGCGAGAACCATCTAACTTTTTTAGCTCTTTTTGAATATGCTCCTCAGTTTCCATGTCTACTGCAGAAGTTGTATCGTCCATAATCAAGATTGCAGGATTATTAGCTAGCGCGCGAGCAAGACTTAAGCGCTGCTTTTGGCCGCCCGAAAGACCAACTCCTCGCTCGCCTACTACAGTTTCGTATCCTTCTGGCATATTCATAATAAAATCGTCTGCATCTGCGATTCTTGCCATACGCCTAATCGTGTTATCTAATTCTTTGCAATTTTCCTCGTTTTGAGTCAACCCAAAGCCAATATTTCCTGCAATCGTATCGGAAAACAGGAATGTTTCTTGCGCAACTATGCTAACTTGATTCCTAACAGTTTCTAGAGGCCATTCGCGCACGTCTTTTCCATCAATCAAAACACGACCACGCGTAGGATCATAGAATCTTGCTATAAGACTTACAAGCGTTGACTTTCCAGCTCCTGTTTCGCCTAAGATTCCAAGCTTTGTTCCTGCTGGAACATCTAAATCAATATCGCTTAAAACTGGGGAATCAAGATCATCTGGGAACGCAAAATCAACGTGTTCAAAAGTTACATGGCCCTTTACCTTAACGTTTTTCTCGGAGGCAGATGGCAAATCAATATGCGATTCTTGCGTAAGAAGCTTACGAATATTTACGCATCCTGCGTTGAATCGCTGCCAATCGTTAATAAGCCACCCAACCATTCTTACTGGCATGTGGAGCATCCAAAGGAAGCTGTTAAACGTTACAAACGCGCCCAAAGTCATGCTTCCGTTAAGCACAAGCCATCCGCCAAATCCTACTGTTACAAGCTCTAGCGCAAAGCCCATGCCGTCAAGCCATGGCATGTATTTTTGCGTGTTTTTTGCAAGCGTAATATTGCGGTTAAAGTAGTCTTCGTTGCATTTATCGAATTTCTGTGTTTCAAAAGGCTCGCGCACAAAAGCTTTTACAACACGATTGCCTTCAATGTTTTCTTCTACCATTGAGTTCATTCGCGCAAACGATTCGCGAATCGCAAGGAACTTTGGCCTAGCATTCTTGCCCATAAGTTTTGCAAGCCAGAACAAAAATGGCGTAATTGCCATAAGTGCTAGAGCTAGCTGCCATTGTATTGAAAACATTATAACTAGCGCAAACACAAACATCACTAAGCAATCCAGCGCCATATAAGACACCCAGCTTAAAACGTGGCGAATCGCATCCGTATCCGAAGTCATGCGGCTCATAATGTCGCCTGTGCGCGTGTGATTAAAGTACGTAAAATCAAGCGAATGTAGCTTTTCGTACTCGTCGCTTACAAGGCGATACACGGCATTTTGGCCAAACTTTTCCATTAGAAGCTGGTAGATATACCTTGATCCAACGCGAACAATCATCATTGCAACCATTAGCACGCATACGCCAAGAAGTAAATCATGCTGTTTGCCAATAATTATTTTGTCTACAATAAAGCCCGAAAGCAGAGGCATTGTCATTGCCATTGTGTCGTTTATAGTAAAAAGAACTAGCGATACGCCTACTCTCCACATATCTGGCTTACAATATTGCAAAACCCAGCGCACGTTACTCGCGTCTTTGCGTTTATTTGGATTTACATACATGCGCTAGATTCTCCCTTATTTTTGACTTCGCGATTTATTTTTTATTAAGTTTTATTAAGTTTACATTATTTTCTGCGCGATTATTTTTACGCGATTACACGCGCACAATATTTTGCCTAAATCACGTACAGAATGCGGAAAATAACTCCGTCTTTTGTACCATATTTTGCCTAAATCACGTACAAAACGCGGAAAACGTCCTTTACGCGCAAAAGCATGTGGCGTGCAGCCAAAGACCACACGCCACATGCTATAAGTTAAGCAATCAGCTTAGTAAACTTGCGTGAGTTATCGCTACAAATTTACTCACTTCTGCCAACCAATGTTTTCAACAAAAACGTTAGCATATCCAGCAGGACCGCCGTTAGCGAAGCCCTTCTTGTATGCCTGATAGGTTGGAGGAGCAGAAACTGGGAGTGTACCATACTCGGCGAAAGCCATGGACTCACCCTTGTTGGCCAATGCAGTCTGTTCCTTGTAATCGTAGGTCTTGCCAACCTTGGCTAGAACGGCATCAATCTTCTTGCTGCCAGTGCCAGTAAAGTTGGAATCGCTCTTAGAACCGTATACCTGGGAAGCGGCTGCCAAGAAGCTCAATGGAGATGGGGAAACCCAAGCCATTGGAAGCACCTGGAAGTCGAAGGAGCTTACAGTCTTAGAGAACTTAGATGCAGGCTTGTTTACAGTCTTGCACTTCATGCCAGCCTTCTTCATCATGGCCTGGAATGCGTTAGCAAGAGCTGCCTGAGTAGAGTCATCGCCGAAGAAGGTGAATGTGAACTGAACGGTCTTACCATTCTTAGCGTAGTAGCCGTCCTTACCCATCTTGTAGCCAGCGGCTTCAAGAGTCTTCTTAGCGTTTTCTACGTTGAACTTAGCATCAGCTGGGAGGTTGTTCTTGTAGCCAGCCTGGAACATGGAGAGAAGCTCAGAACCTGGCTGCTCGCTCTTCCAGTTCATGCCCTGGAACTGAATCTTGTTGTAGGTAGCAACGTCGAATGCCTGAACAACAGCCTTACGCACTGCCTTATCCTTGAATGCGCCAGCCTTTGCGTTTAAGTTAATAACACGAATCTTGGTGCTGTAGCCGTAACGGAGCTGAGCGCCCTTAACGCTACGAGCAGCCTTGATCTTATCCTTGGTGGAGATGGAATCCACGGAATCGATTTCGCCGTTCTGGAAAGCGTTCATTGCAGCGGTATCTTCCATACGCTTTACAACAACCTTGTCAAGCTTTGCCTTCTTGCCCCACCACTTTGGATTGCGCACGAAAACAACCTGATCTTCAGTTGCGGACTGAATCTCGAATGGACCTGCACCCCACTCGTTGTGAGGATTATTTACCCAACCCTGGTTGAACACAGTCGGATCGGTTGCCTTTGGATGAACCAATGGAGCGAAAAGCAATTCCCAAGTTGCGCATGGCTTATTGTACTTAACGATTACTTGCTTAGGATTTGCACCCTGCTCAACGGACTCAATGCAGTCATAGCCCTCGTGAGATGGTACAGAGTAGGCTTCGTTCTGGCCATTCATAACTTCCCAAGTAGCCTTGAAAGCAGTGTAATCGATGTCTGTACCATCGTTCCACTTAGCCTTTGGGTTCAAATCGTACTGAACTACGAGTGGCTTGTCGCTAACCTTCTTAACAGAAGTAATGTAATCAGGGTTGTACTTAACCTTCTCGCCCTTAACAGTGTCGTAATAAGAAAGCGATGGCTGGTAGAAGCCCCACAAAGTGCCCATATAAGCGGTGTTACCGTCGTTAGAAGCGTAGTTCCAGTTTGGACCCATGTCGGAAAGCGAGAACGTGTAAGTACCGCCATCCTTAACATTGTCACGAGGCTGTGGATTGTCATAACGCTTGTCAACCTTAGGCATTGGAAGAGCGCCAGTGTAGGAAGTATCCACACCTGCGGCTGGCTCTTCGGTCATACCGCCCTTGGCCTTATCTGCTGTAGTAGCAGTTGTGCCACCGCAAGCGCCGAGCAGCATTGCAACAGAAAGTGCAGCTGCGGCGAATACAGTTAATTTGCCTGCATTAGTTTTTTTCATGATTCCTCTCATTCCCCAGAAATGATGTCCGCTTTCTGGTATGTGTGTAGAGTATATCTAATCTTTTGACATTTTGTGTTACGACTTTTTTAACAAATACTGAATTTAAGCTTTTGTTACTTAAGATTTAATCCATAAAAAAGAAAATTAAATACATAAAACAGTCAAACAGAAAATTTTTTAGTTTATTTTAATTAAAAAACAAAATATATTACTTTTTTTAGAATTTATGTGCCTGTAACAAAAAATCGCGTGTGTCTTGCATAACACACGCGATCAAAGTTGCCCTAAACAAAAGTTTAGGCATATTCACAAAAGATTAGAATCAGACGCTTGCAACGTCATCAAACGAATCTTCTTCGTTGAGAATAATACGCTTACGATTCTTCTCAATCGCAGGATCTGGAATTGGCACAGCACTAATCAAAGCCTTAGTGTACGGATGCTTAGGATTATCAAACACCTCATCCGTTTCGCCAGATTCAACAATGCGTCCGTGGTACATAACAGCAATTCTGCTAGAAATATGACGAACAACCGCCATGTTGTGAGCCACAAACAAGTAAGCAACACCCAACTTATCCTGCAAATCCTCAAGCAAGTTAATAATGCCAGCCTGAATAGAAACATCCAAAGCCGAAACAGGCTCATCAAGAAGAAGCAGCTTAGGGTTTACAGCCAAAGCGCGAGCAATAGCAATACGCTGACGCTGGCCACCAGAGAACTGCGTTGGGAAGCGATCAACCTGATCTGGATTCAACTCAACAAGCTGCATAAGCTCCGCAATACGCTGACGAATCTCTTCCTTAGACTTCTTTTGAACATGAAGAGGCTCTGCCAAAATATCGTAAACAAGCATACGAGGATCAAGAGAGCTCATAGGATCCTGGAACACGTATTGAATCTTAGAACGAAGCTCGCGACGCTGCTCTTTAGTCAACTTATCGTTAAGCTCGGTGCCAAAAACTGTAATAGAGCCAGCTTCTGGCTTCTTTAAACTCATGATTTCCATCAAAGTAGTTGACTTACCAGAACCAGATTCGCCAACAAGAGCTACAGTTTCGCCTTCGCGAATCTCAAGATCAATACCATCAACAGCGCGAACTTCGCCAACCTTGCGTCGCAAGAAACCGCCACCTGTAATTGGGAACGTTTTAACCAATCCCTTAACATCCAAAACAACCTTGCGATCCTCGCGAGGAATGCCCTCAAACATTGGCTTAATCGTTTTTTCGGTTTCTGCATGAAGCAGCGCGCGAACAGTTTCGCTTTCTGCTTCTAGACCCATCATATCGCTAGTATCGCCACTCTTTTCTTCTGCCATCAACATATCCATTGTTGGCTTAGAGATTGGAGTTAAGCGGCGAGTACGCTTTTGGTCAACGCGCGGAACAGCGCCAAGCAAGCCGATTGTGTATGGCTGAGTTGGGTGAGTAAAAATCTCTTCAACGCTATTATGCTCAACCAAATGGCCCGCATACATAACAATAACTTCGTCTGCAACGCCAGCAATAACACCCAAATCGTGAGTAATGAAGATCATTGCTGCGCCAGTTTCACGCTGAGCCTTCTTCAAAACATCCAAAACCTGAGCCTGAATAGTAACATCCAAAGCGGTAGTAGGCTCATCAGCAATAATAATATCTGGGTTATTCGCGATTGCCATAGCAATCATAACGCGCTGACGCATACCGCCAGAAAACTCATGAGGGAAAGACTTTAAGCGCTCAGCTGGCTTAGTGATACCAACCAAGTTAAGCAATTCAATAGAGCGCTCACGAATCTGTTCTTCGGTCATATCTGGATTATGAATAACCAAAGCTTCCTTAAGCTGATCTCCAATAGAAAACACTGGAGTTAAAGCAGAAAGAGGATCCTGGAATACCATAGCAATATTCTTGCCACGAATCTTACTCATCTCTGCATCAGACTTCGTTAACAGCTCTTCGCCCTTATAAACAACAGAACCCTTAACAGACGCGTTCTTATCCAGCAAGCCCATAACAGCAAGAGAAGTAACCGACTTACCAGATCCAGATTCACCTACAATACCAATGGTTTTTCCGCGGTACAAATCAAAATTCATATTGCGTACTGCATGAACCGTACCAGCTTCCGAAGCAAAGCTAATTTGCAAATTGCGTACAGAAAGAAGTGGTTCGTTGTTCTGATTTTCCATCACAGAATCTTCCTTAATTGCGTCATTCACCATATCAGTCATGTTTAAACCTCCAACAAGCCTTACTCGGCCTTACCAACAGACCTAGAATATGGATCAATCGCATCGCGAAGACCATCGCCAATAAGCTGAACAGAGAAAGTCAAAATAACCAAAACCGCAGAAGGAACCAAAAGAACCCAAGGAGAGGTCATAACGCTACTTTGACCAACATTAAGAAGAGTACCCAAAGAAGTATCTGGAGCCTTGATACCAAGACCCAAGAAGCTCAATGCGGTTTCGCCGTTGATTGCACCAATAACACCGAGAACCGTATTAATAATCAATACAGAACCAAGATTTGGAACAAGGTGGCGAACAATAATGCGGAACGAAGAAACACCTTCAAACTTGGCTGCGCGCACATATTCACGCTCGCGCAAACTCAAAGTCAAAGTTCTAAGCGTACGAGCATAACCAATCCAACCAAAGGAAGTCATACCAAACGCAAGCCAAAGCCAATCATTGCCACCAGTCGCGGAGCTAACAATCAAAGCAATAAGCAAGAAGGATGGAACAATCAAAAGCATGTCCAAAACCCACATGCCAACTTGCTCAAACCAACCCTCAAAGTAAGAAATAGCAGTACCAACCAAAGCAGCAATAATTGTAATAGAAATGGAGCTTACAATACCAATAGAAAGTGAGCGACCAAGTCCGCGAACAACCATTGCATACATGTCTGATCCGCCAGGAGTTGTACCAAGCCAATGCTCTGCGCTAGGAGGAGTTGCAAGAGCCGTAAAATCAGGCTCATCGTAGCCCCACTTACTAATCTTAGATCCAAACAAAGCAAGAAGAATCAAGAACACAAGCAAAACCAAGCCAACGACGGCAGACGGTCGCCTAAAGAAGCGACGCGTATAAAGCGTAATTTTGCCAGTTCGCTTAAAATTACCCCAAGAATTAGCATTTACCTTTTTGTCTGCAACAGACTCTTGAGACTTTGAAGATACATCTTTTTTACTCATATCAATCACCTACACTGTTGCACAATTAATTCAAGCGAATACGAGGATCAAGCCAAGCAGAGAAGATATCTGCCAGCAAAGCTCCAGCCAAAGTACACACAGCTCCGAATGCAGCAATAGCAACAGAACCATTAATGTCGTTATTAGAAATCGTCTGCACAAAATAGCTACCCAAACCGTTAATTGCAAACACGGTTTCAGTAATAACGGCGCCCGTAAACACACCTGCAATTGAGAAGGCAACATCTACGGCTGTAGGAATCAACGAAGTACGCAAAGCGTGTCGGCGAATAGCAATGTTCAAAGGCAAGCCCTTAGCACGAGCAGTGCGAACATAATCAGCATTCATAGTGTCAAGCAAATAAGTGCGCTGCGTAAGATGGTATCCAACCATGCCAGGAACAGTCATAACAATTGTCGGCAAAATCAAATGCTGTAAGAAGTCAAGAACAAAAGCAATAGGGTTAGAACCTTGATAAGAATGCAATCCCGTAACAAAGAATAAACGAGAGCCAGCAGCATTGTTAACGCTAATTGCAGCTAACACAATAAGCAATCCAAACACAGCAGCTGGAACAACAAGCAAGAACGTAGCAATAGAGTTAAGAACTCGATCCTGCCACTTGTACTGACGAATAGCAGTATAAACGCCAACACTAACACCGAAAACAATACCAAGAACAGTTGCGCAAGTAACTAATTGGACAGACGCACCAATACGAGCCGCAATCGCAGGACCAACAGGAGCCTGCTCTGGGCTTAATCCCCAATCCCAACGAGTAAGAACGCCAGTAATCCAACGCAAATATCTCGTAATAACTGGAGTTTGGTCGTTAATGTTCGCCAAATCCAAAGAACGGTTAATCGAAGGAATTGGTGGATGCGGATGCCTAGACATATAATTCGATCGCGGATCCATAAAAGCACTTGCCAAGAAATACGTCATGGATACGGAGACAAACAGCATCACAACATAATTCAGGCATCGTTTAACGATGTATCGTATCATTGTGACTCTTTTCTACGTCTAACCATTGTTACCTCCATCTGGTAACTGCAAGCCTAAAGCTTGCACACTGCCATCGTTTGCTATACCCAGTTGCAAAAGCAAATCAAAAGCATACTCAAGGCACACTTAAGTAAGCCCTCATAAATGGGACATGTAATTAGTATATTTTTAGCTAACCTATGTACATTGCTTAAAATAAACATGCAATAATACGGAATAAATATCAATTATCACAAAAATTAATACACAAAATCAACAAAACATCAGAATATTTAACGGAATTATTTAAATTTTACGAAAATTAGTTTCGTAAATCGTAATAAAAGTGTAAATACAATAACATTTCGTACTAACAAAACACATTGCAATTAGTTTTACTAGCATCCTACTAAAAAGCACAAATCACGCAAAACGCTACTCGTGCATTGAACACGCTACAATAACGCTTATTCGCCTATTTTCAACCTAACAACAAAAGGAGATATATGTCTGAAAACGTAAAAGCCGTTACCATAGACAACGTGCGCGAATATTCCAAGCATTTTAACGAACAGCGAGCAAATCGAGTAGCCGCAAACGCTTCTGTAGCAAGCGGCGTTCTTAAAGCTGCAACAAGCTATCAAGGACAACGCGCTTTACCACGCAACTTCTCCATAGAATTAAAACAAGGATCAATAACAAACCAACAGCACTCTGGACGTTGCTGGATGTTCGCTTCCCTTAACACTTTGCGTTACGAATTAATGCACAAGTGGAATTTAGACGACTTCGAGTTTTCCGAAAGCTACCTGTTCTTCTGGGACAAGATTGAAAAGGCAAATGCGTACTTGGAAAACGTGTTGGCAACATTAGACGAAACCCTAGATAGTCGAGTCTTTGAAAACATTAACTACGGTCCGATCGACGACGGCGGATGGTGGCAAATGTTCGTTAACTTGGTAAACAAGTACGGACTCGTACCAAAAAGCGCATACCCAGATTCACAGAATGCTATTGACTCAGATGCATTCGTACAATACATAAATACCAAGTTGCGTGAATTCGCGGCTGAATTGCGCGAAGCACACAAGAACGGTACTTCCATAGAAGAGTTGCGCGAAATGAAAATCCGCGACCTTGAAACCGTATACCGTATGACAGCTATCGCACTTGGCGAGCCACCAGAGCGTTTCGACTTTATTGCACGTACTAAAGATGACGACGATAAGAAAGACGAAAAGGACGACAAAAAGAACGAAGCCAAAGAAGACGATAAGAAGGACGATAAGCCAAAGACTGGCAAAGACGATCGTCCAATGATTCGCGAATATGGAATAACACCACTAGAATTCGCAAAGAAATACGTTCCAATTGACGTAAACGACTTTGTGAGCTTGTGCAACTCCCCAATGGAACACACTCCGTTCAACAAGCTCTATCAGCTTAAATACACCACAAACGTTGCTGAGACGAAGGAAATGGAGTTTGCAAACGTTGCGCTAGAAGTATTCCGAAAAGCAGCTGTCGATCAGCTAAAAGACGGACACCCAATTTGGTTTGCTTGCGATTGCACGCAATTCTCGCTAAGGCAAGATGGGTTCTTTGACCCAGCAGTTGTGCGCGTAGACGAGCTATTCGATGTAGAGTTTACATTCGACAAAGCTAAAGGTTTGGAATATATGGATTGCCCAGGCAACCACGCAATGACCTTTACTGGCGTAAACCTTAACAAAGATGGTGAGCCAGACCGCTGGAAGATTGAAAACAGCTGGGGTAAAGATAACGGCGAAGACGGATACTACGTTGGATCCGCGCAGTGGTTTGACCGCTACGTTACAGAAATCATTATTAACAAGAAGTATCTTGATGAAGCAACGCGAGCAATATTGGATCAGGAGCCTGTAATGCTTGATCCGTGGATTCCACTTACAAAGCGCTGCCGCTAAACTTGATTTAGCACAAGCTGATTTACAAACGCAGATTGCCACGCAGTCTGCGTTTTTTTGACCCAGATTCGTTACATCTGTCTCGCTCGTGAGGCATTTGTAACGATTTTTGGCTTAATTTCGTTATATTTGCATCATCGATGAGATATTTGTAACGTTTTTTGGCTTAATTTCGTTACATTTGTCTCGCTCGTGATGCAAATATAACGCAAGCGATACGAGTAGACTGCAAGAGCTTGAAAAAGATAAAAAGAAGCCCGGTGGGAAAGAGAAGACCCACCGGGGCAGAGAGAAAGAGAGAAGAAGGTTTCAGTTATGGGGTTCGCGAACGAACCTCACTGATGGATAACCATCAGCAATACTCATTATAACCACACTTTTCTCGCAAAACACGCATATAACCTAAAAATTTCCTTAAAAAATTTTTTAAATCCTGATAGTCAACCTATTTTTTGTTACATGCATCACTATAACTTAAAATTTTTCGTTTAATCACTTAGATTCTAGTGATTTTTTAGCTGCAGCCAATCTTTCTTCGTCAGCTTTACGACGAGCGGCAAGCGCAGATTCAAAACGCTCAAGCTCCTCATCAATAGCCTCTTTAGGAATTTTGGCAAAAATCGGAGTTGGCTTAGCGACAGGCGTACCAGTCACTAATTCCTCACTCTCCCACGGGTGAACAGTTTCTCCAAGACGATAGTCGCCAGTAATAATCGGATACTTAAAATCTGGATTATCTAAGTCAGTCACCTCTTCAATTCTTGGCAGAGGAGAGAACACACCCGTACCACCAAGAGCTTCCCACACTTTTTGCGCAGAATGTGGCAAGAATGGAGCAAGTAAATGATTAGCATCAGAGACAGCTTGAGCTGCAACGTGCAAAACAGTACCAAGACGTGCTTCATCATCTTTAATCTTCCAAGGCTCAGTTGCAGAAATGTACTTGTTGATATCCGACACAACACGCATTGCCTCGTTAAGCGCATTCTTCTGATGATGACGTTCAATCAAACCACCAACAATCTCAAAAGCATTAGAGGTTTGATCGAGCAAAGCGCGATCCATATCTGTCATTGAATTTTCATCCAGAGCAGGAATCTCTCCGAAATTCTTATGAATCAAATTAGCGACACGATTTACCAAATTACCCCAGCTGGCAGCAAGCTCTTCGTTATTATGACGAACAAATTCTGCCCAAGTAAAGTCGGCATCAGAATTTTCAGGACCAGCAATAGAAATGTAGTAACGCACAGCATCCACAGGATAACGCGCCAAAATATCCTTCACGTAAATCACAATTCCACGCGAAGAACTGAACTTCTTGCCTTCCATAGTCATAAACTCAGAAGCAACAACTTGCTCAGGCATATTCAACGGGCCATAAACTCCAGCCTCGCCACCCTTAGAGCCAGCGCCATTATATGCAAGCATTTCTGAAGGCCAAATCTGAGAATGGAAGGTGATGTTATCTTTGCCCATAAAGTAATAGCCAGGAGACTTAGGGTCACACCACCAATCGCGCCAAGCATCCGGCTTACCTTGACGGCGTGCCCATTCAATAGATGCAGACAAGTAGCCAATAACAGCGTCAAACCACACGTACAGGCGCTTATTCGGGTTATCAACCCATCCTTCTACAGGAACAGGAATACCCCAGTCAATATCACGAGTTATAGCTCGAGGCTTAACTTCCTTAAATAATCCAATCGAGAAGTTGATAACATTTGTACGCCAACCATCCCTTGAATTAAGCCAGCTTAAATTAGCATCAGCTAAAGCAGGCAAATCGAGGAAGTAATGCTCTGTTTCTTCAAATCGCGGAGTTTCGCCGTTAATCTTAGATACAGGGTTAATAAGCTCATCTGGATCAAGCTCGTTTCCGCAAGCATCGCACTGGTCGCCTCGAGCACCATCTGCTCCGCAAAGTGGGCATGTGCCCTCAATGTAGCGATCTGGAAGAGTACGACCTGTAGAAGGCGAAATCGCAACCTTTTGAGTACCCTTATAAATGTAGCCGTTCTTTAAGCACTGACGGAACATCTCTTGAACAACGTGCTCATGATTTGCTGTAGTCGTGCGCGTAAACAAATCGTAGCTTAAACCCAAATCGCACAAATCTTTAGTAATCACGCGATTATAGCGGTTAGCAAGCTCCTGAGCACTAACGCCTTCTTTATCTGCCTCAACTAAAATCGGCGTGCCATGTTCGTCTGTACCAGAAACCATAAGCACGTCATTGCCCTTCATACGCTCATAACGCGCATACACGTCTGAAGGAACACCAAATCCTGCAACGTGACCAATATGACGAGGGCCATTTGCGTAAGGCCATGCAACATTCACCAAAATATGACTCATAGCCAAATATTATCTTGTTCAGCGAGGACACCTTAATAAAAAACATATACACATATGCACATTTTTTAATGTAAAAATGCTTAAAAATCCACTTTTACACATTTCGCAAAAATCTTATGGACAACATGAACAAACGTATCTATTCTGTCTAAAACCATATGTCTAAAAAATTATTCCCAATCATTATGTCTAACAAGAAAGGAGGGATTATGAATAACGAAGCAGAAATTATTGCAAACAAAACTATTAACAATTCGACTAATACTACAAGTAAATACACATGCAAAACAACCGATAAGCGAACAAATAAAAGAACAGATAAACCCACAATCAAGCCAATCGCTAAAAATTTAAAAAAGACTTCAAGACAGACTTCAAAAAGCAGAAACTATGATGCGAATAAATACAGTACGACTAAAGATATAGCTCAAGAAACAAAAATAATTCTTGAAAATTACGACAATAAAAATCAACACATTGACATTAGTAAAAATCTTCCAACCTTACTAGACACAACGCATCTGCCAGGACCATTGTGCATGAAGAAATTATCTAAATTCGGAGCTTTTGAACGATTGTCAATAAGAAGCGGATTTGCACATTCCACTGCAAAGTCCATTGAGGGGCGGTGCAAAATACTCAAAAAACTAATACCACGAGACTCTGCAGCATGCATGTTTACAGCATCATGGATTTGGCTTGGAGGAACAATTCCAAACATATTAGACATTATCTCTGGCAGCCATTATCGTGTAGTGCCACATGATCATCCATTACGAGTATTCAGACGAAAATTGTTGAAGAGAGAACAAAAGGTGATTAAAGATTTGCGCATAACATCTCCTGCTCGAACAATCTGCGACATAGCATTAACACCATCTAAAAATATTTACGACGAGATACGCAAAAAAGACACAATTTTCAATCTGATTCAAGAATATGGCACAAGCTTTAAAGAATGCGAAAAAATCATAAATAGCAACCCACATTTTCCAGGAGCGCAAAAAGCAAAAGATTGGCTAAAAAACGTTATAGAACAGGAAGATATTTTTTATGAATATTAATATTGAACATTTAAATCAAGTACAAGAAAATACAGAAAATTTCCATAAAACACAAACAAAAGATCTACCACCAAAACCGCCAATTATTCTCACAGAACAAGTAGCATGCTGTGAAAATACAGACAAAGAAATACTTTGGCACATAGCGAGAAACATTCCGCACTTACGAAAATGGGTTATAGCAAACCCAGCCGCTGACGCAAAAATACTGGAGTATATTTCACAGAAAGGAGGTCCAGATGTTAAGCATAGCTTAGACGTACTTTTAGAAAGCTATGATTACGCGAAACAGATTTCATGACTTGATGTTTAAACAAGCAGCATAAACTTCTTTACGATTCGCAAAAGAACCGTCTGAAAGAGGATTTTGTGAAACAATACGCGTTATAGCATCTTTAATACGCAAACCCTCATTTTGCGAAAGATCGTAAGACATTTGCGCAAGCTGTTCAACGCTCAAATCAATGTTTCGCTGCTTGATTTCTTCATCGCTAGCTCCCGCAATCACAAGAACAATTTCTCCGCGCGGAGGGTCGTTTTCTACGCTTTTGCATATTTGAGAGATTGTTCCTCGCCTTATTTCCTCAAAATCCTTTGTAAGCTCGCGACATAACGCCATTTTGCGATCTGCGCCAAAAACTGCAAGAAGATCTTCCATTGACTCCGCAATTCTGTGCGGCGCCTCATAAAAAACGATTGTTCGCCGCTCTGAAAGAAGCGAGCGCAAATGCTGCTGTCTGTCTCCAGATTTACGCGGCAAAAAACCTTCGTAGCAAAAACGGTCTGTTGGCAAGCCAGAAAGCGCTAGAGCATCTAGTACGGCACTCGGCCCAGGAGCGCAAGTAACAGGCAAATCGCGCTCTATTGCACGGCGAACGATCGCAAGCCCTGGGTCGTTAATCGTAGGCATACCAGCGTCGGAAACAACAAGAACGGTATTGCCTTGCTCAACCTTATCCAGCAAGCCATCTGCCTTGTTGTGCTCATTGTGATCATGATATGCAATAACTTGCCCAGAAACATGCACGCCAAGGCGATTTGCAAGGTCGTAAAGCCTGCGCGTGTCTTCCGCTGCAACAATATCCGCGGTTTCTAGAAGATTAATCAAGCGCGATGAAGCATCTCCCATATTGCCAATAGGAGTGGCTGCAAGAACAACTTTACCTAAATTATCTTCTTCATTACGCATCTTAAATCTCCTTATAAAACCTCTTAAGACTCTACACGAATTTATAAAATAACGCACTTAAAAAATAAGATATTTGATTAGAATTATGCTTAGTAATTGCGCTTAGTAATTATGCTTAACATAAATTGCAAATAAGCAAAACGAAAAGAGATACCATGAAGATTATAGAACGCCAAATTAAAGGCATTGACGGTAGTAGCGCGCTTCTTACTGGATATGTTTTAGATGACAACTTAGATAGCGAAGGGGATCAAACACGCCCAGCAGTGCTGATTTTGCCAGGCGGCGGATTCTTGCGCGTTTCTAATCGCGAAGCAGAACCTGTTGCTATGAAGTTTGCTGCTGCTGGATTCCACGCATTTGTTCTGCGCTATTCTCTTGTGCCTAGTGCACACCCGACTCAGCTTTTGGAAGCAGCACAAGCTATGCAATTGATTCGCAATAATGCAAAAGAATGGCATGTAGATGCGCAAAAAGTGGCGATTATTGGATTCTCTGCAGGAGGCCATGTTGCAGCAAATCTTGCGACTAGCGTTAGCGACGATGTTGAAGAAACAAATGGATACAACGCAAATGATGTTCGTCCAAACGCTCTTATGCTTGCTTACCCAGTGATTTCCGCTGGCGAATACGCACATAAGCCAACTTTCGACCGTCTTTTTGGAAGCGTAGATTCTAACACTCGCGCGCAACTCGTTGAACAGCTTTCGCTTGAAAACCACGTTGATTCTAAGACTCCACCTGTGTTCGTTTGGCAAACGATTACAGACCAAACGGTTCCAGTTCAAAACTCAATTATGTTTATTAATGCTTGTGTTAAAGCTGGCGTAAGCGTGGAAGCACATTTGTTCCCTAAGGGTCCGCACGGCTTGGCTTTGGCTGTTAAAGAAACTGCTAAGCGCGATGAAAATGGCGCAGTGATTCCTGAGTTTGTACAACCAGAAGTTCAGCAGTGGATTGATCTTGCTTGCGATTGGCTTCGTCGCACATTTGCGTGCTAATCGACCTGTCTTCGAGCTTAGAGCGTAGCGCGGTTCCATTGCTTGGTATTGCGCGAGGTTTGAGTATTTCTCTCCTCGCAAGTCCCGTCGCTGCGCTCCTCTTTTATTGCTCGTATAGAAATACATCAAACCTTCTGAATATCTAACACTTTTGCGTATCTTTTATCACCGAGATTCTTGATTTTTCTTGCTGCTTCAGCGAATCACCATTTCATGCTGCGAATCGACTTGCATGAGCGCTTAAAGCGTAGCGCGCGAATGCACTTCGATTCGCTGAGCTTGCTCAAAGTTGAAAGCACAGTGTGCTTTCAACGCAAGCGAAGACGTGAGCGCGCTGTAACGCGCGAGCGATACATCTCATTCAGTGCGAAAAATCTTGAATCTCCACCTCACTTGCGCGACGACCTGCCTTCGCGCTTAGACCGCGCGAACGACAGGACCTGCCCGAGATTGTACGTGATTTAGGTCAAATTTGGTACAAACTCGGGAAAACAATTCCGCTTTTTGTAGCTCTAATCAGCGTGTCTAACTACAAAAAGCGGAAACAACAGACGAAACACAAAGCAAAAACAAAACGTCGCCCACACACCGTGATTGATGTGTTGACGACGTTTTATATTATTCACCTGAATTTTCTACGATTATTGCCTGTGCTTGCCCTTGCAGAAATAACTCTTTATTTTATTTGTAGCACCCAGAGCGAGCATAGCAACGGACGCAACAGCTGTGAAAACTGTGCTTACGCCAGTGTTTACAAGCTTATCCCTCACATGCTCTTGCTTAAAATCAGCATTATTATTGTCAAACGAACTTTCATTCGACTGACTATTATTGCTATCTAAATCATTATTAATGTTTGGTATCGGATTATCTAATTCACGAATCTCAGATTGATTAGGTTCTGAAGAATCCTCCTTAGGCTGGGGATCCTCATACTGAGGGGGATCATTAGACTCTGTGTAATCAGTATCAGGACCATCAGGAGTATCAGACTTAGGATCATCAGGTTCAGACTCAGGCTCCTTAGGGTTCTCATTGTCCTTCGGAGTATCAGACTTAGGATTAGTATCCTTTGGATCAGGATCTTCAGGCTCATCCTTCTTAGGCTCATCATTAGGCTTAGGATCCTTAGGCTCCTTAGGAGTATCAGACTTATCATCCTTAGGTTTCGTAGGATTATCAGGCTTCTTAGGATCTTCAGGTTTAGTATCAGGTACATCCCTATCCTGATAATTTGGATTATTAGGCTTATCCTTAGGCTTTGGATCATCCTTCTTAGGATCAGGAGACTTAGGAGTATCAGGTTTTACAGGATTGTAATCCTTAGGATCAGTCTTTTTCGGCTCAGGATTTTGCTTTGGCTTATTATCAGGATCCTTAGGCTTATCCTTCTCAGGATTAGGATCCTTAGGCTTAGGGTCCTTAGACTTCGGCTTATCCTTCTTAGGATCCTTCGGATTAGGATTTTGCTTAGGATCCTTAGGATCTTCATGTTTAGGCTGCGGATTCTTAGGCTCAGTATTTGGCTTAGGGTCCTTAGGCTCATCCTTCTTAAAAGCTCCAGCATCAATATGCTTTTTATCTTCGCCAGCAGAAAGACTTATATTGCCAACATATGAGTTTTTTGAAGTTGAATTATCAGTTTCTGAAGATACGTTTTCTATAACAGACCTATCCGTTACAGGCTCTCCAGGAATCGCGTCAGAATCTACAGAGGAATCTGACCCTTTATGCGTATATGTAAAACCAAAATATTCACTACCTTCTGGAAGTGTGAATTTAACAACATAGCTTCCTGGCAGCAAATTAGTAAATTCGTAGTATCCATCAGGCGAAGTAGTGGTAATAGGCTTAACTTCATTGCCATTTATGTCGATTACTGTACTATCTCCATACTGTTTAACAAGCTGTACTTTTGCACCAATTATGCTCGACTCCCCCTTATCTTGAATACCATTATGGTTAGCATCAAACCACACGCGTCCACTCAAAGATGCAGGAATAACGATTTCAATAGGAACTGTGCTAACTTTGCTGCGATTGCTGCGCGCATACGTTGCAACAGTCTCCTGAATCTTGTTAATAATTGGCGGATATTTCAAAGTACTATCTGGATAATTATCATTACAATCTAACGCACGATAATACGATTTTATAGATGCGCTTGCTTTTCCACTCATCCAAATACCGTTGCTAATATTATCAGGACCAAACACAGTTGAATCTGGGTTAAATTCTCCAGATATTAGCAATTCAGAAGGTCTGCTTTGTTCTGGAACAGTTCCCCAACCATCGAAATATTTAGAATCCAAAATATCGCCGAAAACTTCAGTATTCTCATAAGCAACTTTTTCTATTCCGATATTGCCCATAATTTTACGAGCTTCAGCATTGTTGTTAGGCGAACGGAAAACTGTTAAATGATGATTTTTAAGAGCTTGCTTAGTTCCATTTAAAGCATAGTTCTTAGAACCAAATGGAATTTTAAATCTCAACTTAATCGGATTATTGTCGTTCCCATTGCGATAAATAGTTACGAATTGGTTATGCTCAATATTTGCAGGTATTAATTGTGGTAACCAAACACCATTCTGCGACTCAACCATAGTGCTTCTACTGTCATAATCGACGCCGCTTGTTTCCATAGATAACCCAGTGAACCAGAATCCATAATTATCTCTGCCGTCCCATCCAGTTACCAAATCAGAACGCACTAGGCATGGATTTTTTTGCAGTATCCTATCGTTTGGAAAATCTCTTAATCCGCCGATTGTAGACGTATATTCCATAGGTGTTGGGAAAGGCATATACGAAACTCTGCCTTGGATTAACGGTTTCACACCTTTTTTGTAATTTTGCAAATCAACTAGATCAGAAGTTTTTGCATTACTGTCGATTACTGTATGGATTTCAATGGAAACTGTTTGATTATTTTTTATTACATCATCATTGGATAATACATTGCCAGAGTGGTTCACGCCTTTTATGGCAGCAAGGTATGGCATTTCGTTTGCAAAATCAGAGGACCACTCGTTGTAGTTAAAGTAGACGTCAAAAAGATTGTAGTTACCGAGATTGTGGTTACCAAACGACTTAGAATCTGAAATCTGTACTACTTTATTTGCAACACTGCCAGCATCAACAACAAAATCATTTGCGTTTACTGTAAGAATTTTCGGAATGGCTAGTCGAAGATATGGTCTAAAAACATCGCCAGCTTCAGGAACAATAAATTTGGCTGTAGCCCGGAGCGTAAGCTTGCTACCTGGACGCAGAATTTTATTAGTTTTATTCGTATTCGCATGATTGTCAGTAGAATCTCCATCAACATAGCTGATTGAAGTTCTTATTTCTGGAAGTTTCCCATCTGGCTTGCCGAAATGCTGGGTAGGAGCAGGAATTAAATCAATGTTGTTAATACTGGATTTATTCGTTGGAATGTTCTCACGATTAGTAAAAGCGTTATCATTGCTAGACTGAGCTAACGCCGAAGAAGATAAACTTGCTGTTAATAACGTGGCTGTTAATAAGCTAGCTGTCACTATTTTCATTTTCATTAAGTATTTTCTCCCTTCGCTCATGAAAATAGTTATGAGACAATCCACGAGTAAAACACTAAAAAATTTATTTTTCAAACTGAAAATTGTCGTAAATTTTCCGACAACTAAAACCCTTTTTATATTTATGGAATCGCCGAATAAAAAAAAAACACCTTCGGCGAGTCTGAAGAAAAATTTAAATTAATTAAGATAAAATACGAAAAATATACATGTTAACTCTCTTATAATAAAGCTAAATCGTAATATGTTCTGTTGTTATAACAATATGATGATTAAATGATATATGTGAGGTTTTTCACATTACACAATATTCTACAAGTTCAATACACAAATATCTTTACGACAAATACAACATGGATCCTATGTAAAAGATTAAAAGACGTTTATAAACAACGTTTATAAAACAGAAACGTCGTCCTCACACCGTGATTGATGTGTTGACGACGTTTTGTTATTTGTTATTTGTTATTAATAAGTAATATTTAAAAGCAATCACACGATTTTTGGCATTGGCGTTGTTAGTGAAGATGTAAGGTTGACTTGAACAACCCCAGCTCCAGCGTGAACTTCTACTTTCTTTAAAGTTACAGTGCGAGAATCTTCAGGCGCGTGATCGTCATCAGTCATGGTTGCTGGCGACTTTACAGCAACAAGAGCCAAGCTATCAAAATCAACACCAGCCTTATTGCACAAATCCTGCGCTTCCTGCAACGAATCAGCAAAACCATCCTTTTCAATCACTCGACTTTCAGGAACTCCATATGCCTCGGCGCAAAGCAAATTAATGCGCTCGCGAAGCGACTTTCCTCGGCGGCTTTGCGGAACTTTCGTTTCAGCATCAGCGGTAATCACAGACACAAAATCGTCTAGCTGATCTGCCAATCCATCTCCGCCATCTCGGAACAAATTGCCAACAATCGGCTTACGGAATCCCAAAGTCTTAGCTTGCTCAAGCAAATCTGGAACCTGCCCATCTTCACCTTCCCACAAATTGATAAGAGGGAACGTAGGAATATTAAGCGACTCAAGGCGCGAAACGTGGAATGGGTATCGCCACGCAAGCGTTTCGTCATCTCGCCAAGTAGTGGCTCGAGTAACAACAACCGCAGCAGCAGGCCACTTTGCGCCAAACTCGCGAGCAGCAATATCTAGCCACTTTTGCGCACCAGCGTCCGTGCCATAGCCTGCCTCCACAACAACAACATCGTGTAGTGCACAAGCCATTTCAACACTCACAAGGCTTGGAATACCAAGCGAAACGTTGGCAAACGGACCACAATGAACATAAATCGGAGAACCATTAATCGTCTCAGTTTTTGCAGGCTTTACAGCATCGGCAAGAATATTTGTGATTCGCCACAAGTCAACAAAATCGCCAAATTTAACAGGATTTCCGTCTTTTGTGCCAGCAATCATTGCAGCAACGCGATTTGCGATTTCTTCCATGCTTCTTGAAAGCACTACGATTTGCATAAGCTCACAAGTTGGCGTTAACACAACGCGCTCCGCAACCGTGCCCTTGCCAAAGTCAACAGCAATACTACGCAAAGATCTTGAAGGCACTTCACTTACGCGCGGCACTAAAATCGTGTCTAAAATACCCTCGTCAATCGCTTTTTCTGCAAAAGAAACAAGCAAATTCTGCGCACATTCAATGGCAGCCATTTCTCCGCACAATCCCCAATCGATTAGCTCAGGGTGCGAAAGCGAGGACTTTCCGCCGCCACTAGCGCCGCCTTTTGAACCCGCTGCAGTAATGCCCATGCTTGGCTGGCGCAAAACAGCCGCCGCATCTACCCCGCGTTCGCGCAACGCGTCTACCAGCGCAATAGTGGTAGTTGTTTTACCTTCTCCTCTAGAAGCCTTAAGAGGAGTATCAGCTGTAACGAGCAGCACTTTACCGTGCTTTTTTTGCTCACTTGGATTCTTCTTTAAATAATCCATAAATCCGAAGGCGTCTATTTTTTTAACTAATCCAAATTGCGTAGTAAACGAATCAAGAATGCTCATATTCCCCACTTTCATAAGCAAAAAGCCTAGTAGATGCCCAATAGTGTTCAATAACAAACGTTCAATAACAGATGCCCAATAAACGCTCAATAGTAAACGCGCATAGCTAATGTAAATGAACAATTTTTATACTATACGATTGCATGGGCGTGGTATAGCAATATTACATTAAAACTATGCGCGTTATCACTAATGTCTATAACAGCTTGCGATCAGTGATCGGAACGATTAAAACCATTCTTCATACGCATGCTAGTAATGTACAGCACTGTGTCAAGCAAAGAATCGGTTTCTTTCTTCAACTTTGCTGCCATATCGTCGTTCGCTTCAGCCAAAGCTTCACGCACTTTGTCGTTACGAAGCTCTGCAATAATTGCTTCAGGATCGCGAACTAAATCATCGTAATCTTCGCCTTCATCGCCTTCGCACTCTGGCTCGTAATCCTTCAAAGAAACGCCAAGAATATCTGCCACGGCAACATCCGTAGACTTGACCATTGCGTGACCAAGGGAACCGACAACTTCTTGGTAACGCTCGATCGCGTTTGCAGTGTCGTTAAATGCGGCATCCGCAAGAGCTGCAATAATGCGATTCTCCCAATAGAAGTTTTCGCTTGTTACGCGAGTAGTCGTATCTTCCAAATACTTTGGAGTGCGATTTACGTTCGGATAGAACGGAATCAAAGAGTTGAAAGGATTAGAACCGTAAGTAATCCACTGAATTGCGCGCATTGCTTCTGGCATGTAAGGGCGAATTTGCATTACAGCAAGCTCACTTTGACGATTGATGCCGATTGGGCGGAAAAGATGACGAGTATGCTCATCGCCAAGCTTGCCGTAAGGATCATACTCAGTACCCTGATAGTGAGAGCTTAAAACGTACTTAATATCCTCAATCGTCACTTTGCGCTCAGGCTGGCGCGCCCACGGAATATCGTTGCTATCTGGCTTGTGATCCGCGTCTTTGCCATCCCACACTTCGTCATAAGGATTCAAGAAACGCTCCATAAACCACGCGCGAGGAGTGTTGTACACGTGATCGGCATCTGAATGAGAGCCGAAAGCATCTCGAGGATTAAATGGCGAAGCGTTTTCTACCGACAAATCTAAGTGATTTTCTTCAATAAACTCAAGCAAATCAGCAGAGCACATGTGCTCTTCTTGGTCTCCCAAAGCGTCTTCCAAATCGAACTCGTCGATTCCAAGCTGGTTTGGCATAACAACATACGCCTCGTCTGGCACGCGCTTAGCAATCCAGTGGTGTCCGCCAACAGTTTCCATCCACCAAATCTCGTTTACGTCCGAGAACGCAACGCCGTTCATCTCGTAAGTGCCGTACTTTTCTAGCAACGCGCCCAAACGCTCAACGCCTTCGCGAGCGCTACGAATATAAGGCAAAACAAGAGTTAAGAAGTCTTCTTCTCCAATTCCGCCTGGAACTTCTGGCTTATAATCAGCGTCGCCTTCCTTACCTTGCGCTTTTTGAAGCTCCACCATTGGGTCGGCGCCCAGCACGCGCTCGTTGGATGTAAGCGTTTCGGTTGCGCTCATTGCCACGTTTGCTTCGTTAACGCCAGCTTCTCCCCAAATTCCTTCGCGCAAGTCTGCGTTTGGCACGCTTGTGTATTGCATTGGATTATCTGGAAGCTCTACTGTTACGTGGCTAAGCACGGACTTATAAACGCGAGGCTGATTTTGCGGCTTTACTACCACTAAACGCTTTGGATTAAACTCGCCATTTGCTGAGTCTTCGTTACGCGCAATAAGCGTGGATCCGTCGTAGCTCGCTTTGCGTCCTACTAAAATTGTTGTGCATGCCATATTTGCATCCTCATTTTTCTAATTTTTGATTATTTTTTATTATTTTTGATTATTTTGTTTGTTTAGATTAGTTTGATTGGTTTTGCTTATTTTTGACTATTTTACGCACGCATATATAGTCGTAAGCTGCTTGCGACTAATCCGCACGAAGTCATATAAAGCCTAAATCCTAAATTCTAAGCTTTTCCTCGCAAATATAATCCGTTAACGTCTACATACGAATCGTAATGCCTGATTTCATTCATCATTTCGTTAAGATAGAAGCCTTCTTTAAGATTTGGAAGAGGCTTTTGCGTGCCGAACACTTCTAGCATGTAGTCGTGATCCTTGTCTGGCGGCTGCGGGCCATTGTAGCGCATTGTAATTGCAGGGTCTGTGCAACCCACAAATCGGCTAGCTTGCGAGTTTCGCCCTTGTACAACTTCTGGAATCATAGTTGGCATTGTGCGCGAAAAGTCTTGCGGAATTTGCAAAGCGCGCGAGTCATTAAAGTCAAACATAAGCGCTTCCACTGGAACATTTGCCACAACCCAATGAATCCACTGAAATCCGCACACTGGTATAGCGTCGTCGTCTACAAATCGCCAATGCAAGTAGTGCACAAAATCCGGCAACTTGTCTACATAAAATGGAAAAGACACGACTGGAACGCCGTTAATCTTGTTTTCTTCCGGCGCAGCTTTTGCAAAGTTGTCTGGAATAGTGGTGAAATCTGTAGAAATATTCATAATTTAAGTATCTACTACCGCTGTGACTACGCGAAATAATTCATTTTTACACAAATGCACAAAATTAAAAAGCTCGCAGAAAAACTTCCGCATTTTGTACCAAATTTGACCTAAAACAGGTACAAAGTGCGGAAGTTTTTACACTAAGTGCAGTAGAGATTCGAGATATTTCGCAGCGGATGAAGCGAACCTCAGCATGAAATGGTGATTCGCTGAAGTAGCAAGAAAAATCGAGAATCTCGGCGGTGAAAGCCACGCAATTGTTCAATCACGTAAGAGGGCTGGGTGATTCTTGGTCGAACAATATAAGAGCGGCAGCCGATACCAAATAATCCAATGACTCACCCTACAAACAAACCTCAACCCAAAAAACAAAATCAAAGCCAAAACGGAACAACTGCAACAACGGACTACACATAATAGGCGGAGCGTTGTGAGACAAGAAACACACAGCCCTCGCACAACACCAAGAAAAGACGTGAGAACACTCTAAGCGCTCAGTCAAAGCGCGCAGAAAAGCGCTTCAAAAACAAGCGTTGCGTTTCCATTGCCAGCAAGCCGCTTTTTAGCAACCGCAAGCGCGTCCAGGCATTTAAGCGCGCGCTCTGCTGTATTCTTTTTAGAAAGCTGCATAATTTCTGCTTTAAATTCTTGATTCACAAGTGGTGTTTGCGATTGCGCATTGTTTAGCACAACAAGCACATCTCTGTACACGCTGCAAATCGCATCTATTGCGCGGTTTAAAACGTCTCTGCTTACGCGAGTGACTTTGCGCTTAACATCGTCTTTTTTGCCAATCGCATTGTATGCGCTACGAATTTTAGGTGGGATTTTATCTGTTGGCTTAATGCCATTTATGCGCAAAAACTCGCTTTGCTCAGCTTCAACAGACTTTTGCACTTCGTCTTCTGCCTGGCTTTTAGCATCTTCGATTAGCGTTTGTGCAAGCATAATAGCATCTATTGCGCTGCTAAGACGCAAAACGCCTGCAACAAGCTCTTCTCTTCTGCTTCTAGCACTCTCGCTTGTAGCGTAAAGCATTGCTAAATCAACGTTTCCTTGAGCTATGCGAGCCACGCTTGCCGCCGTTTTTGCATCAATGTGTGCGCTTTGTTGCACGTATTCTTGCACATCTTGGTCGCTTGGTTGAGCCAAATTCACTATTTGAGACCTAGAACGAATTGTTGGCAAAACATCTGCCGCGCTTGCCGCGCAAAGAATCCATATTGTGCGAGGTGCTGGCTCTTCGATTTCTTTTAGCAAAACGTTTGTTGTGCGCTCAAGCATGCGCCCAACGTCTTCGATTATTATGATTCGCCACGGTGCAACACTTGGCATTTGCTCGGATATTGATACGAGTTCGCGCACTTCGTCAATGCTTACTGTAACTTTGTCCGTGCTTAAAATGTTTACGTCTGGGCTTGTTCCAGCTAATACTTCACTTGCGATTTTATCTGTGTTTATTTGAGTGTTTATTTGAGTGGCGGAGTTTTCGGCGGCGCGGTTGCTTGCGATTTTTCCACTCGATTGCAATGCCGCTGCAAACGCTCTTGCCACTTTTGCACACCCGAATCCAGTAGATCCGCAAATAAGCCATGATTGCGCGATTTTGCTTGAATCGCCTTGCGCTACTTTTTTAAGGCGTTCAACAACTTGCGCTTGACCAACTACCGATTCCCAAACGTCCATTGCTAAAATCCTATAGTCCTAAAATCCTAAAATCCTTGATTTTCTGGGGCTTCTGGCGATTTTTTGTCACCTATTCCAGCATTATCCATCAACTCGCACATGTCTTTAGCAATCAACTTAGATAAGTCGCAAGCTGGCAAAGTGGCGTCTAAAACGCAAAATCTTTGCGCATTTTGTTTAGCAAGATCTAAGAACGCTTCACGCGTGCGGCGCGCAAAATCAAGCCCTGCACTTTCCATGCGATCCGCCTGCCCATGCAATCGCACAGCAGCATCTTTCTCGCTCATATCTAGCAAATACGTGCGATTTGGCCAAAGGCAATTAGATGCCCAGTCGCTTAAATCGCGCACGTCTTGCATAGTGAGTTCACGCCCCCCAGACTGATACGCTAGCGATGAGTCAATGTAACGGTCCGTTATAACCACCGCACCGCGCCGCAAGGCTGGGATGATGATTTGCGCAGCATGTTGAGCGCGATCCGCAGCAAACAGAAGCGCCTCGGTGCGCGCAGAAATCGCTCCGCCGTGTAGAAGAATGTTGCGCAACTGTTCGCCCAACGGTGTTCCGCCAGGCTCTCTCGTAACAACAACCTCAAGTCCGCGTGCTTGCAAAAAATCACGCAAAGCCTCAACTTGCGTGGTTTTCCCAACGCCGTCTATTCCTTCAAAAGATATAAAAAGACCCTTAAGACCTTTGTTTAAACCGCTAAGCCCGCTGTTTTTAAGACCTATAGCCATTTTTGCATACCTCTACCAGGTTTACTCGCCTTTAGATGTGGACTTTTTTGCTGTGCTCTTTTTTGCAGCAGGCTTTTTAGCGGCCGTTTTCTTAGCAGCCGTTTTCTTTGCAGCAGTTCTCTTGCGCTTTACAGGCCCTGCCGCACGCTTTTGCGCCAAAAGCTCAAACGCAACCTGTGGCTCAATCGACTCAGGCGTGTACTGCTTTGGAAGCGTGCGATTCGTAACGCCGTCTGTAATATAAGCTCCATAGAAGCCGTCTTTAATCACCACTGGCTTGCCGCTTTCTGGATCTTCTCCAAGCTCCCTAAGCGGCGGTTTTGCGGCTCCACGAGTGTGCTTTGCATACTTCGGTTGAGCAAAAAGCTCCTTGGCTTCGTCTAAAGTCACACTAAAAATCGCGTCTTCGCTTGCAAGCGAACGATTGTCTGGCTTGGCATCCACAGCCGAATCGCCAGCATCCGCGCGCTCGTAAGTCTTAGTCAAATAAGGTCCGTATCGACCATTATTCGCCTCAATCTTCGCGCGCTTTACTTCGCCTTGCTCATCAACTTCTTCCACAATGCCAACCAATCGAGGCAAATTCAAAAGTCGCAAAGCATCTTGCAAAGTTATTGTTGCAGGGTCCATTGTTTTAAACAAAGACGCCATTTTTGGCTTAGCTTTAGCAGACTTTTTAGATTTTGCAGAAGACTTTGCGCCAGTTTTAGCAGAATCGTCGGCTGCTTGCGACCCATCCTCATCCGAGGCTTCAACAAGAGCAACGTACGCTCCAAAACGCCCGTTCCTAACTTCTATGCTGCCGCCAGTTTGCGGATCCGTACCCAAAACGCGCGGACCGTCGGAGTTGTTCTCAATCAAATCTCGCGCAACTTGCTCAGTCAACTCGTCTGGAGCCAAAGTACTTGGAATCGAAGCTCTGCGCGCATTGCCCTCTTCGTCTAGATTCTTCGTATCTTCCAAATACGGGCCGTATCTTCCTACGCGCACGTGCAATCCGCCGCCAATATCAATCGTGTTGATTTCTCGAGCGTCAATCTCGCCAAGCTGATCAACTTGTTTTTGCAAACCTTCATGCATTGCAAAGTCGCCAGCAACCGCCCCGTTATCTCCAAAGTAAAACTTGTAAAGCCAATCTTTACCAGCTTCCTCGCCATGTGCTATGCGGTCCAAACCATTTTCCATGTCCGCCGTAAACGCATAGTCAACGTAAGTTGGGAAATTAGATTCCAAAAGCTTAATAACAGCAAAAGCAAGCCAGCTTGGAATCAACGCGCGCCCACGCTCATACACGTATCCGCGGTCAATAATCGTGGAAATAATGCTAGCGTAAGTAGACGGCCTACCAATCTCCTTAGCTTCAAGCGTTTTAACTAAAGACGCTTCCGTGTAGCGAGCTGGCGGCTGAGTTTCATGACCATCCGCGCTAACTTGCAAAGCTTTAAGAACATCGCCATTAGCCATAGGAGGCAAAGCCTTAGACTGCTCGTCTTCGCTAAATCCGCCAAACACCTTCATAAATCCAGCAAACTCAATCACGGTTCCAGAAGCTTGGAAATTAGCAGTTCCAAAGCTGCCAGCCAAAGCGTCTAGCTTAACTGTAGCTGTAAAACCAGTAGCATCCGCCATTTGAGAAGCAAGAGTGCGCTGCCAAATAAGCGTATAAAGTTTAAGCTGATCGGCAGGGAGAACACCAGCCAAATCCGCAGGATTTCTAAACGTAGATCCAGCAGGACGAATACACTCGTGCGCTTCCTGAGCGCCTGCAGAAGTCGTAGCATACTGTTTTGGAGAATCCGCTAAATACTCGTCTCCGAAACTAGACTTAACGCAATCTCGCGCCGCAAAAATCGCCTCTTTAGAAAGTGTTACAGAATCAGTACGCATGTAGGTTATGTAACCGTTTTCGTACAAAGATTGAGCCGCGCGCATAGTTTGGCGAGAGCTCATCGACAAGCGGTTTCCAGCAGTCTGTTGAAGAGTAGAAGTTGTAAACGGAGGTAATGGGCGGCGGCGATACGGCTTAGTGTCCATTGAGCTCACAACAAAATCAGCCGCGCCAAGACTCTGTGCAATCGCACAAGCATCTGCCTCATTCAAATAGTGCGCTAAAGCAGATTCGCCCTTAGTTTTTTGAAGCTCGCCAAGCGAATTAAAATCTTTAGAGGCAGCCAAACGCTCTCCATTTAGAGCCGTCATTCTCGCTTGGAAATCAACGCCATTTGCGCTCAAATCCGCACAAACATCCCAATAGCTCGCCTTTTTAAACGCCATTCGCTCGCGCTCGCGCTCAACAATCAAACGCGTTGCAACAGATTGCACTCGCCCAGCAGAAAGACCCGGTCCCACTTTACGCCACAAAACTGGCGAAAGCTCGTAGCCGTACAATCTATCCAACACGCGGCGTGTTTCTTGCGCATCAACCATATGGTCGTCAACGTTTCGCGTGTTAGCAAGCGAAGCTTGAATCGCATCTTTTGTAATCTCGTGAAACACCATGCGCTTTACTGGCACTTTTGGCTTAAGTGCTTGCACAAGATGCCACGCAATCGCTTCTCCTTCGCGGTCCTCATCAGTTGCGAGGAACAATTCGCCCGACTTTGCGAGCGCAGCCTTTAAATCCGAAACTGTTTTCTTTTTATCCGCGCCAACAACATAGTATGGCTCAAAACCATTGTTTACATCTACGCCAAACTTGCCAAATTCTGCCTTTTTAGCAGCTGGCACCTGACTTGGCTGTGCTAAATCACGAATGTGGCCAACGGATGCCATAACAGTGTATCCGTTTCCAAGATATCCGCCTATTTTACGCGCTTTAGTGGGAGACTCCACAATGACAAGCTTGTTCTGCTCTGTCATACGCTCTCCTTTCGTACAGATGCATTTTGTATGCATATTCCGCGCTTTTACTACTCAATCCACGCAAACTCTAACGCAATACGCGTTTCATATTCAACAAAATCAACAAAATCAAACTTTGCGAAATATCAGCATATACTCCTATATATACCACTTTACTTATTTTTTATTCAATTAGACGATAATCTTAACAATAAATCGTCCTCATCTTGACGTTTTGGAACTTCGCTTTTTGAAGGAGGAGTAGGCGGAGCACCAACTAATCCGAGCCTACTTAAAGGAGCTGCACTGGATTGTCTAAGAACCATCAAAACGCCGAAAGTCAAGCTACACACTCCTGCTACAGCCCAATATGCACAAGAGTGCGATACCCCTATAGCCCATTTTGCACCTAAATCTATTCCTGGCATAATCTGGTAAATCATGTACGAACAGTAAGTTAGGCAGATTATTCCCATTGTGATCATTGCGCTTCCAACGATTTGCACGCTTATAGATGATCTTCTTGAACCTGGCACGTCCATTCCAGATGATCTTGTAAAAATCAACACTGTTGACGTTACAGCACCAACTATGAGTACGGATATCATAACGTCTGCCGGCCTGTGCCATCTGCCTCCCAAAAGAGCTATGGCAAGCAGAAATGTGATTATTGCTGAGCCAAGTGCAATCCATGCTCTAAAAGCGCGACTTACAGCGCAAACAAGCAGCGCGCACGCAGCCGCCATTAGTAGCATGTGACCAGACGGAGCGGAATTTTTTGCAAGCGTTGCTACATTTACTAGGATCGGACGCGGAAGCACACGTTTTAGAGGCTCTGCAGCTAGAGATAAAACTAGTATTACAGCGCATTGCGCAATCAGCCACCAGCGTTTTCTTATGATTGATATTATTGCTGCCGCAGCGCAAATCAAGGCAGATAAGACTATAACGAGTATGGAACTTCTAAGCGGAGTTAGTACAACAGACAGCCACGACGGAATGGCACTATATCCAAAAGTACTAATCACCATTTCTTCATACGACTGACCTATTGCGGTTCTAACGGCTAGAATCCACATGATTGATGCAAAAGATGCAAAAAGAACAGCACACAGCGCACACAAAGCTATTGTTGATATTCTAGGACGATTCATCAGCGGATCGAGCTTAGAAATATCTTGATTAGCCTCGCTGCTTTGAGAATTTTGACTATTTTTGATATTTTCACCAATGCCGCTAATTTGACTATTATCACTGTCGTCGCTGCCATCGCTAATCTTGCTGCCTTCAAATAGACTCATACCAAGCATTTTATCAAACAACACTCCACTCGCGACAGAGCACTTGCACTATGTGAAATCGCAAATCTTCCGCACTTTGTAGCTCTAAACCACGCGCAGAGCAACAAACTCGGGAAAAACATGACGCACTTTGCACCAAACTTGACCTAAATCACGTACAAAAAGCGGAAAACCCCCGCGCACCCACCAGAGGCCACTTACCCTTGCTGCATTCCTGCCCTGGGGGGATTGGGTGACGTAGTGCCACGCGGAGGCTCTACCTATATTACACGATTTTGGCTACAAGTCGAGCGCAAGTCGCAAGCTTCCGCACCATTAGGCGCATTGCTAGGCGCGCCACACGCTTTTACCATGTTCTTTTGCAGCCTCAACATCTGCATTAAGCTGCGACTCATCTGCCTCAACATCTCCAGCAATATAGCGCTCAACGAGTTCGCGCGCCTCGCTATCTTCATGCTGAACAGCTGGCGACTTCATAAAGTAGGAGCTAGGAGCCAAAATCGGGCCCGAAAGCTTGCGATCCAACGCAATCTTCGCCGCACGCACAGCGTCTATAACAATGCCTGCAGAATTAGGCGAATCCCACACTTCGAGCTTGTACTCTAAGCTAAGCGGAACATCGCCAAAAGTGGTGCCCTCTAAGCGCACAAACGCAAACTTGCGGTCGTCAAGCCAAGCAACATAATCCGAAGGACCAATGTGCACGTTGTGATCATCCATATCGTGCGGAACAATCGAAGTAACCGCGCGAGTCTTAGAAATCTTCTTCGACTCAAGCCTAGAGCGCTGCAACATGTTCATAAAGTCCATGTTTCCGCCAACATTAAGCTGGTAAGTGCGGTCTAAACGCACTCCTCTGTCTTCAAAAAGTCGCGCCATAACGCGGTGCGTAATCGTAGCTCCAACCTGGCTTTTAATATCGTCGCCAATAATCGGAACTCCTGCATCGCGGAACTTTTGCGCCCAAACTGGGTCGGAAGCAATAAAAACAGGAAGGCAATTTACAAACGCGCATCCAGCTTCCATAGCTGCAGTTGCATAAGCCTTGTCTGCTTGCTCGGAGCCTACTGGCAAGTAAGACACAAGCACGTCTACATGCAAATCGCGCAAAACCGCGGCAACATCCACAGGTTCTTCTTCGGATTCGTCAATCATCTGCTTGTAATAGTCGCCCAAACCATCATAAGTAGGTCCACGCTGCACTTTAACACCAAGATTAGGCACGTCTGCAAAGCGAATCGTGTTGTTTTGAGAAGCATAAATCGCCTCGCTTAAATCACGACCCACTTTTAAAGCGTCAACGTCAAATGCTGCTACAAACTCAATATCTCGCACGCGATATTGCCCAAAAACAGCATGCATTAATCCTGGAATTTTATCGCCATCATTGGCATTTTTGTAGTATTCAACGCCTTGAACCAACGACGAAGCACAATTGCCAACACCGGCAATGGCAACGCGGATACTCATATAAACTCCTTGCCCAAAAACAGCAGCATATAATCATGCTGCACTAACACACTTTTATAATACTAGCTTTTACAAATATTACATATGATATTAAATATGGTTAAAATTCCTCGCCAAGCGCTAACTTGGATTATATGGTTGCAAATAGTAATGGACAAAATTCGCACTCTTCTAATACAGGACGCACTGTAAGAAGCGCGACTTCTGCAGAGGAAAAACGACGCGCAAACGCCAGAACTGGAACAGCCAGACCAAGCGCAACAAGGCAGAGGCGTCAAGGAAGAAGACACAAAAGAATCCGCGACACGTGGCGAACAAAACATCCAATCCTATTTTGGGCATTAATCATAATTTTTACACCAATAATCCTTGGCACACTCGTATTTGCGGTTATGTATGTAAACACCGACATTCCGCAGCCAGATAAGATTGCGATGGCAGACAAAACCAAGGTGTACTACGCAGACGGAAAAACAGAAATCGGTAGTTTTGCGGAACAAAATCGAGAAATCATAAGTTGCTCTGCGCTAAAACCATATGTTGGCAACGCGATAGTCGCAAGCGAAAACAGATCGTTCTACAAAGACGGTGGAATTGATTTTAAAGGAATTGGACGCGCAATAATTCACAACATAACTTCTAAAGGACGCTGGGGCGGGTCCACAATCACACAACAGTATGCAGAACGCTACTATCTTGGTGAAACAAAAACGTATTTAGGCAAGCTTCACGAGGCGATTCTAGCTCTAAAAATCGCGCAAACACAAGATAAAAATACTGTGCTATGTAACTATATGAACACTATTTATCTTGGTCGCGGAGCGTATGGAATACAAGCGGCAGCAAAAGCGTACTTTGGTGTAGAAGCAAAGGATCTTACACTATCTCAAGCAGCAATGCTGGCTGGAATAATCCCTGCACCAAGCAGCTGGGATCCTGCAATTATGCCTAAAGAAGCGAATATGCGATTCAAGCGCGTTCTTAGGATTATGCGTGAAGACAAGTACATTACTGACGCAGAATATAAAAGCGCTAAAATGCCACAAACCATTAATCAGACTAAGCAAAACGTTTATTCAGGACCTCAAGGTTATTTACTTAACATGGTTCGCAGCGAGCTTACTCAAAGCGGAGCTTTTACAAAGGAAGACCTTGATACTGGCGGATATCGTATTGTTACAACAATCGACAAAGCTAAGCAGGATTTAATGTTTAGTGTGGCAAGCCCTGCTATGGGTGGTCGCGGAATCGCTCCAGCTGGATTGCAAGTAGGTGGAATGAGTGTAAATCCTAAAGACGGGTCAATCATATCCGTTTATGCTGGAGATGACTATCTTTCTAAACCGCTTAATAATGCTACTCAAGCCCTTTATGAACCTGGAAGCACCATGAAGCCATTCGCTTTAATCGGTGCTATTCAGGCTGGAACAAGTCTTAATACTCTGTTTAATGGAAATTCTAACCTAAAGTTTGAAGGCATAGATAAGCCTGTTAACAACTATGCAAACACTAATTGGGGAACAATCAACCTTTATAAAGCAACAGCAAACTCCGTGAACACGCCGTTTATGTCTTTGCAGCAAAAGCTTGGGCGTAGGGCTGTGGCTCATACTGCTGTTACGGCTGGCTTGAATCCTAAGAGGATTAATGGCGAAAATCCGTTCACAGTGTTGGGTAACGACCCTGTGCATGTTAGCGAAATTGCGCGAGCCTATTCTACGATAGCAAATCAGGGGCGTAGACCAGATATTCATATTGTTGCTAGCGTTAAGAATCCAGATGGAAAAGAATTTTATAGAGCTCCAACATCTGGACGACAAGTGTTTTCTCCAGCAGACATGGCTCTTACCACTAAAGCTCTGCAAGGCGTTGTGCAATATGGTACTTCTACGGAAGCTAGGGGTGTTGGCAAACCTATAGCTGGAAAGTCTGGTACCGCAAACGATGAGACTGCATGCAGCTTTGTTGGTTTTACTCCTAGTGTTGTAACCGTGTTTGCTATATGGTATCCGAATGCGCAGGGAAATCCTCAGCCTGTTCCATCTTTCCGCGGTTATCCAGGCGGTGTTGGGTATTCTGCACATTTGTTTACAAAGTATATGCGTCACGCGCTTACTGGAATGCCTACCGAGAAGTTCCCAGAAGCTAAGGATAACGGCAAAATTGGTGGTGAAGATGGCAAGTGGGGACTTGGAGGCAATAGGCGTACTTCGGAATACGACTACTCGGATAGAGCTTCTGACAATAAAGAGCCTTATAAGGAAAATAAGGATAAAGTAGATAGGACAGAAAATAAGCCTTCAGATTCTGCAGGCGCGGCTGCTGGCGACTCTTCACGCGGGTCCGAAGGATCTTATGGATCTGGGCTTGGTTCGGGAGAGTCTGGTCAATCTGAACGCAATTCGTCTGGAGCATTTGACTCGCCAGGATCGCCATATGGATACTCTGGATCAGAGACTCAAGAAGGCGCTGCTGGCGGCGATTAATCTATATTTCCCCGAGTTTGTACGTGAATCGGGTCGAATTTGGTACAAAAAGCGTCGATTGGTTCGCGCGTTACAAGATTACGTAGGTTGCGCCAAGTAGGTAGAGATTCGAGATTTTTCGCACTGAATGAGATGAACCTCAGCATGAAATGGTGATTCATCGAATGAAGAAGAAAAATCGAGAATCTCGGTGATTAAGATATACGCAAAAGTTTTAGATATTCAGAAGGTTTGATGTATTTCTATACGAGCAATAAAAGAGGAGCGTAGCGACGGGACTTGCGAGGAGAGAAATACTCAAACCTCGCGCAACAGCAAGCAAAGAAATACCGTTCGCGCGCTCTAAGCGCTCACGTATTCGCTACTGCGCAATTCGCGCAATAATGTAGCGCTCAAGCGTTTGAGGCGTAACATCTTCGTATCCATGTATATCAGCGAATTGCGGTCCGTTACTTACGTCTAGATTCGAGTACGCTGTTTGTGCAAGAGTCGTCGCCCCCGAAGCTGCAGCCGACTTTAACCCTGCAAACGAATCCTCAATAGCGATGCAATACTTCATGTTTTGCGCACTAATACCAAGCAGTTTCCCTGCTGCTAAATATGGCTCGGAGCTTGGCTTTGTAGCATATCCATCGTCTCCGCAAATGTATCCTGCAAACGCACCTTTTGGCGCATGGTTCACAATGTTTTCAACAAGTCGCCTTGGTGAATTGCTCACTAGAATCGAAGGGATTCCTGCATCCGCTAATTTTTGCAAAAGATTCAGAACGTCTGGTACCCATGGAACCTCTATCTGCTCTTTTTGCGCTACATAGTCCACCATCGCGTTGCCGATTTCTTCAACGCCCATTTTTGTTCCGCGAGCAATCATGGCTTCAGCAACATCTTTTAAAGATCCACCAGAATACTGCCAAGCTAATTCTTCGTTCCATTCGCCACCATGTTCTTTTGCGATTTGGATTTCAGCATCATGCCAATACGGTTCCGAATCAATTAGCGTGCCGTCCATATCCCAAAAGACTGCGGAAAGCTTGTGATTTGTGGTGTTTTGCGCTGCTGTTATGTTTAGTGCCATCAATACCCTTTTGTTTTGTCGCTTTACGTATGCAATATTTATCAATATTTATATTTTATATTTACATTTTATATTTAAACATTTGATTAGTATTTAATAATATCTAAACTAATGTTAGACTGCTACATTGCTATATTCTGAATGCTCGCCACAAAACAACAGACTTATCGTCGTTTAAATCATCATAATCACAATTGTTGTATTGAGCATCGTTTTGCGAGTGAGAATGTTTATTATACGATGATGGCAATGCTCGCTGTTGAACACGAATGTCGCGTCGCCAATCCTTTGCGCTTTGTGACCTTTGAACTTCTACAATATTCCCATCTACAGTCGCAGTAAAAATATTTCGTTCAGCGCAATTGGCTTCTTCAATCAAGTGTCTTACTTGTCTTTTAAGCTGGCGATTTTCTTCTTGCAAAGCCAAAATACGCATTATTCCAGCAAGATTTACTCCATCTTCTTGGCTTAGTTTTTGTGTTTGCACAAGCCTATCTATGTCTCTAAGCGAGTATCTTCTAGCTCCACCTTCTGTACGCTGTGGCATAATCAAGCGCAGCCTGTCGTACTGTCTTAGTGTTTGTGGATGAGTGTCGGTTAGGTTGGCTACGTGGCTTACTGTAAAAATCGGCATGTCGATTTTAAAGCCGACTTCATCTGCGCCGTCAAGAGTTGCGCTTCCACGCACTAACGCCACTGCACACATTTCGTACAATGCTTTAGTTTGGCGCTCCAACCTAACCATGACTTTTCCTTTCTACACGCATGCGCTAAGCGATTTGTTGCTATGCGCGCAAATCGTGCACTTCTTGCTCATATGATTCTCCGCATGCCTTGTTGAATTCTTTTGCAGCACGCTTTATCATCATGCCCGATCGCTTTGGTATTTGTATTTGTACGATTCCTACAAAGGCTCCATTTTTACCTGGCACGCCTTCGCCTTCTACACGTACTTCGCTACCGCTAGATGTTCCAGCTGGCACTTTAAACACTACTGGCTTACCATCTAGGTTTTTAAGCGTGACTTTTGCTCCGCGAACAGCCTCATCTAGTGTAAGCGGAAGATTTGCCACTAAATCACAGCCGCGTAGAGAAAAATTATCGGTTTTTTCTACCTGCACCTGTAAGTACATATCTCCAGCTTCTCCACCAAACTTCCCTGGCTTGCCCTTGGACTTTAAGCGGATTTTTTGCCCATCTTTTACTCCTGCTGGAATATGAGTTTTGAACGACTCTCCGCCAGATCGCAGCGAAACCGTAGCACCTTTGAACGCTTGTTTAAATGTTAGTTTGATTGAAGTTGTAATGTCTTCACCGCGTTCAGGCGAATTTTGTGGAGCAGATTGACCATACTGACCATATTGACCATATTCTGCACCGCCATTAAAGCCACTTCCTCCAAATCCTTGCGAAGATTGCGCTCCTGCACCTCCCGTGAACATGGAGAATATGTTTCCCATGTCTGGTCCAGCTCCGCTTGTGGAGAATCGCACGCGAGACCCATTTGAGCCTCCGAACATCGATGAGAATATATCACTGAATCCACTTGCGTCGAATCCGCCTGCTCCAGAGCCTCCAGCGAATCTTGCTCCGCCCGCTCCGAATTGGCGTATCGCATCGTAACGCTGACGTGTTTGCTTATCTTTCAACACGTCATACGCTTCGGACACGTCTTTGAATTTTTCTTCCGCTTCTTTTGTTTTGTTTAAATCAGGATGATATTTTCTAGCTAGTTTTCTGTATGCTTTTGTGATTGTGTCTTCGTCGGCATCTTTGGAGACACCGAGCACTTTGTAGAAATCTTTGGCTAACCATTCATTTTCAGCCATTTGTGCCTCCTTCTTATGTTTCGAGCACATTGGCATAACATTTATATATAAACCTTAAATACAAACCTACTCGTGTTGGTTTTGCGTTTTTAAACAGTGTTTTAAACGTTTTAAACCAGCACGAGTAAGTTTTTATGGGATTCTTCGCAAGTCGGTAACTGCGTTTTATTGCGTTACATACAAACCATACGAATGTTTCACAGCGTGTTTCACGAGCTTGCTGGCGACGCAACAACCACTCTAGCTGCGCGAATCACTCGATCTCCGATCCTGTATCCTGCTTCTACAACAACATCTACTGTGTCTTTTGTAGCATCTGGATCTGGCTTATGCAGAATCGCATCGTGCTTAGTCGGGTCAAATTCTTCGCCCTTTTCGCCGAACTTTTCAACGCCGAATTTCTCAAATGCTTTGTCTAACTTTGCAGCAACGGCTTTAAATGAATCGTCCATATCGCTATGTTCACGAATACGATCAATATCATCTAAAGCAGGTAGCAAAGCTGTTAAAACATCGATAATTCCATGTTGACGGAATCGATCTTGCTCTTTAGAAGCACGGTTGCGGAAGTTTATGAACTCTGCTCGCTCGCGTTGCAACGCTTCCAAATACTCCGCCGCCTCTTTTTTGGCTTTGCCAAGCGGTGTTAAAGAATCTTCTTCTTCGTTGCTTTGCGTGTCTGAAGAATCATTATTTTCTTGAGACTTACTAGCGTTGGCTTTATCGTCGGTTGCTGGCGACTTTTCCGCATCGGCACTTGCATTAGCATCCACATCTTGTGTTGACGTATCTTGCGTCGCCGCATGCTTTGCCTCATGAGCAGCTGCGTCTTGTGCTTCGTTTTGTGATGCATCCACATGCTCACTAGACGAGGCTGCACTAGCAGAATCAGCTGGATTTGACGATTCTTCCAAATCGCCAGCATCCGAAGGCACATCTTCCAATCCGCTCAAGTAGTCGTTGGCGTTAAACTCGGACATTACTTGTTGTCCTTATCGTCCTTGTCGTCGTCCACCACTTCGGCGTCAACCACGTCGTCATCCTTTGCAGAAGATCCAGCGCCAGCATTTGCATCAGATGCAGCACCAGCAGCGCCAGCCTGTGCACCAGCCGCACCCTGCTGAGCGTAAAGCTGCTGACCAATCTTTTGAGCAGAAGTCATAAGCTCGCTCTGAGCAGACTTAATCTTCTCAATATCATCGCCCTTCAAAGCTTCCTTCAAAGCATTCACCTTTTCGGTAACTTCCTTGGAGATTTCGTCAGAAAGCTTATCCTTATTATCGTTTACTAGCTTTTCAGTCTGGTAAGCGAAGGATTCTGCCTGGTTGCGAGTATCAGCTTCTTCCTTGCGCTTCTTATCTTCAGCTTCGTGAGCTTCAGCTTCCTTAACCATGCGGTCAATCTCGTCCTTTGGCAAGCCAGAACCGCCCGTAATCGTCATGGACTGTTCCTTACCAGTGCCCTTATCCTTAGCGGAAACGTGCACAATGCCGTTAGCATCAATGTCGAAAGTAACTTCGATTTGTGGAACGCCACGAGGAGCTGGAGCAATACCAGTCAACTCAAAAGTACCAAGAGGCTTGTTATCACGAGCAAACTCACGTTCACCCTGATAAACCTGAATCAACACGGATGGCTGATTGTCTTCTGCAGTAGAGAACACTTCAGAGCGCTTAGTTGGAATTGCGGTATTACGCTCAATAAGCTTCGTCATAATTCCACCCTTGGTTTCAATGCCCAAGGAAAGTGGAGTTACATCAATAAGCAGAACGTCTTTGCGGTCTCCCTTAATAACGCCCGATTGCACGGCTGCACCAACAGCCACAACCTCATCTGGGTTCACGGACTGATTCGCTTCCTTACCGCCCGTAAGCTCCTTTACAAGCTCCTTGACGGCTGGCATACGAGTTGAACCACCAACAAGCACCACGTGATCAATCTGGCTTACGGAGATGCCAGCGTCGGAAAGCACGTTGTTAAATGGTGTACGGCAGCGACCGAGCAAGTCGGAAGTCATTTCCTCAAAGTGAGCGCGAGTCAAAGTCTCATCCAAATGCACTGGAGTTCCGTCTTGAGTCATTGCCAAGTACTGCATAGAAATTGAAGCAGAAGTAGAAGAGCTAAGCTCCTTCTTTGCCTGCTCAGCAGCTTCCTTCAAGCGCTGCAAAGCAATCTTATCCTTGCTCAAATCAACGCCGTACTTGTTCTTAACTTCGCCAACAAGCCAGTCGATAATCTTCTGATCCCAGTCATCGCCACCCAAGTGGTTATCGCCATTAGTTGCCTGCACCTGGATTGTAGAGAAGCCGTCGTCATCCTTACCAATCTCAAGAAGCGACACATCGAAAGTACCGCCACCCAAATCGAATACCAAAATGCGCTCGTCTTCCTTGCCTTTTTCGAGGCCGTAAGCCAAAGCTGCAGCAGTTGGTTCGTTAATAATACGCAGCACGTTCAAGCCTGCAATCTTACCTGCATCCTTAGTTGCCTGACGCTGTGCATCGTTGAAGTAAGCTGGGCATGTAATAACGGCATCGGTTACTGGCTCACCAAGGTAGGCTTCAGCATCGCGCTTCAACTTCATTAAAACCTGTGCGGAAATCTCTTGTGGAGTCCACTTCTTGCCATCAATCTCAACAGACCAATCCGTACCCATATGGCGCTTTACAGAGCTAATCGTGCGATCAACGTTTGTAACTGCCTGACGCTTAGCGACTTCACCAACCAAGATTTCGCCCGACTTGCTGAATGCCACCACGGATGGTGTTGTACGCGCACCTTCTGCGTTAACAATAACTGTTGGACTGCCGCCTTCAAGCGTTGCAATGCAGGAGTTCGTTGTTCCTAAATCAATACCTACTGCGCGTCCCATAATATCTCCTAGCTATCTTTATCTATGTACCTTTTAATCTATGTACTCAAATTCTTGGCAGCCAGCCTTGCGACTAGCCACTTTTTCTTTTTACAAAACTTGAGTCTAACACACTCAAGTTATTAAAGTCAAGCATTTTCGTGCGCGTTTCGCAAAAACTTAATACTACTCCACTCAACTTTTGTAACTTTTCGCAAAGTTCACGCAAATCTAAAATGTCGAAGCGAGTTATCAATGGCGTTATATCGCGCCAAAACCCCAATAAGCGGCTTTCCTATACCAGTTATAATCTTGATTGCTTCAGTTGCCATCATTGCGCCAACAATAGCTGCAGTTGCGCCTAATACAGCCGATTTTGGCACTTTTTCTTTAGGCGGAGGGCAAGCATACAAGTCACGCAAAGTAGGTCCTTTTCCTGGCACAAAAACGCTTACTTGACCTTCATAATAAAGAACTGAGCCATAAACTTCTGGCGTGCCAGCACTACAAGCAGCATCCGCAATCAAAAAGCGCGTAGCAAAATTATCACAACCATCAATTATTAAGTCGTGATTTTCTACAAGTTGTTTTGCGTTGTCTTCATTAAATCTATTTACAAGGTTGATTTTTAAACCTGGAGATAATGCCTGCAAGCGCTTAGCTGCAAGTTGAGCTTTCGACTTGCCACACTGATCCACAGTGTATAAAGTCTGCCTTTGCAAATTAGAAAGCTCTACAACATCGTCGTCACAAATCGTGATTTCACCAACTCCTGCAGCAGCAAGCGAAAGCAAGCACGGCGAACCAAGTCCACCTGCCCCAACCATGCAGATTTTCGCATCGCGAAGTAACTGCTGATGTTCATGCGTAAAGCCTGGCAGGAGCAAGTGGCGGCAAGTGCGTTCCGCCTCAAGCTCCTGCAGGTTATCATAAATCTTATTAATCGTCATACTGAATATGCTGAATCAATTACAGTACAAAATTTACAGAATTTACAGTACCGCGTCAGCCCAAGCGCGACCTTCAACAGGCGAAGACGCGAGCGCATGCTCACGCTTAGGAATACGGCCAGCATCGTGAGCAAGCTTACCAGCAGTTACAGCAGCAGCCATTGCACGACCCATCTTTACAGGATCTGGGCAGCGAGTTACAGCGCTTGCAAGAAGCACGCCCGAGCAACCAATTTCGAAAGCTTTAACAACATCGGAAGCAGTTCCAACGCCAGCATCCAAAATCACAGGAACGCCAGATTCTTTGCTTTCTTGAACAATCAGCTCAATGTTTCGAGGATTCAAAATACCAAGTCCAGTTCCAATTGGAGCACCCCCTGGCATAACAGCCTTCACACCAAGCGACACAAGGCGACGAGCCACAATCGGATCGTCATTCGTGTAGCAGAGCACGCTAAATCCTTCTTCAACTAGCTTTTCTGCAGCAAGCAAAACTTCGCGAGTGTCTGGGAGCAAAGTATCGTCGTCTGCAATCACTTCGAGCTTAATCCAATCAGTTCCAAGTGATTCACGAGCCATTTTTGCTGTAAGAACAGCATCATGAGCAGTTTTGCAACCAGCAGTATTTGGCAAAACGTTAATGTTATGGCGTTGCAACATACCGTAAATATCCACGCCAGTTTTTGCGTGACGGCGCAAAGCAACAGTTGCTACTTCCGCGCCTGAAGCAACAAGTGACTTTTCCATAATGTCAATGCTTGTCATGCCGCCAGTGCCAAGCAAAAGCCTTGAGTGTAAGGTCTTACCGCAAAGCTGCCAAGTATCGACATTTTCTTCTGCATTATTTTCTATATTTTCCGTCATTTTAAGCCTTTTATATAAATTTTTTTGAAACTATACTCAAATTATTTGAAATCAACCGCTATTGTGAATCAGCCTGCTATTTAGGATCATCCGCCCTGAACCGCGCTGAGAATTTCGATTTTATCCCCATCGCAGATGATGGTTGATTCCCATTGGGCGCGCTTAAGCACATCGTCGCCAATCGCGACCGCTATGCCAAAACCAGAGTCAGATCCGTAGAGTTGTGCAACAAGTTGGGCAATAGTCAAGTTATCTTTCACTTGAGCGGTTTCACCATTGACGACGATTTGCATAATTCAACCTTTGTTAGCGTCTATTAAAACTTGCGTCACTAGAAACTTGCGTCACTAGAAGCGAGCAGGATTGCAGCTCTCCAAGAAGCCCTTTTCCTTATCAGTCAACTCTTGCTCAAGCACAAGCTTTGTAGTCAAAGAAGAACCCAAAGCTGTGAGCAAAATGCCGTGACGGAAGTAACCAGTAGAAATTGTGGTGTGCGTCTTAGGATCAATGCCAATGAATGGCAAATCATCTGGAGTTCCTGGGCGACCGCCAGCGGTAACCTCAGTAATCGAGCATTCCTGAATGCCAGGAAGTACGCTTGCTGCATCGCGGAGCAAGTCGAGCACACCGCCAACCTTTGGAATATCGCGGTCGTCTTCACGAGAAGTAGCGCCGAGCACAAGCTCGCCTGTTTCCTTAGCGCGAGGCACCAAATACACTGGGCGGTCATGCACAAATCCACGAACCACAGAGCTCAAAATTGGACGCAAAGGCTCTGGAATAGTCATACGAATCATGTCGCCCCACACAGCGCGAAGTTTAAGCTGAGGAAGCATTTCCTTAGCACCCAAACCAGATGCCAAAACCGTGTCTGGACCCAAATCGTCTGGAGTGCTTGCGCGACGCTCAATAACAACACCACGCTTTTCAAGTGCATCAATCATTGCTGCAGTAAACTGACGAGGATTAATCTGATGATCATCCGGAACGCTTACAGCGCCTGCAATCGTCGGCGAAAGCGCAGGTTCAATTTCACGAAGCTTACTCACAGAAATATGCTCAGCTCTACGTCCGTAACGGTGCTGCAAGTTTAGCAACTCGTTTACGTGCTCGTTATCTGCAGCGTCACCGCCAATTACGTAAGATCCGCACTCTAAGTAGCCAGTTGGCTTATCGGTGTATTTTGCAACCGAATCAACCAATTCCTTATACATAGTTGCAGACTCAAACATGAGCGGATACAAGGCATCCTGCTGATATTGCATTTCTGCGGTAGGAGCTAACATGCCGGCAGCATGATGAGAAGCGCCAGAGACTGGATCTGGATCAATTATGCTAACTTTTACGCCAGCTTCTGTAAGTCTCCAAGCTGTTGCTAGACCAATGATACCTGCACCAATAATACGAATATTTCGCATAATACTCCTTCCCTACGGCGGCATTACCCGCATCAGGTTTACGGTCGGCTTTCGCCCTCTCAGCCTGTATAGAACAAGCTCCCGTGTTTCGTCTATTTTGGTTAATTTTAGACCTTTTAGACTGTTTTTTAGATTATTTTTTAGACTATTTTCTCTTTTTGACTTTTGCAATCACAACTACTGGCGATTATTCGCGATAGTGCAATCCTGCAAACGTCCCCATACGGGTGATTTGCAATTTTGCTTTGCATAAGTCACAGTTATGGATTTTAACACTTTTGTGAAAAATTACTAAATTCACTGGTATGTTCTTCGAAATGTTCTTCGAAATGTTACTTGTCGTTTTCTTCTTTACAACACCAAACAAAATGTGGAAAAGAAGAAAACAATTAATGGCTTGAAGAGATTATCTCCAAGCCATTAATCTACACTACACACGTTGCAGCAGCATCACACGCTGCTACAGATTAAACTAACGAGCCGAATGCTTCCTACGCTTAGACGCAGCACCAGCCACTCCAAGCCCAGCAAACACCGCAGCCAAAGCAGCAAACACCGAGGAACTAGCGCCAGTATTAACACCACTCACGTCACCACGCTTGAAATTCATTCCAGCAGAATTACGCGCCGCAAGCATACCCTCGCGCAAAGCAGCACGCGCAGCACGCAAACGAGCCAACGCCGAATCAACCTGCCCCTGAGTAGCGTTCGCGTCCGCTAACACTAAACGAGCATGATTCAAAGCTGCATTAAACTCACTGACCAAGTTAGAATCAGCCACTACGCCATTAGCATTAGCCGAAACATCACCAAGAGCTTGATCAACCTCAGCCTGCAAAGCACTCTTATCAACAACATTATTAACACTAGTAGTATTCGAATCATTAACACCAACACCAGTATTGTCACCAACACCACTGCCACTATTAATAAGCCTGTTATAAGCATCAATCAACTTTTGCTTAGCATCACGAAGCCTACGAAGAGCCTGATTAACCTGATCCTGAGTAGCATTAGGATCCTTAAGCACACTATTCGCATCATTCAACGCCTGCTGATACTCTGCCAAATCAGCAGCCTTACCAATAATGAACGGAATCGACTTACGGAAATCAGGATCATTGCCAGCTTCAGTGTTCAAATCAGACTTATCGGTCTTATGAGAATCAGTAAGCTTCTGCTTAGCATCCTGGAGCTTCTTCAAAGCCTCATCAACCTCAGCCTGAGTTGCATTCTTATCACCGAGAACCTTGTTGGCTTCATCAAGCGCCTGCTTGTAAGCCTCAGCCTCTGAGCTTCCTGCAGCATTCTGATACTCAGGAGACTTAGTAAAGTCAGAATCCTTACCAGCCTCAACAGTCAGATCAGTCTTATCAGTCTTATAACCATCCGAAAGCTTCTGCTTAGCATCCTGAAGCTTCTTCAAAGCCTCGTCAACCTGAGCCTGAGTTGCATCCTTATCACCAAGAACCTTATTCGCATCCTCAAGAGCCTTCTTGTAGTCCTCAAGAGCTTGCTTAGACGCGTCATCACCCTTAGCTTGAGCATTCTGATACTCAGGTGTCTTAGTAAAGTCAGAATCCTTACCAGCTTCAGTGTTCAAATCAGACTTATTAGTCTTGTAGCCGTCAGTAATCTTGTTCTTGGCATCCTGAAGATCCTTCAAAGCAGCGTCAAGTTCCTGCTGAGTTGGAGCCTTATCCATGCCTTCTGGAAGCTTGGTCTTTGGCTTGCCAGTAGTGCGGTCAAAGGCATCGAGGAGCTTCTTGGCAGCCTTGAGCTTTTCTGTGTAGGCATCTAGTGCCTTCTTAGCAGCGTCATCACCCTTATCAGTAGCGTTCTTGAACTCAGGAGTGTTCTCGAACACGTCGGTGCTTGTATCGTCATCGCCATCCTTAGACTTGTCTACCTCATCTTGAAGGTCTTTAGGACTGGTCTTGTAGTTAGCAAGAATCTTGTCCTTGATTTCCTTCAGCGTCTGAAGAGCCTCGTCAACTTCCTTTTGAGATGGGAGCTGATCCTTTGGAACGTCAACTTCTTGACCATCCTTCGTAACCTTGCCATCATTCTTGTCGATGAGATCCTTAGCCTTTGCCAAAGCTTTCTCATACGCTACAAGGTCATCAGGCTTATTTGTGTCATCACCCTTTGCCTTGAGGTTTGCAAACTCGGTTGATTCTTCAAACTTTGGAGTACGCGCAGTGCCATCTTCGTTTTTATCATCAACTTCATTTTGGAGCTTATCAACTTTGGTCTTGAAGTTGTCGTCAATGTCTTTCTTTGCTTTCTTCAAAGCTGCAAGCGCTTCATCAACCTGCTTCTGTGTTGGACGATCTTCTGGCTTAGCGTTTGGATCAGGATTCTTGACCTTTTCAATGAGGTCATTCGCATCCTTCAGCTTGTCGGTGTATTCCTTGAGCTTCTTGGTGGCAGAGTTAGCATCCGTTGTAGCAGCATCCTCCGTCTTTGCCTTTTCAAGTGCGTTCTTGTACGTTACCGACGCCTCAAACGGAGGAGTTACAGGCTTGCCGTCTTGATCTTTATCTCCTAACTCACGTTCAAGCTTAATTGCATCAGTCTTGTACTCCTTAGCAATCTTCTCTTGAGCGTCTTGGAGCTGTTTAAGCAGAGCGTGTACTTCTTTTTGGGTTGCCTTTTGCTTCCAATCATTATCATTGAGCTTAGCGGCAACTTTCTTGAGAACATTGTCAAAGCCTGTGTCTTTTCCATCTTCACCTAAGGCTTGTGTGGCACCTTGGTCACCAGCACCCTTCTTAGCAACAGCATTTTGATACTCAGGAGTCTTCTTGAAGTCGCCACCTGCAAAGTCTTTAGCAGAAGTCAACGGCTCAAGATTGGTCTTGTAATTATCAGTAATTTGCTTCTTAGCTGCAGTAAGAGCATCGAGTGCATCGTTAATCTGCTGCTGTGTTGGGCGTTCACTGTTCTTCTTGTCTTGATCTGCTGCAGCCTTTACAAGATCACGAGCCTTCTTGAGGGCTTCCTGATAGGCAGCAACGTCAGCATTTGTCTGCCCATCGCTTGTCTTAGCTTTAGCATTCTTGAACTCTGGCGTATTCTCGAAGTCATTTTCAGTAACACCAGGAGCACCCTCCGCAGTAGACTTATTAATTTCTTTCTCAAGTTCAGTAGTAACAGTCTTATACTTCTCAACCTCAGTACGAGCATCGTCAAGAGCCTTAAGTGCATCGTTGATGTCTTTTTGAGTTGGCTTTGCGTCTTGCGGCGTATCTTTCTCGTCATGCTTCTTCAAAAGCTCCTGAGCTTTTGTCAAAGCTTCATCATACGCCTTCTTGGCTGCAGTAGCCTGATCATTCTTATCCGTATCAGGAACAAGCTTGCCGCCCTCTTCCTTCATGAAGTGAGGATCAGACGCGTTGCGATATGCATCAGAAGTTTGTGTACCTTCTGTAGGTGCAGCGCCATCTGTAGAGCCGTGCTTGCCAACACTATCCTTGAGCTTGGCGGTGTCAGTCTTGTACGTGTCAAGCGCTTTACGCTTCTCGTTCAAGGTATTAAGTGCATCATTGACTTGCTTCTGCGTTGCAGCAGGATTCTTGAGCAATTCCTTTGCCACGTTAAGAGCTTCGCCATACTCATCTACAGCCTTCTGGGCTGCATCATTCTTAGTCTTATCAGCAGTTGTTCCATCATCATTCTTGAAATCAGGATGCGAAGCATTCTTATACGCAGGCGTCTTCTGAGTATTGTCATGCTCGTTAACAGACTTAAGCAAATCGTCGGTCTTGGTTGCAAACTTGTTCAAATCTGCAATAGCATCGTTCATTTCCTTAAGGATTGAGGTAATATCCCTATCCAGAGGCTCGCCTTGTGCATGTGCCTGAATATTATCCAAGTATGTACTATCTTCAGGGTTGCCGTCCTTATCAGGAGTATTTGTATCAGGAATCTCCTTACCATTTGCTTTATCCTTAGGCATCTGTTTATTAAGCGCCTGGTTTAGCTTCTCTACAGCTTTTTCATACGCTTCCTTAGCCTTCTTAGCAGCCTCTACCTGGGCTTTTTCTTCTTCACTAGGATTCTGCTTATCGGCAAGTTCCTTTACATTCGCATACGCTGGGCTGTTTTGTATTGCAAGGTCATTAAACACAGCCGCAGAAAGCCTGCTGGTATTAGTTGCATACTTGTCGATAACTTTACGCGCTTCTTCAAGAGCTTTCTTGGCTTCATCAATCTGGTTTTGACCTGGAGCAGTTCCACCATTCTTAGCTTTTTCTAGATCTTCCTTAAGCGCCTTAGCTTTTTGATAAGCATCGTTGTAATCTTTGAATGCTTTCTTTGCGTCTTCGTCGCCAGCTTGCGCCTTATCGAAAGCGTTAAAGTATGCAGGCATCAGGTAACCGCTAAAGTTATCCGCAAGAACTTTCGTAAGTTCATTAGCGTCAGTTGCATAATCTTTATGAAGTGCATCTTCAGCCTTAGTTAATGCATCTTTAGCATCATCAACTTCTTTTTGAGTTGCCTTATCGTTCTTAAGAACCTCACGTGCCTTAGTTAACGCATTGTTATAGTTGTCAACGGCAGTTTTAGCAGCTTGTTTCTCTTGATCGTTTGCGCCATTAGTCTGCTTGTTAAGCGCATTCTTATAGAAGGTACTCTGCTTGCTTGCGTCATCCTTATCAGGATTATCAAAGGTGAGCTTTTCAGCAGTTATAAGCTTTGACTTATCGGTAGCTTTAGCATCAAGCGCCTTCTTAGCTTTTTCGAGAGCTGCAATTGCCTCGTTCACTTCCTTTTGAGAAGCGTTTGGATCTGCTGAAAGATCCTTTGCCTTCTTTACAGCAGCATCGTATGCTTTGCGCTCTTCATCAGTTGCATTTTGATAGGCTGGGTCAGCGGTCTTAAGCTTCTCTGCAGGATCAGTCTTCTTTGCATCGCCCGTATTCACCTTGCCGTGCTGAGCGATGGCATTATTCAACTCATCCTTGTTAGTGGTAAATTCGTTAAGCTTCTTGCGAGCTTCGTCCAGCTTCGCCTTCGCATCGTCAACAGCCTTTTGTGTGGCGTTCTTGTCGTCCTTTACCTTATTGGCTTCAGCAAGCGCTTCATCGTAAGCTGTCTTGGCTTTCTTAGCTGCCTCATTTCTTTCGGTGTCATCAGAACCGTCGGCCTTCTTGAAGTCAGGCTCAGTAACATTCTTATACTTGTCACTAGCCTTTGTGCCAGTTGTAGCTTGTTGACCTTCAGCAGGCGTACCATCTTCTGTTATCGACTTATCCAGTTCGTCTTTCTTGGTAGCGTCACCATCAAGAGCTTTGCGAGCTTTATCCAGCTTAATGGTTGCATTATCAACCTCAGCTTTAAGCTGTTCAGTTAACTGATCATCTGGTGTAGTTCCAACTTTTTCAAGCGTTTGCTTAGCAACCTTCAATGCATCTTCGTAGTCTTTCTTCACTGCATCAGACGCGTTGTAGTACTTCGAGTCAGTCGGAACATCCGTATTATCAACCTTAGTGGTCTTATGCTCACCAATCGACGTCTTCAAATCGGCAGTCTTATGATTCGTCTGCGGCACAAAGATAACGTTAATTGCCTTTGCCGTATTGCCTGGGTGACGATCTTTCTCCATATAAACATGCTTATAGTACGTCATTGCATACGGCTCAACAAACAGACGTGCCTTGAAAATCTTGTCCTTTTTGCCAGCTACCGTTACAGAACCAGCTTCTGGATCCCATGAATACGAACCAGCTATTGATAAATTATCACCGAGGTTTACGTCAGAATTAGAAACTTTCTGATTCCCAGACCAATAAGCGCCACCCATATTGCCAAGCGTGAGTTCAGTTGTTGGCTCGCCATCTTTATTAAGCGCATAGTTCATGTGCGACTTGCGCGCGTTATTCCCTGTACCTTCATAGGAAAGCTGCTCGCCGCCAGTAAGGTCGCGCAAACCAGAACTACTATCCTTTGGTTTAGCCTTCAGCAAGCCAAGAATCTTTGTTGTATCAAACTCTTGCGCTTTAGTTGGATCGTAACGGTAGATGATAGTGGTCTTCTGATCATTACTCCAAGAAATACCTTCGTCGGTATCGCGACCATCAATCTTAGTCTTGTCCCACGAAACGGTGTAATCTGTACGAATATTTGGAAGCTTTGTAAGCTTGCTCTCTTTTACATTAGACGTAAACTCAGCAACTGACTTGTCAGTCTTGATTTTAACGGTAATCTTGTTTTCCGCCTGACCATTAGAGATTCCCTTATTAGAGTCACCAGATGCAGTAAGATCGCCCTTAAGATACTCAAGTGTAATCTGATCTTTGCTGGTAAGACCAAGCTCTTTATTGTCTTTATTAGCTTCGTAAATAGCTGTTTTAATTCGGTCAAGCTCGGCATTGGAGTAGCCAAGTGGGTTAGCCACAAAGACTGCTTTGTCGTTTTCAGGAACGACAACATCCTTCTCTGCAATCTTCTTCAACACAAGGTCGCTGAGTGCAATCTTAGGAGCGTCCGCAGCATCCACGCCAGCAAAGTTGATAGTGACTTCACCCTGGTCGTTAATGGTCACCTGATCTTGGCTTACGTGATTAAGATGCGCAAGCTTGCGTTTAATTTCGGTTTTTACATCATCGGAAACCTTGGACAGGTCGTCAACAATTGGCTTTTCAATGCGATCATCATAGCGCGCAACAGTAAGTGGTAAATCATCAGAAGTATAACCTGTGTCGGTTATGAGATGAGTTTTAAGTGTTCGTACCGTAGTTATATACGTTGTTTCAGTAGTACCAGGTTTAGGCGTTTTTGTATTAAAGCTAGTAACATCATTTGGATTGTACACACGCTGATCGTTAATAATTACCTTATTTTCAGCGGTATCTGGAGTCTGAACAAATGCACCATTATCTCCACGCGTACCCACGCCCTTAGATGTACTTGCGGTGTTAATTTGCTCACGAATTGATTTATTACCAGTTGCTTCGGTAGGAGCATCAATGGCTTTTTGAAGCTTCTCACGAATTTGTTGTGCAGTAAGTTCTTCGTTATACTTCAGCACAATTGACCCAGCTGTTTTAGGTGGAATAAGTGTTGCTGCACGTGCAATATTAGTCTTGTACAGCAAGACTTCGTCTCCACCATCTTTTCTACCGTACACATAAATGCAACGGTTTGCAGCGTATGCTACACCGCTGTTAAGATTGCCATCTCTAAAAAGAGGTGTCATTTCAAGCTTTGCAGAGCCGTCAGTATTCGGGGTAAACGTATATTCACCAGAATAAGATTGATGCAGCCCCGGATTTCCAGAATAGTATTCAGCAGCCTTTCTACCTTTATCGGTGGTCATACTATTGTTTTGAGCAGGGAAAATGGCAATACTGCTAATATTGTATCCATCTTTTGGCTTTGCAAAGTTGAAAGTAACAGTGTTACTTTGTCCGCTTTTAATATACGTATTATTAGACGATCCCCATGCATACATATTCGGGACGCTATTTTTTGTATCTTCTGAAATATTTATTTGATTCGAAACGGAAGGTTCTGGATTAGCTTCGCGATCTGTGCCAACAACAGGTTCACCCTGATTATGATTTTCAGCACTCAAATCACGCTTTTTACGACTCTTTGCGACATTTCCTGCAGGAGTGCTATTTTCTGCAGTATCCTGTTTTACACCTTTATCATCTACAGACTTACCATCAGCCTTCGCGTTCTCGCCCTTAGTGCTCTCAGTCTTACCAGTCTTATTCTCTTCAGTTGATTCAGTCGATGCAATAGGAGCAGCAGTTGTTACCGTAGGTTCTACACTCTGCTTAGCATCTGCGGATTCCTTACTATCAGTAGGCGCCTCTACCTTAGTCTGCTGAGGAGCCTCCACAACAGGCTTAGCATCTACACTATTTTTATTAGAAGCCTCAACCTTAGAAGCCTCAGCACCCTCAGCCTTCTTCTTATTAGCAATTACACTCTGTTCTTTTGCAGGATCATTCGTATTAACAGGCGCAGCAGCACCAGCCTCCGCAGCCATTGCAGGAGTTGCGCCAAAAGCAATCGCCGCGCCAGCAATCACGCCAGCAGCACCAGCCGAAAGAGCAGCCACCTTATGCATGTCAACAACCTTTGCAGCCTTATCCTTTACAGAACCAGATGTCTTGTTGGCGTGTTTAGCAGATTTTGTAGTCATGTTCTCCTCTTTCCGTGAGATTAATTCGATTTACTTGATATTGCTTTGCGCACCGACCGTGGCTATCAAAGCCATATAGTTTTTAACAATAGTTTTACAAAGTCTTATAGCGTACATCTATAATGATGTAATCATCCTTTGATAAATCATTATAACATTTTAGAAAAAATTTTGAAAACAACTAACAAATGTTTATAGCTTTTGGGGGTGCATACCCCCCCCCCCAAGCCTTTTATTTCAAGGATTTTTGCGAGATATTTTTTTCAAAAATTCTTGCGATTCTGGCGAGTCAACCGCCATTTTTAGCTCACTCATCTAAACATTTGTATATGATACAAATCACATTTTTAGACCCTCTGCAGTGCGCTTTTCTCTTTTATCCCGCGTTTGTTCCCATATTTGGCGTTTCGATAAACAAATTCAGGAATACCCCTCGCGAGTGTAGAAACACCCAGCCCTCCTACAACACCAAACAAGGAATATCGCTCGCGCGGATTAGCTGCGCTCACGTCTTCGCCGCACGTAAAGTCCACTGGACTTTACGTTTGAGCGGCTCAGCGCTCCGAATTGCCTTTTCGCGCTACGCTCTAAGCGAAAAGGCAGGTCGTCGCGCAAGCAAGGTAGAGATTCGAGATTTTTCGCCCTGAATGAGATGAACCTCAGCATCTTTGATGGTGATTCATCGAATGAAGAAGAAAAATCGAGAATCTCGGTGATAAAAGCCACGCAAAAGTTCTAGATATTCAGAAGGTTTGATGTATTTCTATACGAGCAATAAAAGAGGAGCGTAGCGACGGGACTTGCAAGGAGAGAAATACTCAAACCTCGCACAACAGTAAATAGGAAAATCACTTGCGCGGTCTAAGCACGAAGGCAGTCGTCGTTAGCGAGGTCTAAGCGCGCTAACGTCTTCGCTTGCGTTGAAAGCACACTGTGCTTTCAACCTTAAGCAAGCTCAGCGCTCCGAATTAAAATCTCCTCAAGTGCGCGCTTAACCGAGTCAGGCAGCGTGCACTTCCATTGCGCCCACTTAGCAACCTCTGGGTGCTGCGGCGCATGTGCGTTAGTCAAGTCAACGCTTTGCTGATGGCGCTCAAACTCGCTCTCGCTAGTGTACTCAAGCGCGCAAAGCTCACTTATAGCACTCGCACTGCCACCAGCTTGGCGAATCGCGTCAAAAGCAATCTCCTTGCCGCGGTATGGCACTTGCGCTTTAAGAAGCAACCTGTAGCAATCGCCAATCTTAGGGTCTTGCGCAATTTGCAAACCGCCGTCAACAATTATGCGCACGCAATCGCCAACAGGCACATTGCGCACGGAAACAGTAAGACTTAGCGTAGATTCTTCGCCTTCATATGAAACTTCTACAGCCTTAGATTCAAGCTGATTTTCCCCAACAAAAACGCGAACGCGCGAAAAGTCTGGGCAAGCAACGCCTCTAAACACCACGCTCCAATCGCGCTTGGAAGGCAGCGAAGAAACGGCACTAGTGCAACCCGTTGCAGCGTTAATCACAAATTGCGTAGACGCGTTGCCGTCTCGCCAAATAAGTTCCATGCGCGTATCGGCAGTTTTCCCAGCGCACGCGTCTTCAAAGCAGCCGTTATCTTCGCGCATCACAAACTCGCCGCAATCCCCTGGGAATGCAAGAATGCGCAAAGATCGCGGATTTTCAACGCTATTAACAAGCTCTGCCGCCTGCTCGCTACTTGCGCAATCCGCTTCGCTTGGCAAAACTTGCATTGGCACAATAGCCCCAGCGCGCGCAAACGCCGGCACGCGGTCGATTCCTCGCCAAACCTCAAATCTGCGCCCAGCACCGCCGCGCGAAACATAGCGCCTTCCGTCAAAGAAATCGTACCAATCGCCTTCTGGAAGCCAAACGGCAGTGCACCCGCGCTCAACTTGCGCGCACCCCTTGCTAACGATTGGCGCAACAACAAGCTGGCTGCCAAAACGGTACTCGTTCGGCATCTCGTATGCTGCAGGTGTTTCTGGCGATTGCCAATACATTGGCTCTACGATTGGTCTGCCATCAACCGCCGCGCGATAATTCATCGTATATAAATAAGGCATCAATTGCGCGCGAAGTCGCAGCATTTTAACCATCGCGTCACGAGTTTCACGAGGGAAGTTCCACGGCTCCTTGCCTGCAAACGGCGAGCAGCTGGAGTGAAGGCGATTAATCGGGCTAAACGCGCCAAACGCATACCAGCGCGCCTCCAGCTCATCGCATCGCACGCCAAGCATGTGTCCGCCAATATCGTGGCTCCACCAGCCGTAGCCAATGTTAGACGCCGTAGAAGTAAAGTAAGTTTGGAAAGCCAGCGAATCCCACGTTGTTACGCTATCTCCCGAGAATCCCACTGGGTAGCGGTGCGAGCCAGGCCCCGCGTAGCGCGAGAACGTTATCGGCCACGCGCCTCCGCGCCCCGAATCCTGGTAGTGCACGTGGTTAAGCATCCAAAGCGGATCCAAGCCAGCCTGCTTTGTAACTCCGCCCTGCTGCCAGTCAATCCACCAGAACCCAACGCCCTCGTTCTCCATGCGCCGATGCATGTTTAGGTATGCTCGCAAAAAGCGCGGATTTGTAAGGTCAAACTCAACTGCCTTGCCGCTTGCAGGGTCAATTCCCATATCGCGCGCAACTTGCGCATAGTCTTCTTCAAACGCGCGCACGCCGTCTCTCGGGTGCAAATTAAGCGTTGCAGAAAGCCCTTCGCTGGCAAGTTGGCGCAAAAACGCGCGATGATCTGGGAACAAATCACGGTTCCACGTGTAGCCAGTCCATCCCGAACCATACTTTGGGTCCACATCCGTCACGTGCCAATCCATGTCGATTACTGCCGTGGAGAACGGTATTCCTTCGCGCTTAAATCGGCTCATCAGCTGCAAATATTCGTCTTGGCTGTACCTGTAGTATCTGCTCCACCAGTTGCTTAGCGCAAATCGCGGAAGAAGCGGCTGCGCGCCCGTAAGCTTGTAAAAGTCGCGAATTGCGCCTATATAGTTGTGACCGTAGCCAAAGAAGTATAGGTCTTTAGAGTTTGATTTAGATGATTCGGCAGAGTTTTCCCCAGACACACTGCCATCCGCCTTTTCACGCGGCTCCACCCATGCCCCGTATGGGTTTTCTTTTCCATCAACAGCAGCCGCATACGCGATTTTTGCCGAGCGCGAATCGTCTAACACTGCCCACCCGTCGCGAGATATTACGCCCGTTCCAAGCTTAACGGCTCCATCCGCCTCGTCCACTGTTCGCGCTGTGCCGAGCAAATTGCCGTGGCACTCGTCGCCGTAATGCCACGTGTTGAATTGCGAGCCTGGCACTCCGCGCACAACAATGCTCAAGCCCTCTTTGCTAAACGGCTGCTGGTTGTACGTGATCAGTAGTTTTTCGGTTTCGACTTCTATCCAGTCATTTTCCAAGTTTTTTACACTATATTTTGGATTAAAAGCGCGCGATGCCTCATCTTCGGTTGCTTGCGATTTTTCCGCGGCAATCTGCGTGCCGGCCTCGAAGTTTCGTCTTACAACTGTTTGCGTAGGAGCGTCTACAAATTCGCCGTTTTCGCTCCACTCAAGGCGCACAAGCGAATCCGTGATTAAAGTGATTCGCCAATTTTTGCCGCTTATAACCTGCGACTCTTTGGCTTTAGACAGCGGATTTTTAGCGTAATCGTAAAAAATGTGTGCGTCTTGCACATCCTGTGTTCCACGCGCTTCACGCGCATCTTGTAAAGTCATTCGACCCGCCCTTTTCTACTTACCGCTGCCGGTTGAAATTCCAGCAATAAACTGCTTCTGGAACACCAAGTACACTACTACTACAGGAATAATAGCAAGCGATGCCGCAGCAAACAAACCGCCGTAGTCAGTTCCAAATCTTCCGCTAAACGTCTTCAATCCAACTGCAAGAAGCTGCTTTTTCTCGTCTGTAATCATAAGGAATGGCCACAAATAGTCTTCCCAATTCCACAAGAACGTAAATATCGCGAGCGCAGCAATAGTATTGTGGCTCATTGGCAGAATTATTCTGTGGAATATTCTAGAATCCGAAGCTCCATCTAGTTTTGCTGCTTCAATCAATTCGTCGGATATTCCGCTTATTGATTGTCGGAATAAGAAGATTCCAAATGCGCTTATTAAGCCTGGAACTATAAGCGCGCGATACGTGTCTTGCCAACCAAAGCTAGTCATCATGTCGTATTGAGGAATAATTGTTACTGCCCACGGTACCATCATCGTGCTTATTACTATTCCAAAAAGCAGATTTCTGCCACGGAATCTCATTTTTGCAAACACATATCCAAGAACGGCACTCGTGTAAATGGCTATTACCGTTTTAACTACCGATATAAACAATGAGTTAAAGAATAGCCTCAAAAAGTCGAATTTCTCTTGAATCCCAACGTAATTCCCAAATGTGCTTGGCTTTGGGAACAGCCCACCATCTATGCGCACAATGTCGCTGTTTGGAGCAAAGGAAGATACAAACATCCAAATAAATGGCACGATTGTTAAGCAAGACAATAAGAATAGGAATATTGTTAGAAACCATCCAATAATGCTCTTTTTAAGATTTTGTTTTTTCATACTAACTCACTATCCTTAGACGCTTTAAACATTATGAATGTTAGGATTCCAGTGATTATAAACAGAATGACGCTCATTGCAGATGCAATTCCAAAGTTATACTTTTGGAACGCTTGATCAAAAATTAGGTAGCTGATTGTGTACGTTGATGTTCCTGGGCCGCCATTGGTCATAACAAGAATCTGAACATACGCTTGAATATAGCCAATCATAGATGTGATTACTATAAAAAGTGTTGTTGGCTTTAGCAATGGAACTGTTATTCTAAAGAATTTTTGCACGCTATTAGCGCCGTCTATTTCTGCCGCTTCGTAAACATCTTTTGGCAGATTCATTAATCCAGCCAAATATAATACCGTTGCGTAGCCAAAGTCTTTCCAAATTGTCATTATTATGATTGCTGGCATAGCCCAAGTCGAACTGTGCAACCAATTTATGTTTAAGCCTGTAACCCTATCGATCATGCCAAACTGCGGGTCAAACATCCACATCCACACAAAGCTCACTGCCACCAACGGCGTAATTGTTGGCATGTAGAAAAGACCTCGCAGAGTATCTTTGCACTTAACAAGCTTGGAGCTTAACAACATTGCAAAACCAATGCCAAGAATAACGCGGAATACAACAGATACAAACGTAAAGATTGCGGTGTTTGCAATGGACTTCCAGAATAACTTATCTACTAAAATCTGCTTAAAATTATCCAGCCCAACCCAATTGTATGTTCCAACAAGCGGATTCCATTCATGGAAGCTGCCTGCAAAAGCCTTATATATTGGATAGGCAAGAAAAATCACAAAATAAACAATCAGAAACACTACTGCTATATTCCGAAAGGAGAAGGTTCGAGAAAGAGCAGTGCTTATTTTTGACATACCACCATTATGTTTTCTCATTTTGCTCAAATGAGAATCCTGATTTACTTGTTTCATGATTTTCCTTGCCTTACCTACTGAGCACAGTGATTACGATTTACAACTAGTTAACTAGTCTGCTTTGTTTTTACTTGTGCTCTTTGAAGAACTCATACTTACTTTCTGCAGACGTAAACTTAGAATTCTTCATATCTTTAACCATTGTTGCTTGAGCCTCTTTGATTGCATCATCAATAGACTCACCATTTTGCATAACGTTCTGGAAAGCAGCCTTGCTACTTGTTTCCACGGTAGAAGGCGTGATCCCTGGCCAGATTAGGCGATCTGCACGCGGCTGAATCGCAGCCATTACTGGAGCCTTTAGAATCTCAGGATCGTTTTGCAAAGACTTCTTTGCTGGGAACGAGTTCAAATGCTTTACTGCCGAGCGAATAAACGCATCGTTAGCGAGAATGAACTTAATAAAGTCTTGAGCAACCTCTTGCTGATCTTTTGACTGGTGAGCGTTAATTCCTGGAGTGGATTCTCCATTGTAGCGATCGTACGCAAATGGCTTTTCTTTTGTGAATGTTGGAGTTGGGAAGACTCCATATTCAATATTTGGGTACTTTTCTTTTAGCACACCTTCGAGCCATCCCCAGGCATAAACCATTCCAGATTGGCCGTTTCCAAAGCTTTGCGTGTAATCCGTGCCAAAGTCGGTAGAAATGACCTTGTCTTTGTCGTACAAATTCTTCAAGAACTTCATGTTTTCACGCGTGACTTTGTTGTCAAAATTAGGCTTCTTGCCACTTTCATCAAAAGCAAGTTCACCACGCTGATAGTTCAATCCTTGATTGATTGCAGCATAAGCATCGCCGTTCACGTTAAATCCAGCCTGTTCCATCTTGGAACCGTTCCACTTAGTGAGTTTCTTCGCCACTTCGCGCAACTCATCCCAAGTAGCAGGAATATCTGCCTCAGTTAAGCCAGCTTCCTTCCAAAGCTTCTTGTTGTAGTAGATGTTTCCCGTATTGATTACGGAATCAATGTACTTTACATTACCTTTAGCATCTTCATGCGCACTAGCCGTTGCGTAATCCGATTCCATAGCAGCCTTGTCAATCTTGTAATCGGCAGCGTATGGGCGAATAAGCTCATCTTTGGAGTTGTGAATATTGAACAAAGCTGGGCCCTTTGTTCCCTTTAGAGCAAGTGGAAGCTTTGTCCAGTAATCATCCCAAGCAACGTTCTTAGTCTTAAACTTTACATTTGGATAAATCTTTTGATAATCCTTAATCATGTCGTAAATTGGATCAGTGGACGCGTCTCCCCAGCTCCAATACTCAAGCTGGATTGGCTTTCCTTGATTTACTAAATGATTTGGGTCATACTTTAAAGCTTGACCCATAACAGCTAGGCCTTTGTCTTTCTTTGTATCTGTTACTCCTGCTGCACCATTATTCCCACATGCGGCAAGCGTAGAAATCATGCCCAAAACTGCTATACAGGATATGCATATTTTTCTAATCTTCATTGTTACTCCACTTCCTCGTGAAATTGATGGGTAATTTTATAATATTGCTTTAAGTTTGACTCGGTCAAACATTAAAAATGTAAATGTAAAGGTTTTCATTTTGAATCCTTAATACTAAGCTAGTTTTGCACGAATAAATACTTTTTAGGCGGCGTGTCTAAAAATGTAAACCTTTTCATTTATGATAACTAGAAGCAGGGTGATTAAAAGAGATGCAGTTAAAAACTCTGCAGCTAAAACACTTAAAAGAGGTGCGACTTGTCAAAAACTAGTATTTGCGATGTAGCAACACTGGCAGGAGTATCGATTGCAACCGTCTCCAGAACATTCGCACATCCAGAAAAAGTCTCCGCATCTACACGCGCCAAAGTCATGCGCGCAGCCGAACAAATGGATTTCACTGTTTCTAGAACCGCTGGAGAGCTTAAAACAGGCAAATCGTATCGCATAACACTACTAATTGGAAGCAGTAAAATCGAATGGTTTAGCTCAGCAATTATAGAAGGATTAAATAGCGTACTGAACAAAAATGGCTACGACCTTGTAATACACCTTTTAGAGGGAGTTGAACAAAGAAAAAACTTCTTTAAAGAACTGCCCTTACGCGCAAACACAGACGCAATAATCGTATCGTCATTTGACATAAGCAGCAATGAGGCCGAACAATTACAACGCATAAACGTACCAATTGTCGGAATAAACTGCACAGCTTCTAAAGTGCTTTCTGCATCAATCGGAATCGACGATGCTCTGGGCATAAAACTTGCGATTCAACACTTAGCGACATTAGGGCATAAGCGTCTTTTATACGTGTATGAGCATTTTTGTTCATCTTTCCGCTTTAGCTCGTCAAGAAGAATCACAAGCTTTGAAAACGTGTGCAGCAATATTGATGGAATGCAAGGGAAAGTACTGCCAATAGACATAAAAGATGACCCTATAGATGCCACTCTTTCTGAGCTTTTTACACAAGAAAATCCCCCTACTGCAATATGCTTCCACCAGGATTCAACAGCAATGCCGTTCTTGTTTAGATTACAAAAATTAGGAATTCGCGTGCCTGAAGATCTATCAATTACAGGATTCGACAATGGCACTTATGCAAAAGAGGCTGGACTAACCACCATTCGTCAAAATCCTAAAACAATGGCAGAGCAGGCTGGGAATATTGCGATATCCCTTATAGAAGGTAAACCCGTAGCGCGAAGGCATATCACAGCTCCAGTGCAGCTTATTATAAGAAATTCTACGGCTGCGCCTAAAGACTAAAGCAAAATCGTGAATGCGCTTGCGATTACAAGCATCAGCGGATACCACGCATACATAAGCCAGCGGAATTGCTTAGTTTGCTTAGGTCCGTCGCCATACGGACTGCGATAGTGCAGCACAGCCACGCCAACTCCTGGCGCCAAAAGCGACATAGCGCCGAAAGCGCCAGCAATCAGCTCCATGCGAATCTCGTGGTTTTCTAGGAATCTAAAGATAAGAACAAATCCTAAAAGTAAAGCTCCGCCCCAAAAAATATTCTGCCTAAAGCCAACTTTTCCGAAAAGATTCCACAATATTCCTGCAACCAGGATTACTGCGATTGACGCAACTTTTTGAGCGCCTTTAAAACGCGCGCGAACCATGTCGATTCCCGAAAGCACAAAAAGCGCAATAACAAGCCCAAACACTGGATTTTGCGAGCGCATATCGAAAGCGCAGCCAAAGGTTGTAAAGTCGTACGGGACCTCGCAAATAAGCGCCAATATAAGCAGCCGAAACGTATAAAGGTTGAGGTTATGCGTGTTTTGATATCCGCGAACAAGCAGCCACGCATACCACGGCAGAGCCGACCAGCTTATAACTTCGCACACTACGGCAGCAGTGAGGCTCCACATGTTGGAGTTGGAAAGACCGCCAAAAAGGTGCGGAATCACGGTTGTTCCGAACGCACTGAGCATCATCATTACAGCGCCGAGCAGCTTGAACTTTTTGAGCGTAATACCCATTTTTATGTTCTTGTCTGCGCGAATCTTTGGTTTTAGCGCGTCCATAATTCACCCCTTGCTAGCACTCGTTGCGTTAAGTGCGTATATAAGTACGTATATTACATCAAGTGAGGTAGAGATTCGAGATTTTTCGCACTGAATGAGATGTTTCGCTCGCGCGGTCTAAGCGCGCTCACGTCTTCGCCGCACGTAAAGTCCACTGGACTTTACATTTGAGCCAAATCACGCTTTGAAGGAGCTTGAAATGCGTTATGCAATTTCAAGCTCAGTCAAAGCGCTCATGCAAGTCGGAACGCAGCAAAGGACTGCGCGCCGAGTTTAAGCGCGGAAGAATCGCAAGCAACCGCTCCAACCGAAATCCGCGGCTGCAAAATCGCCTCTGGCGTAAGCCCTGCAAGCGCGCTAAGCGCAATCGTCTCCTCGTTTAATCCAGGATTCATAACCACAATGCATCTATCTGTAGAGGATTCGCCATCCGACCCATCCGACTCAGCCGCGCATCGCTCGTACGCAAAACTGCGACCATCCACAGGCGCGTGCAACACTCGCCAAGTGGCATCCGCGTGCAACGCCGCGCACTCGTGGCGCAAAGCAATCAGCGCGCGCACCCAGTTAAGCAGCGAATCGCCATCCTGCTCCTGCCCCAAAACCGTTGGAATTTCGCCACTTTGCACGGCCTGCTTACGTGAATTTGCGCAAGTCCTTCCATCTGCGCGCGCCTCAACAGGCAGGTACAACTTCGACTTTGCGGTCGTGGAGAATCCAAAATTCTTAGAATCATCCCACTGCATTGGCGTACGCGTACCCGTGCGCGCATAACCGCCTTCTTTTGTTGGAATATCGCGGTATTTCATGCCGATTTCGTCGCCGTAATATACAAACGGCACGCCTGGCATTGTAAGAATCATGCCAAACGCAATCCGCCTTTCGCGTTCGCTTAATCGCGGAGCCAGGCGCGGCGTATCGTGATTGCACGTTATGAAACTAAAGTAGCCATCATTGCAAGTGGCCTCATACTGCGGGCAATAATCGTCTAAAAATGGGCAAATACTGCCGCCGCCGCGCGCATTAAAGTAGCTATGGTCGCGCTCAGGATTGCCGTCTAGCGCATTATCCACATCTCTAGCTAGGCGCGCATATCCGTTTGGCTGCCCATCCCAGCGCCAATTCAAATAGAAGTCCATGTCAAATCCAGCAGCCAGCGCCTGACGCGGCCTGCCCCACTCCGAAACGAACGCAGCCTGCGGATACTCGGCCTTTACAGCGCCCAGCATTTCTTGCCATGCACGAATCGTATTGTCTTTGCCAAGGCTTCCTTCGCCATTGTTGTCGTCGTTTTTTACAAGCGAATCCGCCATGTCTACGCGGAATCCATCCGCGCCAAGCGCAAGCCAAAATCGCATAACATCAACCATTGCAGCGCGCGTTTGCGCCGCCTCCTCAGAATCTGGCGCGGATTGCCACGCGCGATCCCTATGCGCAAAGCCGTAATTTAGCGCTGGCTGGCATTTAAAGAAGTTCAGAATATACGTGGCATCTCGCTCGCTTTCGCCGCCAATAAACGGCATGGAATAGCCGCTAAACGCGCTGTCGGTCCATATATATCGCTTGCTAAACTCGTTTTCTTGCGCGCGCGAGCTTTGCTTAAACCACTCGTGCTCTTCGCTTGTGTGCCCTGGAACAAGGTCTAGCAAAATGTGCATTCCGCGATTGTGCGCTTCGCTAAAAAGACGTTGCAAATCCTCGTTTGTGCCGTAGCGCGCTGCCACTTTTTTGTAGTCGCGCACGTCGTAACCCGCGTCTTTAAATGGCGAATCGTAGCAAGGATTTAGCCAGATCGCATTGCATCCAAGCGATTTTACGTAGTCGAGTTTTTCGATTATGCCTGGAATATCGCCGATTCCGTCGCCGTTTGAATCGTAGAAGCTTTGTGGATAGATTTCGTAGAACACGGCGTCGCGCAGCCATTGTGCATGTTCGTTTTGCATGTTTACCCCGTTTTGTTGGCGTATATTAACTTTTGCGTATATTAACTTTTGACTTGTCCGACTTTATTTTACTATTCACTTTCTTACTTTTCCGCTTTTTGTTGCTCGACGCGCCGTTTTGAGCTACAAAATGCGTCACATCGTTCGCGCGGTCTAAGCGCGCGAACGTCTTCGCTTGCGTTGAAAGCACACTGTGCTTTCAACTTTGAGCAAGCTCAGCGCTCCAAATTGTCTTCGCGCTACGCTACAAGCGCGAAGACAGGTTGGAGCGCAATCAAAATAAAATTCCGTTAAATTTACTGAGTTATGGAATAAAATACGATTTTCTAAAGCTAAAAAGTCACTTTACAAACAATTTTTCTAATCACTTGCGACATGATTTGCTAACACTTTTATATCCGTGTATACTACACATTGCTTATACACGGATTTCAATAAAAATGTGACGTTGCTCAACGCAGCAAAATGCGATGGTGCGTCGCATGGGATCTGTTACTATGCCACCAAAGAACATGCCAAGCTGGCATGATATAGGAGGTCAAGGATGACGAATATGAAGAAAGTGCTGGGCGCAGGCCTCGCAATCGCTACAATGTTTGGATTTGCTGCATGCGGTTCTAGCACCAACGCTGGCTCCAGCAACAAGGCAAACCCAGTAAAGCTCACCGTGTGGTCTTCTTCCGAAGATCAGAAGGCTGGCGGCTGGATTCAGGCTATGGAGAAAGCCTTCAAGAAGGATCACCCAGAGGTTACTTTTAAGAACGCTGTTGTTGCTCCACCAGATGCTGCTAAGACCGTTAAGCAGGACGCTAAGGCTGCTGCCGACGTTTACCTGTTCCCTAACGATCAGCTCGGCGACTTGGTAAAAGCAAATGCAATTGGCGAGTTGAGCGACGACGCTGCCAAGCAGGTTAAGGAAGACAACGATGATACCATCATCCAGTCTGTAACCGCTCAGGATGGCAAGCTTTATGGCGTTCCATACATGGGCAACACTTGGTTCATGTACTACGATAAGTCCAAGTTCTCCGACGAAGACGTTAAGTCCCTCGATAAGATGCTCGAAAAGGGCAAGGTTGCTTTCGATATCAGCAACGCTTGGTACCTTCCAGGCTTCTACCTCGATGGCAACATGACCCTCTTCGGCGAGAAGAGCAACGATGGCAAGGCTGGCATCAAGATTGGTGACAAGGCTGCCGAAATCACCAAGTATGTTGCAAAGCTCATTCAGAACAAGAACTTCGTAATGGATGGCGATGGCGCTGGCTTAGCTGGCATTAAGAACCACACTGTTGACGCTTACTTCTCTGGCTCTTGGGATGCTGGCGACGTAAAGAAGGCTTTGGGCGACAACTACGCTGCTGCTCAGCTTCCAAAGTTCAAGTCTGAAGATGGCGAACACCAGATGAAGTCCTTCGCTGGTTCTAAGGCTGTTGCTTACAACCCTAACTCCAAGGCTCCAGAGATGGCCGCTAAGTTCGCTGCATTCCTCGGTTCTAAGGAATCCCAGGAGCAGATGTACAAGCTTCACGGCGATATCCCAGTTGCTAAGTCTTTGGCTGATCTCGTTAAGGACAACCCAGCCGCTGTGGCTCAGATGAACACCATTGCTAAGACTTCTGTCTTGCAGCCAACCGTTCCAGAAATGGGTGCCTTCTGGGATCCAATGAAGACCTTCGGTACTGCATTGGCAAATAAGGAAGTCAATGATGGTAACGCTGCTGCAAAGATTGCAGACTTCCAGAAGGGCTTCGAGGAAGCTCTCAAGAAGTAAGTATTAACTTACGACTGTTTTCTAAATATTAAATTCTTTTAAAAGAAAATAATATTTAGAGAACACACGGCAAGGACGCCCCGCTCCCCTAAGGATTTTAAAATCGGGGCGGGGCGTCTTTTGCTTGTAAAAAGCCCCACAATTTTACGAAAGGCATGTCATGACTGGCACGACATCCACCAAGCGAGGGAAGCGTAAGAAGGCACCTGCTGCCGATGAATACATTGCCCCTTCGCAATACTCATTACAGGAGGCTGCAAAGCACGCAGACGTACTGTCTTGGGTTTCGATAATTATCTTCGGTTTTGGTAACTTCGTTCGCAAACAGTACGTGAAAGGTCTCGTATTCATTCTATGCGAGGCTGGAGTTCTTGCCTTCTTGGCCACAACTGGCGCTGAATATCTACCAAAATTCGGTACTCTTGGTACTAAGAAGCAGGGTAGAGTAAAGATTAACGGCTTCTGGCACTATGTGGCTGGAGATAATTCTGTTGAAATTTTGCTGTATGGCGTTATGAGCATTGCAGCAATTGTTGTTTTAATTTATTTAGCTACTTTGTCTTTGCGTAGCGCATACAAAGCTCAGGCTTTTGTAGCACGCGGAGAAAAGCCTATTACTTTTGTTAAAGATGTTGAGTCTTTGCTCGACCGCCATGCGCACGTTGGTTTTATGACTCTTCCAACCGCTGGAATTGTTTTGTTCACGGTTTTGCCATTGGTGTTCATGATTTCGATGGCATTCACAAACTATGATCGTGACCACACATTGCTGTTCCATTGGGTTGGTTTAAACAACTTCTTTAAGATTCTTGGAAATACAACTGGAACCATTAATGCTGGAATCTTCTTTGATGTTTTGATTTGGACCCTTGTTTGGGCTTTCTTCGCTACATTCTTGAACTTCTTCTTCGGCATGTTTATGGCAATGATTATTAACAGACGCACCACTCGTCTTAAGAGCTTGTGGCGTATCTGCTTCTCTTTGACCATTGCTGTCCCACAGTTTGTGTCCTTGCTTGTTATGCACAGCATGTTGCAAAGAGATGGCGCTATTAACCGTCTTCTTATATCTTCTGGCTGGATTCATTCTCCACTACCGTTCTTCCAGGATGCTACTTGGGCAAGGGTTACGGTTATTCTCATCAACCTTTGGGTTGGTATTCCTTACACCATCATGCAGATCACTGGTATTTTGCAGAACGTTCCAGCTGAACTTTACGAAGCCGCAGAGCTTGACGGTGCAAGCTGGTGGCAGCGTTTCATGAACGTCACTATGCCATACATCTTCTTTGTTATGACTCCATACCTGATCACCACCTTCACTGGAAACGTTAATAACTTCAACGTTATTTACCTGTTGTCTGGCGGCGAGCCAACACCAATTGGTTCTTCTGCAGGTAAGACTGATTTGCTCATCACCTGGCTGTACAAGCTTACGGTTGATAAAGATAACTACAGCATGGGCGCGGTAATCGGCATTATGACATTCATTGTGCTTGCGATTGTTGCTTTGATAACATACCGCAACTCTGGCTCCTACAAGAATGAGGAGGGATTCCGGTGAGTAATAAGAAGGATCTTATGCAAGGCGAACAGACTGTGCATAGTGTACGTAGTGTCCCGTTCTGGCGCGATCAGCGTATCCGCCGCATATTCGGAGACATTGTAGCTCATCTGTTCCTGATCGTTATGGCTGTGATTTGGCTTGCGCCAATCGTTTGGGTGTTCTTGGAAAGCTTTAACCAGAACACTGCACCATATCAGACAACGTTCTTCCCAACTAAGTACACGTTTAATAATTACATTCAGCTGTTTACTGAGCGAGAAGTTCTTGACTTCCCACGAATGTTCTTAAACACCTTGATTGTGTCTATTTTCGTGTGCATTATCTCTCTGTTCTTCGTGCTTGTAGTAGCGTTCTGCATGTCTCGTTTGCGTTTCCGCGGTCGTAAGACATTTATGAACATTGCTTTGATTCTTGGTATGTTCCCAGGCATCATGGCAGTTATTGCTATCTACTTCATTTTGAAGGCTTTTGGCTTGACGAATGGTTCTGTTGTTCTTATTTCCCTTATAATCGTTTACTCTGCTGGTAGCGGCATGGGCTTCTACGTTATGAAGGGCTATATGGACACGATTCCAAAGTCTTTGGATGAAGCCGCTTATTTGGACGGATGCACAACTTGGCAAGTGTTCTGGAAGATTATTCTTCCAATATGCAAGCCTATGATTGTGTTCCAGGCTATTGTTAGCTTCTTGGGTCCATGGCTTGACTTCGTTTTGGTTAAGACTATTGCCCGTACTCAAGATAATTACACTGTGGCTTTGGGCTTGTACCAGATGTTGCAGAGAGAATACATCAATCACTGGTTCGCACGATTCTCCGCTGGAGCTGTGTGCGTTTCCATTCCGATTGCAATCCTGTTTATTGTTATGCAGCGATTCTATGAAGAGTCGATGTCTGGCTCTGTTAAGGGATAGTAACCTCTACATCAATTGTGGGGTTTAATTGAAAATGGGGGTCGAGCGTTTTAAAGCGTTTCGGCCTTCATTTTCTTCTGAATAATTAAAAGAAGGATATATTACATGACGTTCACGTCTTCAACACAATGGCCAGTGTACTCGGGTCAGCTTGGATGCTCGCTTAATGAAAAATCAACAACATTCACAGTTTGGGCGCCAACCGCATCATGCGTGACGCTAAGACTTTTTGAAACAGGAAACAACAGCGAACCTTTCAAAACACGTAATTTAAAGCCATTGCGCGACGGCGCATGGAGAACTTCAATATTGCAAAGGCTAGATGGCGTTTATTACGATTTTCTGGTGACTTTTGCTGATGGAAAAGTGAATCGTACAAGTGACCCTTGGGGTGTTGCTAGTGGCGTAAATGGCGAGCGCAGCATGGTTGTAAGTGAGGAACGCGTTAGCCCAGCTGACTGGCACAAAGATAAGTCGCCAGAGTTTGTACGCCATGCGACGGTTGTTTGGGAAACGCATGTTGAAGACTTTAGCAGCAATCCTAATGGCGGATTTAAGCCAGAACATAGTGGTCAGTATCTTGCTTTTACAGATTCGCATACGACTTTAGATTCAGATAACAACTTCCCTACCGGAATCGACTATCTTAAAAAACTTGGCGTAACTCACGTTCAACTAATGCCAATCTACGATTTTGCGACTGTGGATGAGGTTGCGATTTCGTCTGCTCGCAAAAACGGTGAGAGCGTGGATTCGCTTTACAATTGGGGCTACGATCCACATGCGTACAATGTGCCGGAGGGTGCTTACTCTAGCAATCCATACGACGGTACGGCAAGAATACGCGAGTGCAAGGCGATGATTGGCGCTTTGCACAAGAATGGTATACGCGTAGTTATGGATGTTGTTTATAACCACATGTTTGAGGCTGCGTCGAATGTGTTTGAAAGTGTCGCCCCAGGCTATTTCTGCAGACGTAAGTCTGATGGGTCTTTTGCAAACGGTTCTGGCTGCGGTAACGAAATGGCTTCCGATCACCCAATGTTTAGGCGTTTTATGATTGAGTCTATTTTGCATTGGGCGCGCTGCTACCATGTGGATGGTTTTAGATTTGACCTTATGGGATTAACGGACGCGGAAACGTTGAACATGATTCGCGCAGAATTAGATAAGCTTGATGGCGGCAAAGATATTCTTATGTATGGCGAGCCGTGGGGCGCGGATGCTGCAGCTGTACCTGATGATTGCCCTATGGGAGATAAAGATGGGCGAAGATTCCTTGATTCTAGAATCGGCTGGTTTAGTGATGAGTCTCGTGACACGCTTAAGGGCAATGTTATGGATCATCATGACCGCGGATATGTAAATGGCAATGAGTTTTGGACGGCGGATCCTGTGCGAAACGCGTTTAATGGCTGGCGTGGTATGCCTTGTGCTGGTAAAAGTGTTGGTCAAATCGTGCAGTATGTTTCTGCTCACGACGATTTGACTTTATGGGATAAGCTGTGTATTTCTATGCGCGATAACGCGTCTAGCTGCGATTTTGACGCAAGCGATCCAAACAGCGTTGCAGACATTTTTAGCGCTAATATTCTCAGTGCTGGATTGATTTTGTGTTCTGCTGGTATGCCGTTTATGCTTGGAGGCGAGGAGTTTGGTCGCACTAAGCATGGTTGCGATAATTCTTATAATCGCGGAGTTCTTATGAACCAGCTTGATTGGTCTAGAGCTGAGCGATTCCAACCGCTTGTAGAATGGTATAGTGCGCTTATAAAACTTCGCGCTAAGAATGCTGAGTTTTATGATGCTCAGCGCACTCACCTTACTGCGTCTGATAATACTGTTCTTGCGGAGCAGATTGGAAGAGACTTGATTGTGTGTGTGAACCCTATGAATGATGCGTCTGCAGCAATTGATTTGCCTGCTAAATCTGCAAGCCCGTGGCGCTGTGTGTTGGATTCCACTGAGTATTTTGCTAAGTGGACGGGGCACGACTCTGGCAGCTGCGTTTCTATGCTGTGCGATGATAATGGCTCTCAGCGTGCGGTTCATGTGCCGCCGCGTACATTCGTTGTGTTGAGTCGCAAGCGCGCTTGATTGCTTGAGTTCTTGAGCGCGCTCGGCTCGCAATTTATCCCGATTTTGTTCTCTTATTCCTGTGATTTGGGAACAAAGTCGGGATTATTTTTTGGCTTATGATTGAATATTAATATTTTGGGGAATAACCCAATATTTTCGAATACTGAGTCGGATACTAATATTTCAAGGCGAATCCTTGTAATTTCCTTAATTGTTCCTTATAACTTGCCAAAGTGAGCGAATTATTCCTGTGATTCTGTTAGAATAACTTTTATACTTTATACCCCTATTGTGTATATGCAAAGTGGAGAAATATGCAGAGTAGAGAAGAGTAGAAAGTCTAGAAACAAGACAGAGACGCAATACAGACACGGATTGTATGCCAGCGCTTTGATCTTACAACTTGATAATTAAACAAATACCCCCACACCCAAACCTAAATGATTTGAAGAATGAGGTAAATATGAACGCTAAGATTGCAGCCGCTATCTCTTTGGGCGCAAGCTCTTTGGCTCTTATTGGAAGCATAAGCATTGCAAACGCTGCCAACGCAGCCGACGCGACTACAACAGATACGTCTCACAATCCAACAGCACATGTTAAGACAATATCCGACACTGGTTTTAATGCTGTTAGCAATGTTGTGTCTTACGGTCCAGAAGATTTTAAACCACAAACCGTTAACTCGCCTGTTACTGGCGACGCTGCTGCCGGCAAGCAAGAGAAAGAAAATCCTGGAACGGTTCAAGGTTCAGGCACACCTAAGAATAACACTCCAGCAAATGCAGAAATACTCCAAAAAGTCGAAGAATCAAAGAATCTACAAAAAGAAGCTCAGAATAAGCATAATGAAGCAAATAAAGCTGTAGAAGAAGCAAAACAAGAAGCTGAAGATACTGCAAGAAAAATTAATGAAGCTGTAGAAAAGAAAAATAATGCAGAAAATAGCATTGCTGAGACCAATAAGAAAATAGAAACAGAGACTCAGAATATAGCAAATGCCGAGCAGCGCATTGAAGAGAAGAGTAAAGCCGTAAAAGAGGCAGAAAAAGACAAGAAAGTGACTGATGAGGCTAAGCAAAATGCTGATCAAGTAAACAAAATTAGGTCTGAAGAAAAAGCTGCAAAAGATGAACTTGCTGAGGACGCAAAAGATGACAACGAAGAAACTGCAGAAGATTTAGCAAATGAAGAAGAGGCTAAATCTAAGCTTGAAGCAGAGTTAGCTGAAGCCAAGCAAAAGTCTGAATCTGCTAAGGCAGAAGCTGAAAAGATTGAAAAAGAAGCACAGCAAAAGGAAGCAGCTGCTGAAGGCGTCGATAATAAGATTGAGAACATTACTAAGCAAATTAAAACTGCAGAAGAAAATCTAAAAACTCTTGATGCTGACAATGATCAAAACAAAATTAATCAGCTAAAAGAAAAAGCTGCTTCAACTAAGAAAAATGCTGAAGAAGCAGAAAAAACTGCTGCTCAAAAACAACTTGCATATACACAACAAAAAGAAAAAGTTGCCGAATATGAGAGAGAATTACAAAAATTAGAATCCGATAGATCAAAACTTGGTGATCCTTCACATATAGAAAAATTAACTAACGCGCAAACTAAAAAGACAGAGGCGCAAGATATTGAAGAGCGATTAAAAAACGAAGCTAGTACCGCAAAAGAAAATAGCGAAAAACTAAGTACTGAAGCAAAAAAAGCTCAAAAAGAACTTGCCGAAGCAGATAAAAGTAGTCAAATAAGAGATCTATTAGATACAATTTCTGAATTGACTTCTGAGATAAATTCTTTAACAAGAATTTCTGATAATGCAAAAGATGCTCGAAAAGCTGCCAATGAGAAGAAGTCTGAATCTAATTCTTTAGCTAAAAAAGTTTCAGATAAAGAATCCGAACTAGCTGAGCTTGAGAATACTATAAAAGAGCTAAAAGAATCTAAACAAGATGCTGAAAAAGCTTTTTCTACCACTAAAGAGGAGGCAGAAAAAGCTAAAGAGGAGGCAGAAAAAGCTGCTCAAAACTTACTGGCAATAACAGAAGAAGCACAAAAAGCAGAGAAAAAAGTTCAAGACGAAACTGCTAATCTTGAAAACGCTAAAATGGATAAGGATACCGCCGAAAAGAATCTTAATCAACTGAAAGAAGACTTGAAGCGAATCGATAAAGAAATATCCGAAGCTAAAACTAATGTCGAGGCGACTAAACAACTTGCTGAAACAGCAAAGCAAAAACTAAATGAAGCGAAAACTAATGTTGAAGCAACTAAAGCAAAGATCTTAGAGCTAAAAGCTTCAATTGAAGAGACCAAGCGTACACTTATTTCAAAGTATGCTGCAAGCTCCCAAACCATCGAATTCGCTTTTGATTTAATGATAAAAGAGGTTGCTAATCGATCTAAAGAACTTGATAAATCAACACAAACGTTGAACAATGTGGAAAAGAGTCTCACTGCAGCAAAGCAGCAGGCTGAGGAATCTTTGAATCCACAGGTTCAGAAGCCAACTCCTTCTACACCAGCTCCTGCTCCAGCTCCAAGCACTCCGCAAGAGACTCCACAAGAGGCTCCACAGGTGCAGCCACAAGCTCCGCTTAATCCACCAGCACCTCCAGTGGCTTCAAACCCACAGGTGCTGGAACCGGCTCCTTCTGCGCCACCAAGCGCAAAACAGCCAGCTCCAGCTCCAAGCACTCCACAGAATGCGCCACAGAACAATGCTGCACCAAGTGCGCCACAGGCTTCGGCTCCTTCTGTATCACAGTCTGCACCACAGGCTGCACCTAAGCACAGTGCTGTTCCAGCGAACCAAACGGAGTCCACGCATACCGCAAAAGCTGCAGAATCACTCGTAGAAAATGCTACTGCTAAGTCGCCAGCAACCGCAGAGACTCCTGCACGCACGCCTCGTGCTGCAGCATCTGCTGCTCCTGCTGCTCCTACAGCAAGCTCCGCAAACACAACAAAGAGCGAAGAGTCCAAGAACACATCTAACGATTCCGCAAAAGATGAAAATCAGAAGGAATCCGAAGAGTCCAAGAACGAAGAGTCCAAGAACGAAGACTCAAAGAGCGAAGACAATAGCAGCGATAAGAGCGCTCAGGCATCTGGCGCAAACAACGGTGAGCACGCCGCTGGCAACAGCACAACGCTAATTGCAGCAATCGCAGGAAGCATAACTGCTGGAATCGCAGCAATCGGCGCAGGATGGCACTTTATGCGAATCCGTCGCAAGTAAGTAGCAGCAAATATGCGCAAATAACAAATAACAAAAACCGCAGTTGGTATTTAACCTTCTGCGGTTTTTTGTTAAGTGCCACGAAAATCGCCAATATTGCAAACGATATCAATACTTAATATAATGGTTAGCTAGAGCGTGCCTCAATCCAGTGAGGTGTTGAGAAATCGCACTCTTCAACATCGTTTGCAAACCAACATCGATGCGACGAGATTACATGTGCCACTGATTAACAAAGGAGCATCATGAGCACAACAGACAACGCCAAAACAAAGGCTGCCACGCCTGTGCCCGTAGAAGAAAGCACAGAACGACTCAATCGTCCACTAATTCAGTTAGCAAAAGCCTGCGGAGTTGCAACTTTCTACATCGACCAACTAGGCGACTATACGGAAATTACCGATGAAGCTCTTGTTGGCGTGCTAGATGCACTAGGTTGGCAAGCAGATACAGAGGAAAATATTGCAAACTCACTAAAACGAGTGCAAGAAAAGCGAGATAGCGAACTTCTGCCACCAACAGTTGTATGCTTTAATGGCACAAAAACAATAGTGCCTGTGCACACTGGCGGTAGTGCAATCGACCCAAGCAAAATCCACGTAACACTGACTTTAGAAGACGGAACAGAATACGAGGATACGCCTGATAAGCCGCTTAATAACTTTAAGACAAGCAAAGAGGGCGACTTATTGCTGGAACTTCCAGAAGATTTGCCAATGGGTTACCACACTCTGAAAGCAACTGTAGATGACGAATGCGCCTTGCATGCTCAGGTTACACTGATTTCTGCTCCAGCAAGAATCCCTCTTCCGCAAAGCGTTCAGGAACGCCATCGCTGGGGCTACATGACTCAGCTCTACTCCGTGCGATCAAAAGAATCTTGGGGAGTTGGCGATTATGGCGACTTGCGTAGACTTCTTAAAGACGCAGGTAGCATTGGCAAAGCCGACTTCATGCTTATAAACCCAATTCACGCCTGCGCACCAGTGGCGCCTTTAGAGCCTTCGCCTTATTTGCCTGAGTCGCGCAGATTCTTAAACGTAACTTATATTCGCCCACAGGATATTCCAGAATATACGCAATTAAGCGATAGCCAGAGAGAACAAGTGGAAGCTCTGCACGAGTCGGTTGAAGCGCAAAACAACGATCCAAATCCTATAGATATTAACGCTGCTTGGAGCGCAAAACTACCAGCATTAAAGATGATTTTTGAGCAGCCTAGAAGCGAAGAGCGTGAGCAGGATTTCGCAGACTTTAAGGCGCGTTCTGGAGAAGACTTAGACGCTTTTGCAACTTGGTGCGTAGCCTTCGAGGTTTGGGGCGCTCCTTGGGGAGATAACCTTTGGTTTGATACCACTGGCAAGGGCACTCCTCAGATTGACGCGCTTAAGCGCGAGCACGCTGATTTGTTGGAGTTCCACCGCTGGCTGCAGTGGATTGCAGACGAGCAGGTTGCAGCTGCCCATGCCGAAGCTAAAGCCGCTGGAATGGCGATTGGTCTTATGCAAGACATGGCTGTTGGCGTTCACGGCTATGGTGCAGATGTGTGGTGGAGCCCAGAACGATTTGCTAACGGCGTTAGCGTTGGTGCACCTCCAGACTTCTACAACCAGCAAGGTCAGGATTGGGGCCAACCTCCATTTGACCCTAATTATCTAGACGAAACTGGTTACATTGCATACCGAGACATGGTTCACAACGTATTCCTGCATGCTGGCGCGGTTCGCATTGACCACGTGCTCGGGCTTTTCCGCTTATGGTGGATTCCGCAAGGTCAAGGAGCTAAAAACGGTGCTTACGTGTACTACAACGTGGACGCTATGCTTGCTGTGCTTAGCATTGAGGCAACGCGCGCAGGCGGATTGGTGATTGGCGAAGATTTGGGCACTGTTCCAGCATATGTTTCTAAGGTTCTTGCCTCGCACGGAATTCTTGGAACTGTTGTTGAATGGTTCACTCACAACGACGATGCAGAAAAAGCCGCTAAGAAGGCTGGTAAAAAGCAGACTATATTTGCAAACCCTTCCACATACCGCGAATACGCTTTGGCATCTGTTACAACTCACGACATGCCACCTACAGCTGGATACCTTGCTTTTGAGCATGTTAAGCTTCGCGAGGAGCTTCACTTGCTTACCGATTCTGTAGAAAGCTTCCAGAAGGCTGCTAGCGCCGAGCGAGACGCCATGATGAAGATGCTTTTGGAAGGCGGATGGATTAGCAAGGATGCTGCCGAACATGTAGAAGACCATGTGCAAGAGATTGTGGAGGCTATGCATGCGATTATGCGCACTTCCCCATCTTTGCTTTTGCAAGTGGCGCTTGTTGACGCAGTTGGAGAAAAGCGTTCGCAGAATCAGCCTGGAACCAGTACAGAATATCCAAATTGGCGTATTCCTCTTGCTGATAAAGATGGCAATGTTGTTCACACCGACGAAGTGTTTAAGTCACCTAGAGTGCTTTCTATGGCAGCTGTTATGAACGGCAAAAATAATTAGAATTTAAGCCAAAATAACAATAAAAATAACAATAAAAATAACAAAAAAGAAAGGGTGAAAACCTTTATAAATAAAGCTATTTAGAGTATAATGAAAGGGCATGGTTATCTGTTAAGAGTAACTTGTTTCCCTCCCCGACATGGTGTTAGGATTTGCGCATAGTTGCACATTTAAAGCACCTTGTAATGATGTCCCAAATGAGGCGAACATCCGTGATGGTGTTCGCCTCATTAATTATTTTGCCGATTGCTCTTATTTGGTTACCACGGTTATTTAGTTACCCAAATACCCAATTAAATATAATTCTCTGGTTACTAATGTCAATTCACAGATTACTTACCACTTGTTTTAACGTATTTTGCAAACACGCGCTCAAGCAGCGGAGTGTGAAGCATAATCAAGGACCCCCATCCAAGCAAAATCAACAATGGCAATCCCTGCAAAAAATACTTTAAAGATAAATAGACAAGCGCAAAAAATACAAAATCAAGCAAAACCATCATAAAAGTGGTTGCAATGTAAGATACGCTAAAAATCAACGAATTAATCAAAGTTCTACCAACAGAATTTTCAAATCTTGCTTGAAGAGCAAACACCCATTGAGCAACCAAAATCCATAAAATACTGATTGCAAACTTTATTATTAAAAGTGGCGTAAGCTGCAGAAAAATCCAAGACCCTACAATTGCCACAAGAATCGGAAGCAAGATTATCCAAATAATAGTAGATTTAACAAAATTATTTTTAAAAGATTTAAAATAGATTGAAGTTGTGTGCGCTTCTCCGCGTTCAATCCTTCTAGCAGTTTCATGAGCAGCTGTAATTGATGCGCCAATCGTTATAATCGGAACACTCGTAATAATCATTAAAATGGTAAGCCATACTGCGTCTGCAAACGATTCCATTCCTTGAGCAAACTTTGAATCTGGGCTTCCAAAAGAAATCATTACAACCACTCCTGCATAGTTAAACGCAATCTAAAACAAATCTAAAACAACAATACACTAAAAAAATACTCCTAAACACAAATGATGGTGGAAGCAAAGTTTTGCAACCACCATCATCATGCAACCGAGGCCCGAAGGAGAAAAGACCTCAGCCTTTTACCGCACCAGCCATAACGCCTTTGATAATATACTTCTGGCAGATGAGGTAGAAGATAATAATTGGAAGAATGGCAAGAACCAAGCAGCCCATCATGGCACCCATTTCAACGGAGCCATAACCACCCTTCAAATATTGAACTGCAATCGAAACAGTCTTATACTTGTTCAAATCCAAAGTGAGGTAAGGAAGAAGGAAGTCGTTCCAAATCCACATTGTTTGCAAAATCGACACAGATATAATAGCAGGTCTCATAATTGGAACAATAATCTGGAAGAATATGCGAGGCACTGAAGCACCATCAATCATTGCGGACTCTTCCAATTCCTGAGGAATACCCTTCACAACGCCCGTGAAAATAAACACAGCCAAACCTGCGCCGAAACCAAGGTAGATAATCCACAATCCCCAAGGGGTGTTCAATCCAAGCTTTGTAGTGATGTTGGAAAGAGTGAACATAACCATCTGGAATGGCACAATCATATTGAACAAGAACAATACGTAAAGCAGTTTTGCAGCCCAATTGTTTACTCGCACAATCCACCATGCGCACATCGAAGTGCACAAAAGAATCAGAACCACAGCGCCAATCGTTACAACAATTGTCCACCAGAAGCTCATCAACAAATTCGTGCGGTTAATGCCAAGAACGTAATTATCAAAACCAATAAACGACTTTGGAGTAAGTGAAAATGGTTCGCTAGCAATATACACCTTTGACTTAAAGGAGTTCATAAACACTAACGCGATTGGGAAAATCCACAACAAACTCACTACAGCAAAAAGCGTGGTCCAAAGCACAGGATGCTTAGTCTTCTCGTTCATGCTGCCACCTCCTTAGACGTTGTCAACCTGTTCTGAATCAAAGCAATTACAGCCACAATGATGAAGAATATGACTGCCTTTGCCTGACCGACACCTTCGCCATTGATTCTTCCGTAGAATGTGTTGAAAATGTTCAATGCCAACATCTCCGACTTTCTGGAAGGAGCACCATTAGTCAACGCCAAGTTTTGATCGAACAGCTTGAATCCGTTTGTAACAGTCAAGAATGTGCACACTGTAATGGACGGCATCATAAGAGGAATCGTAATCTTAAACAGCGTTTGCGTTGGGCTTGCGCCATCAACAGCTGCCGCCTCAATAACATCTCCTGGAAGCGCCTGCAAACCAGCAATGTAAATAATCATCATATATCCGATTTGCTGCCAGCATATCAAAAGAACCATGCCCCAGAATCCGTACGTCGCAGAATACGTAATAGCACGACCAAAGTAGCCTAAAATACCATTAAGCACTACTTGCCAAACATAGCCCAAAACAATGCCACCAATAAGATTTGGCATAAAGAACACTGTACGGAATAAGTTTGAACCTTTGAACTTCTTTGTAAGCATATACGCAATTGCAAAAGCAATAACGTTAATAACAACTGTTGTTACAACAGTAAAAGCAGTTGTGAAAATCAACGAATGAATAAAATGAGGATCGCGCAAAGCCTTGCGATAATTGCGAATACCCACAAACTTTCCATCCGTAACAGTATGGAACTTAGTAAAGCTAAGATACACACCCATTACGAATGGCACTAAAAAGCCGATTACAAAAGCAGCAAACGTTGGCAAAGCGAATAACGCCCACCATTTGCGTATTGCTTTTCCACTCATATTAATCATGACTCGTCACTTTCTCCTCCTTGAGTACAACGCTTGTACGAGCGTCGACGCCCGAACCAATACTTTTATATTACTACATGCAACAGCAATGTCAAACGTTGTCATTTTTTGCATGTCGTTACGCGATGAAATCAAAATTAAATGTGAAGAAAATCCCTATTTTTGGCGATTTTGCAGCAAAATCTGCTATTATTATTTTTATTGCAAACGTTTGTGTATAAGAGGCGCAATGAACATTGATGTATGCGCTGCTCATATACTATCGTTGAAGATGATTGAATGATATTAATGAAGACATTAATAAAAATATTGATGAAGATATTGATGTTGTGCGAATAAAGGAGTTCACATGCCGGCTAATATTCAAGATGTTGCCAACGAAGCTCACGTATCAGTATCTACTGTTTCACGCTCATTTACACGACCAGACTTAGTTTCCGCAATAACTCGCGACAAAGTGTTGGCTATTGCAGAAAAACTAAACTTCTCAATATCTCGTTCTGCAGCCGCTTTAAAATCTGGCAAAACTCTAAGAGTCGCACTACTAATGAGCGACAGCATTCGACTGTGGTTTAGCGCATCCATAATGCAAGGATTGAATCAGGTTCTTCACCCAGCAGGATACGATCTATCAATTTTCCAAATATCCAGCAGCCAAGAGCGCGCAGAATTCTTTGATATGCTACCAACTCGAAGAAATGCGGATGCTGTAATAGTTTGCTCATTTGACGTAAATAAGTCGGAAGTTGCTTCATTAAAGGCAACTGGCGTACCGGTTTTAGGCATAAATTGCTTATATCCTATGGACTGCGATTTTGACGCAACAATTAATATTGACGACAATCAGGGCGCGAGGCTTATGGCTCGTCACCTTATTGGATTAGGTCATAAAAACATAGCTTATATTCGCACAAATCGCGATGTTTCCCTTCATTTCAGCGTTTTACAACGTTATCATTCGTTTATTGACGAATGCAAGATTAACAATATTACGCCTACCGAAATCGTAGCTCCAGAAGGTTTAGACCGCATAAGTTCAATAGTTTCATCGCTTTTAAGCAACAGTAGTATGCCTACCGCAATCGCATGCCAAGAAGACGGGATAGCAATACCTTTAATGTTCCAGCTTTCTAGAAGCGGATACAGCACACCAGGTGATCTTTCAATTATCGGTTTTGACGACAGCTTCTACGCTAGAGAAACAGGACTTACAACTATCAGACAAGACCCTGTAAGCATGGCAGTGGATGCTGCAAAAATGACTTTATCTTTAATTAATGGAGATTATTTAGATGAAAGTCGCAGATACATTACGATTCCAGCACAGTTAATTGTGCGCTCGAGTACATCTCAACTTGACGTAGCTTAGTTCAAGTACCATCTTAAATACAATCTTAAAATACTATTTAAATATCAGAATAGATTCAAACAAAATTCAGCCTAAATTCAAACAAAAGAGCTTCAAACCCCTAAGGCTTGAAGCTCTTTTGGTAGGCTATTAATGCACTGTGCTAATGCAATTACATCAACAGCCCAATCTTAAATTATCGTTTTAAATTATGTTCTTAAATTATGACTTTAATTTGTAATCAAGTTTAAGCCGAATAATCAATATTCAGATTAATCCTGATCTTCGTGAGTCTGAGCAACTTCCTTAGCCCAATTGTCAACGAAGGCGCTCTTAACCTTATCCCACTTGCCAGTGCCCTGAGCATACTCAAGCAAAGCGGAGCCAAGATCGTTCTTCCAGTTGTCAGATGGCATCATAGTGAAGTTCCAGCTTACAGGAGTCTTACCAGACTGAGCATCTTCAACAGCAGCAGCAGTCAAAGGATTCTCAGACTTCATATCAGCAAAGCTCTTGAATGGAGTGGTGAAGCCCATCTTCTTAGACATAGCTTCCTTGCCGTAATCAGAGGTAAGAACCCACTTCAAGAAGTCCTTAGTTGCCTTCTTGTTTGCATCCGAAGTCTTATCGTTAATGCACCAGTAGTTCTCGGAGCCAGTAGCCAAGCCCTGCTTTTCTTCGCCCTTAGCACCAATGTAGATTGGGAGCATGCCAAGGTCTTCAGCCTTCATGCCAGCCTTCTGCAAGTCGGTCCAAGCCCAAGTACCATTCTGATAGAACACAGCCTTGCCAAGCGAGAACTCAGAGTTTGCATCCTCGCCAGTCTTAGAGCTGAGCTGAGTTGCAGGAGTGGTGGAATCAGTAATGTAAAGATCAAAGATCTTCTTGTAGCCGTCAAGGAACGTGCCCTTAATCTTTGCTGGCTGCTTAGTTACCTTGTCTGCCTTGAACTCGTAGTACAGAGGAATGTTTGCAAGGTGAGTCTTAAAGCGCCAATCAGAGCTGGAATCGAAGCCAGCAGAAGTGAATGCGCCATCAACACCAAGTTCACTCTTACGAGCCTGAATGTCGTCAGCAACAGCCTTAAGCTTATCGAAGGAGTTAATCTCTTCAGCAGACTTTACCTTTGCATCCTTAAGCTCAGTGTACTTCTTAAGCAAAGCTTTATTGTAAATCAAGCCGTAAGTTTCCATTGCGTATGGAACACCAACAACCTTATCTCCATCCTTAAGAGCAAGATCCTTGTTCTGAAGCTGCTTGTAAAGCTCCGTATCCTTAAGATCTGCAGTGTAATCCTTCCAAGACGCATATCCAACAGGACCATTCACCTGGAAGAGTGTAGGGGCTTCATCACCCTTGCTGATTTCACTCTTAAGAGACTGCTCATATGTACCAGAAGCAGCGTTCTGGACCTTTACAGGAATACCAGTCTTCTTGGTATATTCCTTAGCAACTTCCTTCCACTGATCAGCAGATTCTGGCTTGAAGTTAAGGAAGTAAACCTTACCCTTGTCGGAAGAATCCGAAGAGCTGGAACCACATGCAGCGAGCGCACCAAATGCCATCGCGGAGCAAGCTACAAGCGCAATTGTTGACTTAATTGTACGATTCATCATCGAACCTTTCTCCTATGCCGTCGACCCTACTATGAGCCGCCGCACCCCTAGGTGCCCTTTTCGACAATTTTTATTATGCCTCAAATGCAAAGATATTGCAAACGATAGCAGTGTTGATATGATGGCGTGTCGCATAATCTGCAACAATCACAAATCAACAATTCCAGCGAACGATTACACGATCTCCCTTATAAGTTCCAAGAGCGCTGTAATGGGCGGTGTCTAGTCGCAGCAACCGCGCTTGAGACGCATCAACGCCTAACCATCTCATAGCTAAAATTCTAAGAACATGCGCGTGTGCAACAATAATCACATCCTTGCCGCTTTTAAGCTTTGGCAAAACAGAGTCGATTATTTTTTGCGTTCGATCAGAAACATCCTGCAAACTTTCCCCATTGCAGCGTACGACTTTCACCGTTTCACCACTCGGAAGAGACTCTTCACAAGAATCCGACATAAACTCTGGAAGAGCCTTAGGGCCATCTCGCCAAACATCCCATGATTCTACTCCACTCAACGCGGAGACATCTTTTCTAGTTCGCCCTTCTGCACATCCATAATCCCATTCAGCTGCGTATTCTAGCGGCGTGCAATTCGTAAAACCCGCTAGTTGAGCTGTTTGACGAGCACGAACAAGAGGGCTTACAAACTGGCAATCCGCATCAAAACCCTTAGGAAATGCTTGTCGAATGCGCTCACCAGCATAAACTGCTTGCGAACAACCAATTTGAGTAAGCGGTATATCCGTTCTGCCTGTATGCTGACCTGATTCGCTCCAAACAGTTTGTCCGTGACGTAAAAGAACAAGTCTACCCTCGGGAGCTCCGCCACAAGTTGCTGGAACATCTTGAATCTCGTACGAATCTCCGCTAAATGAACCACCATTAACGTCAACGTCAATACTGTTCAGCATAAATCCACTCCGCCTTAAGCACCGCCAACAAGTCAAAAATCTACGCTTGGTGCCTTAGCGCAAATCTAAACCCATTACTTACAAACTGGCTCCACTGCCATATTCGCTCGCTTTTATAACACTTTTATAACACTTTTACATGTCAATTACTAATTGGTATTTCGCTACCATTACCATAAAAATATGACGTTAACCCAAAATGATTCACGATATGATTCACGGAATGATTCGCAGCACAATTCACGACAAGACTTTTCTGGTCAATTTTATACCGAATCTTCCAACGCACATGCAGATTATTGTGCGACTCATAATGCGTCTCGCAGCGCAACCCGCAGCGCTTCAAATCTTACAATTAAGCGTTTAAACAAGGTTAACGATAAAGCTATTGCATTAAGACAAAAAAGACTTAAAAATCCTGACACTTTGTTAGATATGATTGCAAAGTCTGCAATTCCTGCAATTGTTACAATGGTCGTAGGTAAAGTCGCAGAAATCGTATGGAAGCATTACGTAAAAAACAATAAAATGCACAAAATCGCGCAAAATAAACAATTTGAGAAATACAGAAAAAATAAAAGTAGCAAAAATAAAGACGTAAATAGAGAAGACTATAAAAAAATCAGTAAAGACAATAAACAAGAAGATTCTTTGCTCATGAACATCGGGCTTGCGATTTTTAGCGCAATCTTAACAACAGTTGCAGGTAGATACACAAATCGCGCGGTACTATCTGCAATTAAGAAAAGGCAAAGTCGCAGAAAATAACAAGAAAAACAAGTATTTTAAGTAGTCTAAATAGCATAAATATTTTTAAATAGCATAATTTTAAGGAAATAAAATGACAGAGTTGCAACAAAATAACGATCAAAACAACAATAAACAGATTGAAGAAAATAAAACAATTCAGACACTTCTAAATCGTAGATCTATACGCGCTTTTAAAAACGAGCCGATTAGCGAAAATATTGTAAAAACGTTGGAAGCAGCAGCACAGCGCGCAGCTTGTAGTCAGTTTTTAAACGACTGGTCCGCGATTAAAATCACTAGCAAAAATCTTAAACAAAAGCTTTCCCAGCTTGGAAATCAAACTTATATAGCCACAGCGCCACTTTTGTACGTATTCGTTATTGATCAGCACAGAAATGCTGCTATAGCGCGCAAAAATGGCATTGATGCAGACGGAAACGATTTTACGCTTAAAACAGGATACAGGTTCTCACAGTCGCAGAACGATGCAATTCTTGCACTGCATGCTATGGAAACAGCTGCAGAATCACTTGGGCTCGGATGCGTAATCCTTGGTTCAATTTTGAACAACATTCCCGATTTAATTGAACTTTTGAAGTTGCCAAAATACACGTATCCAGTACTTGGGCTTGCGATTGGCGAGCCAGACCAAAGCCCAGAGCTAAAGCCGCGCATGGACTCGAGCATGCAATTCTTTGAAAATGAATACCCTAGCAGCGATGATGTTTTGCTTGAAAAACTTGCAGAATTCGATGAAAGAGTGCATAAATACTACGATTTGCGAAATGCTAGCAAACCAGTAGACGCGTTCAGCGCACAAATCGCAAAGCTTGCTGTAGATTCTGGCGCCAAAAACCATAGTTGCGAATCGCAGCTTAATGCGCAAGGATTTACTTTTAAGTATTGATTTATTGATTTGCTGATTTTTAGTGTTAATTATTTAGCATTAATTATTTAACGAAGACGCGGCTTATATCCGCGTTTTCTAGACTTAGGTTTGGTTGTTTCAAATCGCGAGCGCATATCGCAATACTTACGAATTGCAGGATTTGAATGCGTTAAATGCCAACTTCCGCAATAATCGCATTTATAAACCCATAATCTTGCTCCGCGCTCTCTAAGGCTTTTATCCGCTGCCATAAGAGCCTGCCCTTTATTGGCATACATTATTTTTTGGGTAGATTCACATCTGCGCGGAGTAAAGAAATACATGTAACCCATAGTATCACCGCAACAAACTGCGTTGATTCGCAACTTTATGTAGTTCGATTGCGCTTTGACTGAGCTTGAAATTGCATAACGCATTTCAAGCTCCTTCAAAGCGTGATTTGGCTCAAACATAAAGTCCGGTGGACTTTATGTGCCAAATCAGCCGAGCGGCTACTAATAGCCGCGAGGAATAGCGCGCGCTTAGACCGCGTGCGAATCGACGATTTCGAGCTGCATAATGCGCGGGCGCGACGACCTGCCTTTTCGCTTAAAGCGTAGCGCGAAAAGGCAATTCGGAGCGCTGAGCTTGCTTAAGGTTGAAAGCACAGTGTGCTTTCAACGCAAGCGAAGACGTGAGCGCGCTGTAACGCGCGAACGATACACCTCGATTCGCTGAGCCGCTCAAAGCAGAAGCACTGCTTCTGCGCGGCGAAGTCGTTCGCGCGCTTAGACCGCGCGAACGACACAGCACGCCGTAAAGTTAATACAAACGCAATACAAAGCTGCATTTAACACAAAACTTACACATCTGCATTAGCATCAACATTCATAACATAAACGTTGTTTCGCAACTGCCGCTCTTGTGCACGCGTAATGTCATCCGCCTCATACATCTCGTGAATAATCCTAAGCTCAATCGCATAGCTTTCACGCTTAACATCATCAATTCTCTCAATCATTTTTACGCTCATAGCAACATTTGGCCTAGATCTAAGAAGCGCCTCATTAGCCCTATATTCACGCAAAAGCGTTGAACAATGCTCCGTATTATATGTTTCCTTATGCATTTCCTGATACAAGCGTTTAACAACGCTATGTATAACGTCAATATGAATCTGCCGAACGCGCACAAAAATCATGTCTTCTCTAAGAAGCGGAGCCGTTCGGCGAATCATATTACTTGTTCGTCTTACAACTGTTACTACTCTTCGCTGAGCAGACCTAAATCGTCCACGCAAATGCCACATTATAGATCGTGATTGTTCCCCTGTGTGGATATGTCTTAAAGAATTCATTATCTGATCCAAAAGCCTCTCGCATGCTTCTGTCTCTAAATTATGAGATTTATTTATACTATCTTGTTTAAGTTCTTTAATCCTTTGTTTTATATAGTCCTTTTCCCAATTTAGAGCATCTACACGTAATAACAAGTAGTCTTTTGAATCACTCTTATTTACATTTTGTTTTAGCCTATTGATTCGTTCCGTGTAGGAATCAATCACAGATAAAACGGCACCTCGAGTTTCATAATCATCACTTTTAAGATTGTCCTGCGTAACGTTAAGCGTAAGCTCTTCAACGGTTCTCCGCAAAACTTCTATGATTATTGGCGTAACTGCTTCTAGCTCATGATTGTTATCTTTAGGAGATATTAGGGGAAGAATAAAGTTAGCTAGCAAAAGCGTTACTACTATCACCACTCCAGCAATAAAAATCAATTCATTTCTAAGCGAGAAGCTAATTGGAAGCGTAAACATCAACGCTAATGTTAAAGTTCCTTTTGCTCCACCTAATGTCATTATTACGGACGATTTTAGCCAATCTACATCTCGCCTATTTGCTTTAGATCGACTTGCAAGGCGAATCATAATAACCATCCACAAGAATCGAACGCCTATAATGGCAACTAAAGTTACGCAAATAATCGCCACTAGAATAAGATTGTTAATTCCACGATCATTCCAACTTGAACTTACTACTTTTGGAAGCGCGATTCCCAAAAGCACAAAAACAGCACCATTAAGCCCAAAAGATAGAACGCTCCAAACACTGTTTGCCACTATATTTGTTCGCGAAACATTAGGACCTACTCCAGAACGATCGAATTTTGTAAGCAATCCTGCAGTAACTAGCGCAAGCATTCCCGAAGTTTCAAGGTTTTCTGCACCCATGTATAACAAAAATGGTAGGAATAATTCCATTAATATTCTAGTTTTCGTAGTTTCCCAACCTAGTGACCTGATTTTTTCAAAAAGCCAGTTTGCAGCAAAACCTACTAACGCGCCTACTGCTATTCCACCAAAGAATTTTGTTGTAAAACTGCTTAATGCTGGAACAATGTCGAAAACGCCTGAGGATGCTACCAACACTGCAAATTGGAATCCTACTATTCCAGATGCGTCATTAAATAATGATTCGCCTTGAAGAACGCTAAATTGTTTGCGCGTAAGCGACACTTCGTGACTTAAAGCGCTTACTGCCACGGCATCCGTTGGACCTAATGCAGCACCCAATACAAGAGCTGCCGTAATTGGCACAAACGGCCATATTGCAGGCAATAGAATGCCAACAACAATCATTGTGGCTAAAACTAATCCAATAGCTAGCGTGGCTGAATATTTGAAGGAAGACAGCAGAGCTAGCTTATTGATTTCTCTAGACTCAAAGTATATAAGTGGCGCAACTATAACGACCATAAACATATTTGGATCTAAAGATGCGTTTGGAAAAAATGGCAATTCTGCAGCAATAATGCCCATAGCTATCTGCACAAGTGGCACTGAAACTCTTGGTATAAAACGCTCCAAGAATGATGACAGCACTACAACTGCCATTATGTACAGAATTAGCTCAAAAACTGGCATAGTGCTATAACTCCCCTTGCTTATTTGCCATATTTTTCCAGCTTATCGAAACATGGCAACCGCGCGAAATATAAGAAAATGGTAAAACAATTTGAGTAATTCAAAGTAATCTAAAATAAATCTAAAAATTGTCTATTTATTCAAAAGTTCAACATAGATTCAAAAAGTTCATAATTGTTCGCACGGTTCTGTCAAAATTCAAAATAAATTCAATTCTAGGCTTGCAAAATGCTTTTTTATGCGTAAAATTGTCTTTTAATCGCCTCAAAGTTCAATTTATAGCTTCTATTTTGAACTTTGTTGTAAGTTTGTTCAATTTAAGAATGCTGATTTTATAAGCTTCTATAAGAAAGACGGATTATGGCACAGAATTTTGCAAACGACCTTAAAAAGGCCATGAAAATCAAAGGATATAAGCAGATTGATGTAATCGATCTTGCAGCAAAAAGCGGCCATAAGCTTGGCAAAAGCCAGTTAAGCCAGTATTTAAGCGGTAAAACTGAGCCACGCAAAGACGTGCGAGATATGCTTGCACAAATTCTTGAAATTAGCGACTACGGAATCAAAGGTGGGCATTCTTGCGCAAAAACCGCGCAAAACTGCCAGTCTGTAGAAGAATCACAATTAAATCAGCCACATCTTACAGAAGATGAGCTTTCCGAAACACTCAAACATAGAAACTTCAACAAATCCACCAAACTTGAGCACGTGCTTTACGACGTTCGAGGCCCTGTTGTAGAAGAAGCAAACCGCATGGAAGCAAACGGAACGCATATTTTAAAGCTCAACATTGGGAATCCTGCGCCTTTTGGCTTCCGCGCTCCAGACGAAGTGATTTACGACATGCAACAGCAGCTTATTGACTGCGAAGGCTACTCGGATAGCCGCGGACTTTTCTCTGCGCGCAAAGCAATTATGCAATACGACCAGCTTAAGGGTATTCCAGGCGTACAAATGGAAGATATTTACACTGGAAACGGCGTTTCCGAGCTGATTAATCTTTCTATGCAAGCGTTGCTTGATTGCGGCGACGAGATTCTTATACCAAGCCCAGACTACCCGTTGTGGACCGCGTGCGCTAGCCTGGCTGGCGGCACTCCTGTGCACTACATGTGTGACGAAAAGTCGCATTGGTACCCAGATATTTCCGACATTCGCTCTAAAATCACGCCTCGCACTAAAGCAATCGTGATTATTAACCCGAATAATCCTACGGGCGTGCTGTATAGTCGCGAAGTTTTGGAAGAGATTGTTAAGATTGCGCGCGAGTTTAATCTGATTATTTTTGCGGACGAGATTTACGACCGTCTTGTTATGGACGGCAAAAAACATGTTTCGATTGCCTCTCTTGCTCCAGACGTGTTCTGCGTAACTTTTAGCGGACTTTCTAAGTCGCATATGATTGCTGGCTTCCGCATTGGCTGGATGAGCCTTTCGGGAGATAAATTCAAAGCTCGCGACTACATTATGGGGCTTAACATGCTGTCTAATATGCGCTTGTGCTCGAACGTTCCTGCACAGTCGATTATTCAGACTGCTTTGGGCGGATACCAGAGCGTTGAAAAGTATTTGGAGCCGGGCGGACGCGTGTATGAGCAGCGCGAGTATTGCTATAACGCACTTCAGGAGATGGATGGCGTAAGCGTTGAGCGACCAGATGCTGCTTTCTACATGTTTGTAAAACTCGATCCTGCTCGCTACAACATTCACGACGACGAACAGTTTGCGCTTGATCTGCTACGCGATCAGAAGTTGCTGATTGTGCACGGAAAAGGCTTTAATTGGCAGACTCCAGGCTACTTCCGCGTAGTCTACTTGCCACGCTTACAAACGCTTCGCGATGCAATGGGCAAACTCTCCAGCTTCCTCTCCTACTATCGCCAGTAGAAATCATAATTTTTGCATAAACAAAAAATTACGATTAATTCTGACCCTATTCAAGAAATTATGCATATAGTGCCACGCTAAAAAAACTTAACGTGGCACTATATTTTTCATAGGAGGAAGGAATCAAGTATTTACTACGCAGCCTATTCTCTTATAGATGCTGCTGGGCCAATTGACTCACGCAGCAGCACAGTAATAGGTAGACATACGTGACGGGATGATGCTCGTTCATACCCAGCATTCAAAGTCTCTACTATATATTCAGCAGCTAAACGTCCTTTAGTTGTGACAGGTTGTTTAACTGTTGTCAACGGTGGATTACTACATGCAGACTCATCTATATCATCAAAGCCTGTAACAGAAATATCGCGTGGGATTTGTAAACCAGACTGTCTAGCAGCGTCCATTACTCCAAACGCAATAACATCACTAAAACAGATGAATGCAGTTGGTAATACAGAATTATTTTGTTTTATTTGTGCAAAAGCTTCTTCTCCTCCAGTACGAGTACATGGCACTTCAATAACATTTTTCTTATCGACCAGTGGAGCTATTCCATTCTCTTCTAAAGCAGAAACCACACCATCAATACGGCGACGAATTGTTCCATGCCAAGAAAGATACCCATCATCA
>CAMYPG010000003.1 GCA_947289115.1 uncultured Gardnerella sp.
GCACTGGCTCTTTGTAACCAAGAGATGCCAAATCAAATAAGCCGCCAAATCCGCCAATGCCACCTACAACGCCTGGGCGCTTTGTGCGATTTACATGAGATTTAATACGACGTACTACTTCGTATCCTGCTTCTACGCTTACGCCAGCTTCTTCATATGCGTGTGGCATATTGGTTCCTTTCGTAACAATGTTATAAGTATTTTCTTAAGTTTTATTTATAAATTGCAATGAACAATTTAATTAATAAATAATCAAGTTATTAAGTTATATAAGATTTTCGTGTGAATATTTACTGTGCTTCCTTACTTCTTGCAAATGTTCGCGTTCTTCAGGAGTAAGGGAAGCCAAGAATTCTTCGCCATAATCGTCTAGTGCAGTAGGGTAGTCGCCATTAAAGTAAGCAACGCACAAACCGCCATAAGGAGCAGGCTTTTTTAATCCAATCGACTCGACTAATCCATCTAAAGACAAAAATGCTAAGGAATCAGCATCGATATACTCGCGAATTTCTTCAACTGAATGCTTTGCTGCAATAAGTTCCTTCGTAGTTTGAATATCGATACCGTAGAAGCAAGGATATTTAAGCGGAGGGGAAGAAATACGCATATGCACTTCTTTAGCGCCAGCTTCTCGAAGCAATTGCACAATGCGCTTAGAAGTAGTTCCGCGAACAATCGAATCGTCAATAACGATAACGCGTTTTCCTGCAACCACACCACGAACAGCAGAAAGTTTCATACGAACGCCTTGCTCGCGTAATTCTTGTGTCGGTTGAATAAAAGTGCGTGCAACATATTGGTTTTTAATCAATCCCATTTCGTTTGGAATTCCGCTTGTTTCAGCGTATCCTGCAGCAGCAGAAAGTGAAGAATTAGGTACTCCAATAACCATATCTGCTTCAACAGGAGATTCTTTAGCCAAACGCGCACCCATACGCTTTCGCACAGAATGAACATTAATACCGTAAATATTAGAATCTGGGCGAGCGAAATAAATAAATTCCATTGAGCATACTGCATGCTGTACATGCTTCGTATATTGCTCAATAGTGTAGCCATCGTCATTAATAACAATGATTTCGCCAGGCTCAATATCGCGAATAAACTCTGCTCGCACAATATCAAGCGCACAAGTTTCAGAAGCGAGCACGTATGCGCCGTTCTTCATACGACCAAGCGAAAGAGGGCGGAAACCATTTGGATCAGTCGCTCCGATTAGTGCATCTTGAGTAAGTAATAAGTAAGCAAAACCGCCATGAACAGTTTGTAAAGCTTCTTTTAGGCGATCCATAAAAGTTGCTTTACTGGAGTGGCGAATCAAATGCATCAATATTTCAGTATCAGAATTTGAGTGGAATATTGAGCCTTTATCTTCCAAGGAATTACGTAGGCTAGTGCAATTTGTCAAATTTCCGTTATGAGCAAGAGCTACGTCTCCATCGTGGAAACGGAATAGGAAAGGCTGAATGTTATCAACGCTTCCAGAACCTGCAGTAGCATATCGCACGTGACCGATAGCCCTGTTTCCAGTAAGACGATTCATAACTTGTTCATTGCTAAATACTTGAGTTAGCAATCCCAATCCGCGATACCCATGCAATTTGCCATTGTTGTTAGATACAATGCCGGCACCTTCTTGTCCTCGATGCTGTAGCGCATGAAGTCCAAAATATGTCAGCCTAGCTGCATCTTGATGACCCCACACACCAAATACGCCGCATTCTTCGTGAATATCTTCAAGTTCTGCAGACATTCATACCCCCTAATAATCGATGATTGTAATCGTCGAATTTTGTAGTTATTTTGATACAAGTCTTGCAACTGTAAACTAAAGCTCATGCAGTGAAATATTCAACGCCAGCTTCAAACAATGGTTGCTCGTGGAAATCAGGAATATTGACATACAAGTCACGACCTGCGCGCTCGCAATGTCCCATTTTTCCAAAAACTCGACCATCTGGGCTGGTAATTCCTTCAACGGACATAATCGATCCGTTTGGATTCACATTCAAACTCATGCTTGGAACGCCATTGCTATCAACGTATTGCGTAGCTACTTGGCCGTTGTTAATAAGCTTTTCCATAACTTCTGGCGTTGCAATAAAGCGACCTTCTCCATGAGAAATTGCAACAGTATGCATGTCTCCAACTTGCGTATTTGCTAACCATGGTGAAAGATTTGAAGCAACTCTAGTGCGAACAATCCTACTTTGGTGTCTGCCAATAGTGTTGTAGGTAAGAGTTGGGCATTCGGAATTTATTGGGATAATGTCACCAAAAGGCACAAGACCAAGCTTAATAAGCGCTTGGAAGCCATTGCAAATTCCAAGCATTAAACCGTCACGATTATTAAGCAAGTCACGAACTGCGTCTGTTACTGCTGGATTCCTAAAGAATGCTGTAATGAATTTCGCAGAACCGTCCGGCTCATCGCCTCCGGAGAAGCCTCCTGGAATCATTACAATTTGACTCTTTTTAATCTCTTCAACCAATTTCTCAGCTGATTGTGCAATATCTTTTGCGCTTAAATTATTAATAATAAGCGTATGAGCGTCTGCTCCAGCTTTTTCAAAAGCAGCTTGAGTATCGTATTCGCAATTATTTCCAGGGAAAACTGGGATAATAACGCGAGGATGCGAAAGCGGCTTTAGTTTTCCTGTGTGCATGCGGTCTGTAGTAGGAACATTAGTTTCGTTATTAATAGTTTCTACAATCTCGCCAGGCTTTTTATATGAGAAGATTGAGGAAAGTTCGCTTTCCCAAACCTTTTGCAAATCACTTAAATCAATTTCTTCGCCATTTGATGAAGTAATTACGTAATTTTCAGTTGTTTCGCCAACAAGCTCAACGTCAACCAAGCTTGTGTTAGCTAAAGACGGAACTTCAGCGTCTTCTTTAAGCTCAACATAGAAGCTTCCATATGCTGGCTTAAATAAATCATCGTCGCTTAAATTGTTGAATAATTTAAGACCAATATGATTTCCAAGCGTCATTTTGAATAAGCTTTCTGCACTAGCACCGTAGCTAGGAGTAGATATAGCAAGAGCTTGCTTGTTTTTCGTAATATTTTCTACAATTTCTAGTGCTTTCAGGAAGCTTTCTTTTTCTGGAGTAATTCCGTCGGATTTATACTTCGGAGCAATACGTATAACTTTATGATTTACACCCTTAAATTCAGGTGAAACAGTTAAACGTGCATCTCCAGTAGAAACAGCAAACGAAATCAAAGTTGGTGGCACATCCAGATTCTCAAAACTGCCGCTCATGGAATCCTTGCCGCCAATAGCTCCAACGCCAAAATCAAGTTGTGCACTTAAAGCACCAAGAACTGCTGCAGCTGGCTTTCCCCAACGCTCTGGAATATCGTGAGGCTTGCCAAAATATTCTTGCAAACTCAAGTAAGCACGTTCGCGAGTGAAACCGCTAGCTGCTAGCTTTGCCAATGATTCAACAACCGCAACATAAGCTCCAGTAAACTGATTCTTTTCCATCAAATACGGATTAAATCCCCAAGCCATTGCGGAAGCTGTGTTTGTTTCGCCAAATACTGGGAATTTAGCAACCATGGCTTGAGCAGGAGTAAGCTGGCGACGACCGCCAAAAGGCATAAGCACAGTAGCAGCGCCAATAGTAGAATCAAATCGTTCAGATAAGCCTTTATTTGAAGCAATATTAATATCCGAAACTAAGTTATGCATGCGCTTTTCTAACGGCAAATCTGACTGATTCTGCCATGGAGTTTCGTAAGATTCTCCACTTTCAATATGCAATATCTGCTGTTTTGCAGCGCCATTAGAAGCCAAGAATGCGCGGCTTAAGTCAACAATGGTTTTTCCACGCCAAGTCATTCGCATTCGTGCTTCTTCAGTAACAGTCGCTATTATTTCTGCTTCAAGATTTTCTTCACGAGCATACTTCAAAAATTCTTCAGCATCACTTGATGCAACGTCGACAGCCATGCGCTCTTGAGATTCAGAAATAGCAAGCTCAGTGCCGTCGAGACCTTCGTACTTTTTAGAAACTTTGTCGAGATTAATAGTTAAGCCGTCGGCAATTTCGCCAGTTGCGACAGAAATGCCGCCAGCGCCGAAATCGTTGCAACGCTTAATAAGTTGACAAGCATCCTTGCGTCGGAAAAGTCGTTGCAGTTTTCGCTCAATAGGAGCATTACCTTTTTGAACTTCAGCTCCGCACTCTTCAATACTTTCAACATCTTGAGCTTTAGAAGCGCCAGTTGCGCCGCCAATGCCATCTCTACCAGTGCGTCCGCCAAGAAGAATAATCACATCGCCAGGAGCTGGAGTTTCTCTGCGCACATGGTCGGCTGGGGTAGCGGCAACAACCGCACCAACCTCCATACGTTTTGCAACATAACCCGGATGATAAAGTTCATGCACTTCGCCAGTAGCTAAACCAATTTGATTTCCGTAAGAAGAGTATCCTGCGGCGGCAGAAGTTACGATTTTTCGCTGTGGAAGCTTACCGTTTAAAGTCTCGCTAATAGGCGTGCGTGGATCTGCAGCACCAGTTACGCGCATTGCTTGATACACGTAAGAGCGTCCAGAAAGAGGATCGCGGATGCAGCCACCAATGCAAGTTGCAGCTCCACCGAAAGGCTCAATCTCTGTAGGATGATTATGTGTTTCGTTTTTAAACAGGAATAGCCAATCTTCGTCGTGACCGTTTACGTCCACTTTAACTTTTACTGTGCAAGCGTTGATTTCTTCTGACTCGTCCAAATTTTTAAGCTCGCCGGTATGCTTTAAGTATTTTGCGCCAATAGTTGCCATATCCATAAGGCAAACAGGCTTATTTTCGCGATTTAGTTCTTTTCGCAAATCAAGATAACGGCTAAATGCTTCTTGAACAGTGTTATCGTCAATAGAAATATCTGTAAGCTCGGTGCCAAAAGTCGTGTGACGGCAGTGGTCGGACCAGTACGTATCAATAACGCGAATTTCTGTAATAGTAGGATTTCTATGTTCTTCACGGAAATACTTCTGGCAGAACTTTGCGTCAGCCAAATCCATTGCCAAACCGCGAGTATTAATAAAGTCTTGTAATCCAGCTTCGTTTAAATCGTTAAATGAGCTAATTACTTCTACATCAGATGGTACAACTGCTTCTCGCTGTAAACTTTTTACCTCATCAAGTGAAGCTTCTCGCGCTTCAACAGGATTAATAACGTAGTGTTTAATATCGTTTAGTGCTTTTTCGTCAAGATCACCTTTTAAAGCGATTACTCTAGCAGTGCGCACTGTTGGGCGTTCGCCTTGACTAATAAGTTGAATGCATTCGCTAGCAGATTGCGCACGCTGATCGAATTGACCAGGCAAAAATTCTACAGCAAATACGTGCTCGTCGGTTTCAATAGGCAAGTAATCGTAAGTATTATCAACTGGAGGTTCGCTTAATACTGTTTGCACAGCATTGTCGAATAAATCTTTGCTGATACCTTCAACGTCATAACGGTTAATAATTCTTGCGGAAGTAATCGCGCTTATGCCAAGAATCTCCCTAAGCTCATGTAAAAGCTGTTGCGCTTGAACGTCAAAACCAGTGCGTTTTTCCACATATACGCGAAATACCACGAGAAACCTACCTTGTTGAATGTGCGGTATGAATGCAGTGTTTATTGTTGTATTGGTTTTAAATTATAAATATTAAATTATTCAAAATCACATTAAGAATGCATGTGGCTCGCACCCCTAAAGGTACGAGCCACAACAATCATTATCGTTCTACGCAATCGTCAGGTTTGCGCACAGAGACATCCAAGCCTTCGCTTTGAGCTAAAGATGCAAGCCTATCGTAAATCTCTTCATAAGCAGGAATGATGTCGCCTAAATCGCGTCTGAACAAGTCCTTGTCCAAATGGCTTACCTCATTCGTACCAGCATTGCGCTTATCCCAAAGTCTGCAAGTATCAGGAGTTATTTCATCAGCGAGAAGAACATTTCCTTCGGCGTCCACGCCCTCTTCAATCTTGAAGTCGACAAGCTGAACATCAATCTTTGAGAAAATATCCAACAAAGCATTGTTAACAGCATGAGCTTGACGAGTGACTTCTGCTATTTCTTCATCTGTTGCTAATCCAAGAGCCACAACGCCTTCAGGATTGATAAATGGATCACCAAGCTCATCGGACTTTACGCAGAACTCCAACAATGGCTTCTTTAAAGGTGTTCCTTCTTTAACGTTATAACGTTTTGCAAAAGAACCTGCAGCAGTATTTCGCATAATAATTTCCAGTGGGAACATGCGCATACGCTTTACAAGTTGTTCAGTATCGGAAATTCGTCCGAGGAAGTGGCTTTTTACGCCGCGCGCCTCAAGTAAATGGAATAGTAACGAAGTAATCCGGTTATTTAAACTGCCTTTACCTGCAATCTGAGCTTTCTTCAGACCGTTACCAGCTGTTGCCTGGTTCATGTATTCAACCCATAGCACATTGGTGTCATCGGTAGCATACAGTTTTTTGGCTTTGCCTTCGTACAACTTCTCAAGTTTTTCCATGATATGCCCTCTCTTATGTGCATTCACAGTTGTAGGCGCAAACCAACAATATTTGTAGGTTTACCTGACCTTTGCCAGCACGATTAGCGTAACAATTGTTACCTACAAAATTTCCCTTCGTGCATACTGTAAATTATTATCTTTTTTAACTCTTATGCCTTAATTCTCAATGTATCTAAGCATTCGTTTGTATAGTTTTTAGCGACATAGCGATGCGTGTCGCATTTTCTCTAGCTTCTTCCTGCGTTAATCCAGTAGCTAAAGAAACTGCCATGCGTCTGTGACCATGTACAGAAGGCTTAGCAAAAATACGCAAGTTGCATCGATGATTTTCGCCAGATTGCAAAGCTTGAGCAATATTCGTAAATCCAACAGATCCTTCCGCTTTAATAACAATTGCGTGACTTGCTGCAACTTCATTATTTTTCAAAGAAAGTTCAGTATAGTTAGCTGTAATTGGGACTCCCAAAATAGCCAATGCGTGTAATGCGAATTCACTGTAATGCTGTGAAATCATAGTTACCATGCCAGTATCGTGTGGGCGAGGTGAAAGCTCGTTAAATAACAGTGAGCCATCTTTTAATACAAATAGTTCGACTCCATAAATGCCCCAACCTGTTTCGCCAGCTTCTTGCGCAATATCAGTCAAACCTTCTACAGCACGCTTTGCAATATCTTTCGCATTAGTGCGGATCGATTCAGGAATATTTGCAGGCTGCCAAGATTCTCTATAGTCTCCGTCTTGCTGACACTGAGCGATCGGCTCACAAGTAGTAATTCCTGCGCAAGAGCTTATTGTAAGTACTGTAAGCTCATAATCAAGCGGAGCTAAAGCTTCAACAATAACGCGTGAACACTCATTTTCATGCCCAGCTGCTGCACGCCTGCCATGCTGAGCTTCATTCCAAGCTGCGAGCAAATTTTCAGAACTACGAACTATTGACTGACCATGACCAGAAGAGCTCATAACAGGTTTAACTACACAAGGATAGCCAACTTTTTTAGCTCCATCCTCTAACTCTTCATAAGATGAAGCGAAACAATACGGTGTAGTAGGCAGTCCTAAATCTTCGTGCGCAATTCTACGCAAGCGCTCGCGATCCATTGCAATCGCGGCAATATCTGAGCTAGGAACGACTTGAATATTCTTTTTAGCAGCATCTTTCAAAACTTCAGTAGCAATAGCTTCAACTTCTGGGATAATAATGTCAGGATTCACATTTGAAATAAGTTCTTGCAATTCTTGCGGATTCGACATATCTAGCACGTGGTATTCGTGAGCTATTTGCATTGCAGGAGCGTTTTTGTAGCTATCGGCAGCGCATACTCGCGCGCCTAATCGCATAAGCTCAATCGCAATTTCCTTGCCAAGCTCGCCTGAGCCAAGAAGAAGTGCTGTCGTGTTGTTGCTATTTGCAGTTACGCCAAAAATGCGTTGATTTTGCTCAGAAAAACTCATACACCCATTGTTGCATTTGCCATTGTCGAATAATTGATGTTGCTACTACGACGCGCCGAAGTGTGTTGCTCTGGCGGAAATCTAGAAAATCGTGTATAGTATCCCTTTGTTGTGTGATTATGTATGTTTTCACGCGCATGGTGGCTATAGCTCAGTCGGTAGAGCATCTGATTGTGGTTCAGAAGGTCGCGCGTTCAAGCCGCGTTAGCCACCCCACTTAAACGGCTGGTAATTGACCAGCCGTTTTTTGTTAGTTTTGTAACCCTTCAAGCCGAACAGTACATAGGGTAAACTGATATGGTTAGGGTGTTTCCCGACTTAAATTGTGCGTGCGCAATGAAGTAATGCACAGAAGGAGTATTTATGGCTGGTAAGGCTTCACCTAGTGAACCATTGTGGGAGACAATTCTCCTGTTTGTGCCTAGAACTTTAGGAAAGTTAGTGCGCTCGTTTTTTGGTGTTGGAGAATACGATGAGGCATATCGCAGGGATGGTTTGTGCTTCGTTATGCTTGTTCTTGCGATTTTGTTCTGCGCATCAGAATGGTTTAGAGTTAGTGGGTTTATTGGAGTAGGTCTCCATTTTGTGTCTTCTAGTTTGCTTGGAATTATGAGCGTTGTTCTGCCTGTGTGGTTAAGCGTTGTTGCTTTTAGGTTGATGCGTAACAGTGGAGCTGGCTCTGGTAATCCTCGTGTTATTAGCGGATTTATTATTCTATTGTTGTCTGTTTGCTCAATTCTTGATATTTCTTCTGCACCTCGCGGAAAAGCGTTTAATTTAGACACTGTACAGAAGTCAGGTGGGTTATTAGGTTTTGTGCTCGGATCTCCGCTATCGTGGGGTCTTTCTCGTATTTTTGCAATTATTATTTTTGTAGTAGCTGCTATTTTTTCGATATTAATGATTGCTCGCCTTCATGTAACTGATATAGCTCAAAGTGTTGCTACTATTTTTGCTAAATATAACAGTAAAAAGTCTTCTGAAGATTTAGGAAACTCTGCAGAAGATAATTCTGACAGCAAAACCAATTCTTTGGAATTTGCAGATGATGTGCCAACTCACAATGAAGAATCGCCTAAAAATAATAGCAGATCTTCTCAAATGTCTTCTGTATTGAAACTGTTTAAATCATTCTTTAAGCGTAAAAACAGCAATAATAATGGGGAATTGCTTGACGAATACGCTGGCGATGATGCATTTTCGCATGCTGCTTCTCACGGTAATAGTGCAGATAATCTTGAAAGAGTTGAACCTCGTAAAGCAAGAACTGTGAGCAGCTCTTCCGATAATAATGCTTCAAATAATTCCCAATTTGAAAATGCTGATAATAATTCGAGTCGACTTACACCTAGAAGTGTTTCATCTTCATCAAAGCCTGTTCCTGAAGAAATATTGCCAAAAGCTCCTATGAGTGATTCCTCTTTATCTGCAAACGATCCATGGTCAAGTATTCCAGCTGAACGTATGGATCAATATCGCAGTGATCAGGAAGATTCAGATAATGAAAATGCTACCGACAGTGAAAATGGTGCTGGCAATAATAATGAGCCTTCTTTTGATTCTTCCTCTGAACCTTACAAGCTCCCTGATTTGAATCTTTTGGCTTATGGCAAGCCTCATGTTGCGAGAACTCAAGCAAACGATAACGTTATTCGTGCGCTAACTTCTACTTTTGAGCAATTTGACGTCGACGCTCACGTTATTGGATTCCTTAGAGGACCATCTGTTACGCAGTACGAGGTTGAGCTTGGTCCTGGTGTAAAAGTTGAAAAAGTTACGAATTTGCAAAAAAATATTGCATACGCTGTAGCTAGCACGGATGTGCGTATTTTGTCGCCAATCCCAGGAAAGTCTGCTATTGGTATTGAAATTCCAAACGTCGACCGCGAAATTGTGCATTTGGGAGATGTTCTGCGCTCGCAAAAAGCTATGAATGACCCTAATCCTATGCTTACAGGCGTTGGAAAAGATGTTGAAGGTCATTTCGTAACTGCAGCTCTCGATAAAATGCCGCATTTGCTTGTTGCGGGCGCTACCGGCTCTGGTAAGTCGAGTTTTATTAATTCAATGCTTACTTCGATTATTATGAGAGCAACTCCTGAACAAGTTCGCATGATTATGGTCGATCCTAAGCGCGTGGAGCTTTCTGCTTATGCTGGCATTCCGCATTTGCTTACTCCGATTATTACGGATCCTAAGAAGGCTGCGCAGGCTCTTGAGTGGGTTGTTAAAGAGATGGATGCTCGCTACGACGACTTGCAATTCTTTGGTTTCCGTCATGTTAAAGATTTCAACAAGGCTGTTCGTGAAGGAAAGGTTCATGCTCCGGCTGGATCTGAGCGAAAAGTTGCTCCATACCCGTATTTACTTGTGGTTGTAGATGAGATGGCTGATTTGATGATGGTTGCTAAGAACGATGTGGAAAGTTCTATTCAGCGTATTACTCAGCTTGCTCGAGCTGCAGGTGTGCATTTGGTTCTAGCTACTCAGCGTCCGTCTGTTGATGTTGTAACAGGCCTGATTAAAGCAAATATTCCTTCTCGTTTGGCTTTTGCTACTTCGTCTGCTACTGATTCAAGGGTTATTCTCGATACTGTTGGTGCGGAAACTTTGATTGGTCAAGGTGACGCTTTGTTCCTTCCAATGGGTGCTGCTAAGCCTCAGCGTGTGCAGGGTTCGTGGGTGAGTGAATCTGAAATTCGTAAGGCTGTTGAGTATGTTCGCACGCAGCGCAAGCCAAAGTATCGTGAAGATATTGAGCAAATGGCTCAAAAAGCTGATGCTCAAGCTCAAAGCAAGCTTAAAACTAGCGATATTGGCGACGATATGGATGAGTTGCTTCAGGCTGCAGAGCTTGTTGTTAGCTCGCAATTTGGCTCTACTTCAATGCTTCAGCGCAAGTTGCGCGTTGGCTTTGCAAAGGCAGGTCGATTGATGGATTTGCTTGAATCTCGAGGAGTAGTGGGACCTTCTGAAGGTTCTAAAGCTCGCGAAGTTTTGGTTCAGCCGGAAGATTTGCCAAAAGTTTTGGCTTTTATTCGTGGTGAGTCAGATTCGTTATAAGATATTGTATTGTTATGTGCAGTACCAAGTTGTGTGATGTGCTAGAAGTTTTTACTTTGCAGTAGAATGAAGGTTATGTGTATGAAGAAAAAAGCTAAGTCATCATTTTTTGTTGGCTGGAATTATGCTCCGAATATTGTGACTTATATCCGTATTTTGCTTTCGCTTGTTTTTATTGTTTTATATTTGAAAGCAGGTATATGGGGTTTTGATTCAGTTTCGTTGCGTTGGGCTGCGTTTGTGCTGTTTGTTGTAGCTGCTTCTACGGATAAGCTTGACGGGTGGATGGCTCGTAAATATCATAAGGTTACAGAATTAGGTAAGTTGCTTGATCCAATTGCGGATAAAATTCTTATTTTAGCTGCGCTTATTATTGCTTCTGTTTTCGGCGAAATTTATTGGTGGATAACCATCTTGTTCATGATTCGCGAAATTGCCATTACTCTTGTGCGAATTTATGTTGTTCATGTTCGTGGAAGGGTAATTGCTGCATCCTCTGCAGGAAAATATAAGACTCTTACGCAGTCGATTGGTATTGCAATGATTATTGCACCTCTTGTTGCAACTCTTCATGCTAATCCATTGCCTTCTTGGATGGTTTCTTACTATGCAGTTGCTTTTGGCTTGCTTGGTATTTCTTTGGGCTTTGCTTTCTATTCTGCAGTTTTGTATGTCTATAGTGCTTTCTTTGAGGGTTCTTCAAATAGCGAATCTCAAGTTGATGATGCAAAAAATGCAGTGCCTTTGTCTCCTGTGAAGTAAATAAAATATAACGAGTTAAACTTCTTGTTTGTAGCTTACGGTTTTTCATAGATTATCCCTAAAGGGTTTATGTTTTGGAAAATCGTAAGCTACAATCATATCGAGCGTATTATGAATAATTCTTCAGGTTTTAATACAGTTTCTTTAGCTGCGGATCTATTGGAAAAAAGTTTTATTAAAGGAATGCATATTGCTTCAGCAGAGTCGTTAACTGGCGGGCTTTTGGCTGATGCTTTTGTTTCTGTTCCTGGTGCGTCACGAGTTTTTTGTGGATCTGCTGTCACTTATGATATTCATGCTAAATCCAAAATTCTTGGCGTAAATTCTAATCTTTTACAATCTGAAGGCGCGGTTTACCAGGATGTTGCTTTTCAAATGGCGATTGGAGCTGCTCAAATATATCGTGGCAGTGGATGGGCGTATGAGGAAGATTGTGAGTGTTGTGCAAATTTTCCTATTATTGGCTTGTCTACAACTGGTGTTGCAGGTCCTGGTCCTGATGGTAATAAACCAGCAGGTTTAGTTTATGTTGGAATATTTTTGCCTCAAGTTAGTGATGTTATGGATTCTGTTAAAGATGTAGCTCGTAAAGAACTTGAAAATGGCTGTGTGAGTAACGTCTATGATTATGATTTTGCTCAAATCGAAAGTCAAAGCGTAACTAAAATTGCGCCATCAAGTGCTGCTTTTGTTTTTGAATTGAGATTATCTGGCAGTCGTCAAGAAGTTCGCGAATCTACTGTATTTCAGTTATTGAGAATAGCTAATGACTTGATTGCTTATGTCGAAGATTGTAAGTAGTTGGGGTGTAATCAAGACACGCGCTATCGAACAAATGTTCGCATATGTAGTATACTTATGTTTGTCGTGATGATTTAAGCTGAGTTAAGTGTTTAAGTGCTTGGATTAAATGTTTTATCCACATTGCACAAAAATGCTTGTACTTGAATCTAGTATGGAACTAAGGTCGTTCGATACATAACGGCATGCGAAAGGAGTAGCATACATGGCGCAAACAAAAAGTAAAGGCAGTGTTAATCGCCTTATTGATGCGGATAAAACAGATCCACGTCGCCAAGCAGCGTTAGAAACTGCTTTAGCCAATGTTGAACGACAATATGGAAAAGGTTCTGCAATGCGCTTAGGTGATAGACCTATGCAAGATGTAGAAGTTATTCCTACTGGTTCATTAGCGTTGGACACTGCTTTGGGGATTGGCGGTGTTCCTAGAGGGCGAATAGTTGAAGTCTACGGTCCTGAGTCTTCTGGTAAAACAACTCTTGCTTTGCATATTGTTGCAAATGCTCAAAAAAATGGTGGGGTAGCGGCATTTATTGATGCTGAGCATGCGTTGGATCCTGTCTATGCGCGAAAGCTTGGAGTAGACACGGATGCTCTTATTGTTTCTCAGCCAGATAATGGTGAGCAGGCATTGGAAATTGCTGATATGCTTATTCGTTCTGGTGCGTTAGATGTTATTGTTGTTGATTCTGTAGCGGCATTAGTTCCTAAAGCTGAAATCGATGGCGATATGGGAGATAGTCATGTGGGCTTACAAGCTCGCTTAATGAGTCAGGCGTTGCGTAAGATGACTGGTGCTCTTTCACAAGCTGGCACTACTGCTATTTTTATTAATCAGCTTCGTGAAAAAATTGGCGTATTCTTTGGTAATCCTGAAACTACCACTGGTGGTAAAGCTTTGAAGTTCTATGCGTCTGTGCGTATGGATATTCGCAGAGTTTCTACTATTAAAGAGGGCGAAGAAGCTGTTGGCAACCGAACTAAAGTTAAGATTGTCAAGAATAAAATGGCTCCGCCTTTCAAAACTGCTGAGTTTGATGTTCTTTACGGAGAAGGTATCTCGACTGAAGGTTCTGTTATCGATATGGGACTGCAAGCTGAAGTTATTAAGAAATCTGGTTCTTGGTTTACTTATGAAGGTGAGCAGCTTGGACAAGGTCGTGAAAACGTCCGTAAATTCTTGAAAGATAATCCAGCTATTACTGAAGAAATTAGCGAAAAAGTCAAAGCTTCGTTAGGTTTAATGCATCCTGAAGATCAATTCGCTGAAGATTCTGAACTAGATCAATTCGATGATGATTCTGTAGCTAAAAATTCTGCACAAAAGTCATCCGAATCGAAGTAATAATAAGATTACAGTGTAAAGCGAATGCAATATGCCTATTAGTGTAGAGAATTTTCTTCGCGATCATCCAGTAGAGCGTGCTGAAGAAAATGACGAAAGTAATAGTGTAGTGACACATACTCGCAAAAAAATATCGCATAAGTCAGTACTTTTAAGCGCAAAAAATAATACAAAAAACATGCCGTATGTAAAAAACGCTAAAGTAAGTGATTTAAGCGACGAACTTTGCAATAGTAGTGAAGATGATTGCAGGGAAGCTGCTTTAAGGCTTTTAGATTATGCTCCTCGCTCTGTGATGAACATGCGCAAAAGGCTTAAAGAAAAAGGTTATACGGAAGTTGCTGTTGACGCGGTTATTCATCGCTTGCTTGAATTGCATCTTCTTGATGACAATCAATACGCTCAAATGGTGATTCGCTCTTGCGCAGTGAGGCTTCTTGGTGCTAGAGCTACTCGAATGGAATTGCAGCGTAAAAATGTTGATCCTGCTGCTATTTCACAAAATGTAGCTTCTGCTCAAAACTCTGGAGTATTCACTGAAGCAGCGTGGGAACTCGGTCGCAAAACGGCTTCGCGCACGAGAAATCTTGAGCCTTTAGTTCGAAGACGAAGATTTTTCGCAGCAGCTGCAAGAAAAGGTCATGATTTAAACGTTATTAACGAAGTGTATGCAGCTTTATTCGAAAGTAATAACGAATGAATAGTAAAAGAGGCTGGATTATACAAGTAAACCAGCCTCTTTCGCTTAAAACTTTATGATTATTTTGCGAAATTATGCGCTTGAGCTAAAACATACTCAGGCATATCTTCAACATTAATAACATCATTAAAGCGTGGAGTTTTATTTTCAAGATTTCTAAGCATGCTTGGAGCTTTAGTTCCTGTAGCTTTACTAAGAGCGTCCATGCATTTGAAATCATTCATATCTTGCACATGCTCAATATTCAAAGCTTCAGCAACAACGCGAGGGAATTTGTATGGGCTTGCAGTGCTTAGCAATACTCTAGGTGTGCTTTCGTCATGTGGAATATTTTGCATAACGAAGAATCCGCAAGCAGTATGTGGGTCGATCACATACTTGTACTTGTTCCAGCAGTCATAAATAGCTTCGCGAATTTGATCTTCATTTGCCCAACCGCAGCCAAACAGTGAGCGAATCTTTGCAAGCACATTTTCTGGAATCTCAAAAGCGCCCCACTGCTGTAAATCGTTCATAAGCATTTGTATTAAACGCGTGTCTTTATCGCACATGTAATAAAGCATTCGTTCCAAATTAGAAGAAACCAAAATATCCATAGAAGGAGCAACAGTGTGATGGAATGAGCGCTGACGGTTATAAGTGCCGCTTACCAAAAAATCAAACAAAACATTATTGCTATTGCTTGCAACAATAAGATGTTTTACAGGAAGACCAAGCATTTTTGCGTAATATCCAGCAAGAATATCGCCAAAATTGCCGGTTGGTACGCAAAACTCAACTTCATCTCCAAGAGCTATTGCTTTACGCTCAACAAGTTGCTTATAAGCCGCAAAATAGTACACGACTTGCGGCACGAGTCGTCCAACATTTATTGAATTAGCAGAAGACAATTCAGTATTCGCAGATTCTTCAATATTTTTATTAAGCTCACTATTGGTGAAAATCTGTTTTACGCCAGTTTGAGCATCGTCAAAATTGCCTCGAACTGCGCAAACTTTCACATTTTCGCCCACCTGCGTAGTCATTTGCAATTCTTGAACGCGGCTAACTTTTCCTTCTGGATAAAAAGTAACCATAGAAGTGCCTAGAACATCAGCAAAACCAGCCAAAGCAGCTTTACCTGTATCTCCAGAAGTTGCAGTTAGAATCATAACGCTTTTTTCAATATCAGATTCGTTCTCGTGTTGAGTTTTAGTGCGAGACATTAATTGTGGCAACATTTGCAAAGCAACGTCTTTAAACGCGCAAGTAGGACCATGGAAAAGTTCCATAACAAAATCGCTAGTGTTTCCAAGCTGCTGAAGTGGAGTAATAGCGTTATTAGCCCATTGATTGCCGTATGCCAGTTTAATGCAAGAAGAAAGCTCTTCTGAAGTATAATCTGGCAGTAACAGTTGTAAAATATCTTGCGCAATTTCTTGATACGATTTGCCTTGCAATTTAGAAATATCGTAACGCTCGCTACCAAGGCTATCGGCTACAAATAATCCGCCATCTTCAGCAATTCCTTTACGTATTGCTTCTTTTGAAGTGCATGTTGGCTTAAGCGAACGAGTGCTATGGAAAATAGTTGTATCTGATGCCATAATAACTCCGTAACCGTCTGTTTATAGAGAATATTTTTTACTTACATAGATTATTTATGTAAATTATTTACACAACTTATATCAAATTATGGTACCTGAAGCGCTGGGCGAATGGGCGTGTGCTAATCTCATATGTATAAATGCTTTTGTTTTACTATTAATTAATTGGCGATTAGGCAAATAATCTATAGGGGGAAACGTTGTCTGTTGATGATTTAGTGAATGCTCGTGCGGATTGTGCGCGCAAAGCGTGGCGTAATTTTGCTCATGCAGACACTCGCGCAAAAAATGCGCTTCTCGAAAAAATGGCAGATGCCTTAGAATCTTCAGCTTCAAATATTGCTGAGGCTAACAAAAAAGATCTTAAAGAAGCTGAAGCTAAAGGAATGGATGCTGGAAAGCTCGACAGGCTTAAATTTGACGAAGAGCGAATCCAAGCTTCTGCAAAAAGCGTGCGAAAAATTGCACAATTGCAAGATCCTGTAGGAGAGGTTGTTCGCGGATACACTCTTCCTAATGGCATTAAACTTTCGCAAATTCGAGTTCCAATGGGCGTTATGGGAATGATTTACGAAGCTCGTCCAAACGTAACTATTGATGTAGCTGCTTTGTGTATTAAATCTGGAAATGCTGCGATTTTGCGTGGTGGAAGCGCGGCTCTCCATACGAATCAGGCGAGTATTGAAGTTATACAATCGGTTCTTAAAAATTCTAACTTTAGTGCTGATTTGATTCAGTCTGTTGATGATTTAGGAAGAGACGGAGCTACGTCAATGATGCATGCTCACGGTCATATTGATGTGCTTGTGCCTAGAGGTAGCGCAAATCTTATTGCAGCAGTTGTTCAAGAATCTACGGTCCCTGTTATTGAGACTGGAGCTGGAAACGTACATATTTATGTAGATAAAAGCGCTGATGTTAAAAAAGCTATACCTATTATTATTAATGCAAAAACGCAACGAGTGGGCGTGTGCAATACTGCTGAAAAATTATTAGTGCATAAAGCTGTTGCGCAAGAATTTTTGCCAAAAATCGCTGCTGCTTTAGCTGAGCATAATGTAATTTTACATGCAGACGATAAATCTTACGATATTTTGCAATCCGCTAATATTCAAAGATTGCAGCTTGAGCGTGCCACTGAGGAAGATTGGAAGCGAGAATATTTGTCGCTGAATATGGGTGTGAAAGTTGTAGATGATTATACTGATGCAGCTTCTCATATTGCGAAATATTCTACTGGCCATACTGAAACCATTATTGCTGAAGATTATTCAACTATTCAAAGTTTTATTGCAAGTGTTGATTCCGCTGTAGTTATGGTAAATGCTTCAACGCGCTTTACGGATGGTGGCGAATTTGGTTTCGGCGCAGAACTTGGTATTTCTACGCAAAAATTGCATGCGAGAGGCCCTATGGGTTTGCTTGAAATGACAACAACCAAATGGATCGGCTACGGAGATGGGCAGATACGCGAGTAGTACTGGTTTTAATAGTTACGTGGCGGTAAGGTAAGAGTATGCCTAATAATGACGTGAATTTGAGTACAGCTGAAGCGCTTGATATTGCTGCTGAACGTTTGTCCATTGTGCGATATGTTTTTTTGGTGCAAATTGAAGATGGTATTGCTTCTGCATCGCAACGTTCATCGCTTGAGTATGCTGACGCAGTGTTGATGGGCTGGCCAGATTCTGATTCGAATGATGTGACTATTCCTGATGAAACTTCGTTTAATAATGTTCTTAAAAATGTTCGCAATATGGAAAAGAATATTATTAAGTTTAGCGAATTAGAACGTGATCATGATATTGATGGCATGACATCCATGCTTGCTAAAATTTCGGAATCTGTAGCGAAAATTCGTGGTGCATATCAACCAGATTTCCCTCTTCCAACTTTTGCCGAAATCCAGCGTGTCGTAAAAGATGAGTGGGATGAAGAAATGGGCAACATTAATCCGGATAGCGCAAATGTTGCATCTGGATTAGTGAATGAAACTCAAGTGGAAGACAAGGAATCTGAAGCGAATGAGTCCTGAAATTCACGAAGATGCAGAACGTCGCATGTCTGACCTATTTCATGGCGCGTTTACTGGTAAAGAAGCGGCTCCTCCTGCGGTTGTGAATTCAGTTCATAAACGTACTTCTGCTCGTGGCAATGTGCATGAACGTCAACGCATTGGAATTATGGGCGGCACATTCGATCCAATACACAATGGTCACTTGGTTGCGGCTTCGGAAGTTGCTTGGGTTTATGATCTTGACGAAGTTATTTTCGTTCCTACCGGTAGGCCTGTTTTTAAGCTTGATAAAAAAGTTACGAATGCAGAAGATCGTTATTTAATGACTGTTATTGCAACAGCATCAAATCCAAAGTTCACTGTTTCTAGGGTTGATATTGATCGCCCTGGAGTTACTTATACTATCGATACTTTGCGAGATATACGTGCTCAACATCCTGATGCGGAACTTTTCTTTATTACTGGAGCTGACGCTATTGCTGAAATAATGCAATGGAAAAATGCGCGCGAAATGTGGAATTTGGCTCGATTCGTGGCTGTTACTCGTCCTGGCTATTCGAGGCCAGAAAAGTTAGCAGATTCTAATTCTCCGTTAATGCCTCGCCAAATGCATACGAATGATACTGGTATTGCAGCGAATTGTGACGATATGGTTCATTGTGATTCTACGCATTTGCCGGTTGATATTTTAGAGATTCCAGCATTGTCTATTTCTTCTACTGATGTTCGTCGTCGAGCTGAGCATGGTGAGCCGGTGTGGTATTTAGTTCCAGATGGAGTAGTTCAATACATAGTTAAGCATGGTTTATATCGTGCGTAATTATTGATTTTGTAGGCTTGTCGTTTATCGTCTGTGCAAAAAGTTAGTATTGATTATGTTCATTTCGCGAATTAAAGCGAACTAATGTTTGGAGATATGGTGAGCATCGTCCTTGAAGGAAAGCCAGATAAAAACCTTGTTCTCGTTACCGGTCGCGCACATCCGAAGCTTGCTCGTGATGTAGCTGATCAGCTTGGAATTGATGTACTTGAAACTACGGCATACGATTTTGCTAATGGTGAAATGTATGTTCGCTATACGCAATCTGTGCGTGGTACAGATGTATTCGTGCTTCAAAGCCACAGTGATCCTGTTAACAAGTCCATTATGGAACAGTTAATTATGATTGACGCTTTGAAGAGGGCTTCTGCTCGTTCAATTACTGCAGTATGCCCGTTGCTTGGTTATTCTCGACAAGATAAAAAGCATCGCGGTCGCGAACCTATTTCTTGCCGCTTGATGTTTGATTTGCTAAAGACTGCTGGTGCTGATCGCATTATGAGCGTCGATTTGCATGCAGCTCAGTCTCAAGGATTCTTCGACGGTCCTGTCGATCACTTGATTGCTATGCCAGTTTTGGTTGATTACGTACGTGATCGTTTCCGCGATGATCTTGCTAATGTGACTGTCGTGTCTCCTGATGCTGGTCGTATTCGCGTAGCAGAACAGTGGGCTCAGCGCTTAGGCGGCGGTCCTTTGGCTTTTGTGCACAAAACTCGCGATATCACTTGCCCTAATAAGACGGTTGCAAATCGCGTCGTTGGTGACGTTGCTGGACGCGATTGCGTTATGGTTGACGACTTGATCGATACTGCAGGAACTATTGCAGGAGCTTGCAATGTGTTGAAGGAAGCTGGAGCTAAGTCTGTTACAGTTGTTGCAACTCACGGCGTGCTTTCTGGTCCTGCAGTCGAACGTTTGAAGTCTTGTGGTGCTAGGGAAGTTGTTTTGACTGATACTGTGCCTATTCCAGAAGAGAAGCGTTGGGATGGTTTGACTGTTCTTTCAATTGCTCCGCTTCTTGCAAGCGCTATTAAAGCAGTGTTTGAGGATGGTTCGGTTGCTAAGCTTTTTGACACTTATCCTGAGCATCACGGACAAGGATTCTTATTTGCTTAAGTATTGATTTCATGCGGTTTGCTTTTCGGCACGCCAATTTGACGTTTTTCGATATTATGGCATAATAGTGACTTGGCGGTTTTTCCGCCGTTCCCTCATGGTGTAATGGCAGCACACGGGTCTTTGGAACCCTTTGTCTTGGTTCGAATCCAGGTGAGGGAGCTTACTTGAAGCGCTACTCGTTAAATCGAGTGGCGTTTTTTGTTTTGAACGCTGCTAATAAGTAATAGAATTACATACAGCGAAATTTATTGAAATAGTATAAGGAGCGTATGCGTGGAAAAGCATGATGTAACTGCGGCAATAATTTTGGCAGCAGGCGATGGGACGCGTATGCGTTCAGAAACTCCAAAAGTACTACATCCATTTGCTGGTAAAACATTTCTCAATCGTGTTATGGATGCCATGAATGGCGTAAATCCTAAAAAACTAGCTGTAGTTGTGCATGCTCAGGCTGAACGCGTAGCTGCTGCTGCTATTAGCTATAACGAAAATGTGCATATTGTAAATCAGGACGAAACTCCTGGAACCGGCAGAGCAGTGCAATGCGCTATTAAAGATCTTAACGAAATTGCTAAAAACGAAACCGGTGAAGCATTAAAAGGAGCTGTGCTGATTGCCGCAAGCGATATGCCGCTACTTGATACGCAAACTTTGCAGTCTTTAGTTGATTTTCACAATAATAATAACAATGTGGCAACAGTTCTTACAGCAGTATTAGACGATGCAACTGGATACGGTCGTATTGTGCGCGAAGCAAACGGTGACGTTTTGCGTATTGTTGAACATAAAGATGCAAATGCTGGAGAGCTTGCTATTCATGAAGTGAACACTTCTGTATATGTATTCGATGCGACTGTATTATGTGACGCAATTGCAGATCTTAACTCTCAAAATGCCCAAGGTGAGTTCTATTTGACTGATGCTTTGGAACATGCTCGAAAGTTTGGTCATGTTGGCGCAATGTCTGCTCCAGATCCGCTTACTGTAGAAGGCGTAAATAATCGTGTGCAATTAGCTGCACTCGCAAAAGCACATAATAAGCGTGTGTGCGAAAAATGGATGCTTGAAGGTGTAACTATTCTCGACCCTGATACTACTTGGATTGAAGATAGTGTTACGCTCGCACAAGATGTTACTGTGCTTCCTGGATGCTTCCTTCAAGGTCGTACTACGGTTGCAAGTGGTGCTGTAGTTGGCCCTTACACGACTCTTATTGATGCGCAAATTGATGAGGATGCTGTGGTTGAACGTTCGCGCGTACAGGAATCGCATATTTGTAGAGCTGCAAACATTGGTCCTTGGACGTATTTGCGTGCAGGAAACGTACTTGGTGAGGAAAGTAAGGCAGGAGCTTTCGTAGAAATGAAGAAAGCTCATATTGGAAATGGCACTAAAGTACCTCATTTAAGCTATATTGGCGATGCTGATTTGGGTGAGCATACGAATATTGGCGGCGGTACGATTACTGCAAATTATGACGGAGTGCATAAGAATCATACTACGATTGGTTCTGGTGCTCACGTTGGTGCAGGAAACCTGTTTGTAGCACCGGTTACTGTGGGAGATGATGTTACTACCGGCGCTGGATCGGTGGTACGTCACGATGTTCCGGCTGATTCTATGGTGTACTCTGAAAATACTCAGCATGTAGTCGAAAATTGGAAGCCAGCTTGGGAACGCTAAAAAGCGTTTGTTGGAGAATTAAGGAGTAGTAACGTTATGACAGCTTTAGAAAGCTCAATTAGTGCAATTCGTATTGCTGCCGCTGCTGCAGACCGTTTGAAAGCAACGAACGAGCAGGCTTTTGATGTAAGCGATTTGCTTGGTATTACGGATGCTATGTTAGTTGTTTCTGCTTCAAACGAGCGTCAAGTATTGGCTGTTGCAGAAGAAATCGAAAAAGACTTGTACTTGAAAGACAACAAGCGCAAGGCTTTATCTCGTGAAGGCTTGGAATTAGCACAGTGGATTTTGCTTGATTTTGGCGATTTTGTGGTTCATGTAATGCATGAGGAAGCACGAGCATTTTACCGCTTGGAACGCCTGTGGAATGATTGCCCGGCAATCGATTTGCAGCTGCCAGAGCATGCTAGCGAAACTGAAGATTCTAGCAAAACTGAATAATAAGAAGAAAGTACGGTACAAACCATGGTTGATTTCGTAGAAAATGTTGCGAGTAACGTAAATAATTCCATTAATAGTGCGCATGAAGGAATTGCTCGTTCTGTTATGCTTATTCGCCACGGTCAAACTCCGTATAATGCACAGTTCCGTTTGCAAGGCATGATTGATATTGCTTTGGATGAGTCTGGAATGGATCAGGTAACTCGCTCTGGAAAAGCTTTGCGCGTGCTTTTTGGTGCTTCTGACTTAGAAGATCCAAAGGATCCGAACAGCGCTGAGCATGTGCGCATTACAGCGGAAGAAGCGGACGCGAGTTTTGTGGCGATTGCTTCTCCGCTTATTCGCGCGCAGCAGACAGCTCATGCTTTTGCAGATAAGATTGGGCTTCATGTGCAAGTTGAAAATGGTGTGCGCGAGCGTTTCTTTGGCGAGTGGGAAGGTTTGAATCGCCAGCAGATTAGCGAACAGTGGCCGGAAGATTTCAAAGCTTGGGTCGAAGGTAAAGGCGGGGAGCTTCGTCATGGTGCTGAAGCTAAGCAGGAAGTAGGAGAGCGCGCTGCTACTGCAGTAGAAGATTGGACTCGCAAAACTGGCGCAGACCGCGATTTGCTAGTGTTTTCGCATGGCTCTTGCCTTTCGCAAACTGTTCATAAGCTGCTTGGATTAGATAAAGTAGATCCTTCTTACAAAACGATTGGTGGCATGGGAAATGGCCGCTGGGCGCGCTTAATTCCAAGTCTTAACGCGGATGGTTCGATTCATTGGCGTTTGGATGCTTATGATCAAGGTCCTGCAGCTGACCCTACAAGCCAGCGTCTTATTCGCATTTGGGGGGCGGCTTAATCTGCGTAATATCTCCTTTTTACCGCTTAATTACCGAAAGCTACCGTTTAGCGATTTTGTAAAGACAGACTATTTACAGTGCCGTATAGTCAAAATTACAAAACAAAAAGCTAACAAACGCTAACAGTAGTGCACGGAAAGGAGGCTTGATGAAAGTAACTATTGCTATTGTTCCGCCTGAGGAAGAGCAGTCAGTTCAGTTGTCAATTCACAATATTGACGATGAGCTTAAGCGCATTATCGCTCAGTTACAAAGCATTGACTCAAATGATGCAAATGTAAGAAGTGCTGAAAATAATACTGAAATTAATACTTCAGATAAATTAAGCAATAATAATCCATTCATATACGGTTATATTAACGATTCGATTATTGTTATGCACGAGCCGGATGTGATTATGATTTGCGTTGAAAATTCGCGCGTAATCATTCACAGTGATAAAGGTGAGTGCGTTTCTTACAAGCGCCTAATGGATTTCGACAATCCGCAATTCGCGTCGTTTGTGCGCATATCTAAATCCGCAATCGTGAACTTGAATCGCATTGTTCGAGTCGATCCAGGATTCGGCGGAAGTATGAGCGTAAAAATGGACGACGGAAGCGTTGAGTGGATTAGTCGCAGATGCTTAGCAGGGTTCAAAAAGCGCTTAGGAATGTAGTTTTAAGCGTAGTTGAATATAAAACTATCAAAATTTTTAATACTAATTTTTTAATACAAGATTTTAATACTTAAAAAGGAAACGATTATTATGGAAAAGCAAGTTACAACTTTTGGTAAAACAATGGTAAAAAACATTGTTAATGGCATTGGCATAGGGTGCACTATTTTTACTGCAATCAGTTTTGTGTCGAGCTTGTTAGCAAATACTGCGGTTGGAAACAGAATTGCATCTTATGCTGTAGCAACGTTTGTTATAGGCATAAGCTATGGAGTATTCGCTATTTTTTGGTCGAATGAGCGTATGTCAAATCTTGCAAAGTTCGTTTTTGCACTAGTACCACCAATTGCTATTCAATTTATTGTATCGGTGATTGTTGGGTGGATTTCGTTCAAAGATGAGCCAGCTGTGATTTGCGGATGGATTGCGTTCACTGTTATTTTCCCGATTGCGATTGCTGCAATAATTTATTACTTCGAGAAGAAGAAAGCGAAAGAAATGAACGCTAGACTGCAAGCATTGCGTAAAGAAAGCAAGTAAATTAGTGACAACCAAATAATCAAGTAAAAGAATTGAGTGGTGTTCATCTTCGCCGTTGAGGACGAACGCCACTCGATATTGTATGACGCCTACTATAGACGTACTAATTCGGCGTTTTGCGCGACGACCTGCCTGAGCGTTTAAAGCGTAGCGCGCGAAGGCAACTCGGAGCGGAAACTCGCTTAAGTTGGAAGTCCAGTGGACTTCCAACGCGAGTTTCGTAGTGAGCGCGTTACCCGCGCGAGCGTCCGCGCTCAGTGCGAAAAATCTCAAATCTCTACCGCACTAATATCCACACGACTGAATGACGACGCATTAATCTTTTGCAATAGTTTTGCCGGCAGTAGCTCCAGAAGTCAAGTCCTGAATCTCAGTGATTTCCATAACTGGAACTGCAGCCGGCTTCTTCGTACCTTTTTCTTCAGCCACACGTACCTGTTCTTCGTAAATCGCGTCATCAGTGTGAAGGGTGACGGTTCCGCGGAAGCGATAGCCTTTCTTTTCTGCCAAATTAGCAACTGCTACAACCAGCTGGCTGCCGTCTTGCAAGTTCTTATAATGCTGACCTGCAGTGCGTTCGTGGTAGGCAAGGTGGTTGTCGTCGAGTACGAACATAGACATTTTTGGTCCCAAATCAAGCTCGCCATCTTTGCTTACTGTTGCAATCCAAGCCAAATTATTCGCAATAAATTCTTTCATATCTGCGCTAAGAGTTGCCATAATATTCCTTTCCTAACAAGATTGCGTACTTTCTTCGTACGCAATTTATAAGCCTACATTGCTACATTACGCTGATTTAAAAGTGTATACGAGTGTGTAGCGTAAAAAAATTGTAAGTTGTGATATAAATCACCCAATTCTTCAATAGTTTCGTGGGCGAAATTTATACAGCAAAATACTTGATTGCCACTGTTTTCTGAAGCGTATATCGGAAATTTTACGAAGGAACGCCAGAAAGTTGTACTTTTCACGATTTTACGGCTATTCTGTCTATTTTATAAGCTAAAACGCTTTATAAAAGAAAAATTTTAAAGAATCAACTTTTATAGTTGAAGGGGAAACATTATGAAGGTGAAATATGAAACAGCTAAATCTATAGCTGAACCGCTTTCGGATAAATCGGGCATGCCTCAAGGCAAAAGTGTTCATACTGCTCAGATTATGTTGTTGATTTGTGCTGCTATTTGGGGTGGCAGCTATGTTTCTTCAAAATATGCTCTTGAAGTGTTTCCTGTGCAATGGCTTATGGGCATTCGTATGGTTGGAGCTTGCACAATTATGGCTGTTATTTTTTTCGGTACGCTTCGTAAAACTTTTACAAAAAAGCTTATTGTTCCTTCTTTGCTAACTGGAATTACGTATTATGCTACTTTAATTTTGCAAACTGAAGGGTTACGTTCAATTGATCCAGGTCGTAGCGCGTTTTTGACAGCAGCATATTGCGTAATTACGCCATTTTCTGCTTGGTTAATCGTCAAGAAAAAGCCAACTCTTTTAGGATTAGTAGCTGCAGTTATGTGCGTTGCTGGAGTAGGTTTTGTGGCATTAAAACCTGGAATGCTTGTGCTCACATTGTCTTATGGAGATTTTCTTACTCTATTATGTGCTGCAATTTTTGCTTTTAATCTTACGTTCCTTGCGTATTATTCTCGTAAATATAATCCAGTTACGTTAACTTTTGGGCAATTTGTTGTTTCAGGCGTACTTTTTGTAGCTGGTGCGCTTATTTGTGAGCCTTTGCCAAACTTTAACGCTGCTGATCATTTCTCTATTTTTGCTAATATGTTCTACCTTACAGTAGTAGTAACAGTAGTTGCACAAATTATGCAAAACTATAGTTTGGTGAATCTTTCTACTGCAAACGCTTCTGTGATTATGTGCACTGAAAGTTTGTTCACGCTTTTATTCTCTACTGTTCTTTTTCATGAGCATGTTTCTAATATGGCTTTTGTGGGATTTGCTTTAATATTTGCTGCAATTATTACTGCAAGCTTAGGTGAGCATTATTGTGATAAAAAAGCGAATTGTGAGCTTTCTTATAAAGATAGAGATTTTGAGGTTGCTAAGTCTTAGGCATTTCAGTTTTGTGTAGCTAAGTTTTATGTATATAAGACTTGTGATTTTGTTGTAAGAATGCTCTGGCAATACTGTGCAATTTTTGCGTAGGGTGATACCATCATTGTTGTAATGATGTTGGTAGTGGAATTTGCATATTTGCCATGCATTTTGGCATTATATTCGCATAAATAGTTAAGGTGCATAAGTGAAGAATTTCTTCAAAGGCATATCGTTTACGCAAGTATTAGCTGGATCGCTTGCTGCAGTGACTTCGTTTTTACTTGCTTCTAAAATTGGTATTGCTGGTTCAGTTATTGGCGTAGCTATTGGTTCTATTGTCTCAGCAGTAGCATCACAGTTGTATCAGAATGTTATTCACGCTTCATCGCGTAAACTTTCGGAAGTAAATCCGAATACTTCTACAGAACAGTCTAATTTTAGTAATGTGTCAGATTCTAGCGTGCGTTCAAATGGTTTAGAGAATGTTGATTCTAAAAGAATTGGAGATGATATTCATATGCAATATTCATCAAATTCGTTGCAATGTAATACTGATCCTTCAGATGACAAAAATATGGCTGTTCAAGATGCAAGATTTGGACGCACTGTTAGTTCGCAAGTCCGTAATCCAGAATTAGAAAATACGCGTATTTTGGAATTGTCGAAATTACGTGAACAGCATGAAGAAGACATGGAACTGTCGGAAGGCACAATTCCAGAGCCGGTGCCGTTATCTAAGGTTGTTAGTGAAAACTACGGTTACTCTTCTAGATCTTACCAAAATAGAAACGATCATCGTACAACAATTGTTGTTGCTGTTATAAGTGCTCTTATGGCTGTTATTGTTACTGCAGGTGCTGTTCTTTTGTTTACACAAGGAAAAGGCACAGACAATATTGATAAGCCTGAAGAAATTAGTCATGAGCAACAGCAAAATCAACCACAACCTAAGCAACGTCTTAATACGAATACTAATCAAGACCATAAGAAATCTCATGATGATTCTGATAGTAAAGATGGTAATGAAGATGAAAATGATGAACATGGCAATGAAAATGCAGATAGTTCGACAGGTGGTCATTCCGATAATGATTTAGGTAGTGATACTAACAATGATTCAGGAACGAATTCAGGTGATGCTGCTAGTGGGAATAGTGGATCGGGTGCTGATAGTTCTGATGCAGGTGCTGGATCTGCTGGATCTTCGGGATCTACTGGTTCTTCAAACAATGTAACTTCTCCTGGTAATGGTGATCAATCTGGAAGTGCCAATGGTAACTAATTTTCGAATTGGTTCTTGAATTGGTTTGCCGAATTGGCGACTAAATTGTTAGTAGAATTCGCAGGATTTTTGGAATTTGTAAGTTGAATTCGACACGCCGCATTTGGATAGAACGGCTATTTGTTGTAACCTATCAAAGGTTCGTTTGAACGGCATAAGTAAAAACGGGGCTATGGCGCAGCTGGTAGCGCATCTCCATGGCATGGAGGGGGTCGGGGGTTCGAATCCCCCTAGCTCCACAAATTTTAAACGTCACCTCTTTTTGGGGTGGCGTTTTTTGTTATTATTTTTTAATTTTTATGCGCCACGCCGTATTTTTTACTGTTTGTCTGCAAGTCGTACTAATAATGAACACCATCGACCAGAGGTCGCGCTCGACAAGAGTAGTAAGCATGAGCTAGGGAAAGCGTTAATTGCTTACAAAAGGGGAGAGCGCCGAAGTTTACTGCTTAATAATCCCAAAAGTAGTGAGCTGGGACTTGGCTTAATATACCAAGGACTGTCGCAGCGAGTCGGCATTCGCTGCGGAGAGCTATCGACACGCTTGCTTTTGCTTGCTTGTTTTGCCTCTGATTGTCATGAAAGGAGGAAAAATGAGTAGCTCATTATCATCTACTGCTGCACAGAATACTCAGCAGAATACTCAGCAAAATAACGATGTTCATCGAGGATTAAAAACCCGACATATTTCCATGATTGCTTTAGGTGGCAGCATTGGTACCGGCTTATTCGTTGCTAGTGGTGCAACAATCCATATGGCTGGTCCTGGTGGTGCTTTGCTTGCTTATGGTGCGATTGGCATTATGGTGTACTTCCTTATGACTTCCCTTGGTGAAATGGCAACATTTATGCCTATTAGTGGATCGTTTGCATCGTATTCTGGACGTTTTATTGATCCTGCACTAGGTTTCGCAATGGGCTGGAACTATTGGTTTAATTGGGCTATTACGGTTGCGGTGGACGTTAGTACTGCAGCAATAGTTCTGCAATATTGGTTCCCAACAGTGCCAATATGGATTTTCTCACTGTCGGTTCTTATGCTTATTTTGGTTATCAATGTGCTTACAGTTAAGTGCTTTGGAGAAACTGAGTATTGGCTTTCTATTATTAAAGTGTTGGCAGTAATCGTATTCCTTGTTATCGGTTCGCTTACGATTGTTGGCATTGTTGGCGGCAAAGCGCCATTCTTGCAAAACTTCACTCATAAGGACGCTCCATTTGCAGGCGGTGTTCCTGCAGTGTTGTGTGCGTTCGCTATTGCAGGCTTCTCTTTCCAAGGAACTGAGCTTATTGGTATTACTGCTGGAGAGTCTGCAACTCCTGAAAAGAGTATTCCAAAAGCTGTAAAGCAAGTGTTCTGGCGTATTCTTCTCTTCTACATTCTTGCAATTTTCGTTATTGCTTGCATTATTCCTTATACTGACAAGAACTTACTTGGTTCTGATGTAACTGATATTGCTATTAGTCCGTTTACGCTTGTGTTCCAACGTGCAGGGCTTGCAGCTGCAGCGGCAGTTATGAATGCAGTGATTCTGACTTCTGTTATTTCTGCAGCAAATTCCGGCATGTATGCTTCAACAAGAATGCTTTATTCGCTCGCAAAAGAAGATAATGCTCCAAAAGTATTTGGCAAGGTAAGTCTTCGTGGTATTCCTGTTCCTGCGTTGATTGCTACATTTGTAGTTGCTTTATTTACTTTCTTTATGAGTATTTTTGGTTCGCAAATTTACATGTTCCTGGTTGCTGCAAGTGGTTTGACTGGTTTTATTGCTTGGGCTGGTATTGCTGCAGCTCATTATCGCTTCCGTAAAGCATACTTGGCTCAAGGTCATTCCTTAGATGAATTAGTTTATCGAGCAAAGTGGTATCCGTTTGGTCCTATTGTTGCGTTCTTCTTATGCATTCTTGTTATTGTTGGTCAGGATTTGCATTCATTTGCAACGCTTAACTGGCAGGCTATTGGAATCACGTACATGTCCGTGCCGCTATTTATCGTTCTATACGTTGGTTATAAGATTAAAAATCATACTCGAGTAATTCCTCTTGAAGAAGTCGATTTAACTCATGTTCGAGTAGCAAAATGAACGAATAGTTTGTAAAGTTCAACATCGTTTACGATGTAGAGTTAGATAATGTAAAAGCTCCCAGTGATATACGCTGGGGGCTTTTACATTGAGTCAGATAACAGAGCAATATGTTTTATGGTTGTTGTGAACCTGCTATTATGTCCGGGGCTGGTTTTTTATCAGAGGAATCTTGGTCGCCCTTTTTTGCTGTATCATTCGGATCTTCTTGACCACTATTTCCTTTAGGGTTTCCGTCGCCAAATCCGTCTTCGCTGCCTTTTGGATTCTTATCTTTTTCTTTGTTCTTTTCCTGTTCCTTGTTCTTGTCTTTGTCTTTTTCCTTTTCCTGTTCCTGCTCCTTCTTCTTGTCTTTTTCCTTGTCTTTGTTCTTGTCTTTGTCTTTATTCTTATTCTTCTCAGTTTTCTGTTTCTTAGTGTCTTGAGTATTTGTCTTCGGCGCTGGTGTTGGCTTTGGCTTTGGTGGGACAACATTTGAACGCTGAATTACAATTCCAGTTGATTCATTTATCTCTTGCTTCTTTGTTTCTTCGTCTTGCTTGTCTTTGTCTTTATCTTTTTTGTTATTTTCATCGATTAATGTAACAGCCAACTCGCGCACTCTTTTTGCTTTGACTGCATACCATTCAGAAGCAGCTAAAGCTTCTACGCTTTGGGAACCAAGTTCTTCAGGAGAGTTTGCTGTGCAAGATACTGCGTCAGGAACCTTTTCGCTCATGATTTTAGCAAGTTCTTTTGCGTTATCAGAGTCACCTTTTGTGAGATCTGTTATTATGCTGTTGTGTACTAAACTTTTCCATACGGCTTTGGCTTTAGAAACTTGTGCAACTTTTATTTCGCACTGTTTGCGAGCTGCTTTAGTGCGTTCAGTCTGCTTCATATACCAAAGTGTGCCAACTGCGCCAAGAGCTAAAGCTAGCACAACAATTCCCACAATGAGAATAATGAGCTTTTTCTTTTGACTCTTTTCAACACTATCGGAGCTATGTTGATTCATATTTGTCCTCTGTTATCTATTGCTGCTCAACATTAGCGCATTTAAATACGCAACTTGTTTATATAATACGCCAAAATGTTTATGTTAGCCACGCTCATGAGCACTAAACAATCAAGATTTTGCTTGTGGATACAAGTCGTAATATTTAACGCAAAAAGCCACTGGAAAACCAGTGGCTTCATGGCTCCTGCGGCTGGGCTTGAACCAGCGACCATTCGATTAACAGTCGAACGCTCTGCCAACTGAGCTACGCAGGAATATCTTGTACTCAACTAAGCGCTGTGCACAAGACATTTATATTACACGTAATTTTCAAAGATGCAAATATGGCGTGTTTTGGCGTGTCGAAACAGTGATTATAAGCATATGTTTTATCCACAATGCTTTAAAAGCTTATGATTTTTGCAAATTAGCTGCAAAACTTTTATAAAAGTCGTTTTATAAAAATATGGATGGGGAATATATGTGTATTCGCAAAAATTATGAATTATATTACAAAATATCTGCCTGTTTGGGGATTTTTATAATCTCAGTTATTTTATTAGATACGCTGTTTTTACAACCCGAAATTTCGCAAAATAGTCATCATCTTAAATATTATGTTGTAGAATCTGCTGTGACATGTTGCCACAAGTGTGCTCTTTCTAAAGGCTCTTATAGCGAAAAAACATGCAAGTCAGCTATGCAATGGCCTGTAAAACCTGCACGAATAGTAAAAGCTTTTAATCCTCCGCCTAAACCTTGGATGGCTGGGCATCGCGGCGTAGATTTAGCTGCAAGCACAGGGACTCCTTTATTTGCGCCTGCAGATGGCGTTATTAGTTTTGCTGGTAAAGTCGCTGGTAAATCAGTTGTGACTATTAGGCATGGTGAACTGACATCCACTTTTGAGCCTGCTGTAACAAAGTTTAGCGTTGGTGTTTTTGTGAAAAGAGGCCAGAATTTTGCACATGTCGAAGGAGGTTCGGACCATTGCGGCACAACTTGTGTGCAGTGGGGTTTAAAACGTAAAAATCGTACATATGCTAATCCTGAAAGAATGACTGTTAAGCGTCGCATTGTGCTTAAGCCTGTGGAATAAGCAAAATACTATATTTGTATCGTAGATATTTGTAGATAAATGAACAAAATTTATTACAATCTTGTAGATATTCGCATATGCGAGGGCTTGCAAATCGCGTATAGTAAAGATATACATCAATTCAGCAGATAGAGGAGCTAATATGCAAGAATATTCTCGTCCACTTGATGAGTCTATTGATACAGATGTTAATGTTTTCTCACTGCTAGAAGAGCGAGCAGAGCGCAATCCTAATGGTTCTTTGGTTGAATACGTTGGAGCTGACGGCGTTTGGAAGTCATATACTGCTCAAGAATTTAGAGATACAGTAATAGCTGTCGCTAAAGGCTTTATTGCTAGAGGGGTAATGCCTGGTGACGCTGTGTCAATTATTGCTCACACTTCATGGCAATGGACAATTCTTGATATGGCTATTATGTCTATAGGCGCATTGACAGTGCCAATTTATGAAACAAGCTCTTCGTTGCAAATACAACATATTGTTCAAGATTCTCAAGTATGTTCAATATTTGTGGAGTCTCCTGAAATGTTGCCGAAAGTAGAGGCTGTTCAAGAAGAATGTCCTACTCTTCACGACGTATATGTGATGAATCGTGGTGCTATCGACGCGTGCATTGAATACGGTAAAGCAGTAACTGATGCTGAATTTTATGAGCGAGTGCACGCTGTTAATGGAAGTGACATAGCAACAATTGTGTACACTTCAGGTTCAACTGGTGAGCCAAAAGGAATTGAACTTACTCATAGCAATTTTGTCTTTATTGCTAAATCAGGTGTTATTTCTATGCCAGACATTGCGTTAAAAGGCAGCCCGCGTCTTTTGCTGTTCTTGCCTCTTGCGCACGTTTTTGCTAGGTTTATGCAATTGTTCTGCTTTGCTGGAAATATAACTCTTGGTTTGACGAGTAATTTGAAAACTGTATTGTCTGATTTTCAAACTTTTAAACCAACATTTATTCTTGGGGTTCCACGCATTTTTGAGAAGATTTACAATGCTGCTTCTCAAAAAGCAGGCAGAGGAGTAAAAGGTTTTATTTTTGCTTATGCATCTAAGGTTGCTCGCGAATGGTCTCGCGCTCAACAGTCTAGTTCAATGGTTCCTCCAATGCTCGCTCTTAGCCATTCAATATGTAAAAAATTAGTGTATGCTCCACTACTACACGTATTTGGAGGCTCTGTTTCATACGCTATTTCGGGCGGTGCTCCTTTAGATTTGTCGATTGCACACTTCTTTAATGGCATTGGTTTGCCTCTTCTAGAAGGCTATGGAATGACAGAAACTTGTGCTCCTTCTATGGTGAATCCTACGACAGGTTATCGCATTGGTACCGTTGGTTTGCCTGTAAAGGGTGTATCTGTTGCTATTGCTGATGATGGTGAATTGTGTATTAAAAGTCCTGCAGTGTGCAGAGGCTACCATAATAATCCTGAGCTTACCAAACAGCAGATTGTAAATGGCTGGTTGCATACTGGAGATTTTGGATCTTTAGACGATGACGGTTTTGTGCGTATTACAGGCAGAAAGAAAGATCTTATTATTACTGCTGGCGGTAAGAACTTATCTCCAAATGCGTTAGAAGCTTCATTAATGTCTTCACCTATTATTTCTCAAGCTGTTGTTATCGGAGACAGGAAGCCGTTTGTTTCAGCAATTATTGCGCTCGATTTATCAGAAGTAAATACTTGGCTTTCTTCGCGTGGTGCATGCCCCGTACGGTCTTTAAAAGAAGCTTCACATAACGGTATTGTGCGAGCAGAAGTTGAACGTGCTGTTAGCAAAGCAAATGAGCTAGTTTCTAGAGCTGAGTCTATTCGCAAGTTCGAAATAGTTCCAGATGAGTTTACTCAAGCAAACGGTTTGATTACGCCAAGTTTAAAGGCGCGTCGTCAAGTTGTTGTAGAGCGTTATAACGACCTTATCGAACACGTTATTTATGCTCCACGCAAACGTTAGCTGTGTGTAAATTCGTGGGGAATATAGCTTGAAGTTAGCTTGAAGCTGCAGATTGCGTTCCACAACTTATATTTCACAACTTGCGTTCCATAACTTGCGTTCAAAAATTGTATTTACAAGCCTGCGTCTGCTAATGATACGTAACCTGGGTCAATTAAACGTGACTTTAGATTTGTTGCGCTTACTGCCACTAATTGCTCGTTAACAGTAGGTACAGTTTCCCCGTGTTCAATTTTTATTTGCACTGTAGCGATTTTTTTGTCAAGTTTACCGTTTCTGTTCAAAGAATAACAAGTAGCAGTAAGATCTTGAACAATCTGCTTATGATTTTCTATAGTTGTCATCCATTGCTTTCCGCTCACAATGTTTGGCATAATATTTTTGTACGCGCCATAACCAGTTATTACTGGCCATTTCTTTGCTTCTGATTCTTCTTCCTCATCTTTTTTCTGCTGTTGTTGTAATTCTTTTTCGGATTTCTTTGCAGAATCTTTTGGAGCAGGAACTGGTCTTTTATTAAGATCTCGTTTCCCTATGAAGTTTCCGATAACGTCCGGCAAATTGAAAGATGGGTTTATATCTGCTGCGCTTCCTTCATAACCGAGATTGTTTAGTACTTGTACGGCTTGTAAAGCAATTTGATCATCGAGCGCAATAATTCCATCAACGCGATGCTTTGAGTGTGAAAAAAGACTTGTACTTTTCGTAATTCGTTTTGTTAACTCATTTTTCACAGAGTCAGCTACATCTGCGTCGAAAGCAACATTGGTCCAGTCTTTTTCGCTACTATTCACATTCAATCTTCCAGAAGTGCTTATTAATGTCCCAGAAGCAAAATATGGTCTCAAAACTTTCCAAATGCCAGCGAATGCTTCTTCAGCAAAATCATCATGGAATGCTGTTTCGCTATTTGCATGCGTATTGTTGTTAGAATCATCATCTTCGCTTGCTTCGTCGCTGTTATTTTGTTGATTATTATTGTTTGCATTAATATTTTTTTGATTGTGACATGGCAAAAGAACTTCAATATAGCGTGGATTTTCTTTAGTTGCACGATCTAGAGCGATTTTTTGTATCAGAGTTGTTGCTTGAATTTCGCCAATGGTTCTTGCGTCAGATAAATGGAACATCACATCAGGTTTGAAACCGCTAACACGTCGTGAGAGCATAACAACGTGGATTCCCGCCTTTTTTGCTAGGCGAAGTGAGGATGCCAATCGTTTTTCTGCATTAAGCTCATCTTTAGATGATTGAGAGTTATCGTCGTTTTGTAAATTTAAGTCCTGAGTATTTGATTTTTGTGTATTTTCAGAATTAGACGCAGGCAGCGTTGCATAATCTCCATAGTTATTATTGCCGTTTTTGCTAGTCCATGGAGCTATAACAATTGTCGTTTTACTTAATTGTTTTTTGATTTTTGAATTTTCAGAAACAGAATTGTGCTTTCCTGAATTATTCTGTTTTGCATTGTTCAATGAGCTTAGCAAATTTACTACATAATCTTGCACATCGCGGCTTTGTTCTGAAAGGCTAGAAGAAGTTTTAGTAGTAATAGAATTATCGTCAAATCCCTTATCTTTTAACGATTTTATTAATTCTGGAACCAATATGTCCCACGTGCTTAGAGGCTTATTGCGTGTTATTGCTAATCCGTCTGATGGAGTAAAAACAATAACGTTACCGTGATTCGCTTGTTCTTTATTTTCAGATTTTAAAGAAGTTTTTGTTGAACTTGCGCACGAGCTAACAACAAAAAGCATCGTAACTAATGCTGCCAGCATAACTAAAGAACGATGCATAGTTCTGTTGCACAAACGAATCATAGTAGTGACCTCTCGTTTCGTGGTCTATCTGTTGCTGTCTATATGTGATCTACTTGTAACTATCTTCTAACATTGTATATAGCCATGTGCTAAATACTTACATTGCTATTTTAGTGAGCAAAATTATCTTATAGAACTTTTTATAAGACTTTCGCACATATTACGGTATTCGCTCACGTAGCCTCCGCCAAAGAACACGCAATGTCCTGCAATAGGGTAGAGCTGCCAAATAATCATGCGCTGCTCAAAACCTGCTTTAAGTGGATGAACAGACTGATAGCCGTCTAAAATCTGCCTAAAATAGCTGATTCCAAACAGATGAAGCATAGCTAAATCTTCTTCGCGGTGCCCACCATGTGCTGCAGGGTCGATAAGAACAGCTTCAGTGTGTTCGCCGTCTGAACTTTTAGTCCATAACACGTTTCCGCTCCACAAGTCTCCGTGAACTCGAGCAGGCTTATCTTCTGCAGCTTTTCCTAATAAATCAGGCAGCGCATCAATAACTTCGTTTGTAAGATCTAAATCGCTTTGAGTAAGCTCTCCGCGAGCAATACCAAGCTCAACCATAGGACGCAATCGTCCGTCCGCAAGGTAGTCAATAACGTTACTCCAAGTGCCAGTTGGCATTTCAACTGGATCACTTAAAGGTCCAAAATAGCATGTGCCATCGTAATCTGCTGGTGCTTCACCAAAATATTTTGCACCGTAATCGTGCATATGAGCGAGCGCTGCACCAAACTCAAATGCAGCAAGTGGTGTTGCTGAGTGAGTGTCAATGCGCTCAATATTAAGGTAACCGTTTCCCCAATCAAATACTTCAGCCACTCTAGGGCCGCCGTATTTGTGAGCTTCAGAAAGCCATTTTAAGCCTTTACCTTCGCATTCAAAGAAACGCTCAGGAGCGTATAATCTACTTTTCTTATATACAGCGTTGTTCATAGAAGCCTTCTTAGCGTAGTAGCGCATACGAAACATGTGCTACATACTTAATAAAATATTTATTAATTTATTCCCAAACTCACTATTTTACTGAAGTATTAGCACAATGAGCGATGCTGCGTTTAATTTGCAATAAGATTAGTACAATACTTACGCCAAGTAGGATGTGTCCGATTCCTGCTAAACCAGTTATGGCAAAATCTATAGATGGACTGAGATGTAGACGTAGTACTTGTGCAATTCCACGAGTAACCATCATTAGTGCTGTGAGGTTGAGTCCAATATGATAAGTTACTAAGATTCGTGTAGTTTTTTCGTTACTAAAACTGAAGTTTTTCTCAACTAGTATAAGTAACAGAAAAACAACCATGCCAAGCATAAAGTAGTGTGTGTGAACTACAGCAAGCATACTTTTTGCATGGAAAGCATTAAATTTTGTAAATTCGCGATAAAAGACACCGCCAATCATGGCGAGGACAGCATACAACAAAGACGTATTAATATAACGTTTCATAACATGATTCATAGTAACTTCCTTACGTAGAGTGATAGTCAAATATTCCTTAGTAATGTTGCTGGTGTTACAAGTGTTTGTAAGCACTATTGCATAGTATGAGTGTTTTTGTAATGCGGACATACAGTTTTAACAAATTGATATCCAAAAAGCAATCCTGCTAAAAATAGTGCAGTTCCTAAGCCTGTGTAGAACACTGCAATAAACTGTTCTGGAGCTGCGTTAGTTGCGCGCAAAGCAATTCCGCCTGTCATCATAAAAGCCATAATTATGAAGGATTTTACGTCAAAGAATTTAAGGAAAAACTGCTTTTCTTCAGCATAGCCGTTAATTCTTTGAGTATGCTTTTTTACAAGTTTGCCAAAAATTAGGAATTGGAATATGCCAAAAACAAGAATAGACAAAGCATAATTAAGTGGTTGCAAATAATTTTGGTATGCTAACAACCCAATATTGAGAATATTAAAGCCTGCTGCTGCCCAAACTAAACAAGCAATAAGTAGTAGTGTATTCTTCGGTACTTTCAATTCTTAACCTCTTGTATTAAAAAGTTATTTAATAATAATTTGTTTACTATTGTTTTGTTTACTATTGTAATAATGGATTTTATGAAAAAGCTTGTTTGCATAAATTTATTGCATTAAACAGTAAAACTTTCGTAAAAAGCATATTTTTCTTAACAAAACTTGTAAAAAGTGTTGCGTAATGACGATATTAGACGCTATAGTCCTAGGGTATGAACGACAACGATCAACAGTATGCAACAGCTGACAACAAAGCTACTATTGCTGAGCCAGCTTTTCGTTACAACGCGCAGCTCGCACAAGATATTGAGCAGCGCTGGCAAAAAACCTGGGACGAGCAGGGCACATTTTGGGCCGCTAATGTTAAGGGCAATTTGAAGGATGGCGAAGGCAGGAATGCTGACGGTCGTCCTTCTTTCTTTGCAATGGATATGTTCCCGTATCCTTCCGGCAAAGGCTTACACGTTGGACATCCTCTTGGATATTTGGCAACGGATGTTGTAAGCCGCTACCATCGCATGAAGGGTGAGAATGTTCTTCATGCAATGGGTTATGACGCTTTTGGTTTGCCGGCTGAACAGTACGCTGTGCAAACTGGTCAGCATCCGCGCATCACCACTGAGGCGAATATTGCTAATATGCGCAGGCAGCTGCACCGCATGGGCTTGAGCTTTGATGATCGTAGGTCTTTTGCAACTATTGATACGAATTATGTGCGTTGGACGCAGTGGATTTTCTCCAAGCTTTATGACGCTTGGTACAACCCTGATTTTGTGCGCAAAGACGGCGGAAAAGGTTCTGCTCGACCAATTGCTGAGCTTGTTGATGAGTTTAAGAGCGGAAAGCGCGAAATTCCTGGTTTTGCAGGCAAAAAGTGGGAAGAGCTTAATAAAGTAGAGCAAGCGGATGTATTAAACAATTTCCGTATTGCTTATATTTCTAAATCTCCTGTAAATTGGTGCCCAGGCTTGGGAACTGTGCTCGCAAACGAAGAAGTTACTGCAGAAGGTAAGTCTGAACGCGGAAACTTCCCAGTATTCCAGCGCAACCTTCGCCAGTGGTCCATGCGAATTACCGATTATGGACACCGCTTGGTGGAAGATTTGAACACTATTGATTGGCCAGAAAAAGTTAAGCTTATGCAGCGAAACTGGATTGGCGAATCTCACGGTGCATCTGTGCACTTTGAAGTGCCATGTGCGGATGACGAAACGCGCGATTTGGAAGTGTACACTACTCGTCCAGACACGCTTTTTGGCACAACTTTTGCTGTTGTTTCTGTGGATCACCCAATTCTTGAGCATGTTCCAGAAGCTTGGGGTGCGGACGTTCCAGAAGGCTGGAAGGGCGGTTACGCAAGTCTTAAAGAAGGCTTGGCAGAGTATCAAGCTCAAGCTCGCGCGAAGACTGCTAAAGATCGCACGGAAGACGCAGGAGCAAAAACAGGCTTGTTTACGGGTCTTTATGCAATTAATCCTGTAACTGGAGCAAAGCTTCCACTGTTTGCTGCTGACTACGTGCTTATGGGCTACGGCACAGGTGCAATTATGGCAGTTCCTGGCGGCGACCAGCGCGATTATGATTTCGCAAAAGCATTCGGTTTGCCAGTAATTTACACTGTTGAGCCTTTGCCTGATTCCGAAGAAAAGTTGGAGGATTACGAGGGTAAAGCTCCGTTTGTTTCTCACGACGGAATTGTTATTAATTCAGCAGTAGAACATACTCATAAGCTTGGCGATGCTTTGTCTATTAACGGTTTGCGTGTAGATGAAGCTATTAAAAAGGTGACGACTTGGCTTGAAGCTGCAGGCGTAGGAAAAGGTAGAGTTTCTTACCGACTTCGCGACTGGCTGTTCTCTCGTCAGCGCTACTGGGGTGAACCATTCCCAATCGTTTACGATGAGGACGGTGTTGCTCACTTAGTGCCAGATAGCGAGCTTCCAATTGCATTGCCGGACGTTCCTGATTATCAGCCAAAAACTTACGCTCCAGACGACGCAAATTCTGAGCCTGAAGCACCTTTGAGCCGAAACGAGGATTGGGTAAAAGTTCAGCTCGACCTTGGTGACGGCGTAAAAACCTACTATCGCGACACCAACACTATGCCAAACTGGGCTGGTTCTTGCTGGTATTACATGCGCTACTTGGATCCAAACGACGCTGAGCATATGGTTGACAGCGATGAATATGACTACTGGATGGGCACAAACCGTCCAGGCAAAGAGCATGTTTCTGGCGGCGTTGACCTTTATGTTGGTGGTGTAGAGCACGCAGTTTTGCACTTGCTTTACTCCAGATTCTGGCATAAGGCGCTTTACGACTTGGGTTACGTGGATTCTGCTGAGCCATTCCACCGCTTGTTTAACCAGGGCATGATTCAGGCTTACGCTTATACGGATGAGCGCGGACAGTACGTTCCTGCTGACGAGGTTGAAGAAGGTGCTTCAAACGGCACTGGCGAGCCAACCTTTACGTGGCATGGCGAAACTGTGAACCGCGAGTTCGGCAAAATGGGCAAGAGCTTAAAGAATATTGTGACCCCAGACTACATGTACGAAAACTACGGTGCAGATACGTTCCGCTTGTACGAAATGAGCATGGGTCCGCTTTCTGAGTCTCGTCCGTGGAACACGCGTAACGTTGTTGGTGGCATGCGATTCTTGCAGCGCTTGTGGCGTAACGTTGTGAACGAAGAAACCGGAGCTTGCGTGGTAACTGACGACGCTTTGGATGAGAAGACGTTGAAGATTCTTAACAACACAATTGCAGAAGTGACTGTGGAAATGGAAGCAATGCGTCCAAATACTGCAATTGCTAAGCTGATTGTGCTTAACAACCACTTGACTTCGCTTCCTCACGTGCCGAGAGCAGCTGTTGAGCCGCTGGTTCTTATGTTGGCTCCAATTGCGCCGCATATTTGCGAAGAAATGTGGAGCAAGCTTGGGCATGATAAGTCTATTGCTCACGCAGATTGGCCTGTTGCAGATGCTCGTTACGTTGGTGAGGATACTGTTACTGCCGTTGTGCAAATAAAGGGCAAGGTTCGTGCAAAGCTTGAAGTTGATCCAAATATTGACGCTTCTGAGCTTGAAAAGCTTGCGCTAGAAGCTGTAGCTGATCGCTTGGGCGGTAAGGCTCCGCGCAAGGTGATTGTGAAGGCTCCGAAGATTGTGTCTATTGTGCCAGACGAGAGGTAAGATTCGGCTTAATTAATGCTGTATTGCGCGATTTTTCGCGCTTTACAGCATTTTTTGTTATTCTTGGGTTTCGTCTATGAGTTTTGTAACTGATTTAGTTTTTTGGTTTTGACGAGGCTGGAAAATTTGTGTTTGCGTGCGTTCCGTCCTTCGTGCGCTCTGGTTGTTAAAGACGCTTATTGTGTTCGCCTATATTTAAAGAATGTAGCTTCTCAGTCCTCTTTTAGCACTGAACACAATTTTTCCAGCCTCTCAACACGCTAACCGTCAACACAAAACTCATAGACTCGTGCAGAAAGTTACGTAAAGTGCGTGGTTTTACTAAGTGCAACTAAAGTCGCTTAATTAAGCTGCGCATTGACTTGCCGGAGCGCTCAAAGCGTAGCGCGCGTAGGCATTTCAATGCGGAAACTCGCTTAAGTTGGAAGTCCAGTGGACTTCCAACGCGAGTTTCGTAGCGAGCGCGTTAACCGCGCGAGCGTTCCTTCAGTCGCTTTGGCTGTTAAAGGTTTTAACCACAGGCGCGTATTTTTGTTGCGAAGTGTTAGTAAGTTGCCCAATAGTTAAGTTAAGAACTTTAAGAGTTGGGGGATTTATGGAAGACTTTGGGCAGAATTTTGGGCAGAATTATGCGCATAATTTTAGGTTTAATAAGCCTGCGTCTGATTTGCCTCGGAGACGAATTGCAACGTCTTTAGAAGAATTTTCTAACAGCAATTTTGGTAAAAATTTTAGTGACGACTATTGCGAAAAAGCTTGTAATTCTTTTGATGAAGAAATTATAAGTAGCAAAACTTCTCCTAGATTTCACATGAAGCCTGTACATACGCTTGCTTTAATGCTGATACTAGTTGCAGCTCTTTGTGCAAGCCTGACAATGCTCATTTCTCAATCCTTAACATATCAACGAGTTCAGAACGAAAAAGCAGGCGCGTTTGCAATAGAAAACGACGATACTAGTCGCGAAAAGTCTTCTTTTAATAATGTAAAAGATAAGAATAAAAATGATGATGAAGAAAAAAGCGTAAGTAATGAAAGCGACGAAAACAGCGGAGGTGACGGAAGTGACGGAGATGACGTAAGCAAAGGCAACGGCGGCAGTAAAGGCAACAGAGGAAGTAAAGGCAACAGAGGAAGTAAAGGTGACAGTAACGACAAAAGCGACAGTAATAACAAAAGCGACAAAAGCAACGAGAATACTGCTTCTCATCAAAGTAACACTGGCAGAATCAATATAAACACTGCAACGCTTGATCAACTACAAACCTTAAAAGGAATCGGCCCCAAAACTGCTGCGCGCATTATTGCTCAGCGTAAAAGAGTTGGTTATTTTCGCAGTTTAGAAGATTTGATGCAAATTAAAGGAATTGGACCTAAAACCTTGAATAAATTCCGTGGGAATGTTGACGTCAAATAGGTGAATTATGCGAGAAAACGTAGAAAAAGTAGAAAACGTTTCTGGAAGTCGTGACTTTCGTATGATTCCTGTTGCTGCAGCGTGCTGGGCTGGGTGCTTAATTGGAAAATTCTTATGCAATTTTACTATAATTTATTGCATTTCAATAGTTTTATTCAATGCAACTATAGTTTCGATTTTTATATTTTGCAAAAAATTTAAGTTTTTTATATGGCGCAGAACAGTTTTAGTAATAATAAACGTTTTTGTAGCTGCGTGCATGCTTTCGTACATAACTCAATATGTGATATCTGGTGACGTTATTATGCGAGAAATACGCGGCAATAATCCTACTAAAGCACTGTATTTTCAAGGAAATAATGCCGAGCGCGCGCGATTTGCAGAATTTACAGTAGTTGCTCCTGTGCGCTCGTCTAGAAGTTTTAAAGGAGATTGCCAAGCTAATGTTCAAGTGCATAAGTTTGATGCGCAAAAAAGTTACGTTCAAGCGCGACTGTATGCGTATTCGCCAATATGCAAGCAACTTAGCTATGGTTCGAGCCTAAGCGTTCCTGTTAGCGTGAAAGCTTCGAGATTTGATAGTAGTAAGCCTGAATTGCATGTAGAAAAAACTCAACGAAACTTGCATGTTGTACAAGACTCAGACTTTTGGCATAAAGCTGTTAGTAATTTGTGGAAATCGTTTTATGACGTAACAAATAAGCTCGATATGCAAGGCAGAATGTTGGTTCCTGGAGTAACTGTTGGCATGCTTGGACAAGAATATGTGCCAGTAGAGGATGCAAGTTCACTTGAGCCGGTCGACGAAACTTATGCGAATATGACGCGTCAACATTTTCAACATGCTGGAATCATGCATGTTATGGCAGTTTCAGGTGGGCACTTTTTGCTACTTAGTATGATTATTCGCAAGTTTTGCGCACGATTACTGTTGCCTCATTGGTCTACATCTTTAATACAAATTACGTTGCAAATTGCTTTGGCTGCAATAGTTTACCCTTCTGCATCTGTGCTTCGAGCGTTAATTATGGGAATAATATCCGCTGTTGCATGGTGTTGTAAACGACCATACCAGTCAGCTAGTGCTTTAAGTTGGACTGTTATAGGCGTGCTTGTGGTAAATCCCTCATACGCTTGGGACTATGCTTTTGCTCTTTCTTCCGCAGCAACTTTGGGAATTGTTGTTATGGGAGTGCCGATTTCTAAAACGCTTGCAAAATATATGCCATCTTGTGTTGCTTCTGCGCTAGCTATAACGCTTTCTGCACAATTTTGGACTATGCCAGTGCAAATTCTTATGCAACCGGAAGTGTCATTTATGTCTGTGCCAGCTAATCTAATAGTTGCGCCTCTTATGGATTGGGCAACAGTGTGCGGCTTAATTTCACTAGTTTGTGCGAGCTTTAACGATGGATTATCGCTTATTTTCGCTAGAGCTTCATCAATTGGAACAAGCTTTATGCAAAAGTGCGCGTGTTGGTGCGATGAAGTATCTTTTGGCGTGTTTCCATGGATAAAAGGTGCTGCAGGAGCGTGGGCAATGTTGTGTGCAGAATTTGTGATATTGGCTTTGTTTATGTTAGCTTTGCGCGCTTTTCGCAATAAGTATTATGCTCAAAGAGCTAGCATAATTGGTCAACTGTGGTCTGCTTCGGCAAAGCGAACGTTACGAGAAGCAGAGAAAATTTTCGAAGAGTAGCAAACACGCACGCATATTCGAATGCAATATTATGATGGTTAAGAGTTGGTTGGTTTAAGGAGCATTATGGCAGCAAATGATAAGCGTGCGCAACGCGTTATGCCAGTTACGCTGGTAGTTGGAGGTGACGCTTACTTAAACGAGCTCAATGCTCGAAATGTGCGTGAAAAAGTTCAAAAAAGTGCTCCGGATGCTGAAATTATTGAACTCGATGCGTCAACTGCGGATCAGTACGCATTTGACGAAGCTGTAGGTCCTTCGCTTTTCGGTGACGGAACGATTGTAATAATAAATAATTTGCAACAAGCAGACGAGTCTTTAGTAGACGCAATCGAAAATTTCTGCAAACAAGCGCAAAATAGTGAAAATAATTTTGTAGACTCTTCTGCAACTTGGGTTATTGCACGTCACGAAGGTGGGCTTAAAGGAAAGTCTATTATTACGCGCCTTACGAAAGCTGGCGCAAACACAATTACAGTACCGGATCTTAAAAAAGACGATGCAAAGCTCAATTTCGTTATGAGCATATTTGAGCGTCACAATCGAAGCGTTGAGCCTCAAGCAGCACAACGTCTTGTGTCAGTTTTGGGAAGTAAAACGGGAGAGCTTGCAGCATTATGCTCGCAATTATGCTTCGACTATGACGATAATCCAATAACGCTTGATATTGTCGATCGATACTTGGTTGCAGATCCGCAAGTTACCGGCTTTTTTGTTGCAGATAAAGCTGTTGCAGGTCATGCAGGTTCTGCTGTGCTTGCAGCAAGAACTGCAATTGCTCAAGGAGTTGACGCCATAGCTTTAATAGGTGCTTTGGCTGCAAAAGTACGCGTAATTGCGCTCGCAATGGCAATTCGCAACGGCACGATTTCTAGTGCTGAAGCGAAAGTAAACCCGTGGGCTCTGAAAATGGCAATGCGTCAGCTTGCTGGATGGAATAGTGCAGGTGCTTCTCAATGTTTGCAATCTTTAGCTTGGGTGGATGAGCAGTGCAAAGGCGGATCTAGTGACGCGAATTATGCGCTTGAAAAATGTATTATGCTCATTGCGTCTCGAGGAAATTAGAAAGCGTAAATTAAGAATCGTAATTAAGAATCGTAAATAAGAATCGTAAATAAGAAACGTAAATAAGAAACGTAAATTAAGAACTGCAAATTAGAAAGATTGTGTTAGGTATGAAAGAAGAAACGGTGTTAGAACAGCAAAAAGTTTGTACTGTGCCTACGGATACTGATATGCGCGAGCTTGGTAAAGCTGTGGCAAAACTAGTTAAAGAAGGCGACGTTTTGCTGCTTTCTGGTCCTCTTGGGGCTGGTAAAACAACGTTCGCTCAAGGTTTTGGCGCAGGGCTTTCAATTAGTGAGCCGATTGTGTCTCCAACTTTTACGATTGCGCGCGAATTGCATGGCACTTTTGCGGATGGTAAGTCGGCGACGTTAATTCACGTTGACGCTTACCGTTTGGGTGGCGAAGATTTTGCTCCGGGGCAAGATACTGTTTCGCGTTTGCTTGACGAGCTTGAATCTTTGGGGCTTGACGAAGCTTTGGAAGAGCCGGGAGACGGCACTGTTGTGCTTATGGAGTGGGGTGAGCAAATGGCTGGAGTGCTTGCTGCTGAGCGTTTAGAAGTTCATATTGCAAGACCTATTGATTCTTCGCAAGTAGACGATTTTACTAGCGACGGTGAGCGAATCGTAACTTTGAAAGCTGTCGGCAAGGATTGGCTTAATCGACTTGCAAAATTGTAATTAAGAAATAGGCAGAGTAATACGCGAGTAATACATAAGTAAATAACGCAGTAAATAACGCAAGTTGTGCTAAGCGAGTAAGCTAGTCTGGTACGTGATTTCGAGGAATAAATATGAGTAATACGCTGATTATTGACACATCATTTGGCTCTACTGTCGGAATTGTGGGTCATGAGCCGATTGTTGAAACCGACTCGCGCACTCACGTGGAGCGTTTACAAGTAAATATTGCAAAAGTTGTGGAGGACGCGGGACTTAAGCCTTCGGATATTGATCGCGTGGTTGTGGGAGTAGGTCCTGCTCCTTTTACTGGTCTTCGCGCGGGATTGGTTGCAGCGAAAGCGATCGCGTTTGCAAATAATGCTGAAATTTTGGGGTGTGATAGTCTTCTTCCTCAAAGTTTGATGATGCGTTCTGGCGCGTTCGAAGAAGCTCGCAAAAATGGCAGTATAGAGAAGGGTTTTCTACTAAATCTTCCGAATGATGCTGATTCTTGCGACTCTAATATTCGTCACTACGTGCTTTCACTAAATGATGCGCGCCGTCGCCAAGTGTACATGTCCTTGTATGACGGCGAAGGCAATGCGCTGATAAATATGGATATTGACTATCCGCAAAATGTTGTGGCTCGTGTGAATGAGTATTTAGCAAGCAAAAATTGCGAAAATTATTGCGTGGATGTGCTCGGTCACGGTGCTAAAAAATACGTTGAAGATTGGCGCAATATTGCCAATGTTGGCGTTATTGCTGAAGTTTGCGCGCTTGACTTGGGTGTGCAAGGTTTGCAAATTTTCGAGCAATGCTCTTTGGAATGTGCAAATAAAGATGAGTACGTAAAAGCTGTTGAACCGCTGTATTTGCGCCGTCCGGACGTGTCTGTGCCAAATCCGCTTAAGCATGTGCTTGGCTCTGGCGAAGCGAATAAGGCAAAAGAGAAATAGAAGCGTTTTAACGATTTGAGTAATTATGATTGTTGATATAACGCGTTCTCAATTTCCAGCAGTAGCCGAGAATTGCAATATAGTTCCAAAGTGCGATTTTACTTGCGATGAGGTAGCGCAAAAAATAGCGCCTATTGAAGCTGACTTGTTTGGCAAAGGCTCATGGAATGAGAGCATGATTTCGCAAGAATTACAAGCTCCTATGCGCGCGTATTACGCTCAAATCGACGAAAATACGCATACATTATGCGGGTATGCTGGCTACTGGTTTGACGGCGATGACGCGCAAATAATGACAATTGGCGTTGCAAAACAATATCAACGAAAAAGCATAGCCTCTAAGCTTTTGTTGACAATGATTAAAACTGCAAAACAAATTGGTGCTAAACGCATGCTGCTAGAAGTGCGAGTTGACAATGTTCCTGCGCTCGCGTTGTATGAACGTTTTGGTTTTAAGAAAATGGGTTTGCGAAAACGTTACTATCAGCCGGAAGGTGTGGATGCGTACACAATGTGCGCTGATCTAACCGCAAAAAATAACGGAACTGAGGAATAACGAGGAATAACGAGGAATAAAATGAGCGAAGCAATCGTATTGGGAATTGAATCAACTTGTGACGAAACTGCCGCAGCTATTGTGCGCGGACGCACGCTGGTGTCAAATGTGGTGGCATCTTCAATGCAAGAGCATGCGCGCTACGGCGGTGTGATTCCAGAAATTGCTTCTCGTGCGCACGCTGAAGCTTTTGTGCCGGTTGTTTCTAAAGCTTTAGCAGACGCAAACATGGATTTAAGCGATGTTGACGCGATTGCAGTAAGCGCAGGTCCTGGTCTTGCTGGCTGCTTAGCTGTGGGAGTTTCGGGAGCTAAAGCATTAGCTTGGGCTGCAAATAAGCCGATTTATGGTATTAATCATGTAATTGGGCATATTGCAGTAACGCAATTGCAATTCGGCGATGTGCCGGAAGATGTACTTGCTTTAATTGTTTCCGGCGGTCACACTTCGCTTCTTCACGTGAACGATATTGCTAAAAGTATTGACGTTGTTGGCACAACTTTGGACGATGCTGCCGGCGAGTGCTTTGATAAGGTTGCGCGATTGCTTGGATTCCCATACCCGGGTGGTCCTCATATTGATAGGCATGGAAGGCTTGGAAATCCGAATACTTTGAAAGTTCCGCAAGGTTTAACGCAAGGTCGTTCCGGCAAAGAGCATCCGTACGATTTCAGCTTCTCGGGTGTAAAAACTGCTGTTGCTCGTTGGGTTGAAGCGCGTGAAGCTCAGGGTCTTGAAATTCCAGTTGATGACGTGTGTGCTTCTTTGGCTAATTCTGTGGCGGAAGTGCTTTCTAGAAAAGCTATGATGGGCTGCGAGCAGTACGGTTCTAAAACGCTTATGATTGGTGGCGGATTCTCCGCTAATTCGCAGCTTCGCGAGCATTTGTTGGCTTGCGGCAAGGAGCATGGAATTGAAGTGCGTTTGCCAGAGCTTAAGCTTTGCACGGATAACGGTGCGATGGTTGCAATGCTAGGCGTGAATTTGGTAGAAGCAGGGGTTCGTCCTTCTGCTCCTGATTTTGCAATCGATTCTGCTATGCCGCTTACGACGGTGAGCTTATAATAGTAGAAATAATAAAAGTCGCGCTAAGAAATCGTGCTCTAAAAATAAGTGAGGTGTTTTGTGCAGTCAGTTAATTCGCGTAGTGGAGTGTTACGAGTAGGTGAGAAGATTCAGTTCACCGATCGTAAAGGTAAGCGAATTACTGCACAGCTTGTTGCAGGCGGGGTTACGCAAACTGAGCACGGTCTTATTTGTCACGACGACGTGATTGGTCAAAGCGAAGGCGTTGTAATTACTACTGTTAGCGCAAAGCGCGAAACGCAACAAACTATTGTTGATCCTTCTAAATCGTCCAACAAACCTTGGAAGGCGGCGCGCGCTATTGGTGGCTGGGATTATGTAGTTATGCGGCCGCGCATGGTTGACTACGTGCTTTCTATGCCTAGGGGTGCGCAAATTATGTATCCGAAAGATATTGCGCAAGTAATCGCTTTAGGAGATATTCGTTCTGGCATGCGCGTTTTGGAGTCGGGGGCAGGCTCTGGCGCGATGAGCTTAAGCCTTTTGGACGCAGTTGGGGAGTGCGGAAAGCTTACTACGATTGAGCTTCGCCCGGATTTTGCACGAATTGCTGAATCTAACGCAACTTTGTACTACGGAAAGCGACCAGAATGGTGGAATTTGCTTACTGGCGATTTTGATTCTGTTGCAAAAACCTTAGATGCGCACAGCGTGGATCGCATTATGCTAGACATGCTTGACCCTTGGAATCGCCTTGAACAAGCACATCGCGTTATTGTGCCTGGAGGCGTGCTTATTGCGTATGTTACGACTACTACGCAAATGTCTCGCATGGCTGAAGCTTTGCGAGAAAGTGGCATGTGGACTGAGCCAGAAATTCAAGAAACATTGGAGCGCACTTGGAAAGCTCAAGGTTTGGCTGTGCGCCCGGATCACGCGATGATTGGTCACACTGGATTTTTGATTGTTTCACGCGCAATGGCTGAAGGTTTTAGTGCTTTGAAGAAGCGTGAACACGGTACTAAAGATACTGTGAGCGATATTGACGATATGACAGCAGAAGAGCGCGCTGAACAGTTGGAAGACTTGTCTTTGCGCGATATTTCGGATCGTAAATTGCGTAAAGTTTTACGTGATTTAGACGTGCAACTTGCGCAATTGCCGGAAGATTCGCAGTCGCAAGATTTGCAAGATTCGCAGTCTGCACAACAATCAGCGCATAATCAAGCTAAGTAGGAGAGCATTATGGCATCACCAATGAAAAAGCTTATGAAGAAAGCACATCATAGTAAGTACGTTTTGTTGCTGATGCGTCATGCGAAGGCTGAAGCTCCTGAAATGGGCGACGACTGGGGTCGTGGTCTTACTGATAAGGGCTTGAAGCAGGCGAAAATTATGGCAAAAGGCTTGGAATCTTTGAAGCTTGTGCCGAATTATATTGTGTGTTCTAGTGCGAATCGCACTGAGCAAACTTTGAAACGCATGTTGAAGCGTTTTGGCGACTCTCCTGTGGTTGAGTCGCGCAAAAGTCTTTATGATGGCGGCATGCAATCTGTTATGGACGAGTTGCAAGCGATTCGAGGCGATGTTCATACGACGATGATTGTTGGGCATGAGCCGACGATGTCGATGGCTGCGCAGTGGCTTTCTTCGCCTGATTCGGATCCGGATGTGCTTGGGGCGATGCGTTTGGGGCTTGCTAATGCGTCGGTTGTGGTGCTTGTGTCTGATCGTCCATTCGCGACTTGCGGCTTGCGCGGCGCCACGGCCCTCGCAATCCTTACGCCCAAATCCTTTGCCTAGCTAAGAATGCGCTGATTTCTGTTGTTCAAGGCACACTAGCATCAGTGCTGCCGCCCACACCACGCCAAAAAATAATCCCCCCGCTGCGCACCCACCCGTAGCTTAATTGCATAGTTTATGTTATTTTGATTGGTTTGTTGTGAGCAATGGAAATTGCTTGGTCGAGCAATATAAAAGCGGAGCGATAGTAATATCTTTTTGATAAATAACTATTTTTGAAAGAAAGTAAGTAAAAAACTAAACTTAACTATGCAACCTTTAAGTCTAAATAAGGTATAAGAGCGTAGCGCTGCGAGACAAGTAATTTCCATTGCTCACATTTCGCCAAGGAAAAGAAACACGCACGAAATTAAGCATATAAATTAATCTTATAACGACACCCCAAGTTCTTGAATGACCGCATTCAAGCATTTCTTTGCTAGGCTAAAGCGAGTCAAAGAAATTTTTTGGAGGATGTATGTCTACGGTTTTTACTTCGGTTTCCGGTTTTCCACGTATTGGCGCTAATCGTGAGTTGAAGAAGATTATTGAACGTTACTGGAAGCAGGATGCTTCTTTGGATGAAGTGCGTGAAGTTGCTCAGTCTTTGCGAGCTAAGCATTGGCGTTTGCAAGCTGAAGCTGGGATTGATTTAATTCCAAGTAATGATTTTAGCTACTATGACCAAATGCTCGATACTGCTATTTTGCTTGGTGCTGTGCCTGAGCGTTACAATGCTTTGAATTTTGAGCATGCTGAGGATACGCTTTTTGCCATCGCGCGCGGCTACCAGGGTGAGCGCGGCGATGTGACGGCTTTGCCTATGAAGAAGTGGTTTACTACGAACTACCACTATATTGTGCCGGAAGTTGAGAATCCGCAAGACTTGCATTTGGCTGGAACTAAGCCTTTTGACGAGTTTTTGGAGGCTCGCGCGCAGGGTTTGGAAACGAAGCCTGTGCTGATTGGTCCGTACACTTTTTTGAAGTTGGCTCGTACTCCTGAAGCTCAGGAGTTGGAAGTAACAGAGTCTGTGATTTCGGCTCTGGCTTTTGCTTATGCGAGTATTGTTAAGCGTTTTGGCGAGCTTCACGCAACTTGGTTGCAATTTGATGAGCCTTATTTGGCGTTGGATAAAGAGCAAGGCGATTTGGAGCTTTTTGAAGCTTTGTATAAGCCTTTGCTTGAAGCCAGGAGTGCGGAAGTTAAGCTTCTTCTTAACACGTATTTTGGCAATATTGCTGACGCTTACGAAACTGTGAATGATCTTGGTTTTGACGGCGTTGGCGTTGATTTGGTGGAAGGCAAGGAAGAAAATCTTGCAGCCATTGAGCATTATGGTGTGAACGAAAAAACTACGCTTTTTGCAGGCGTTGTGAACGGTCGCAATATTTGGCGCAACGATTATGCTGTAAGCCTTGGTTTGGTTGACGCTTTGCGCGAGAATATTACGGATCGCGTGGCTGTTTCTACTGCTTGCTCGCTTCTTCACGTGCCTTTTAGCACTGTTGGTGAGGATGCTTTGGGTGCGGATGTTTTGCAACATTTTGCTTTTGCTGTTGAAAAGTTGCAGGAGATTCGCGATATTGCCAATCTTGCTACAGAAGGCGACGAAAGCCGCAAATCTAGTAACGTTTTGGCTAAAAATCAGGCTTTGTTTGACGGTTCACGCGTGAAAGCGGATGTTGCTGTTGCTAATCGTCTTGCGAATCTTAAGGATTCTGATTTTGTGCGATTGCCTAAGAGGGTGGAGCGTCAGCGTTTGCAAAAAGAAGCTCTTGGCTTGCCGGATTTGCCAACGACAACTATTGGATCCTTCCCACAAACTAAGGATATTCGTAACGCTCGTGCTGATCTTCGTAAGGGCGAAATTACTCGCGAAGCTTACGACGAGTTTATGCGCAATCGCATTGCTCAGTGCATTGAGCATCAGGAGCAAATCGGCTTGGATGTGCTTGTTCACGGCGAGTTTGAGCGAAACGACATGGTTGAATATTTTGGCCAGCATTTGCGCGGCTTTAAGTTTACGAAGAACGCTTGGGTGCAGTCTTATGGCACTCGCTGCGTGAAGCCTCCAATCGTGTGGTCGGATGTTTCTCGCGAGTCTGCAATTACTGTGTCGTGGAGCGCTTATGCTCAAAGCTGCACGAAGCATATTGTTAAGGGCATGCTTACAGGTCCTGTGACGATTCTTAACTGGTCTTGGCCTCGCGAGGATATTACGCACGAGGAGCAGACTCAGCAGTTGGCTCTTGCTATTCGCGATGAGGTGTTGGATTTGGAGCGAGCTGGTATTCGTGTGATTCAGATTGATGAGGCTGCTTTGCGTGAAAAGTTGCCGCTTCGTCGTTCTGATTGGCATAAGAAGTATTTGGATTGGGCTATTGCTGCTTTCCGCCTTGTTCATTCTGCTGTGGCTGCGACTACGCAAATTCACACGCATATGTGCTATTCGGAGTTTAATGACATTATTCGTGACATTGACGCTATGGATGCGGATGTGATTTCTTTTGAGGCTTCTCGCGGTGACTTGGTTGTGCTTGACGCTATTCACGACGCGCATTTTGAGACTGAGGCTGGCCCTGGCGTTTACGACATCCATTCTCCTCGCGTGCCTGGTAAGACGGAGCTTGTGGAGCGTATTCACGAGATTTTGCGCAAGATGCCTGCCGAGAAGCTGTGGATTAACCCGGATTGCGGTCTTAAAACTCGAGGTGACGCTGAAACTTGGCCAAGCTTGGAGAATCTTGTTTCTGCAGCTAAAGAGGTTCGCGCGCAATTGCAAGCTAACAAGCTAAGCAATCAGCAGTGCAATTCTCAGTGCAAGGGGTGAGTTATGCCATATAAACCAAAGTTTTCGCTGGAAGTTTTCCCACCTAAGCGCACATCTCCTATCGGTACGATTTATGATACTTTGGATGGGTTGAAAGGCCTTGACCCGGATTTTATTTCGGTTACTTACGGCACTGGAAAGCTGCAGGATCGTACTGCTACTGCGCGTATTGCGAATACGATTCGCTCCGAATATGGTATTGACGCGGTTGCTCATTTGACTGCTCGATACCTTGATTATGATGCTGTTGATGAAGCTTTGGAAATGTTTGATAATGCTGGTGTTTCCGGGGTTTTGGCTTTGCGCGGCGACGTGATTGCGGGCCAGGAATCGGCAGGCGTTTTTGAGCACGCTAGTGACTTGGTTTATTATATTCGTTCAAAGCACCCGGATTTGCCGATTTTGGGTGCTTGCTACCCGGAGAAGCATCCGGAAGCGGAAAGTTTGCAAGCGGATATTGATAATTTGAAGCGCAAGGTTGATGCGGGTGTTACGCATTTAATTTCGCAACTTTTTTACGATAATGAGGATTTTTTGCGTTTCCGTGATTTAGCTCGTGCCGCTGGTATTAATGTGCCAATTGAAGCTGGCGTGATGCCTGTTGCGAACGCTTCGCAAGTTAAGCGCATGACAAGTCTTTGCTCTTCGCGCATTACTTCGCAAGTTTCCGCAATGATGGATCGCTGGGGTAGTAACGCTGAGTGCTTGCGCGATGCCGGTAGCATTTTTGCTTCGCAGCAGATTAACGATTTAATTGCCGAAGGTGTGGATGGCATTCACTTGTATACCATGAATCACCCGGGCATTGCGCGCAGGATTTGGGCGAATGTGAAGCCGCTGTTTACGAAGATTGGGTAGGTGGTAGCGTTTGCGAGTTTTGGGGGATTTCTTTATTTGCGGTTTTATTTTATGCAAAGGTGAGTGATAGGAATTACTTGTCTCGCAGCGCTACGCTCTTATACCTTATTTGGACTTAGCGGTTGTGTAGTTAAGTTTAGTTTTTTACTTACTTTTTCTGCAAAAATAGTATTTATCAGCAAGATATTACTATCGCTCCGCTTTTATATTGCTCGACCAAGCAACACCCACCATCACTACCAGTAAAGCCGCTAGTGTTTTGTGGTGTGGTAGGAGTTTCTGGTGTTGAGTGTGCAGCAGCGATGATGTTAGTGTTCTTTGAACAACAGGTAGTGAGTATTGAAATTTAACATAGAGTGTGTGAGTGTATATAAATGTATATCTATGTATATATGCACAAAATAAATGCAATTTATTCTAAACATGTGTTTAGAATCGACGTTAAAAATGTAATCTAGCTTACATTTACTATATTAATTTTGATTGCAAAAACCTGCCGAAAACGTAGAAATAAAGTCTCGCGGGGGGGGGTTAGTAGGCTATGCATCATAACAGATACATTGCAAAATATTCATATATTAGGTATTATTGAACATAAATCTCAACAAGGGATTCGTGCTTTTGAAAGCTGAGTGGAAGTTTTATATGTATCTGATTGTAGTTCAATCAGCGTTTGATTACTACATAAAGCTCTTCACTAATAAATTCATAAAGACTTATTCAGAGAGAATCGATATTAAGGAGATATCATTATGATAAATTCAAATTCCGGAAAGCACGCACGCAAGGTTACATTGGATGCTGCAGTAAGTAACGCGATTGCGAAGGCTGTGGATGCTCGCAAGGTGGCGGCGTTTACGGTTGGCGCTGCAGGCGTGTTAGCTGGTGCGTCGTTCGCTTTTGGTGCAACTCCGGCAATGGCGGCGGAGGTGAGTAGTACTCCTGATACTAAGCCGGATGTAGCTCAGACGCCTGTGACTGCTGGTGAGAATGCTGGGACTGGTAAGAAGGCTGAAGCTGGCGATAAGAATCAGACTGAAGCTAATAAAGAGGCTGGGTATAAGGCTGAGAATACCAATAAGCAGGCTGAGCAGAAATCCGAGAATACTGTAAATACTGATGGTACTGAAAATAAATCGACTGTTGTAAAGATTCGTGGTAAGCGCTCGTTGCCTGATGCTCAGCCAACCGACGAGACTGCAACTGAAAATCAAGATCGCGCTTCTGATGGTTCAGCAGGTCAAGATCCTAATAAAATTAATCCAGACACAACGGATACTTCTAATACCAAGATTGATATTGACGAGAATAACGCTGACACTATGCCGAACGTGTATGGCTGGGGAAGCTCAGACAATACATACAGCGTAGATGGTGAAAAGCATACTATTACTTTCCATTTTGCAAAGCCAAAAGATGGCAATATTACCAGTATCGCTATTTTCCCTGCTAAGACGAATGGTTTCAATAATGAGAAAAGTGAGAGAGGTATTGATTTTTACTCGAAAAATTCAGGTAAACACCAAGCTTATTCTGGCGAATATGAGTTTACTGCGAATAATGATGGTTCTGCTGACCTTAAGATGACAACTCTTTTTAGGGATGGTAACCTTAATGGAGGCGCTGAGAAGTATACAGCCAGTCGCTCTATTTTCGTGTACGTAACTAAAGATAATAACGAAACTGTTGCTTATAAAACAAACGTATTCCGTGCTGTAACGCTTGTGCCGCCAAAAACTTCCGGCTCTGTGGTGCTTAAGTATAACGAGCAGCTTACTCCTGAAAAGGTTCAATCAGCAATTACTGCCGCTGGCAATATTGAGACAGCGCGTAGTGATAAGAAGTCTGTAAATAATCAGCTTTCTGATAAATTTACAGAAAATATTAACGTAAAAGCTGATGGTGCTTACGACAAGACTGCATTTGAGGCTATTAATAAGGAAACCTCAGCTCAAGGCGCAACGGATAAGACTTACGTAGCTGGCGCGAATACGCTTAACACCTATATGGTTACGGATTTGGGCTTTAAGTCGCAAGCTATTCCACTTACTGTTGCGCGCTACGATACGCGTATCGAAAAGCCGATTGTGGACGACCTGTCCAAGGTTTCCGATGATGTAAAAACCGAAATTAAACGCAAGCTTGCGCATCTTAATCACGTAAGCCAAGATCAGGTGACCATTAACGACCAGGGTGAAGTCACTATCAACTTTGCTGGCGTGGATGCTAAGGACGCTCCTAAGATTGCACTCAGTGACCTTGTGTTGAAGAAGCTTGCTGAGAAGGATGTCGTCGTTCCAGCTGGCGAGAAAGCAGTCTTTGTGGCTAACCCACTTGGATACTCAAATGCTGAACTTGACCGAATCAAGCAGGCTATTTTCGAAGCTAACAAAGACAACAAAGAGCTTGGCCTTACCAGCACAGATCAGATTTCGCTTTCGTACCTTACTGGCGATCTTACTGCATCTGGTGATGCTAATAAGGGTATCTCTAATGGTCAGGCGGAAAACAAGATTACCGTTAAGATCAAGACCGATAAGGCAGTTGCCGAGTTTACGTCTGATATAAAGGCTAATAAGCTTACAAAGCTTCCAAATATTCGTACGGATTACGACGTTACTTGGACTAAAACCAAGATTGATGGTCGCGAAACCGACGAAGGTATTTCTTGGAGTAATGATAGTCACACAACTATCATCTACCGTTACGACCCAACCGCAGCAAAAGAATTTGATACAACAAAGATTCTTGGTTTGTTAAAAGCTACGCCAAAAGACAAGCAAGCTGGTTTGCGCGACCTTACAGGCGGCGAGCAGCTTACCTATGAAGGTACAGGGAATAACGCGAAAAAGTCGCACATGCACTATGCGCTGCAAAATGGCGAGCCAACGGGCGAGCTTACGCTTGGCAATATGGGTGGTCCATACTGGTCTGGGAATCAGAAAGTTTCTAATTCTGACGTAGACCTCGGTGATAATTTATCAGATGCTGGTTCGTATTCATGGGATACAGAGGCTGGCTCTGTAACGGTGGCTGCTAAAAAGGCAAGATTTTCAAGGCGCGTCTGTTTGTTGAGCCGTATGCAATGACATACTATAAGCATGTTTATCTGGAGCAAGGCCGCAATCCAGGCAATACAGCAAAGGCAATTAACGTTATCTTTGTGCCGCAGACGAATCATAAGACGAAAGACCTTTCGGATTCGATTGGCGAGCACAAGACCGAAAACGTTGAGGGCAAGGATGTTCCAACACAGTCGAAGTATTACAACGCGTCTGCTGATAAGAAAGATGCGTATGAAAAGGCATTAAAGACTGCAACAGACTTGCTTGCAACTGTTAAGGACAAGCAAGAAAAAGACCTTACCGAAGAGCAGAAGGCGCAAATCGATAACGCTACGATTAACCTTAATAAGGCACGCGCCGAGCTTGATGGTGCTGACACCAACAAGGATAAGCTGAACGACTCGATTGATGCTAATGGTAAGGCTGCAGAAGGCACTACCGCCGCAACTGGCACGCAAGCAACAAACCAGTTCAAGAACGTAAGCGACCCTGACTTCAAGAAGGCAGACGGTTCTGATGATAAGGACAGAAACGAAGCTGCTAAGAAGGCAAAGACAGATTACGACAAGGCTCTTGAGGAAGCTAATAAGGTAAAGGAAGACAAGAACGCCACGCAGAAGGCTGTTGACGACGCTAAGGCTAAGCTTGATGCTGCGCGCGAAAAGCTTAACGACTTTACCACCAACAAGGATGAGTTGAATAATGCCATCGCTAAGGACGGCAAGGTAAACACGGGTAGGGATAATCAAGGCAATCAAACGCTGACAAATGCCGATCCAACTTACCAGAACTCGACTCCTGAACAGCGCAAGGCGTACGACGACGCTGTTAAGAAGGCTGATGAGGTCTTCAAGGATCCAAACGCTTCTCAGAAGGAAGTGAACGAGGCTATCAAGAAGCTTAAGGAAGCTAAGGCTGCGCTCGACAAGAACGCAACCGACAAGTCTCCTCTTGATGCTGCCGTGCAAAATAGCTTCGATAATCCTGATCCAGACAATGCTAACGGCAAAAAGAGCGTGTTCTACACGAACGCCGCCGCGAAGAAAGACTCAGACGCTAACGCTAAAAAGGCTGTTGAGGACTACGATAAAGCACTAAAGAAAGCCAAGGATGTTCTCGCAGACAAAAACGCCACCAAGAAAGACGTTGAGGACGCTAAGAAAGCGCTTGAAGATGCCGAAAAGGCACTTCATGCTGAGGCTTATCAAACAAAGACAACTGATTTAGCTGAAGCTATTGCAGATAATGTAAGCGGCTACCTAATGCCAGCCTACTTCAATGCGTTTGATTTGTCACAAAGCAAAGATCCTGCCGATGTTGAGAAGGCTAAACAAGCTGCTAAGGACTTCAAAGCCTATAACGACGCTTACCACGCTGCAAAAGACTTGCTTAAGGAGATTAAGAAGCCAAATAGCACGGTAACGCAGGAGCAGGCTGATAAGATTAAGAAACAACTTCTTGACGCGCGCAAGACAATCGATAAGTATGCAACTGACACGAGCAAGATTTCGGCGGCGCTGCTTCACAGCTTGGCTATTACTAAGAGTCCGGCGTATTTAAACGCGTCTGCTGGTGCAGAAGGTTCTGAGGAAGCGAAGGCAAAGAAAGCATACGATGATGCTCTTAAGGCTTTGCAAGATGCCTTCAATGATAAGATGCCTCAAGATACGGTCGATGGTAAGCCTGATAGTGATCCAATCTCAACAAATAATATTCCTGCAAAGGATGGAGATACTAGTAGCCCTGACTATCTTAAGAGCATCCAGTCCCACGCTAAGGGTCAGCCTTTGAATAGGGATGTAACAAAGCTTCTTGCAAAGCTTAATGATGCTGTTAAAGGCCTGGATAAGTTTAAGACCAAGACCGACGAGCTGATTGAGTCCATTAACAAGGATTCGGATACGCATCCAAGCCCTGCGTTTAAGAACGCGTCGCAGCCAAGCTTCCAAAAGCCTGATGGCTCGGGACCGGATGATGCCAAGAACGCTGCTGCTAAAGCGGCAGCAGATGCCTACGGCAAAGCACTCAACGAAGCCAAAGACTTGCTCAAGAAGCCTGATGCTACGCAAAAGGAAATTAACGACGCCAAGGCTGCTCTTGACAAGGCTCGCGCCGAGCTTGACAAGTACAACACCGACGTCGCCAAGCTCAAAGCGAGCGTAAAGAAGCATGGTACCAAGGCAGACGTTCCTGCTCCAGAAGAAGGAACGCTTACCTCTGATGCGTATCGCAATGCGTCTGATCCTCACTTCATGAAGGAGCAGGATGGCAAGCTTGTTCCTGATGATGATAAGAACAACAAGGCCGCCGCAGACAAGAAGGCGTATGATGAAGCTTTGACAAAAGCTCAAGAGCTTTTGAAGAAGCATGATGATAAAGATACGCCGCAAGACGCAAAGCCAACTCAAAAAGAAATCGACGAGGCGCTGAAGACTCTTGACGAAGCTCGCAAGAAGCTTGAGGATAACTATAAGACTGTTACTACTGGTCTTGAGAAAGAAATTAACAAGTCTACTCCGGAGGGTGCTCCTGCTGTTACTGAAGACGACTTCGAGAATACGCCAGAGTTCAAGAATGCTAAAGCTAAGACAAGCGATAGTAATGAAAATGCAGACGTTACTGCTTATAAAGAGGCTCTCAAGAAGGCTCGCGATCTTGTAAAGGCTGCTAATCCTACAGATCCGGATGCGAAGAACAGTTCTCATCCAACGCAAAAGCAGATTAATGAGGCGCTTGACGCACTTAAAGCGGCTAAGAAGCAGATTGAAGACAACTACAAGACCAATCTTGAGCCGTTGACTTCTGCCAAAGACTTTGCAGGTGGTGACTTCAAGAAGACACCTGAGTATCAAAATGCTGTTGCTAAGAAGGACGCTGGTGACCAAGGTGCTATAGCTGCCTTGGGTAAAGATGGTGAGCAAACTGGCTTCGACAATGTTCTGAAGAAAGTTGCCGAAAAGCTTAATGACGAAGATTGGAAGAAAAAAGCAACTCAAAAGCAAGTAAACGCTCTGCTTAAACAGCTCCAAGACGCTCAAGAGAAGATTGCAAAGGATTATAAGACTGATGCAATTAAGCTTGAAAACGAAGTCGGCGATAAAGATCAAGACGGCAAGCCTGTAACACCTCCATTCGAGGCGTCGGTGGCGTACAAGAACGCGCTTGAAAAAGCGAAGGCTGAGTCTAAAGAGGATGCCGACAAAGACACCTCTGCAACTAAGAAGCTTGCTGCATATGCCGAGAAGCTTGCTAAAGCAAACGAGCTTATCGAAAAGGTCAAGAATCCTGATCCAAACGCAAAGCCAGAAGATCGTCCAACTCAGAAGCAGGTTGATGATGCTCTTGCGGCTTTGAAGCAGGCCAAGAAGGATATCGACGACAACTTCAAGACCAAAGTTGATAAGCTCCAAAATGAAGTTGATGATAAAAATGAGGATGGCACTGCGCGTACTCCAAAGTTTGAAGAATCAACTGAGTTTGCAAACCTTCAAGGAAAGACTAAGGATGGCAAAAAGCCTGATGACCTTGTAGCGTATGAGCAAGCTTTGGCAAAGGCTAAGGAACTCATCGACAAGAACGATGGCAAAGTCAAGAATGATCAAGGTCAAGAAGTTGACGTTCCAAAGGATCAGCTCCCATCCCAGAAGGAAGTTGACGAGGCTCTTAAGAATCTGAAGGAAATTAAGGATAAGATTACTAAGAACTACGTCACCAGCCCGCATGACTTGCAAGAAGAAGTTGATAAGTCAAAGGGCGGAGATACTGACACCAGAACCGACGTGTTCGAGAATACTCCAGAGTTCAAGAATGCGACTGCTAAGGGTGATGACGCTGCTAAGAAAGCTCTTGACGACTATAACAAGAAGCTCAAGGCTGCCAAGGATCTTCTTGATAAGTTTGATCGCACTACTGGAAAGCCAAAGACTGATCTTCCAGATGGTACTAAAGTCCCAACTCAAAAGCAACTTGACGATGCTCTAAAGGATCTCCAAGCCGCCAAGAAGAAGATTGCCGATGATTACAAGACTGATCCTTCCAAGCTGAAAACAGAAGCAGATGCTGATGCTAAGTTCCGTGATTCTGTATTCTTTATGATTGGAATGACTGAGGATATTGACGCCTATAACAAGGCTTTGGCTGAGGCTAACAGTGTGCTTAAGGATCCGAATGCTACTCAGGCTGAGGTTGACGCGGCTTTGAAGAAGCTTCAGGCGGCTAAGTATAAGATTAATCACCCGTTTGGCATAGGCAGTGGTGTTGGAAGCGGTAGCGGCTATGATGCTGATGCTAGTGATTCTCAGAGTGCTTCGGTTGATAAGACTGCTTTGAGAGTTGAGGTTAATAATTCTGAAGCAGATTCTTCTGCTGCGTCTAAGGCGAATACTGCTGCTGCTAGAGCTTACGTGAAGGCTTTGGCTGAGGCTAAGCGTGTGCTTGCTGATAAGAATGCTACTCAGGCTCAGGTTGATGCCGCTTTGAGGAATCTTAAGGCTGCTAAGGCTGCGTTGCGTAATGCTTCCGGTAATGCTGGTGGTCTTGCTAAGACGGGTGCTGCGACTGGCTTGTTTGCAAGTCTTGCTGCAATCTTCTCCGGTCTTGGTGCTGCTGGCGTAGCTTCTCGCCGTCGTAAGCACTCTAACGAGTAGTCTATCGCGTAACTAAAATCCCTCGCAGGTTATCTTCCGATAATCCGCGAGGGATTTTTGTTTCTTCATGCTGCTGCACATGCTGTTCCTGTAGCTTTGCGCCAGTGCTTTGCAAACGGTGACTATTTGTTGCTTAAAGAACACTAGCGTCCGTGCTGAGCGAAGACATGCTCGCGCGGGTAACGCGCTCGCTACGAAACTCGCGTTGGAAGTCCACTGGACTTCCAACTTAAGCGAGTTTCCGCTCCGAGTTGCCTTCGCGCGCTAAATCGCAGCGCGAAAGCAGGTCGTCGCACACATCACGCCAGGCACTCATACTACACACTCCGCATCAGCTTAGTTGCAGGAATATTAGCGTGGTGAGATTTGAGATTTTTCGCACTGAGCGCGGACGCTCGCGCGGGTAACGCGCTTGCTACGAAACTCGCGTTGGAAGTCCACTGGACTTCCAACTTAAGCGAGTTTCCGCTCCGAGTTGCCTTCGCGCGCTACGCTTTAAGTGCTTCGGCAGGTCGTCGCGCAGAGCCGCAGGCTGCTGATTCGCCAAGCGAAGAAGAAAAATCGAAAAATCTCTGCGATAGACACGGTTATTAAAGGCTAGCATGCAGAGTTTGGGGGATTTCTTTACGAGCACTAAAAGAGGACTGATGGAGCAACGTTCGTAGAGAACAAAGTATGCATGAGAGTCTTTAACAGCCAAAGCGACTGAAGGACGGGACGTGCGAGGAAAGAAATCCCCCAAAACTCGCGCCACGTTAAGAATGATGCCTAAAACTCGCCACGCTATGAGCGCGAAAGCAGGTAGTTTCGCAGCCTTGTACACCACCACAATGTAAAGTTGCGGTATGGAAAGTGCGAACAGAACAGATAGTGCAACTACTGAAACCAACTGCAACGAAAGCAGCACAAACTCTTCCGCACTCACCTCAAGAAGCCTTATTAGAGCCGGTTTTTCTCGCCCGGATGCCGCACGTTGCGCAATGATAGCAATATGCAAAAACTGCAATAAAATATCTTTTGAAACACTACTAAGAAGCGCGCTTACAGTTGAAGATCCAGATTCTGCATTGCTTTCATTGCAAGATTTAAGTGAAGCATACCCCGAAATAATAAATAATATTTCAACTTCAAATTCGCAAGTATCTGACTCATTAACAAGCCTAATGCAAGTATTAGGTGCGTCTAACGCGTTGGCAATGCTTATGCGCACAAGACCTAATCTTATAAAAGCCGCTGCAAACGACCCGAATCATCTTTTTGCAATGACTAGGGAAGAGCGTGTAAAAGACTTACTCGAGGCAATACAAGCGTATACTGCAACAGTTGTTTCTTCTGAAAGCAGCAATTCCAACACAATTTACTTAACATCACTCGGCTTTGCACAAGCAGTTTCTGCGCTTCGTGCGCGCTACCGTGAGCATGTTGCTGCAATTATGGCAGCTGATTTAGCGAGCACTGACCCTGTTGAAGTGCAGCCAGATATTAGTCGTAAGCTTTCCGAGGCTGCCGATGCTGTTCTAGAGGCAGCGTTGTCTATTTCGCGCGGACAGGTTACTGGTTCTTCCGCATGCAGATTTGCGATTATTGCTATGGGTAAGCTTGGCGCGCAAGAAATTAACTACGTTTCCGATATTGATTTGATTTACGTTGTGGAGCCTGCGGATTTAAGCAACAAGCAGAACCAGGATGCTGCTTTGCGTGTTGGTGCTTCTATGGCGATGGTTTTGCAAAAAGTATGCCAGTCGGTGGTTATGGGCTCTGCGGAGCCTCCACTTTGGCAGATTGATACTGCGCTTCGCCCGGAAGGTAAGGATGGTCCTCTTGTTCGTAGGCTTGATTCTCATATGGAATATTATGAAAAGTGGGCGAGTAGCTGGGAGTTTCAGGCGCTTTTGAAGTCGCGCCCTGCAGCAGGGGATGTGGATCTTGGAAAAGCTTATCGCGATATGGTCGAGCCGTTTATTTGGAGGGCTTCTGGTCGTGAGCATTTTGTAGCTGACTGCCAGCATATGCGTCAGCGTGTGGAGTCGCTTATTCCGGCTTCTCAACGCGATTTAGACATGAAGCTTGGTCGCGGCGGCTTGCGTGACGTGGAGTTTACTGTGCAAATGCTGCAGCTTGTGCACGGAAGTGAGGATGAGTCGCTTCGAGTAAGGGATACTATTTCCGCTTTGCAAGCGTTGGCTCAAGGTGGCTACGTCTCTAGGTCTCAGGCGGCGCTTTTGGCAGAACACTACCGTTTTGAGCGTGTTCTTGAGCATCGTCAGCAAATGTGGAGTATGCATCGCACGCATTTGTTCCCAGATTTGGGTGCGCAAGGAAACGGCGGCTTGGATCGTGCGCGCACAATTTCTACAGAGCAGCTTAACAATAATGATCAGATTTGCCGTCTTGCTCGTGCTGTGCGGCTTCGTCCGGAAGAGTTAGTTGCGCGTTTTGATAAAGCTCGTCGTGAAATTCGGCACTTGCATAAGGATATTTACTACCGTCCGATGCTTCCTATTAACGCTCAAACGGATGCGGATCCTATTGTGCTTTCGCCGGAGGCTGCTTGCGCGCGTTTTGCTTCTATTGGTTTTGCGGATGCTCGCGCCGCGCAATTGCATGTTGAAGCGCTTACGGAGGGGCTTTCTAGGGCTGCTAAAATTCACAGAATTTTGCTTCCAGCAGTGTTGAAGTGGCTTGGCGATGGGCAGAATCCAGATATGGGTTTGCTTGCGTGGCGGCGTCTTGCTGAGCGTTTTGGCGGAAAGAACACGTATCTTGGTTTTTTGCGTGATTCTCCTTCTGCAGCTCAGCGTCTTTGCCACGTTTTGGCGGATTCGCGCTACTTGGGCGACGCTATGATGCAGTCGATGCAATCTATTACTTGGCTTGGTGACGACGAAGCGTTATCTGCGCGAGATAGGGCAAGTCTCGACATGCAAACTAGCGCAATGGTTGCGCGTTATGCAAGTAATATTGAGGATTTTGCGCAGTCTTTGCGTGCTCTTCGCCGGCAGGAAATTGAGCGAGTTGCTTTAGCTTGGATGTGTGGTCTAATTGATGACGATACTTCTATGCTTGCAATGAGTGATGTGTTTGATGCTATTTTAGATGCGACTTTGCAATGGTCCATGCGTGAAGCTGTGTCAGTCATGAATTTGAATGCTCCTCAAGCTGAAATTGCTATTATTGCTTTAGGTCGTTACGGTGGTAGAGAAGTAAACTTCTGTTCTGACGCAGATATTATGGTAATTTACAAGCCTGTTGGTGAAGATTGCGATTTAAACGCAGCTCACCGCTTTGCGCAAAAAACTGTAGATATTTTGCGTAATATTTTGCAAGGTCCTCTTACGCTTGAACCAAAAATCATGGTCGATTTGGATTTGCGTCCGGAAGGGAAAGACGGTCCGCTTGTTCGCTCGCTAGAATCTTGCGAAAAGTATTATCGTCAATGGGCTAGCACTTGGGAGCATCAAGCGTTGTTGCGAGCGCGTTTTGCTGCAGGTTCTAAGGAGTTGGCGGATGCTTTGCTTGATGGCGTTGTAAACGAATTGCGTTACGCTGCAAATCCTCTTAGTGATTCTCAGCTTGCTGAAATTCGTAAGCTCAAAGCGCGCATGGAAGCGGAGCGTTTGCCTCGAGGTGTGAGTAGGGACAGGCATTTGAAGCTTGGTCGTGGCAGTTTAAGCGATGTTGAGTGGACTGTGCAATTGATGCAATTGCAATATGCTTCAAAGCATGAATCTTTACGAGTAGTTGGAACTATGCAAGCGTTGAAAGCATTGCAATCTGAGCATTTTATAAGCGACGAGGATGCTGAAGTTTTAAGCCGCTGCTGGCATATGTGTTCCGCGGTGCGCAACGCAAACTTCTTGTGGTCTGGCTCAATGGCTCGCGCAGATATTATTCCAACTGACTCGTATTCTTTGGGTGGAATTGCAACTTACCTTGGCTACGAGCCGAACCAGGGCCGCGTTTTTGAAAACGATCTTTTAGCAACTATGCGTCAGTGCCGTGAAATCATGTCTCGTCTTTTCTACGCTCGCTAATTTCTCAATCTTTAGTCGCTTCACATTTATTGTTGCATTCTCTTCTTTAGGTTATAATTTCAGGACGGGAGGTGATTTTAATGAAAAATACAGTAATGAGTAATAATGTAAAAGAAAGAGCCAACACTTCAGTTTTTTATGCTGATGTTTCTGCGCCTATAAAACAAGCAGTCAGTGGTGAAAATTTAGAAGAAAATGACGAATTATTATCTACTGATTTTGCTGCAAAACTTATGCATAGTTATAAGCAGTCAGTTTCTGGTTTAGTGCGTCCGTATGCGGATGTTTTTGCTGAGTTAGAAAAGGGCTTGTAATGAGTTCCTTTGATATTCTTGTTACTCAGGATGCAGAAAATGATTTAAAAAATATAAGAGACTATATTGCATCTAATATCTCTAAGAAAACTTCCATAAGAATTATTAATTTTATTAAATCTAGTATTGAAAGACTGTCTCTTTTTCCTCAGTTTGCACCTGTAGTTAAGTATGAGCCTTGGAATTCACTTGGTGTGCGTCGTATTATTGTAAAGAATTTTCTTGTTTATTACAGAGTTGTTTTAGAAGAAAATACAGTTTATATTTTGAAGGTTACTTATGGTAAACGTAATCAACAAACTGTATTGGAACAAATAGATTTATTGGATTAAGTACTTATTAAATGTTGCATAATAAGTTATAGTTCTCCGCCACTCCGGGGGTGGGGGATTCGTCAACGCTAATCAGTAAAATTACGTAGGTCGCGTGTGGTTGCGACCGTTTGCCAATTGACGGAAGGTGAGCGGTACTTATTATGACGAACGCAATTTCTAGTTCTTTGCATCAAACTTTTTCTCGCAGTACAATTGCAAATTCTCTAGCTGGCAAAAGTGTTGTTACATTAGACGATATTTCAACTGCGCAAATACGAATGCTTTTAGACAAAGCGCGATACATTGATTCGCACCGTAAAGAAGTGGCTCACACTTGCGATGGCAGAGTGTTGGCCACTCTTTTTTATGAGCCGAGCACGCGCACCCGCTTAAGCTTCGAAACAGCAATGCTGCGTTTAGGTGGAAAAGTAATCGGTTTTGCAGGTGCGCAACTTTCCAGTGCGAGCAAAGGTGAGACTGTAAACGATACTTTGAAAGTCGTGTCTAACTATGTCGATGTTGTTGCAATGCGTCACCCAAAGGAGGGTGCTGCTTTTGTTGCAACGCAAGCTGTGAGCACGCCTATTATTAACGCTGGCGACGGCGGTCACATGCATCCAACTCAAACTCTTGCAGACTTGGCAACGATTCTTGCGCGTTTCGGCCGCCTTAATAATCTCACTGTCGGCTTGTGCGGCGACTTAACATATGGCCGCACGGTTCACTCGCTTATTGAAACTTTGTGCCGCTTTGGAAACGTTCATTTTGTGCTGATTAGCCCGGATGAGCTTAAAACTCCGCAGTACGTAATCGACCGTATTATTGACACTCCTTCGTGCACTTATGAAGAAACTCGCGACTTGATGGAAGTTATTGGCAAGCTTGACGTGCTTTACATGACTCGCGTGCAAGAAGAACGTTTTACGGATCGCGAGCAATACTTGCGACTTCGTGACACGTACATTTTGACTGAAGAAAAATTGCAAAAAGCAAAGTCGCATATGCCTGTGCTGCATCCGCTTCCTCGAATTAACGAGATTGCTCTTGACGTTGATGATGATCCTCGCGCAGCATACTTTGAGCAGGTTAAAAACGGTATGCTTATGCGTATGGCTTTGGAAAGTTCCGTTCTTGGAGACGAGCTTTGCGGCTACGAGCCAACTGATTTTGTAAACGTGCCAGAAGACGAATTGCGAGCAGTTGACGCACACGGAATTTCTTTGGCGGATCCTCGCGTGCACGTAACGGACGTGAATGTGCCTGAAGATCTTACTTGCCCGAATCCTCGTTGCATAACAAACAGCGAACTAACTCTTAAACGCAAGTTCTACAAAGCTGATTCCGTAAGGCACGAGTATCGCTGCATGTATTGCGACGAAGAAGCAGAAACTAAATAAAAAATTTAATAATATTATTATATAACTGTAAAAATTACGCAAAACCAGGAGTGAAATGAACGAATCAGGCACCTTAACTTTGCGCAATATCTCTGTGTGGGATACTGGCGAACGTATTGATCTTATTGTTGATGGCGTTCGTCAGGATGCCCTTATAGAGCGGAATGCGCGCGTTACTGGCGACATTGACGCAAGCGATTGGGTTGTTGCTCCTGGCTTTGCAGATCCGCATGTGCATTTTAGAGATCCAGGTCAAACAGCAAAAGAAACAATGATGACCGGCAGTGAGGCTGCTGCGGCTGGCGGTTATACGCAAGTTTTGATTATGCCAAATACTGTTCCAGCTCTTGACGGCGAGCCTTGGGAAGATGCTCCATTTGATGTAGATAATGTAGTTGACTATTTGCAGCGCTATGGTTGCATTTACGGCGTAAAATTGCCAGTTCGCTACGATTTGAGCGTGTGCGCATCATTGGGGCGTAAAGGCTTAAAACCAAGCAATATTGAGCTTTGGAAAAAGTATGTTGCTGGAATCGACGATGACGAAAAAACTTCTCCTATGAAAAAGCACCCGATTACTGCTATAAGCGACGACGGTGCTGCAGTGCCTGAACCGATTTTGCGAGATGTGTTAGCTATGGCAAAACAAACTGGTTTGCCATTCGTGGAGCATTGTGAGCATCATGATACGGGAGCTGTGAACGAGGGTCCGATCGCAAAAATGCTTGGTGTTGGTGGAATTCCAGCTTCTACTGAGCTTGCAATTGTTCAGCGAGATATTGATGCTTCCCGCGAAACTGGCGTACATGTGCATTTCCAGCATGTGAGCACTGCTGCTGCGTTTGAAGCTATTCGTAAGGCAAAGAAAGAGGGTTTGCCGATTACGTGCGAAACTGCGCCTCACTATTTAGCTTTGTGTGATGAGGATGTTTTGCGATATGGCGCGATGGCTAAGATGAATCCTCCTCTTCGTTCAAAAGCAGACAGGCAAGCAACGCTCGCTGCTATTGCGGATGGTACAGTTGACATGATTGCAACAGATCACGCGCCTCACACTGCGGAAGAAAAGTCAGGAGATTTTGCAAGCACTCCTAACGGAATTATTGGGCTTGAGTGCGCGTATGGTGTGTGCCGTAAAGTGCTTGTTGATGCAGGATATACGGACGATAAGCATTTAATCGAATTAATGGCAGTAAATCCAATGCAATTGATGAGCAGAAGACCTACTGATATTGCGGCTTTGCTTAACGTTTCTTCGCGATGCGCAAACAAGCGAACGCTGCGTTTAAGTATTACTGAGCACCCTGAAAACGTTGATTTAGTGCTGATTAATATGCGCGAAAATTGGGCGGTTGATGCAAATTCGTTCCATTCAAAAGCTCGAAATACTCCTTTTGATGGATGGCAACTTACAGGAAGGCCTGTTGCGACGATTATTGGTTCAGAAATTGCTTTCTCGAGAATGTGATTGATTAAATATAAATTTGGAATGGTAGTAAATTATGGACGAACTTATTGAAGCGATTGCAGCCAAGCAAAATCCTAGCGTTGTTGGCTTGGACCCTAAGCCAGGTATTGTACCAGCCGAAATTATTAGCTCTCTTGCGGACGAAGTTTTACAGGAAGTAGAAGGCGAGGATGCGCTGCCAACGCTTTTAGCTACAGCCTATTTTGAGTTTAATCGCGCTATTATTGACGCGGTTGCAGATTTTGTGCCTGCAGTAAAGCCGCAAATTGCAATGTACGAAGCACTTGGTCCTGCTGGTATCGATACTTACGCAATGACTTGCGAGTATGCGAAATCGCAAGGATTAGTTGTAATAGGTGACGCAAAGCGCGGAGACATTGGCTCTACAGCTGGTCAATATGCTGCTCATTTAAGCGGTTTTGCTAATCTTTCTTCATATTTTGAAGACGAAAATACTACTGGTAACGTGCTTCCTCAATCTCTTAAAAATCTTCTAAAAAGCTCTAAAAATCTTGACGTTTGGCATGAAGATTCGCTTACAGTAAACCCTTATATGGGTTCGGATGGCGTGAAGCCTTTTATCGATGAAGCGGTAGCGCACGATAAAAGCATTTTTGTGCTGCTTCGCACTTCGAATCCTTCTAGCAAAGAGCTGCAGGAGCTTATTTTGCAAGATGGCAAGCCAGTGTATGAGCATATGGCTGATTTGATTGAGAACTGGGGTGCTTCAAGCATTGGTAAGCACGGTTATTCAAGAGTTGGTGCAGTTGTAGGTGCCACGCATCCGCAGGAGGGCAAGCATTTGCGCGAGATTATGCCGCACACTTTCTTCTTGGTTCCAGGCTATGGTGCTCAAGGCGGTACTGCTCAAGATGTTGCTGGAATGTTTGATGCAAATTCTGAAGGTGCTATTGTCAATTCTTCGCGCGGTATTATTGGTGCTTGGAAAAAGTCTGAAGATTACGCTAAAAATCAAGGGCACATGTCTCTCGATGACATTCTTGATATTGTGCGTGATTCTGCAGCTGTTGCTGCGAAAAATATGCGTGACGACTTGAGAAATGCAGTGTATCGCTAGAATGTATAACTAAAATAAATATAACTAAAAATATAATTAAAATTAAAAATAAAACGCAACGGTACAAAACACATACAAGGGTAGGGGAAACCACATGAGTGATGGCATGTTTATTCCAACGCGAAAAGCTTCTGGAAACGCCATAATTACGTTACGTGAAGACGCTTTTGATTCTTCCGGATCAAGTTCTGCAGACGAAAGCAATAATGCAAAATATTCGCGCCTTTGGGGGCGCAGATCTGTAGAAGTACTCAATAATGAGAAGCTAGACGAAGGCGTGTACCGTTTGACTTTGCGAGATTCTGAGATTGCTAAAAAAGCTGCTCCTGCGCAATTTGTGAACTTGTATTCCCCTGATCCAACTGCTATGCTTCCGCGTCCTTTTGGAGTTGCAAGCGTAGAAGGTGATACTTTTACTTTGATTTTTGCTGTGATTGGCAAGGGCACTGCTAAGTTTGCTGAGCTTAAGCCAGGAGATAGCATTGACGCTCTTGGCCCTTTAGGGCTTGGCTTTAATATTTCCAAACCTGCACATTATGTGTTGGTCAGTGGAGGTTTGGGCGTGCCGCCTATTTTGTGTGCTGCTCAAACGCTTTCAAAGCGTGAAGATTCTAGCGTAACGGCAGTGCTTGGCTACCGTAACAAGCGTTTTGCGGATGATTTAATGAAAGAATATATTTCAGACGTACACAGTATTACAAATGCTGAAGGAACTGTTATTACACTTCTTGACGAACTTGAAGAAAGTCAGCATCTTAATTTTGGAGACGATTTGCCAACGGTTATTTTGTCTTGCGGACCTTTGCCTATGATGAAAGCTGTAGCTCACTGGGCGCATGAAAGAAATATTGAGTGCCAGCTCAGTTTAGAAGCGCGTATGGGCTGCGGATATGGAACTTGCGTTGCTTGCGTTGTTGACACTTTGGAAGGCAGGTTGAAAGTTTGCAACGACGGTCCTGTTTTTGATGCGAATCGTTTGGGTTGGGAGTAAAAAATATGAGTGCTGTAAATAATGCCGAAAATAATTTTGTAAATAACGCAAATTCCGCTGAAACTTTTGGCTTTGACACTAGCCACATTTGGAAGCATCCAACTCAAGTTGCAGGCGTTAAGTGGAAAAACATGGTTGGTACAGCTTCTGGAACTTTCCAGCTTGCAGCTTGCCGACGCTTTTACGACGTAAGCCAACTCGGCGCAATTTGTACAAAAGGTGTTTCCCCTGTTCCTTGGGAAGGAAATCCTTCTCCGCGCACTGCAGAATCTCCTTCTGGAATGGTAAACGCAGTGGGCTTGCAAAATCCTGGTGTCGACCATTATTTAGTAGACGAGTTGCCAAAACTAAAATCCATGGGAGCGCTTGTTATTACTAATGTTGCTGGTCACAGTGACGAGGATTATGCGCAAGTTGTTGAAAAGCTTGCAGATTCTGCTGCAGACATGCTTGAAATTAACGTAAGCTGCCCAAACGTGACTCACGGCGGAATGAGCGTTGGCACGGATCCGGTTGCATTGCACCGCTTAATTAAGCGTCTTCGCGCAATGACAAGCAAGCCAATGATCGTGAAAATGACGCCAAATGTGACGGATATTGTTTCGATTTGCAAAGCTGCTGTTGACGCTGGTGCGGATGCTCTTAGCATGATTAATACGCTGGTTGGTTTGCGAATTGATATTCGAACAGGCGAGCCGATTATTGCAAATCGCACGGGCGGTGTTTCCGGTCCTGCTATTTTCCCGATTGGACTTGGGTTTGTGTGGAGAGTTCGTCAAGCTATGCCAGATATTCCAATTATTGGCATTGGTGGCATTGATTCTGGCGAAAAAGCTTTGGAATACTTGTATGCTGGCGCGAATGCTGTAGAAGTTGGTGCTGCTGCTTTGGTGGATCCTACTGCTCCTATTCGCATTGCCCGCGAGCTTGACGATTTGCTTGATTCTCGTCCAAAGCTTGCGTCTTTACTCGCTGAAGGCAAAACTTGGCGCTGAAATTAAGTATTTAAAAAGTATTTAGAAAGTATTTAAAATCATTTTAAGAAAGAGAGCTAATTATGGCAGAATTAGACGAACGTTTTACAAAGTTTTTGCTTGATTCAGGTGCGCTTAAATTTGGTGACTTTACGCTGAAATCTGGTCGTCAATCACCTTATTTTATTAACGCTGGTGCTTTTGACGACGGCATGAAAATCGCAAATCTAGGCGCATACTACGCTGAGCGCGTTGTTGCAGCAATCGAAGATGGCAAACTTCCGCAAGATATCGACACTGTTTTCGGCCCTGCTTATAAGGGTATTCCGCTGGCAGTTTCTACGGCAATGGCTTTGACGAATAATCACAATATGCCTGTTGGTTTTACTTTCGATCGCAAAGAGCGAAAGGATCATGGCGACGGCGGAATTATGGTTGGAAAACCGTTAAAAGACGGCATGAAAGTTCTGTTAGTTGACGACGTGATGACTGCTGGAACTGCAGTTCGCGAAACTTTGCCAAAGCTTAAAGCGGAAGCAAATGTGCAAGTTGTTGGTTTGATTTTGGCAGTAGACAGAATGGAACGCACGAAAGACAGCGAGCTTTCTGCAGTAAAAGCAGTAGAGCAGGAGTTTGGTTTCCCAGTTTTGCCAATTGCAAATGTGCGCGAAATTTTCGCTGCAGCAAAGCGTTTAGTTAATGCTGACGGTAAGCCAGTTATGGATGAGGAATTAGCTTCGCGCGCTGCAGATTACTTGCGTACATATGGTGCGTAACTATCTTCTACAATTTCGGAACCAAACGGCCACAACGCAAGTTTTGCCATTTTGAAAGATTGTATGCCAAATGGAATGCCAACAATTGTGCAGCAGCAAATGAATCCTGAAACGATATAGCCTAATGCAAGCATTGGCCCAATGAAAAATACAATCCATAGTATGTTCCAAATTGTGCTAGTGCCGCCTCGGTAAATAACATGTTTTCCAAATGGCGTGAGCGTGAGCTTTGCCATTTTGAATGCTTGAATACCGAATGGTATGCCAATAACGGTTATGCAAAGAAGGAAACTTATAAGTAACCAGCTTGCAGCAATGAAAAGACCGCCGAATATCAGCCACACAATATTGCCAAGAAGTTTCATAAAAGTAGTATATTAGTTTTTTAAGTTTTAATGAAGTATGATTTTGTTCGGTATTTATAGTGTGTTATGGCATTATGATTGTATTGCTGTATGTAGGTATGCTGGTGTTGCGTTATTGCTACGCAGTCTTTGTAGTTAAAGAAAAGGCAATTTTTATAAAGAATTTGAAATATTTATTGTAGGCTGGTGTAAAATCATGTGTTGCAATAGATGCATTTGTTTAAAGGAAGAATATGTTCTGCACGCAATGTGGTAATAAAAATGATGATAATAGCAAGTTTTGCAATACTTGCGGAGCGCTTTTAGAAGTTACGCCAGCAGTCGAGTCAGCAATCCAAAATCAACAATACGAATTGCCTACTAACGAAGTGCCTACTACTGTATTTCCTGCGCAGGAAGCTTTATCGGATAATCTAAGCGTTTCAGGTTCTCCTATTATGGGTTCTTCGAACGAACAGCCTTCTATGAATAATTCACCTTACGCACAAGGCGAAGCTCCGGCTAATTATTCTCATTCAGATGATGATAAGCGCAAGAAGAAAGTAATTATTACTTTAATAGCCGCTATTATTGCCTGTGTTTTGGTGATAGGTGCTGGTGCATGGTGGTATGTAAATAATGCGCGAACAGCTCAATCAAATAATAAAACTGAATTACAATCATCAAAATCAAAAAATAATAAATCTAAGCAGCATGTTCTAACCAATGATGATTTAGATTCAGACGATGAAGATAGTGATACTAGCAGCGATAAGGATAACGCTATTGGAGCGAGTGAAAAGCTCAATACCAAAAAAATCAATAAATTAGTAAACAATTTTGCTTCAAATAATAGCGTATCTGTAGCAATTTCTGGCAAGAAGGGCATATTGTATGAGTCTTCTAATTCTCGTAAAACATTCCCTGCTGTAGGTTTTTACTTCCCTGTTGTTCTTTATACTAAGGATAATCCACATCATGATTATGAAGATAAATGTGAAGATGTTATTAAGACAATGAGTAATGATTCCGCTAATGAACTTTTAGATGATCAAGGTGGCATAGACGGATTAGATCAATGGCTGTCAGATAATGGCTATGCAAATACATCTTTTACTCGCAAATATGGTGATATTGATGCATCGAACGATGGTCACGAAAATCTTACTTCTTCTCATGATGCTGCGATGATGCTTTCAAAAGCTATGCAAAATTCGACTATTGCCAATGCGACGGGTTACGATATTTCTGCTGATGGCGTGAACGTTCCAGACGGCATAGAGGTTATGGCTCATCGTGGTCAAGGAATTAAGAATGTTTATAACTATTTCTTGATTCTTAAGAAGGGCAAGAACAAGATTGGAGTGTCTGTTTTAACAAAAAGTGCAGATAAAGATGACGTTGCTGAATTTGTTTCAAAATTGTTGAATTTGCTGAAAAATAATCTTCAAATATATTAAGTTGACACTTTGTGGCATAATAAGCAAGGTTTATTTCTTAGCTGCTTAACTTGCAGCCTATTAGCGAAAGAAACGGGTAACTCGTGGCACAGACTACCAATGATATTAAGAATGGATCGGTTTTGAACCTTGACGGTCAGCTTTGGACCGTCGTTAAGTTCCAGCACGTGAAGCCAGGCAAGGGTCCTGCTTTTGTGCGTACCACCATTAAGAACGTGCTCTCGGGCAAGATTGTCGACAAGACTTTTAATGCCGGCATGAAGATGGAGTTCGAGACCGTTGATAACCGCACGTTGCAATATTCATACGAAGATGGCGACAACTTCGTCTTTATGGATATGACCACTTACGACCAGGTTTATATTCCTAAGGTTTTAGTTGGCGAGCAGAGCAAGTATTTGCTTGAGGGCACCGACTGCATCGTAAGCTTCCATGACGGTACTCCTTTGAGCGTTGAGCTTCCAGCTTCAGTGATTTTGACTGTTACTCACACTGAGCCAGGCTTGCAAGGCAACCGTTCTAACGCTGGTACTAAGCCTGCAACAGTGGAAACCGGTGCTGAAATCCAGGTTCCACTCTTTGTGGGTGAAGGCGAAAAGGTGAAGGTCGACACTCGTGACGGCTCTTATCTTGGTCGTGAAAACTAAAGAATTAATTATCTAATTAAAATAATTAGTTATCTAATTAAATTAGCTATTTATTTCTCAATAATTTTTATAGAGTGACCCGGTGGCGATTATTCGTTGCTGGGTCGCGTAATTTTTGATACAACTTTATTAAGTAATTTTTATACGTTACACAGAAGGGCGTTACGATGGCACGTTCTACCGCTCGTAAAAGGGCTTTGAATACGCTGTATGAGGCGGATGAGAAGAATCAACATATTCTTTCTTTGCTTGAGGAGCGAGTTAAGGAGCCTGGCGCTCAAACTCCGCTCCCAGAGTACGCTGTTGAGATTGTTCGAGGCGTAGGAGAGCGACGTAACAGAATCGACAAGACGCTAAACCGCTATTCGACTGGCTGGAAAGTTGGCAGAATGGCTGTTATCGATCGCAATATTTTGCGCATTGCGGTGTGGGAAATGCTTCTTAACGATGAGATTCCAGATAAAGTTGCTATTGACGAGGCGATTGCGCTCGCAAAAATGTATAGCGATGACGAAGCTATTGCGTTTATTCACGGCTTACTAAGCGCGATTATGGCAGATAAAGATGCTTGCTTGGCAAAGTTTAACGGCGAATCTTCTCCTGAAGACGCTGCTACGGAAGAGTCTACGGAAGAAGCTGCTGCCGAGTAAGAAGCAATAACTATCGCCGGCGCGTCGCCCGTCCGCCAACCTGAGTAGACTTACCACGAATATCCTAAAGCCATAAGGGGGTTAAGGTGGATTACAACGACACCTTTGCCGGATTCGGCAGTGATGATGCAGTATTGGTGTTGGAGGATGGTCAGGTTTACGTTGGTAAGCCTTTCGGTGCGCAAGGTTCTACGCGCGCTGAGATTGTGTTCTCCACGGGCATGACTGGTTATCAAGAAACATTAACTGATCCAAGTTATGATCAACAAATCGTAGTTCAAACATTCCCACATATAGGTAATACGGGAATGAATCATGAAGATCCAGAATCTGCCCACATTTGGGTTGCAGGTTATGTGGTTAAGGAGCCGAGCCCAGTAGTTAGCAATTGGCGAGCTGAAGGTTCCTTGGAAGACGATTTACAAAAGCAAGGTATCGTTGGCATTAGTGGTATTGATACTCGAAAGCTGGTACGTCATTTACGCTCGGTAGGCGTTATGCGTGCCGGCATTTTTTCTAATAAGGCCCTGGTTGATCCGTCAACCGGGGCTTTTCGTACCGTTGCTTCTTTCGTTGACGAAATTAAGCAAACTCCTCAAATGCAGGGCTTGCGCTTAACGGATGAAGTCAGTACTAAAGAGACATACACGATTGAGCCTTGCGGTGATTTTGAAGGAAAAGATCCGCTTTACACGGTTGTAGCAGTTGACTTTGGTATTAAATCTATGACTCCTCACCGTTTGGCTGAGCGCGGCTGCCGCGTGCATGTCGTAAGCTCCTCAATAAGCTTCGAATCGCTGCAAGCTCTTAACGTGGACGGCGTATTCTTCTCGAATGGTCCTGGAGATCCTGGCCAAGCAAATCGCGAAGTTGATCTTTTGCGCAAAGTTTTGGATGCAGGATACCCGTTCTTTGGTATCTGCTTTGGAAACCAGTTGCTTGGTCGCGCGCTCGGCTTTGGCACTTACAAGCTGAAGTTTGGTCACCGCGGTATTAATCAGCCTGTAAAAGACGTTACAACCGGAAAAGTGGAAGTTACAGCTCATAATCACGGCTTTGCAGTGGACGCTCCTCTTGACGGTCCTGTCCAATCTCCTTATGGAAACGGTCACTTTGGTCGCGTGCTAGTTTCGCATATTGACTTGAACGACAATGTTGTAGAAGGCTTGCAATGCCTTGATATTCCAGCGTTCTCAGTGCAATATCATCCGGAAGCTGCAGCAGGCCCGCACGATGCTTCCTATCTATTTGACCGTTTTGTGCAATTGATGCGCGAAAACACTCGAAAAAGCAAGTAAGATTTTAAGATTTACGGAAAGAGAAGTTTACTATGCCAAAACGTACTGATATTAAGTCGGTTATGGTAATTGGTTCCGGCCCGATTGTTATTGGTCAGGCTGCAGAGTTTGATTATTCCGGAACGCAGGCTTGCCGAGTTCTTCGCGAAGAAGGCATTCGCGTAATTTTGGTCAACTCTAACCCGGCTACGATTATGACCGACCCGGAACTTGCGGACGCAACATATATTGAGCCAATTGACACTTCGATTTTGGAGCGAATTATTGCAAAGGAGCGTCCGGATGCGCTTCTTCCAACGCTTGGTGGTCAAACTGCACTTAATGCTGCAATGGATTTGGGTCGTGCAGGAATCCTAGAAAAATATAACGTTGAGCTTATTGGCGCTTCTTTGGAAGCAATCGACCGCGGTGAAGACCGAGAGCTTTTCAAAAAAGTCGTTGAAAAAGCCGGAGCTGAGTCAGCAAAATCCTTTATTGCTCACTCGATTGAAGAAGTAGACAAAATTGTTGAAACTTTAGGATACCCGGTAGTAGTACGTCCAAGCTTCACAATGGGCGGCTTGGGCTCTGGTATTGCTCATAACGAAGAAGAGCTTCACCGCATTGCAGGAGCAGGCATTCACTATTCTCCAACAAACGAAGTGCTTATTGAAGAAGGCATTGAAGGCTGGAAAGAGTTTGAGCTTGAACTTATGCGCGACGCAAAAGATAACGTCGTAGTTGTTTGCCCAATCGAAAACGTCGATCCTGTAGGCGTGCACACTGGCGACTCGATTACAGTAGCTCCTTGCTTTACGCTTACCGACCGAGAGTATCAAAAGATGCGCGATATCGGTATCGCCATTATTCGAGGCGTTGGCGTTGACACCGGCGGTTGCAATATTCAGTTCGCAATCAACCCTCAAACTGGTCGCATTATCGTAATCGAAATGAACCCGCGTGTGTCTCGTTCTTCCGCGCTCGCATCTAAAGCAACTGGCTTCCCAATCGCAAAAATTGCAACAAAACTTGCTCTCGGCTACACTTTGGATGAAATTCAAAACGATATTACGCGTTCAACTCCTGCAAGCTTCGAGCCAACAATCGACTATGTTGTAACGAAGATTCCGCGCTTTGCTTTCGAAAAGTTCCCAGGAGCAGACACCACGCTTACAACTTCTATGAAGTCGGTTGGCGAAGCAATGGCTTTGGCTGGAAACTTACAGGAATCCCTTGGAAAAGCAATGCGCTCAATCGACAAGCGTCACGCGTGCTTTAGCTGGGATGGCGAGCGTCCAAGCAAGGAAGAAGTTAATAAGCTTCTTGAAGAAATGCATACTCCAACCGAGCATCGCTACTTGCAAATCCAGCGCGCGCTTTGGGGTGGAGCAACGCCAGATCAAATTTTTGCAGCAACAAAAATCGACCCTTGGTTTGTAGAGCAGCTGGCTCAAATTAACGAAACTGCGCTCGCAGTTCGTGAAGCTGAAACCTTAACTCCTAAAGTTTTGAAGCGTGCTAAGCTTGCTGGTCTTTCGGACGTGCAGATTGCGCATTTGCGTAATCTTGGCGACGAAGGCGAAAATATGGTTCGTGAGCTTCGTTGGGCTTACGGCTTGCGCCCTGTTTACAAGACTGTTGATACTTGCGCAGCTGAGTTCGACGCAGCAACTCCGTACTACTATTCTTGCTACGCTGACGAAAGCGAGTTGAAGAAGCGCGATCGCGAAGCTGTGATTATCCTTGGCTCTGGCCCGAACCGAATCGGTCAGGGTATTGAGTTTGATTACACTTGTGTTCACGCTGTTCAGGAATTGGGCAAGGATTACGACACCATTATGGTTAATTGCAATCCTGAAACAGTTTCTACAGATTACGACATGTCTGACCGCCTTTACTTTGAGCCTCTTACTTTCGAAGATGTGCTTGAAATTTACGAAGCAGAAAAGAAGCTTGGACCTGTTAAGGGCGTGATTGTGCAGCTTGGTGGCCAAACGCCACTTTCGCTTGCTGCTCGTCTTAAAGCTGCAGGAGTTCCAATTTTGGGAACGACTCCTGAGGCTATCGATTTGGCTGAAAATCGTGAGCTTTTCGGCGAGGTTCTTCGTCAAGAAGGCATGAACGCTCCTCGATACGGCACAGCTTTGAGTCTTGAGGAAGCAAAAGATGCAGCTCACGCAATCGGCTACCCGGTTCTTGTGCGCCCAAGCTATGTGCTCGGCGGTCGCGGAATGGAGATTGTGTACGACGACGCTCAGCTTGCAAAGTATGTTGATCGCGCATTGGATGAAGCTCGAGCAGACACTGTTGTTTCTGGCAGATTGCCTTCGCCGCTTTTGATTGATAAGTTCCTTCAGGACGCTATTGAAATCGATGTTGACGCGCTTTACGACGGCAACGAGCTTTATATTGGCGGCATTATGGAGCATGTTGAGGAAGCTGGTGTGCACTCTGGTGACGCTGCTTGTACTCTTCCTCCAAGCACTCTTTCGGACGATCAAATTCGACGCCTTCGCGAGGGTACGCTTTCGATTGCGCGCGGCTGCTCAGTTCGCGGTCTTATCAACGTACAGTACGCTTTTATGGCAAACACTTTGTATGTAATTGAAGCAAATCCTCGAGCGTCTCGTACTGTTCCGTTTGCTTCTAAAGCTACTGGTGTTGCTCTTGCTAAAGCTGCTGCTCGAATTATGGCTGGTGAAACAATTGCACAGCAGCGCAAGCGTGGACTTCTTCTTCCGCAAGGCGATGGTGGTGATATTCATCCAGGTCAGCAAGTTGCTATTAAAGCTTCTGTGCTGCCGTTCAAGCGTTTCCGCACTCCTGTTGGTCGTACGGTTGATATTTTGCTCGGACCAGAAATGCGTTCTACCGGCGAAGTTATGGGCTTCGATCGTGACTTCCCACATGCTTTTGCTAAGAGCCAGCTTGCAGCATACAAGGGTGGTTTGCCTACCAGCGGCAACGTGTTTGTGTCTGTAAGTGATGCAGATAAGCGTCAACTTCCGCTTCTTGCAGTGCGATTAGTGGAGCTTGGTTTTACGATTTGGGCTACTGAAGGTACAGCTTCTGTGCTTCGTCGTTATGGTATTGATTCCGTGATTGTCGATAAGCTTTCTAGTCAGGGCGACACGGCGAAGGATATGCCAAATAGTGAGAAAGCGCATGAAAGAATCGGTAAGAATGTTGTAGAGCTTATCGAAAATGGTAAGATTGATATGGTATTGAATACGCCGAATTCAAGGGGATCGCGCACTGATGGTTATGCCATTCGTGCAGCAGCTGTAGCAGCTGATCTTCCGCAATTCACTACTATTACCGAATTCGCACCAGTATTAATGGCTATTGAAGCTGTTAAGAACAACGATTATCAGGTGATGAGCATACAAGAACATGCTCAGCAGTTGTTTGCAATTGAACAGGCAGAAAGTCAAGAAAGTCGGGCTTAATACATGACCGAGAGCATTCGTGATCAAGAAGTGCAGGCGCAACGATCCGATTTTGGTTTGCGTTTGAAGAACGCTATGGCAAAATATGGACCATTGTGTGTTGGAATCGATCCTCATCGCAAAATGCTGCTTAATTGGGGATACAACATGGATGCTCTTGGAGCTGAACTTTTTTCTATGCGCATGCTGCAAGCTATGAATGGTAGGGCAGCGGCAGTTAAATTCCAATCCAGCATGTTTGAGCGCTATGGTTCTAAGGGTTTCGCAGCGCTTGAGCGTGTGCTGTATGCCGCTCGTCAAATGGATATTATTACTATTGTTGATTGCGGTCATGGAGGATTGTCTACTACTATTTCTGCGCTTGCAGACGCATATTTTAAGCCTGGAGCTCCGCTTCTTGCTGATGCTATTACTTTGCTTCCTTATTATGGCGCACGTTCTATGGGCGGCTTAATTAACGAAGCTCTTAATAACGGTCGCGGTGTTTTTATTGCGTCTCTAACTTCTAATCGCGAAGGCGCAAGTTTGCAAACTGCTATTAGGCAAAGCGGAACTTATCGCGGAACTACTGTAGCTCACGGAATTGCTCAAACGGCTCAAAGTTTTAACAATAAAACTAAAGGAATGGGTTCTGTTGGTTTAATTGTTGGAGCGACTATTGGCGACTGGATGAACGGTGGTGGAATTGACGTAACCAGTTTTACTGGTCCAATTCTTTCTCCTGGTTATGGGTGGCAAGGTGCAGAAGCTGACGATTTAAAGCGTGTTTTTGCTGGTACACATGGTAATGTATTGGTAACTGTTTCGCGTTCGATTGCGTCGCATGGTCCAAATATTGGTGAACTTTCGGCTGCAACTGAACGCATAGCATTGGATATTCGTCAGGCTCTTGTTGATTCAGGCGAATGTGTGTAAACGAGAGGTAAACAAATGGGTGCCACGGATGAGACTGCAGTTTCGCAGTCTAGACGTCGATTAATCGTATTAACGGGTCCTACTGCGGCTGGTAAAGGCACAGTAGAAGGCATACTTCGTGAGAAGCATCCACATATTTGGCTATCTGTTTCTGCTACCACTCGTGCGCCTAGACCTGGTGAATTTAATGGTATTCACTATTGGTTCTTAGATGAAGAAGAATTTGAGCGTCGTAAGCGTAATGGCGAATTCTTGGAAACTGCGCTGGTTCATGGCATGGCTCATTATGGCACCCTTCTTCAGCCTGTTTTGGATCATCTTACGCAAGATATTCCTACTTTGTTGGAAATAGATTTGCAAGGAGCTAGGCGTGTAAAACAAGAGGCAGCTCGTCTTGGATTAGAAGTCGTGTACGTGTTCATTGCGCCTCCGAGCTTTGAAGAGCTTAAGCGTCGTCTTATTGGTCGTGGTACTGAAACTCCTGAGCAGCAAGCAAAACGTTTGGAAACCGCTAAAGTTGAGATTGCTGCAGCTAAAGAGTTTGATGTTGTTATTGTGAACGATAATGCTGAGCGTGCCGCAGATGAACTGTGGAATGTTATTGCAAGCGAATACGACTTATAGTTAAAACTTACGCAATATCCAATCGATAGCATATAATAAGCCTTTTGGAACTATTGTGGCACCATAGAATTTGGAGAATATTATGGCATTAGGCACTCAGCCAACACCTACTGGTCTTGCGAATCCACCGATTGATGATTTAATGCAACATGCGGATTCCAAGTATGCGCTTGCCTTATTTGCTGCAAAACGAGCACGTCAAATTAATGCTTATTTTACTCAGCTTAATGAAGGTTTGCTTCAAAATGTTGGCCCACTAGTTGAGTATCAAAATCAAGAAAAGCCTTTAGCTATTGCTTTCCGCGAAATTAATGCTGGATTGCTTGAAGAGACTCTTGGTGAGGACGATTTAAGCGAAGGTAATTAATAAGCCTTGCTAATAAACGTCTTTATGGGTATTCGCAGTCGCGTATCATCCGTGCTCAATAAAGCGGATGCACGGCTGCGTTTTTCACTTTATTTAGCCTGTATTTAGCCTTATCGACTATAAACGTAAGGGGGAAATGTGGAAGAACGTAAATTAATTTCTGCAGAATCTGTAACTGAAGGTCATCCTGACAAGTTATGCGATCAAATTGCTGACGCTATATTGGACGATATGCTTCGTCAGGATTCTCATGCGCATGTTGCTGTAGAGGTTTGTGCTTCCGTTGGTCAGTTTGTGGTTTTTGGCGAAGTGCGTGGTGAAGTTTATAGCGATATTCCGGGAATCGTGCGTCAAGTTGTTCGTAATGTTGGCTACACGAGCTCCACAATTGGTCTTGATGCTGATTCTTGTGGTGTTATGGTTTCTTTAACTGAGCAAAGTGCAGAAATTAATCAAGGTGTTGCTAGGTTGGATGCTTCTTGCGAGAGTGCATCTTCTCGTGAGGAGCACTACGCTGCTCAAGGTGCAGGCGATCAAGGTGTTATGTTTGGTTACGCTAGCGACGAAACAGATACTTTAATGCCTTTGCCGATTTATCTTGCTCATCGTTTAGCTCAAAAGCTTGCTAAAGTTCGTAAAGATGGCACTGTTGCGCATTTGCGTCCAGATGGGAAAACTCAAGTAACGATTGAGTATGATTCAAAAGGATTGCCTAAACGTTTGGATACTGTGCTTATTTCTACTCAGCATGACCCAGAAGTTTCTAGAGACTGGTTACAAGATCAGCTTGTTGAACATGTTGTTAATCCTGTGTTGGACGAAGTTCTTGCTCAAAAAGTTGCGCACGATTCGTACCGTATGCTTGTAAACCCTACTGGCTCCTTCGTTTTGGGAGGTCCTGCAGCTGATTCGGGCTTAACTGGTCGAAAAATTATTGTTGACACTTATGGTGGTGCTGCTCATCATGGTGGTGGAGCTTTTTCCGGTAAGGATCCTAGCAAAGTTGACCGTTCTGCAGCTTATGCAGCTCGCTGGGTTGCAAAAAATATTGTGGCAGCTGGTTTAGCTCATAAGGCAGAAGTTCAAGTTGCTTATGCTATTGGTATTGCTGATCCTGTAAGCGTAAACGTAGAAACTTTCGGAACTGAAGCTGAAGGTATTACGCGTGCAGATATTGCGCGTGCTGTGCGTGAAGTATTTGATTTGCGTCCGGCTGCGATTATTGACGAGCTTAACTTGCTTCAGCCAATTTATGCTCCAACTGCAGCTTATGGTCATTTTGGCCGTACGGATGTTAAATTCCCTTGGGAAGAAACGAATCGTATTGAGCAATTGAAAGATGCGCTAAAAAAGTAGTTTTATTGATAAATTTTGCTGTAAAATAACAGTAATTATGTGATGTAATTCAAGTAAAACTAAGGGTTATTTATGGCAGAGCAACCTTCGCTAGACGGCTTAGCGCGTAAAACGAGACGTAAGCGCAATGCTGTTTCTCTAGTGCCTGCTAATGAATGCCCTATTGCGCATGTGATGCTTGATGTTCAAGCTTCACATTTAGGTCGTACTTTTGATTACTTGATATCGCAAGATCAAGATGAATCTGCTCAGCCTGGGGCGTTTGTACGCGTTCGTTTTGGAGCACAAAAGCTCACTGGAGTTATTTGGTCTCGTTCTTCGCATACAGACACCCCTCATACTGCTTTAAGATTTTTAGAGCGCGTGTTTCCTCCAGATGTTTTGCTTTCTAAATCTTTGCGAGACGATATTGACGCCATAGCTAAAGCTTATGGTGGAACTAGCTCAAATATTTTGCGTCTTGCTGTGCCTCAACGCGTAGCTCGTGTTGAGCATGAGGAAGTTTTTGACAACATACGCTTGCAACGCAGAAAACAGTGGCGTGAAAATCTTAAGAAGCGTTTGCAAAACGATAACAATACAAACCCAGGTTACGCTACAACTTCTCGCATGATTTATGATTACGAAAATGCAAATATTTTATACAATGCATTAATCAAAAAATCTATTGACGCAAGTTTTAGTGAAAATAAAACAGAAAATCAATTAGTCAAGCAAGCAGAAAATAATTCTTCTCAATCTTTTATTGTAGACGCTTTACCAGGTTCTTGCCGACTTGCACAAGATTTAGCGTGGATGATTGTCACTGCTTTAAGCGCGTGTAAGCAAGCTGTTGTAGTTTTGCCGACGCTAAGAGAAGTAAATGATGTAATGCGCGCGCTAATGGTTTACGGATTAAAGCCATATAAGCGTGTCAGTGAGAATCATCGTGGTTTTTCTGCTGGAAGTTTTGATGGCGATGTAGCTCGACTTTGTGCTGCGGATCCTCCAGCTGATAGATATAGAGCTTGGCGTGCAATCGCGTCCGGAATAGTTCCTTGCGTTCTTGGCACTAGAGCTGCAATGTATGCTCCAGTTGAGGGAGATGCTTTATTTGCGATTGTTGAAGATTGCGCGTATCAATATGCTGATGGCATGATGCCGTATGCTCAAGCGCGTGGAGTTATGCGGCTTCGTGCGAAAAGGCATGGCGGCGTATTTGTGTCAATGTCGTATTCCAGAAGCGCGCTTAGTCAAAGTGAAGTAGACTGCTATATGTCGAATGCGCAAGATGCGCAAGGTGAGCAATCTGTTCAAACTACTAAAGTTATTCAAACTACTCAATCTGCTAAAACTGCTGAAACAATAAGCGGATCTAGCATCCCTGTAAGTGCGAGTAGACTTGCTCGCGAAAAGTTAGTTCCGTGGGTTCGTTGGCTTAATCGTGAAGCTTTATTGAAATTAGCTGACCCAAGTATTGGCGCTCGCATACCGCATAGCGCAGTAAGAGCTATTAATGATGCTCTTTCGGATGGTAAGCCTGTGCTGCTTTCTATTGCGCAAGATGGCGTGACGCAATCGGCTATATGCCCTTCTTGCAAACGTCAAGCGCGCTGTAGACGATGTACCGGGCCTCTCGATGTTGCAAATAGTCAGCAAACAGCACGTTGCTCGTGGTGTGGTGCTAGTGCAATAAATTGGTCTTGTTCTAATTGTGGCAGTAGCAATATGCGAGTTATACAAGTTGGCGCTGCTGGTGTTGCAGAAGAATTATCTAAACTATTTCGCAACGTGCCTATTATTATTTCGTCACAACACCAACCGAACGGAATTATCCAGTGTATTGATGAAAAACCTGTAATTGTTGTTGCAACTCCTGGATGTGAGCCTCGCGTACAAACGCAAGACGCAAATTGTAACGGAGAATATGGTGTTGTAGCAATACTCGATACGTGGGTAAGTTTGTACGCTTCGGGGCTTGATGCGCGAATAGATACACTTAATTCGTGGATGAAAGCTTCTGCTTTATGTGCTCCTAGAGCGCGCGGAGGAAGTGTGCTTTTGATTGGCGAAACGTATCCTGTTCTTGCGCGTGCGCTTACATTGTGGGATACGACTCAACTTTCTTGCAATGAGCTTTCAGAAAGAGCTCAAGCAATATTGCCGCCTTGTGTAACTGCAGCATGCGTATGGGGTGCTCGTGATGCGGTTATGCATGCGCTTGAAAACATTGGTGCAATGCAAGAAAATCTTGGGTGCGAAAGTAGTCAAGATGCTGATTTTTCAGCAATTTCTCCATTATTAGGAATTGTTCCAATGCATCCGCCTGTTACAGACAGATACCAGCATTTTGACGATATTTACGACCGTGTAAAAGCTGTAGTAAGAGTTCCGCTTTATTTAAGACAAGAATTAGTGAACCGATTGCACAAGGAAGTAGCTCGTCACGTAGCAACACGTGCTGCAGGAGAGTTGCGTTTTTGTGTTGATCCAAAAGATTTATTAGCGTACTAACTTACTAATAGGGGAGAGAAAAATGTTAAAAACATATCATTGCGCAGTTTTGGGAGATCCTATTTCACATTCGCTGTCGCCTGTGCTTCACAACACGGCTTATAAGGCTTTAGGTCTTACAAATTGGCAATATAGTAAGGAAAAAGTAAGCGAAACAGAGCTTCGCGATTTTATTGCGCATCTTGACGATTCTTGGAAAGGCTTAAGCCTTACTATGCCGCTTAAAAAAACCGTAATGAAACTCGGTACACCTTGCGACTACTGGTCGCGCGCGCTTAACGTGGCAAATACTGCAGTTTTTACTAGCAACCCAGCAACAGCTTCGCAATCGCAAATAAAGCTATACAACACTGACGTAAGTGGCATATTAATAACATTTATGCAAGCATTACATGAGCGCATATGCGAAGTAAAAAAGGCTGTTATTATTGGCAGCGGCAACACTGCGTCCTCTGCATTGGCAGCTTTAATTGAAATTGCGCAAGTAGCAAAGCTTGAGCAGGTGCAAGTTGTTGCTAGAACTGAAGATAACGGTAGTGTAAAAGGCGTTGAACGTTTTAATAATCTTATACAAAAGTATTGCGCTGATTTTCCAAATAAAATAAGCATAGGTCAAAATAATAAAAGCGAAGAAAATGACGCTATGTATGAGCCTGTGCAAGGTATTGAGTTCCCAACAATAAGCGAAGAAGTATTTTCAAAATTTGCAGACTATAGCGCAGAAAAATTGAGTGCAGAAAAATTGTCAGAATGTGATAAATCTCTCATTTTGAAATCTTTAAATTCACTCGAAGCTGTTCGTGCAATCGCAGAAGCAGACATAGTCATAAGCACAGTTCCAGCGCATGTAGCAGATCCAATTGCGCTTGCGTTGAAAGCGTACTGTCAAGATAGTGCGAATAATCAAACGAAATTAGGAACATTGCTTGACGTAGTTTACGATCCTCGCCCAAGCATGCTACTTAGTGTATGGCAACAATACGGTTGCGCTATTGGCGGAGAAGAAATGCTTTTGCAACAAGCTTTAGCACAAGTAAGTCTTATGACGATTGAGTACAGGCAATCTAAAGAAAATTTTGGGAATTGTGCTAAGACTGGCGCTGAGGATTGTGCTGAGACTGGTTCTGAGCTTGGTTATAAACCTAGTGCTGACAAGGCTAGATATTACGATGACTTAAGTAGTCTCATGCGAAAAGCCTTACAGGAGGCATTATGAGCGATAATACGCAACATACTACGCAAAGTGATGTGCAACGTGATGCGCAACATACTACGCAACGTTCCGCGTCGACTAGTATGCAACTATCTGACAGATTTGAAGTTATGCTAATTACAGGCATGAGCGGAGCTGGGCGCTCGCACGCTGCTAACGCGTTGGAAGATATGGGATGGTATGTTATCGATAATCTTCCGCCAAAACTGCTCATACCGCTAGTAGATATGATGACTTCATCCGGTTCTAAAGTGCATAAGCTTGCTGCTGTTATTGACGTGCGTTCTAGAGGATATTTCGACGACCTGTTTGCAGTTCTTGCGCATATTGATGACCTTGGTGTAAAAACGCGAATTCTGTTTCTAGATGCTTCAGATGCTGTGCTTATCAAGCGTTACGAGTCTGTGCGTAGACCGCATCCTTTGCAGCGCGGTGGCAGACTTATTGACGGTATTCTAGAAGAGCGAGAGCTGCTCAGTCATCTGAAAGATTGCGCAAATATTATTATCGATACTTCTGCACTTAGTATTCACCAACTTTCTACAAAGCTTTACGAAGGATTGCTTGGAAAAGGCTCTTCTACTGTTTCTGTGCATATTTTCAGCTTTGGATTTAAATACGGCATGCCAATGGACGCTGATTTTGTTGCCGATATGCGATTTTTGCCGAATCCTTTCTGGGTTCCTGAATTAAGGGAGCTTACAGGTAAGGATCAAGCTGTGCAAGATTATGTTTTATCGAATTCTGCGGCAATTACATTCTTAGATTCTTACGAAAATGCGCTTCTTACAGCTATCGACGGATTCGCTAAAGAAGACAAGCATTACGTGACTATTGCTGTAGGATGTACTGGCGGTCAGCATCGTTCTGTTGCCGTAAGTATTGAGCTTGCTAGACGTTTGAGATTGCACGGTTTGCAAGTTACAGTATCTGCAAGAGAGCTACAGAGAAGATCATAGTAAGTGGAGAAGTAAAGTAGCAAAAAGTAAAGTAGTGAAATGCGATTATGAAACTAATCAATTAAAATTAATTAAAAAATTAAATAAAAATTGTGTAAATTATATAAAATATAAAAAATCTTGTACTAAAAGCATGTAAAGCATGTGCAAAAACCGGTAAAATGTCCAACGTATTCTGTATCACAGAAAGCCGGGCATGTCGTGTGCCACAGCATCATGCAAGTACCCAACAGCACTCATATTTTAAGAAGAACAAAAGTAGGAGGTTGTCCCTTGGCTCTTCTTGACGACGTCAAAAATGAACTCGTTTCAAACAACAATGAGCTCCCGACTGTCATTATGGCTCAAGCTGCAGCAATGATGCGCTTTGCTGGCGGCTTAAGGCCAGTAAATAATCAAGCTGTTATTCGCGCTCAGTTGGATTCTCAGCGCGCAGCTCAGTGGCTTGTTGAGGTATTGAAAACTTATTTCCAGAGGGAAGCAACAATTGCTCAAGTTTCTCGGCAAACTCCTACGGGCACTGTAGTTCGCTATGACGTGGTAGTTGAGCGTGGTGCTGCAGCACTGGCTTTGCAATCTGGTCTTCTTGATCGACGTATGAGAATTGTTGCAGGTCTTGCACCTGAGATTGTTGGTGGAAGTATCGCCCAAATCAAAGCAGCTTGGCGTGGTGCTTTCTTGGCTCACGGTGCTATTTCCGACCCTGGCAAAGCTAGCTATTTGGAAGTTGTTTGCCCAACTCATGAGGCTGCAAATGCTTTGCAAACTATGGCGGCGCGACTTGGCATTAGCGCCAAGGCTCGTCAGGTTCGTAGCTCTGAGCGAGTGACGTTGCGCGATTCTGACGCAATTGAGCGAATGTTGATTTTGATTGGTGCTCCTCGTTCTGCTCGCGAATGGACCGGTAAGCGTTCGGACGGTGAAGCTCGCGGAAAAGCAAACCGTTTGGCTAATTTTGACGATGCGAATATGCGTCGTAGTGCTAAGGCTGCTGCTGAGGCATGCGAAAAGGTTCGTCACGCATTCGATATTTTGGGCGACGATATTCCAGATAATTTGTTGATGGCTGGAAAGCTTCGTCTTGAGCATAGCGACGCAAGTTTGGAAGAGCTTGGTCACTTGGCTGATCCTCCTATTACAAAGGATGCGATTGCAGGGCGAATTCGTAGACTTTTGCAGCTTTCAGCGAAGGTTGAGAAGTCGCGTATGCAGCAGCTTTAATGCTGATTTTGCGTGGTTTGTAGCTGTATTGGCTGGCGGGTTTTTTTATGTGGCTGTGAGCGGTGGGTGTTACTTGTCTCGCAGCGCTCCGCTCTTATACCTTACTTGGACTTAGCGGTTGCGTAGTTAAGTTTAGTTTTTTACTTACTTTCTCTGCAAAAATAGTATTCGTCAACAAGATTATTACTATCGTTCCGCTTTTATATTGCTCGACCAAGCAACACCCACCCCTCACTCGTTAATTCCAATCGCAGTTGTTTTTGGTGTGGTAGGAAGAGTGATTGGTGTGGAGTGTGCAGCAGCACCGATGTTAGTGTTCGCCAAGCAATAAATACTCAACGTCTGCAGAGCATTAATGTCAAAGTTCACTAAGCAACATATAGTCGACGTTTGCAAAGCATTACTGCAAAGCTTCAGACGCAACGTTTGCAAAGCGCAACTGCAAAGCTACAAAACCACTTTTCGCAGAAGCATTACTGCAAAGCTACAGACGCAACGTCAGCAGAGCACTGGTGCAAAGCTGCGTTGTTCATAGGGATTGTTGAAGATGTGCGGTATAATTGCACCCGGCAATGTGTTGATGTTTGAGGCTGATTTTGCGTTTTGTTGAACGAAGTAAGCCGGCACGGTAAGCCAGTATGTAAGTCAAATATGGTAAGCCAATATGGTTTGGAAAGGATACCAATGAAGACACTGAAAGATTTGGGAGATTTGAGTGGTAAGCGCGTATTGGTTCGCGCTGATTTTAACGTTCCTCTCAAGGGTACGACGATTACTGATGATGGTCGTATTCGTGCTGCTTTACCAACCATTAAGGCTTTGCGTGAGCAGGGTGCTAAGGTGATTTTGATGGCTCACCTTGGTCGTCCAAAGGGTCAGGTTGTTCCAGAGCTTTCCTTGGCTCCAGTTGCGCAGCGTTTGGGTGAATTGCTCGGCACAAATGTTGTTTTGGCTGCAGACACTTACGGCGAAGATGCTCAAGCTAAGGTAGCTGCCATGAATAATGGCGACGTTGTTTTGCTTGAAAATGTGCGCTTCAACGCGGAAGAAACCAGCAAGGATGCTTCCGAGCGCGCAGCTTACGCTAAGAAGATTGCTTCTCTTGGCGAAGTATTTGTTTCCGACGGCTTTGGTGTTGTGCACCGCGCTCAGGGTTCAAATTACGATGTTGCTGCCGATCTTCCAGCAGCTGCAGGCTTGCTTGTTGAAAAGGAAGTTAAGGCACTTTCTCGCGCAACTGAAAACCCAGAGCGTCCTTTGACTGTTGTTCTCGGCGGCTCTAAAGTTTCCGACAAGCTCGGCGTTATTGAAAACTTGCTTTCTAAGGCTGATCGTCTTGTTATTGGCGGCGGTATGGTGTTCACATTCCTCAAGGCTTTGGGTCACGAAGTTGGTACTTCTTTGCTTGAAGAGGATCAACTCGAGAAGGTTAAGGGATACATTGAAACCGCTAAGAAGAATGGCGTTGAGCTTGTGCTTCCAACTGATATTGTTGTGAATGCTGGCTTCCCAGCAGGGGATACTCCAGTTGCTCCAGAAGTAGTTCCAGCAGACGCTATTCCTGCAGACAAGATGGGCTTGGATATTGGTTCTGACTCTCAGAAGCTTTTCCACGACAAGATTGTTGACTCCAAGACTGTTGTTTGGAACGGTCCTATGGGTGTGTTCGAGGTTCCAGAGTTTGCAGCCGGTACTCGCGCTGTAGCTCAGGGCTTGGTCGATGCAACTAAGAACGGCACTTTCACTATAGTCGGCGGTGGTGATTCTGCTTCTGCAGTGCGCAACCTTGGATTCCCAGAAGATGGCTTCTCGCACATTTCTACTGGCGGCGGCGCTTCTCTCGAGTTCTTGGAAGGCAAGACTCTTCCAGGTTTGAGTGTGCTTGAGTAAGTAATATTGCTTGAGTAAGTAGTATTTACGCGAGCAAGTATAAACTAAATATTTCCGCTTATGCCGACTTTCGATTTTATGAATCCGTTTTGTAAATCGAGGTCGGCATAACACTAATTTGCGCAATACTATTAATCTTCAATCCTCAATTTTTAAGGGTGATTATGGTTGTTAAAAGAAAGCCGCTAGTCGCAGGTAATTGGAAAATGAACTTCAATCACCGCGAAGCAACGCATTTTATACAAAAATTTGCGTGGCTACTGCGTGACGCGCATTACGACTATCACGATTGTGAAATTGCACTTATGCCTTCTTTTACTTCAATAAGAAGCGTGCAAGTTCTTGTTGAGTCTGACCATTTGCCAATATTGTACGGAGCTCAAGCTGTTTCTGTTACTGCTCAAGGTGCTTTTACTGGTGATGTTTCTGCAGATATGCTTGCAAGTCTTGGATGTTCAATGGTTATTGTTGGTCATTCTGAAAGACGCAAGTATCATCCTGAAGATGATGCAAATATAGTTGATCAAGTTCGAGCTGTTCTTGCCGCAGGAATGCAGCCAATTCTTTGCGTTGGTGAAAGTCTTAAAGAACGTCAACAGGGTGTTGCGCTGGATTTTGCTGTAGGGCAAGTGCATGATGTAACGCGCGATTTGGATGCGAAGCAAGCTAAGCGTTTAATTATTGCGTACGAGCCAGTTTGGGCAATTGGTACGGGTATGGTTGCCACTGCTAACTCAGCTCAGGAAGCTGCATTGGCTATTCGTGAAGACTTGCGCGTTACGTTCGGTGACGATGTTGCAGATACTGTTCGTATTCTTTACGGCGGATCTGTAACTTCTTCTAATGCTTCAAGTCTTATTGCTGAGCCTGATGTTGACGGATTTTTGGTTGGTGGAGCTTCTTTGGATGCAGAGGAGTTGTCGAATATTGTGCGACTCACCGCAGCACAATCGCGTCTATAGGTCAACGGTTCTTATTAAGATTAATCGGGTACTCTAAGACAGGAGGTTACTTGTGTCCGCTCTGAAAATTGTTTTGCAAGTGTTGCTTGTGCTCACCAGCATTTTGTTAACATTGTTGATTTTGATGCACAAGGGCAAGGGCGGCGGCCTTTCCGACATGTTCGGCGGCGGTTTAACGAAGAACGCCGGTAGTTCTGGTGTTGCAGAAAAGAATTTGAACCGTTGGACAGTGATTATTGCACTGATTTGGGTTGCGGTAATTGTTATTTTGAACTTAATGACTAAGTTCTCTCTAATTTAAGTATTCTTTTTGTAAAAAGCGTATGGTCAGTAGATTGTGCGCTTTTTGTTTATTTGGCTTCGTTTATTTAGGTCCTTACAATGCTTCGTTTATTTAGGTCCTTACAATGCTTCGTTTTTCTCCTTCTTTATTAATTGCTGATCTTGACGGCACTATGCTTCACGATTCCGATACTTTTGAAGGCCGCTTTTTAAGCCGCGAAACTATGCAAGCTGCTGAGCGTTTGCATGAATCTGGGATTCCGCTTGCTATTATTACGGCTCGTCCTGTTGGAAGTGCTTTTGATTTTGTTCACGATTTAAAAGCTCAAGTTTGCGCGTATCTAAACGGTGCTCTTATTGATTTTGATTGCGCTCACAGCACTGTTTCTGAACTTACTTCGCAGCGAAGCATTGATACTCTTACTCGCTTTGGTTTTGACTCTAATCTTGCTGCTGATGTTTGCCTGCAATTGCTTGATAAAATACCTACACTCCGTCTTGGTATTGTTATGAACGATGTTCGTTACACTAATTTTGATGTTCGTATGCTTTGGAACGAGCAGGATTTTATTATTACCGATTTTTCTAATGTTCCGAGTGGCATTGCAGACAAGATTATTATTGTTCCTCGAGAGAGTGAGAAGGAAAAACTTCAGAGCATTCTTCCAAGCGATTTTTCATTGCATATTAGCGAAGACGTGTTGTGGATGCTCACGAATCCTCTTGCAAACAAAGGACACGCGCTGAACGTTATTTGCGATCGTTTGGGCGTAAAGACGAGCCGCACAGTTGTTTTTGGCGACGATATTATTGACATCGACATGTTCCGTGCTGGTGGTTATGGGGTAGCGGTGGCGAATAGTAATCCGCGTTTGCTTGCGATTGCGGACGAAGTTTGCGATTCCAACAATGACGACGGTGTTGCCAGCTGGCTTCAAAACGAATTGCTCTAGCGGTTTATTGCAATCATCATAATCGGACGCAAATAGCAGTAAATCGGACGCGTTCTACAGAATACGGACGTTTAGGCAAAATTTACGGACGTTTTCTTGTTTTTTGGACGCAAAACAAGTAGAATCGGACGAAAAGGATGTAAAATCGGACGCAAAAAATATTTTTAAGCTTTAAAATGTCCGATTTTAAATGCAAATATAAATACAAACTTAACTAAAAACGATATTGCAACAAACCTAACTTACGAAGCGAGACTGCAATGTTCAATATAAATTCGCTGTCTTTACTAAGAGAGAGTAATCAATTAGAAGCGAAAGCGGCTTCAAACGGTACGCCGAGAAGTATGTGGGAAACGTATTGTGCTTTTGCTAATACGAATGGTGGAACTATCTTGCTGGGTGTAGGCGAAGATGCTCAGCATAATTTACAGCTTGTTGGCGTAAATAACCCTGAACATATGGTAAAAGATATTTGGGATACGCTAAATAATAAGAATAAAATTAGTTCGAATATTCTTATTGAAGAAAATATTTCTATTGAACAGATGGATGATAACAAATCTATTATTCGCATAACCGTTCCAAGAGCAAATCGTTCTGATAAACCGATTTATATTAATGGAAATCCTATAGGCGGTACGTATCGTCGTAATTTCGAAGGCGACTACAAATGTTCGCAAGAAGAGTATCGAGCGATGGTCAGAGACAATGGTTCGAGCGTAAATTCTATGGATCAATCTCCACTGTTGCAACACAGTGTTGACGATTTTGATATGGAGACTGTGCGCTCTTACCGCAATATGCTAAGTGCAGTGCGTCCTCAACATCCTTGGCTTACGCTTGATACAGATGAATTTCTTATGAGAATCGGAGCGTTAGCAAAAGACGAGTCGAATAAATTGCATCCTACTCGATCGGGTCTTTTAATGTTTGGTCAGGAGTGGTGCATTATTACGGAATTTCCGTACTATTTTCTCGACTACAGAGAAATTACCAATGCTGATAGTAGGTGGAGTCATAGGATTGTCAGCTCGGATGGTTCGTGGAGTGGAAATCTTTATGATTTTTGGAGTATTGTATGGCAGCGTCTTTCTCGTAAAATTGATGTACCATTTTTGCTTAATTCGCAGTCATTACGAGTTGATGATACTCCGTTGCATATGGCAGTTAGAGAAGCCCTTGCAAACACGTTGATTCATGCTGATTATTATATGCGAGGTAATACTGTTATTACATATAATGATGCTGTGAGTACTGATGTTGATGGTTCTTCACAATCTTCTATAGAAACAAATAGCGCAAATGATGGTTTTAAGCTTTCTTTTGCAAACCCGGGTTGCTTACGTATGCCTGTAGAAGTGGCTTTAGCTGGAGGTTTTTCTGATTCTCGGAATCCAGCACTGCTTAAAATGTTCGCGCTGATTTCTGTTGTTGAACGTGCTGGAAGCGGATTTGATGCTATGAGAGCTGGTTGTGATTGGGCTGGAATACGCTATCCAATGTTAAGTGAGTCCTTTAATCCAGACCGTACTACTCTTGAATTTTTTGTAAGCGATAAGAATAACTTTGTATCTGGTTCTTCAAAAAACAAAACTGAACTTAATGCTAATTCATTGAATTTAGTGAACGGTACTTATAATTCAGAACTTACTACAAATTCACTTTCGCAAGATTCTAATAACTCGCATAAACGTATGAGCGTTGACGATTGCTATAAAAAGATTATTGAAGCAGTACATAATCATGGAACAATAAAGCGTGAGCAAGTGCAAAATATTCTTAACGTGGGTAGTACCAAGGCTAAGCAATTGTTATCTGATTTAGTTAGTAGAGGAGATATTTCAGTTTGTGGAAAAGGTCGAGCTACTACCTACGTTTTTAACCGCAGTTAAACAAAAACCGCACATGTGTGAATTAATCGCTTATGCACGAAACTCGCGTGCGCTATCGTAACGTTTTAACCAAATCTCGCTGGCAAACTCTTTCTGGCAAGTAATCACCGTTATTTTCTCAGTTGGTTAATCTGCTTGAGTGCTCCAATTGTAGGGAGTTTTCCTCTCGTTTGGAGTGCTCCGCAAACAAAAACCGCACATGTGTGAATTAATCCACGAACATGTGCGGTTTATGTTTATTTATTACTGATTAATCAAATCAGGCGTTTACGCGATCGATGCCGGACTGCACGTCAGCAATCACGGAATCCCAAGACTTGATGAAGGCGGCAACACCGTCGGCCT
>CAMYPG010000004.1 GCA_947289115.1 uncultured Gardnerella sp.
CGCCAACAACAGTGTGAATTTCGTCAATAAACGTAATAATTTGACCGTCTGATTGCTGAATTTCCTTCAACACTGCCTTTAAGCGTTCCTCAAATTCGCCGCGATACTTCGAACCTGCAACCATCGAAGCCAAATCGAGACTGATAAGACGCTTGTTTTGCAAAGTCGTAGGCACATCTCCTGCCACAATTCGCTGAGCCAATCCTTCTACAACTGCCGTTTTTCCAACGCCTGGCTCGCCAATTAGCACAGGATTGTTCTTAGTTCTGCGAGAAAGAATTTGAATCACGCGGCGAATCTCCTGATCTCGCCCAATCACAGGGTCAAGCTTTCCTTCGCGAGCGCGCGCAGTCATATCAACCGAATATTTTTCGAGCGCTTTGTAGTTGCCTTCCGCGTCTGGGCTTGTAACTTTCGCGCCTCCGCGTACAGTTGGCACAGCCTTGCGCAACGCGTCTGCAGAAACATTGTGCTTTTTGAAAATATCCGCAACAGCATTCGGCGCGCTTGCAACTATGCCAATAAGCATGTGCTCTGTAGAAACGTATTCGTCTCCCATTGCGCGCATTTCTTTTTCTGCCTGACTTAAAGCAGCTAAAAGCTGACGGCTTGCGTCTGGCTTAGTTGTAGTTGAGCCAGTAGATGAAGGCAGTGCCACTAATGCGTTGCGAATTTCAGCGCCGATTTGTTGCGCATCTGCACCAGCCTGTGCAATAAGCGCGCGCACTACGCCTTGCTCTTGGCGAAGTAAGGCATCTGCCAAATGTAACGTATCTACTTGCGCATTGCCAGCTGCCGCCGCGCTTTGCACAGCATCGCTTAATGCATCTTGCGCTAAGGTTGTAAACTTTTGTTCCATATTTACCCCCATTTGCACCGCTATCTAGCGGATTTTAGGTGATTTACGTGCACTTTTTGCGATTGCACTCAAACCACATTCCGTCAATTTCTAAAACTTGAGTCTACTACACTCAAGTTTTGTTTTCAAGATGTTTGTGGCGTTTCCTTATACAACGGTTGCTTGCGACTTTTCCTAAGTATTTTCCTAAGTATTAAATATGTCGTAATCTTAAAAATATGAGAATTGCACGTTTTTCGTATAATGAAGTTCCGCAGTACGCTTTCGTTCAAAAAGACGAAGCAGACGGTAAGGATTATTTAGTAGCGCTAGAAGGCCATCCACTAAGCCCTCAAGGAGTTAAACCAACAGGTAAGCGCTACGAGTTAGACGCCGATGGCGTGCGCCTGCTTGCACCAGTAATTCCTTCAAAAGTCTACGGATTGGCAAAAAACTACGATACGCGTTCTGCTGAAGAGCGCGCATCTTCTGCTGTGTTGTCAAGTCACACGGCAGCAGACATGGTGATTTTTACAAAGCCGAGCACATCTGTAATTGGCCCAGACGACCCAATTGTTATTCCTGCTTTTTCAAACGATATGAATTTTGAGCCAGAAGTGGCTGTTGTTATGGGCAAAATCGCCAAGAATGTGTCGGTCGATAAGGCAATGGACTACGTTTTTGGCTTTACTTGCGTAAATGACGTGACTTTGCGTGATTGCGCAGGCAGCGATCCAATGTTTACGCGCGCAAAAGGATTCGACACGTCTTGCCCACTTGGTCCATGGATTACAACCGAGCTAAATTGGCGAGACGCGCATATCTCGTTTACGCTTAATGGAAAAGATGTGCCAGAGGCGAGCGGCACCACAGCGCGATTGATTCACAGTATTCCAGAGCAAATCGCTGCGATTTCAAGCTTCTCAACTCTTCTTCCAGGAGATGTGATTTTGACAGGAACGCCGTATCCAGCAGGAACTTTGCACGCTGGCGACGAAGCGATTGTGCATGTAGATGGTATTGGTTCGCTGCGCAATGTGATTATGCATGCGTAACGGTAATAAAAGTAAAAGATAAAAATCAGAAGCTAGACAAAACTTAATACTATACAAATGCGCGCGGGCCAAAGATTGCCGAACCAATTCGAACCATCGTCGAACCTTCGGCAATCGCCCACGCAAAATCACCAGACATTCCCATTGAAAGCTCTAATTTTGTAGAGTTTCCATCATGATCTTGCGCGAGTTGTTCACTCACGCAATCTCTAATTTCTCGCAATTTTGCGAAACCACTTCTCACTATTTTTTCATCATCCACGCGCGCTCCAAGTGTCATAAATCCGTGCAAATTAAGCGCAGGCAGGCTAGATATAGCGAGAGCTTCGTCAATCGCACGTTCTGGCGCGCATCCGGATTTCGTAAATTCTCCCGAAACATTCACTTCCAACATAACGTCTACGCGAAGTCCCAAATTTTGAGCGCGAGCAGATATTTTTTGCGCAAGATCAATGCTATCAACCGACTGAATCCCATTTGCAAGCGGCAAAACTTTGTTTATTTTATTGCTTTGCAACTGACCTATTAAATAGAGCGGAATTTCGCCGTTTACACCAACATTTAAGCCTTCTTTAGAGGACTCCACGCGTAAAATCTCGGCTTTTGCGACAATTTCTTGCGGACGATTTTCCCCAATTACGCGCACTCCAGCTTTAAGCGCTGCCATAATTTCGCCAACATCTCGCGTTTTAGTTGCAGCAAGCAGCGTAACCGACTCAGATTTGCACCCATAATGCGATTCGGCTTGAGCAATGGCGTCTTGCACGCTGTGCACGCCGTCGGCAATTTGACGCGCGCGAACACAATCTACCTCAGTATTCGCTAAATCTTTTTGCGTCATGTATGCCATTTAGTGCCCCAATCTATCATTCTAAATACATAGTTTAGTCGAGGAAGGGCACGGATTTGTCTGCTAGGTTTGCGCGAACAGAATTCCACGGCGTTTCGTCGCTTTTAAATAACGCGAGCGCATCTGCAGCGCTCATATCTGCTGGGCGAGTTTGCCCAGGATTTTTATATCCCAAAAGATACATGCAATAGCCAATCATGCGCTCGGCGCTCCAACCAGCTTCTCGAAGTGCGCCAACATCAAGCGAATGTTTACTTTTGGCGAGTCGCTCGCCTTGAGCGTTATCAATTAGTGGCAAGTGCGCAAATTGCGGACGCACATAGTGCACGCCGTTAGCCGCAAAAAATCCAGATTTTTCAAGCAATTCACCAATCCAAATTTGAAGAGCCGCCGAACGCAGCAAATCGCGTCCGCGCACAATGTCGTTTACTCCCGAAAGCACATCGTCAACAACAACCGCAAGTTGATAAGAAAAAACGCCATCCGCGCGACGAATCACCATGTCTCCCAAGTCGCGATTAATGTTAAACGATTGCGCACCAAAAATCGCGTCTATAAAACTCACATTCGCTTGGTTTAAATCAGCAGTCGGTACAGCAAGCCGCAAAGAATGTTGTTGATTATTTTGCAAACGCTTTTCGATTTGCGCCAAGCCTTGCGCATTTTTGCGAAGATTTCTGCACGTACCGGGATAGCGTATAAAGCCGTCGCCTTCTTGCGGCGCTGCAATCGCGCGAATATCGGAACGCGAGCAAAAACACGGGTAAATCAGGGAATTCCCGTCTCCGTCTTGCAAAGATTCTAACGCATCAAGAGCTTCTTGGTAGAGTGCAGTGCGCTCATGCTGATAAGTCGGCTCACCAACCCAATCAAGCCCAGCCCACTTCAAATCGTCAATCACTCGCGCGCTTGCATCTTTTGGCATTCTAGCAATATCGAGATCTTCCAGACGCAAAATCATGCTTCCACCTTGCGACTTTGCAGAAAGCCAAGCAGCCAACATTGCTACCATATTGCCAATATGCATACGCCCAGAAGGAGTCGGCGCAAAACGACCAATTGCAATAGGTGACTTAGAAAACATGATTTCGTCTTTCTAATATCTTTCTTAAAATCTTTCTTAATAAGCACAAGTTTGCAAAACATAAACTTGCAAAATAAAAAGCGCGTAACGCATTCATACTAGCATCACGCGCTTCTTACAACCGCAATTAATCACAATCAATAACAGTTAAAAGCAACTGTTTTATGCAAATAGCGACTTAAACATAAGCACGCCCAAGATTGCGCCGGCAATAGGGGCTACGACTGGAATCCACGCCTCGCCCCAACGAGAAGAACCCTTGTGTGGAATAGGCAAAATGGTGTGGAGCAAACGCGGCATAAGGTCTCGAGCAGGATTCAAAGCAGGACCAGTCGGACCACCCATAGAAGTCACCAATCCCCAAACAACAAAGCCGACTACGATTGATGCTCCAGCCAAATTCTTCTCTCCCCAAGGAGAAGTAAGGCAGCAAAGCGCAGCCAAAACAAGCACGAGCGTGCCAAAGAATTCGTTTAGGAAGTAGTTAAGCTTGTTATTGTAAGCATCCGTAGTGCAGAACGTGCCAAGAATAGCCTCTGGCTCTTCGGTTTCGTTGTAATGTGGCAAATAAGTTACGTACACAATAAGCTGACCGACCAATGCACCCAAAAGCTGAGCCACAATATACGGAAGTACGTTTGCCCAAGGGAACATTCCGCAAACAGCTTGCGCAATTGTCATAGCAGGATTTATGTGCGCGCCAGAAATTCCACCGAACATTAGCACTGGGAACATAACGCCAAAACCATAGCCCATAGCAATGTTTAGCCAGCCTGCGTGATGACCTTTAGTGTTTTTAAGTTCAACATTGGCAACGGCTCCATTGCCAAAAATCATAAGAATGGCAGTGCCAATAAACTCAGCTGCCAACATTACTGTAAATGAGTGTTGCATGGTCCTTCGATCCTTCTTAATTGTTTTGCTGCTTTTGCTTTTGTACCACATCTCATTTTCAAAGAAGCTAAGAAAATGAATCCAGCAATTATTATTCCAACAATTATTCTTTGATAGTTTCCCCTATGAACACGACACTGCGAGTAAATATCAAATAGTCATATATCAAAAGAGGCCCGCCACACTGGCGAGCCTCTTACTTACAAAAACAATCTTCAGCGGTTCTATCTGCACAACATCCTCGTTGCAACGGTAAAGTCTTATGTATCCGTCCAACGTAATTGGAATCTAACATCCATACATTTTCTGTGGTCTACCGCTCTTTTAATTTGTTCTTGTGATTCTTATTATTACTGTTTTTTGTTCTTTAGTAAAGTACAAAATCATCTTTGTTCGCATATTGTAATTAGTGTTCATTCGCACATAAAAAATAGATGGTTTTGCATCATTTTGTGAATATGCAATGGTTGTCATGTTCAGATGCGTTCACATATTGCAATTATCGGCGTGTCGAGCCGCATAGCTGCCGACACTCAGTCGCGCACATCCCTTACAGTGCATACAATTACGGAGTATGGTACAAATTTTTGACGCTCCCTCAAAGGCGATTCTGCGCGGTCAAATTGCAGAGCACATCGCCGAAGACGAAAAGGCAGAAAAGCGTGAAGCTCGTGAGGGCGAGCTACCGTTGCCAAAAGATCGCTTCTTTGACCGAGAATTAAGCTGGTTAAAGTTCAATCGTCGCGTGCTTGAGTTAGCGCAAAATACCGATTTACCACTTCTTGAACGCGCTAATTTTGCAGCCATCTTTGCCTCCAACCTAGACGAGTTCTTTATGGTCCGAGTTGCAGGCTTAAAGCGCAGAATCGACTCAGGAATCGCAGTAACCGCTGCAAGTGGGCTTAGCCCGCGTCAGCAGTTGCGCGCGATTAGCGAGGTTACGCATCGTCGTCAAGATGAGCATGCGCATTATGTTATTGACCACATTTTGCCAGAGCTTGCTAAGCAGCGCATTGTTATGCTCAGTTGGGACAAGCTTACGCAATCCGAAAAAGATAGACTTTCAGACTATTATCGCAAGCAGGTTTTCCCAGTATTAACGCCACTTGCAGTGGATCCTGCACACCCGTTCCCATATATTTCTGGCAAGTCTATTAACTTGGCTGTTATTGTAGAGAATCCAAATTCTGGAAAATCGCATTTTGCTCGCGTAAAGATTCCAGATAATTTGAATCGTCTTGTTCCAGTTGATGATTTAACAGACGAAGAAGGCCGCGAAGAGCGCTACGGCTTCATCACTATGGAAAAGTTGATTGCAGCGCATTTGGAATCGCTTTTCCCAGGCATGATTATTAAGGAAGCTCGCTCATTCCGTGTTACGCGTAATGAAGATATTGACGTTGAGGAAGACGATGCAGAAAATTTGCTCAACGCTATGGAAAAGGAGCTTTTGCGCCGCAGGTTTGGACCGCCTATTCGTCTTGAGATTTCCGACGAAGCTAGCCCATTCTTATCGCAGCTTCTTGCCAATCAATTGCGAGTAAGCCCTGAGGAAGTCTATCGTTTGCCTTCGCCGCTAGATATGACGGTTCTTTTTGAATTGCAAGCGTTGGATCGCCCAGATTTGAAGTATCGTCCGTTTATTCCTACTACGAATCGTCAGATTGCAGAAGTCGAAACTAGCCATGCGCAAGATATTTTCGCTTCGATTCGCGAGCATGATATTTTGCTTCATCACCCTTACGATTCGTTCTCTACTTCTGTTCAAGCGTTCTTGGCGCAGGCGGCGGCAGATCCAAAGGTGCTTGCAATTAAGCAAACGCTGTACCGCACGTCTAGCAATTCGCCAATTATTGACGCTCTTGTTGACGCAGCACACGCTGGCAAGCAGGTTCTTGCGCTTGTTGAGATTAAAGCGCGATTCGACGAAGACGCTAACATCGCTTGGGCGCGTAAGCTTGAGCGCGCAGGCGTTCACGTTGTTTACGGCATTGTTGGATTGAAGACGCATTGCAAGCTTTCGCTTGTGGTTCGCCAAGAAGCCGAAGGATTGCGCCGCTATTGCCACGTTGGTACTGGCAACTATAACCCTAAGACGGCTCGCCTTTACACAGATTTGGGCTTGCTTACTTGCGATCCTGTAGTTGGTCAAGATTTGACTCGCTTGTTTAATCAGCTTTCGGGTTACGCTCCAAAGTCTAGTTTCCATCGCTTGCTTGTGGCTCCTCGCACAGTTCGAACGGGCATTATTGAGCGAATTCGCAGGGAAGAGGCAGCGGCTCTTGCTGGAAAAGAAGCGTGGATTAAGATTAAAGTCAATTCTGTTGTTGACGAAAAGACGATTGACGCTTTGTACCGCGCGGCTCAAGCTGGAGTAAAGATTGACATTGTTGAGCGTGGAATTTGCTCGCTAAAGCCTGGCATTGAAGGATTGAGCGAGAATATTCGAGTTCGCTCTATTCTTGGCAGATTCCTTGAGCACAGCCGAATCTATGCTTTTGCTAATTCTTGCGGTCCGCAAATTGGCGATGGTCCTGCAAGTGGCCCAGAAGTGTGGATTGGCTCGGCCGATTTGATGCATCGAAATCTTGATCGCCGCGTTGAAACACTGGTTCGCATAAGCGCTCCAGACCAGGTGGAGGCGTTGATTCAATACATTGATTTGCAAATGGCTGATTCAACAGTTTCTTGGTGGATGGATGGAGATGGCACATACACGCTACATTCTCGCGATTCCGAAGGTCGTCCTCTAGTCGACAGTCAGGAATATCTAATTCATACTCACACACGCAAACCTCGAGGTGTGAACTGATTGCGAGTAACTAATAAACAATAGGCAAAGAGCCAGATTCAGAAATATGATTCTGGCTCTTGTTGTATTTATTGCTCCTTCTAATCTGACTAAATCTCAAGCGTTCCAGCAGCCAAATCGCCAGCCACGAACGTCATAAAATAAAATGGCATAGTCGCGATTTTCTGATTTGCATCATAGCCATAATTATTTTTAGAAACTTTTATTGCAAACTCAAACTTGTTGTGCATTGCAAACTTATTTAAAGAGTTAAGAGTTCCTCTGCCTTTTTTAACATCAATCGGAAAAAGCTTGTTATTTGATTCAATTATAAATTCCAATTCCGAATCCGATTTTCCGCGCCAATAAAACAGTTTTAAACCATTTGCGCTAAGTTCGTTTGCAACGTAATTTTCGAAGAAAATACCAGATAGCGTATTGTCTCTTTCGCTTGAAATAAAAGATGCTGCATTAACTCCGCTTTGATACGAGAACATGCCAATATCGCACAAAAATAGTCGGAAATTACTTTCGTTTTCTTGCATAAGCGGCATGGTTATATGCTCTTTGAGTTGGAATGACTGATTAACAATATGGGTCATAAGCAGCCACTGAATGGACGTAGCAAAATCTCTAGTTCTACTATCTTTTTTAATAAGACCAGCTGAAAAGTTTTTTGATTCCTTATTAAGCTCTCTAAAAATATTCTCAAATAAAAGTCGAGATCTTAAAATCGATTCGCTACTTGCTTGATACAACTCCATATCTGCAAGATAATTGTCATAAAGCGAGCGCAAAATCTCACGCGATTCTAGTAAATCTTTACGTTCAATATATGCTTCTACTGCTTCTGGCATACCTCCAATCAGCAAATATTTATACACCTCGTTTAACGCAAGATTATGTATTTCGGAAGAAAGCGCTTGCTTAGAATCATAAGCTTCACGCACCTTAGAATATAAAAGACTGTTATTGTTTAGTAGGAACTCACCAAAAGTCATTGGATAGATTGTTATCTGGTCAATTTTGCCTACTGGAAAGAGGAATTGACCAACTGCTGATTTCGACGAATTTTGCTTGTGAGCTTCGCGATGCAATTTGATTCGCACCATTGAACCCGTTGCAATTACGTGAATTCTTCTAAAATCTTGGCAAAAATATTTAAGCGACGAAATAATATTTGGGCATTCTTGGATCTCGTCAAAAATCAGCAAAGTGCCTTCATCTATAGCCTTGGAAAATCGCAAAGACAAGTATTCTATAATCTTTTCTGCGTTTGCTGTGCTTTCGCAAAAGTTACGAACCTCATCTTCTTTTTTAAGATCGATGTAAATATAGCTATTTTTATAATACTTTTCTGCAAATAGATCTTTTACTAGATACGTTTTGCCAACCTGACGCGCACCCCATATTATTAGTGGCTTGCGATTTGGTTTACTATTCCAGGCGATTAATTTTTGTAATGCTAGTCGTTTCATGGCTTACTCTTTTTAATGTTGATATTACAACGATTATAGCATTATTTGCCAGTTTTGGGATGTTTTTTGAGTAATTATTTGCCAGTTTTAGGATATTTTTTACGCAATAATTTGCCAGTTTTAGGATATTTGGAAGATTAGCAAACAATAACAACACTTTTGCTACGCACGTTTATGCCAGTCATGCCTGCGTACAAAATATAAAACATTAAAGCACAACTAAAAGTTACAAAAGAAAAACGCTAAAATAGTGAATATGAGTGCAACAGTAGCGAAGAGATATGTTGAAGCAGCTGGCGGTATTATCTACCGCTTGCGCAAAACTGCTAGCAAAGAAAGCAAGTCAAGCAATCCGAACATCACAAATCCAAATAAAGATTTCGGTAATGTTGGCAGCGAATCCAACGCTTGTAATCAAGTGTTAAACGAAAGCAACATAGAACTTTGCCTTGTTTACCGCCCAAAATACAACGATTGGAGCTGGCCAAAAGGCAAGAACGAAGCCAATGAATCGCATCGTCACACTGCTGTGCGCGAAGTTGGCGAAGAGACTGGCTACGCAGTTACACTTGGACCACATATTGCGCAAATCGAGTATCCACTCGAAAACGAAGGCAAAAAATCGTCTGCAAAAAACGGCATAAAAAGCAGCACAAAAAACGGCTCGCAAAATAACGATCAGCCAGAAGTAATCAAGCGAATTCACTATTGGATGATGCGCGAAATCAGCGAAGGCGATGCAATAAAGCGACTTCCAGCATTTGGCCCAATAAAACCAGCAAAACCTACAGAAATTGGCAATGTTATTTGGCTTACACCCGAAGACGCTCGCAAAAAACTTACGCACGATAGTGATCAACTTGTTTTAGACGCATTCCTTGAACGAATAAAGTCTGGTCAAGCAAATTATAAAACGCTTATTCTTGTGCGTCACGGCAAAGCGGAATCGCGAAAAGCTTGGCAAGGCAGCGAAGCCACTCGTCCAATCACACCTCTTGGGTCCGCCGCCTCCTATGCGCTCGGTCGCGAGCTTGCTTGCTATGCTCCAAACAAAATTGTTTCTTCTCCTTGGAAGCGATGCTTGGAAACTGTAGACGCTTTTGCAAAAAACTCTTCAATCAACATAGAAAAAGTGGCGGAACTTACAGAAGATTTTCACGATAAAAATCCAAAATCAACTCTAAACGTGCTAACAAGTGAAATAAAAAATCTTATAGATACAACTAACGATAGCAACACAACAGAAACAACAACAAAAACAAAATCAGAAACAACAACCGCAACAACAGTTATGTGCTTGCATCGCCCAATTATTGGAACATTTTTTGCACATTTAAGGGATATTTCTAAGCCAAAAGCAAATAAACGCATACTTAGTCAAAAATCGCCATATATGCCTACTGGAAGTGCCGTAATTTTGCACATTGTAAGCACCGAAAAAGGCCCTAAAATCGTAAACATAGAAAAGGTTTTGCCAATTGTCTACTAATCTAAATTCAAAATCTGGCTCAATTCACTCGAGTAGATCTGCGTTTATGCCAAGTCCAATCGGCGCAAATCGCCCTAGTAGGCCAGCGCAAATGGATCCAGCTATGCTCGCGCAAATCGAAGGCGGCACAGACCCACAAATCGTAAGCGAGATTAGCCACACTTCCGCAGCCGTCTTGCTGAACCGCGTTCATAAAACGCAAACTCCCGAGATTGTTGCGCGCGTGCTTAACTTGGTAGAAAACGAAGGCATTGAGATTATTGCGGATTTGTGGAGTAAAGCAGAGGCACAATCGCTTCCTGGAATGCTTTGGAGACTGTATTTGCTTAGAACATCACTACGCAAGAATGGCGACTCTTATGCTGCATATTGGCGCATTGGCGAGCCAGAGGCCACTAGCGCTTCGGCGATTACTGGAGTTGACGAGTCTCCTACAAAAGAAGATATTGCGCGACTTGCAGACTCGATTCTTTCTGGCGCGTTTACTGGCGATTTTGCTGTTGCGCTATATCGCGCTTCTGCGTTTAGCGCGATTATTTCGCGCGGAATGCGCACGTACGCAAAAAGACTAGGCCAGACGCAAAATTCTGAAAGCAGCAGCGCGCAAAAAATTGCCAACGTTTTACACACTTGCGCAAACATGCACGCGCTTTCTTTAGACTTTGCTAGCGGCGCAAAATTATGGCAAGCAGGCAAGCTTGATTAGATTATTCGCGGCGCGCTGAAATCTAAAAGCATGTATACTCAGGAAGTGACGCTGGCTTGTGCTTAAGCCCCGGGCTCCATTTTTTGCCGCTGCGAGCGGCGTTTGCGCCGACAGGCGCTTTCACAAGTCAGCGTTTTTAAGATGTTTTAAATTCTCCAACAATTCACAAAATTCAACCTTCATTAACAATTGTTTATATTTTTTCTAAATAATCACGGCACGCCGCTAGCTTAACGTGCAATGCTTGCACTAATCTAGAAGGTATGGATCTTCATGTTTTACATCATCCGCTGGTGGACCACAAGCTCACCGTTTTGCGTGATAAGAATACACCTTCTAATATTTTCCGCGAGTTGGTTTCCGAATTGGTAACCCTCGAAGCATACGAAGCAACCCGTAATTTGGAAGTTAGCGATCGCGAGATTGAAACTCCTATTTGCAAGATGACTGGCAAGCATTTGAACCGACCACGCCCAATGGTTGTGCCTGTTTTGCGCGCTGGTCTTGGTATGCTCGACGGCATGACTCGCCTTCTTCCAACCGCTGAGGTTGGATTCCTTGGCATGAAGCGAGACGAGCAAACTCTCGACATCGTCACTTATGCTAATCGTTTACCAGAAGATTTGACTGGTCGTCAATGCTTCCTTCTTGACCCAATGCTTGCTACTGGTGGCACTCTTATTGCTGCTACGCATTATTTGGCAGAGCGCGGCGCTAAAGATGTTACTGCTATTAACATTTTGGCAGCGCCAGAAGGCTTGGAGCGCATTGAGAAGGAGATTGATCCTTCTATTGACTTTAAGGTTGTTGTTTGCGCTGTAGATGAGCATTTGAACGACAAAGCTTATATTGTTCCAGGTCTTGGCGACGCTGGCGATCGTTTGTACGGCTTGATTGACTAATAATCACCAGCTAAATCAAACGAAAACTAGAATCAAAAGCTAGAAATAAAACTACAAAATAGCCTGCTGATTTGCAACACTTTGCAAGCTTCAGCAGGCTTTTGTATTTACATCTTTAATTATTTGTCGGTCTCATATTCGTTTAATTTTATTACTATTAAATTCCAGTTCGTGAATACTCCATAATACCATTGAGACAACTACGATAGATGCAGCTGCAACAGTAGCAACATTAACTTGCGGTCCACGATCCATTGTGTACTTGACCATTCCACGATTCAAAACATGTACAACAATAAATTGGCCAAAGAATATTTCAATAAAGCCAGCAAGTATTAATATGCTATCAATAATAATTAATATTTTCTTACGAATTAATCCTCTATTACACAACCCAACAATCATTTGAATTATTGGTGAAATAATTGAAACTAACACAACACCCAAAAGACTTAAATCAAAATCTGCTGGATACTTTCCTGGCATTTTAATAAGCAATAAAACTGCTAAAAATACAAAAGATAATGGTAAAAACCATTCTTTCCAATATTTAACGACGAACACGATAATAAGCTCCTTCACCATTGAATGAATACCAATTCTTATCCCAATCTAAATAATTTTCAGTGTGTTGAGCTATACGCAATCTACCGTTGCTTTTTAGGAATACAAACCCTATGTGATCGACAGTACCATCATTACTTTCATCAACACCAATAAAATCTCCATCCCTAACATTATCTACTAACATTCCCCAATAACTTGTACTAAATCCATACCCCATATAATTTTTAAAAACATTGGCATTAATCCAAGAAACCGAACGATCTCCTCTAGCTTTCCACCACCACCCTTTAAATACATCATTATGCTTATCCATACCAATACCACCAGCATATAGAATTTGCGAAGCGAAATTTGTGCAATCTGCCGGAAATATTAACTTACTTTTTTCTTCACCATATTTTGGATTTATTTTCCACGCCCATTCTCGCGCATATGCTCTGGCCGCTTCAAGATTTATGCCTGAATTTCTCTCAGTAAGTAAAGGTTTGCGAGGTGTAACCTCCTGCTTTGATGGAAGCCACAATTTTGCAATATTAATAGCTTCCTTTTGTGTTAGTTCATTTTTTAATACTTTTAACTCTAATTTATGCAATTCTGATAGAATCTGATTATTTTCATATTTATTCTCATATATATCTAGAAATTGCAATATTTTTGTTACATTATTGTTATCTTTATGCGAGGAATTAAAAAGAGAATTTTTGTAAATAGTAGCTGTTTCTTCACTAAGAGAAGGAAGCATAGCTTCGCTCTGTATTCTTTGTAATTCTGTAAAATATTTTGAAATATAGAACTTTTTTACTAACTCTGGATTTTCATAAGTATCTAGTAAAGAAAAATACATACTCTGAAATTTTGTCTTATGCTGCTTTTTGGGAAAATCTACATAAGTCTCTGATTTATAGTCAGATGATTCAGCTTGAGCAACATTAGCAAATGACAATATTAAAATAATAGAAAATAGCGCAGCTATAAATGTATAATGCAAGACAACTTTGTTTTTCATATATAACTCCATTATTATATAAAATCCCTTTTCATTATTTTATCACAATAAATACCAGTTGTCAAATATACACAGCGGCTATGTAATCATATACTCATCAGTTCTACATTTAAATAGCCTACTGATTTGCAACACTTTGCAAGCTTCAGCAGGCTTTTGTATTAATTGATTGTGCAATATTGCATAACAAATCAGATAATATAGCTAATAATACAACTAAGCTTTATTCACAGCTCCTTTAGCATATAAAGCCTCTAAAGCATCGCGCAAAGCCCCACTGTAGCTGATGCCAGCTTTTTGTGCCCAAGTGTCAAGCCAAGCTGGAACAGTAACATTTTTACGAACTGCCTGAGAACCGTATTTTGCAGCATAGGAATCCATATCAAGCGCAACCATAGACAACTTTGAATTAGGATTTTCTACAACAATATCACTAATATCACTAGCTTTTGGCGCAGTCTTACCACTTTCGAGTTCTGTAAGAACCCATCCACTTGCTGCATCTTCTGCCATAATCAGAGCCTCTGCAAGATTACTACCGCCAGTTACACACCCTGGCAAATCAGGGACTTCTGCAACAAAACCCCCACTATTATCTTCGTATGGAGTAAGAATAACAGGATACGCTAATTTCATCATTTCACCTTTGTCTCACTAATTCCTGCCTGGCGCCAGATTGACTTAACAACCGATGGGTTAATATCACCTGGATGTTTAGGCACTGTGACTTTACCCGTTTTGGTTTTATGTACGAATTGGCAATGACTTCCACGCTGTGCAAAAAGTATCCATCCGTCTCTCTTAAGACGTTTTTCAATCTCTTTGTATCTCATAAAAAGATTATACACACTATGCGCATAAAATAAAATAATCAATCAAATTTTTACTAAATCGCGCATATGCCTATGTTAATTTACCGCGGACGAGTTATGGCAACTTGGCGAGCACGCTCGGCTAATTCGTCCAATTTGGCAAGCTCCGCGCGCTGAGCGTCACTTTGCTTTGGCTCAAATTCTCCATAACGATTTTGCGCAGCTGTGCGAATTAAAAAGTCAGCCAAACGCGGATTTTTTGGCAAAACCGAACCGTGCATATAAGTGCCGATAACGTTGTATTTGCGCGCACCTTCCGTGTGGTCTTCGCCGTTGTTTCCACAATTTTCGCCATCAACCGAGCCTAGTGGCTGCGTGCCACTCTCCAAGCTTGTGCGGCCAGAATGGTTCTCGTAGCCCACAATATCGCCAAAATCGCGGCTATGCTCAACAAGATTCCCAATCATGCGCACGTCTTGACCAACCGTATGCTCGCCGAGTACGCCAATGCCTTTAAGCTTTTGACCTTCAACAGTCTCAAAGTATTCTCCAAAAAGCTGGTATAGTCCACAAATCATTAACATTGGAACACCATCTTTTGCAAGCTCACGAATTGCGTCTGCGCGCGCAAATAAATCATCCGTAACTCTACTTTGACCATGATCTTGACCGCCGCCGCCAAGAATCATATCTACTTGCTTTGGCCAATCATCGCCAACGTTGTATTCGTGAAGCACAGGCTTGTAACCGTACAATTCCGCTCGACGCATAATCGTAAGCACATTGCCATAATCACCGTAAATATTCATGTCTTTTGGGTATAGCGACACAATGTCTAATACGCGATTTTCGGCTTTGCTTGCAACTACAGTATTCGCTTGACTAACATCACTAACATTATTCATGACGACTACTTTCTTTACTTTCCAACTCCAACGTCTTTAACGCTTGCGATTTGCCCTAATGCAACTCGCACGCGAAGCATTGCAGTGTATGTGCAATATATGCGTTTTGCGTTTTTAGCATTGCTACTAAAATCACCATTTACAAAGGCTTTAACGTCTTCTTCTAAATCAGTGTTCACGTTTCTAGAAGCAACTTTGTCGTATTGCAAACGCAAAGCCATATCCCACGCGCGTGTGCCAGAAACGCAAGCGACTCCAGTGCTGCTAAAGCACGTAAAATCAACGTCCCACAGCCAGCTCATGTCTCGACCGTCCGCGTATTCGTCGCAAATTGCAATCATTGTGTCATGATTTGCAGGCTTACAAGAAGCGAGCGCAAGTCTAAATCCAATAGGATTTTTCACTAGAACAAGCTCAACAGGAGCGCCGTTAACTTCGATTACTTCGCCTCGCCCAAATGCTGGCGTTACGCGAGAAATCGCATCCATAAGCGCATCGTCGTTGAATTTTGCGAGCGTTGCATCTTTTTTAGCAGCATCCGCCAAAATAGCGCGCACAATCGCAGACGCAGCAGCAGCGTTAAAAACGTTATATACGCCTCGCAACTTAACGCTAGTAGTTTTTCTATTACCATCAATCAAAAAATCGGCTTTATTGCCATCAACTTTTGCCAAAACAACATCTGCATGCGGAAGATTGCGCGAATCACTACGCGAATCGCCACATAAATCGCCACATAAATCGCCATCCAAATCACTATGCAAATCGTCGTCGGTTGGGAACATGCTTCTTAACGAATCATCCAAACCAAAATACTTTACTTTGCAAGGCGACAAAACGTCTTTAGAAAGCGCGGAAATTCGCGGATCTTCGCGATTTAACACAACTACTCGCTTAGTCGCGTGCGCAACATTACTCAGCAATTTAGCTGTAGTGTCAATCTCGCCAAATCTATCTAACTGATCTCGCATAACGTTTAGAAGAAGCGAATAGCGCGGCTTTATTTGATTTACAAAATGCACAGCATAAGCTTCATCAAGCTCTAAAACAGCTATATCCGCATCTAACTTTGTGCCAAAAACAGGCATTTCTTGCACAAGCGACGCCACGACTCCGCGCGTAAAATTCGATCCCGTAGGATTTGTAAACACGCGCAATCCAGCATCTCTGAGCATAGACGCAACCATGCGAGTCGTAGTAGTTTTGCCATTAGTTCCCGAAATTAGCACAACTCCATAAGGCAAACTCCCAAGCGTTCTAGCTAAAAACCCACGGTCTAGTGTTTCTACAACTTTGCCTGGCAAAGCGCTTCCACCGTGGTGCAACGCTCTAGAAACCGCGCGAACCAGCTTTCCTACAGCAGGCATAAAAGCATCAAGCAGCATGGCCATCATAGCCTCCAACAGCATCGTTCCCTTGCGCATATGATTGCGGCTGGTATCCTTGCGGCATATCTTTAAACTTAGACGTTGCTCCAAGAAAAGCTAGATTAAACGTTTCTGTAGGACCATTGCGATGCTTTGCCATAATAATGTCTGCTTCGCCTGGACGATCTTCTTTGTTGTAAAAATCAGGTCTATGCACAAGAAACACAACGTCAGCATCCTGTTCAATAGATCCCGATTCGCGCAAATCTGAAAGCTGAGGCTTTTTATCGTTTCGCATTTCTGGTCCGCGGTTTAGCTGGCTTAGCGCAACAACTGGCACTTCTAGCTCTTTTGCTAAAAGCTTTAATGCACGCGAAAACTCCGAGACCTCTTGCTGCCTCGATTCAACTTTCTTTCCAGAAGTCATAAGTTGCAAATAGTCTATTACAACCAACTTTAGATCGTTCGTTTGCTTTAGTCTCCTGCATTTTGCGCGAATTTCCATAAGACTCATATTTGGGCTATCGTCTATAAAAAGCGGAGCGTCTTTCATTTTTGACCAAAACGCATTTAGCTTAGTCCATCTATCTGTTGTAATGTCTTCTGAAGTCCCGCGATGCATTGCCGTCATTGGAATATCCGTTTCGGCTGCAATTATTCTTTGAGCAAGCTCCAATTTGTTCATTTCTAGCGAGAACACAATTGTTGTCATATTGTGATGCAACGCTGCAGAACGCGCAAAGTCGATTCCAAGAGTTGACTTTCCCATTGCAGGCCTACCAGCTACGACTACCATTTGCCCTGGTTGCAAGCCTTGCGTCATGTCGTCAATATCTCTAAATCCTGTTGGAACGCCTTTTTCAATCTCGTTACTTTGCAACTTGTCTAATTGTTCGAGAGCATCTTGAACAACAGGACCAATAGCAGAATAATCCTGGTGAACTTTGCCAGAACTCATCTCGTAAACTTCGGATTGTGCAAGATTTACAACGTCTTCTGCTTGATCTCCCGTGGCAGAATACCCCATTTGCGCAATCTTTGTTCCAGCAGCAATCACATTTCGCAAAATCGCATTTTTGTGTACAATATCCGCGTAATATATCGCGTTTGCAGCTGTTGGAACTGATGCAACTAGACTATGCAGGTAGTCTGCTCCACCAATTTTCTCCAGGTTTTCGTCTTTTAGAAGCTCGTTTGCGACTAAAACAACATCTACTGGTTGTGAACCAGAAAATAAGCTTATGATCGCGTCGTAAATTGTTTGGTGTTTTGGCACATAAAAGTCTGCTGTTTCTAGGATTTGCGAAACTTCGCCAATGGCATCTTTGCTCATTAGCATTCCACCTAAAACGGCCATTTCCGCGTCTTCGTCGTGAGGCGGAACCTTGTCAAACAAAATACTTTTATATGATGCGTTGCCTGACTGGTTTGCGTCATTTCTACTTGACTTCCACATATCATTACCTGCCATAGAATCGAGTATAAACGCCCGCACGGAGCACACCAACAAAAGTTGATATAAACCAACACAAGTCGCAAGTTGAATATTTCACATATTTGAATATTTCACATATTTACATACTTACAGACTTGCAGACTTCATCCAATCATCTGTTTTAACCCTATGAGAATTTCCTAAAGCTCTTCCACCAATGTATACAAGGTTCAGAGCCACCCACAATGACACGGTTCTAATTATGTCAGTAGAGCCAAAAGCTATATTTACGAAGCACATTGCACTAATCGCAACAAGGTATACAACAGCTGTAATCGAACACGATTTGGCCAAATACTTGTGGTCTCCAGCTCCGATTAGCACTCCGTCTAAAGCCCACATAAATCCAGATAACGGCAAGAAAATTCCAAGAATCGTCATTCCTATTGAAACTAAGAGTTGTATTTCTACGTTTGGGCTAAATAACGGGGATAATAGCCATCCTGCAAATATCATCAAAATTCCAACGATTACGCTACTTAATGCGCCTACTTGTGCGCATATTTTTGTGATTATGTTAGCGCGTTTTAATAATCCAGCTCCAAGCGCAGAGGCGACTATTGTTTGAGCTGCAATTCCTATAGCGTCTAATATGTTCATAACAAAATTCCAGCAAGAATTTGCAACTTGGTATGCAGCTAAAGTATTTGTTCCAAGACGAGCAGCCGCTGCAACAGTGGCAACCATGCACGCGCGCAACGCCAATGTGCGTATAAACAGCGGAATACCACTTCCAGCGCTTTTAAGTATGCTATGCGCTTGCGGACGCAAACGTGCTTTTTCACGAGCTGCCCAAAAAATCGCTGGAAGCGTTAAAACAATACCCATATACCATTGCGCTATCATTGTCGCTATTCCAGATCCAAAAATGCCAAGATTCATTCCAAACACAAATAGAATATCTAAAATAGCGTTTAGCACAGCTCCACTTATTGCAGCAAAAAGTGTGATTTTTACTTTGCTAAGTCCTCTGAATATGCCATTTGCCGCGTAAATTAGTAGCATCGCAGGCAATCCTGGCATAACAGTTTGAGTGTAAATAATCGCGTTTTTAAGCGTATCTCCACTTGCACCAAAGCTTTGACAAAGCGGACCTGCGAACACCATTAAAACAAGCGTTAAAACAACACCTAACCCAAGAGCCAGCCATAGACCGTCCATTCCAACGCTTAGTCCTTGACGATTTTTCCCAGCACCCAATAGTCTCGCGACTTGGCTTGTGGTGTTGTATGCCAAAAACAGGCATAGTCCCGTTGTTGTTAAAAGCACAGTTGATCCTATTGAAAGCCCTGCAAGTTGCGTTTTGCCTAAATGACCTACTATTGCGGTGTCTATTAAAACAAACGCTGGCTCTGCAATAAGCTGTCCAAATGTAGGAATAGCTAGAGAAAATATATGCTTTAGTAAATCTTTTTTGTTTATAGCAGATTCTTTATCTTCTTGTCTATTGGTAGCTGCGTTACTCTTGGCTATTGTCATAATGCACTATTGTACTGTCGAAAAAACTTATTAGATTAAGTATTTAATAAAACTATTATTTTTATTACTTATTACATTACTTTTCTAAATCTGATGTTCGGTAGCTTGCGACTTTTCCTTTTTATTTCGCTATCATAAATATTTGCCAATTGCAAATCAAAATTGTTTTTGGAAAAGTTATCCGCAGGATATCCACAATGTTATCCCCCATTTGTGTATAACTTTTTGAGATACACACAGCAACACGCCTAAAATGTGGATAACTCAAAGTTTTTATCCACATCACTTAGCCCGTGTGTGTCATAATCTTGAGATATTCACACCAATGGGGGATTACTTTACACAAACTTTGATATTTTATTGCTTCTTTTGAGATTTCTTAGAATTACTTCTAGATTTATCTGACTTATTTTCCACAGAACTAGAATCAGATTCTTCTGAATTTTCTGACTCTTTTCCATCATTTTCAGTTTCAATCTTCTCTTCGCCCAATTCAACTTCGTCTTGCGATTGAGCAGAAACATTATCATCAGAATGAGCTGAATTATCGCCAGCAACCGTTGAATCACCATCTGCATCTACAGAATCACCATCTGCGTCTACAACTGATTCATCAACAGAAATAGCTACTGGAGTAAGAACTGCCACTTGGGTTTTCCCTTCTTCAGAATCAGCAACTTCTACAACAGCTCCAGCTCTAGCTTGAGCAATACTCGAAAAGTCATATGCGCGCTCACCCTGATCTGCCAAATCAACACCCTTACGCTCCTTAGCTTCCGATATTCTCCAACCAAAAAGCTTCTCTAAACCAAATGCAACTAAAGCAGTAACTGCACCGGAATAAAGAACAGTGATTACAAGTAAACAAATCTGCGCGATAAGCTGATGCCAGTCACCAACGCAAAACAGTCCGCTACTATCAGCAAATAATCCCACTGCAAAAATACCGATAAGAGCAGCGATGCCGTTCACGCTCACAACATGAAGCGCTCCATCATAACGCGCAAAAGTCTTAGAATGCGTTGCAAGGCATGTAACGACACCAACAATAACTCCTAATACCATTGCCCATAAAGGCGCAATCACATCTGCAGCGGCAGAACTAGCGGCCAAACCCGCCATAATTCCAGACGCGGCGCCAACAGCAGTAAAACAACCTGAACGCAAACGCTCTGTAACCCCCCAAGCAAGCATAGAAGCAGATGCTGTAATAGTGGATGAAACCCAAGCATATCCAGCAACTCCAGGAAGACCTACAGAAGATCCAATCATTAAGCCAAGCCAGCCAAACCAAATAATAAAAATTCCCAGAACAACAAACGGTACATTATGCGGATGGCGTTTTAGAACATTTACAGAATTATCAGCAACATCACTAACAGCTTCAACAGAACCATTAGAATCTTCTGCCTTAGAAGATGATGAACCCGTATTAGTCTCTAATTTACTAAATCTCGCAACGTCAGCCCACAATGCACGAACCAAATTTCCCTTATGCTCAAAATTATTACTACTGTTACCTTGAACAGTAGAGGATTTGGTATGAAGCACAAATCGCTTTAACGGGAAGTGCGCATGACCACCAATAATTAGCACGATTGCAAGCGCAGAAACTGCTGCAGTCAGGTGCAGCAACGATCCTCCAGCAAAATCATGTACTTGAATTCCTAAAGCTTGTGATATTGCGCCATTAGGAGAAAGCAATCCCCCTCCGCAAACCATATGCGCTAGAGGAGCAAATACTAAAGTGACCCATACCGCCACGAATATAAGCCAAATTGCGTATTTTACGCGTCCAGCCAACGCACCAGTAATAAGAGCAACCGCTACGACAGCGCACGCTAATCTAAAGGCTGCTGGAATACCTCCGCCCGACAAGCCTGTGTTTGCGTCCATAGAAGTAAAAATTCCATGATCTGCAACCATTGAATCACGTAGAAGCAAACCACTCACAGGATCACCCACAACGCCGCCAATCATGTCTTTCCCAGCGAAAGCCATTGACCATCCCCATAGCGTCCAAACTATGGTTGTTACCGCAATAGCTCCAGCAGAAAGCATCATCATATTGACCATAGATGTTGCTCGTTCGCGACCGCCATAAAATAGAGCAATCCCTGGCGTAATTATAAACACTAAAGCAGCGGCCAATAATGCCCATTGCGGATCCATTGCGGTCATCTTTCACCTCACAATACACAACCCTCGGCGGTTATGCTTTCAATATTCTATTTTATATGTTCTTTTATATTCTACTCAACTAGCGCTGCGTGATTAATAACTAATTACGATAGATTAATCCAATATTCCATCCACAAAACTTTCTGGATCGAATGGAGCTAGATCGTCCGGACCTTCTCCCAATCCGACAAGCTTCACAGGAACACCTAGCTCTTTTTGAACAGAAACCACGATACCGCCTTTCGCAGAACCGTCTAGCTTAGTTAAAACCACACCTGTAATTCCAATTGCCTCAGCAAAAACTTTTGCCTGAACCATGCCATTTTGACCAGTTGTAGCATCAAGAACCAAAAGGACTTCATCTACAGGAACAGTTTTTTCAATAACTCGGCGAATTTTGCCAAGCTCGTCCATAAGATTTGCCTTATTTTGCAGCCTTCCAGCCGTATCTACGATCAAAACATCTGAATTGGATTCCATTGCTTTGGTAGCACCGTCAAACGCTACAGAAGCCGGATCTGCACCGTCTTTTTCGGATCGAACGATTTTAACACCTACAACATTTGCCCAAGTTTCAAGCTGGTCGGCAGCTGCAGCGCGGAAAGTATCTGCTGCAGCTAATATTACAGAACGATTTTTAGAAACCATTAGTCGCGCAAGCTTTCCAGCAGTAGTGGTTTTACCAGTGCCATTTACACCAACCATCATGATTACACTTGGCTTATGAGCTTTAGAAGAATCCGCATTTAGGCTTCTATCTGTTTTGGCACCAACAATATCCAGCAATTTTGCACGAAGTATTTCACGTACATCTTGTGCGCTTGCTGTTCCAGAAATCCTAGCATCTTTTCTAAGTGATTCAACCAATTCATCACTTGCCTGTGCTCCAACATCTGCCATTAAAAGCGTATCTTCTACATCTTGCCAATCGTCTTCACTAAGATTATCTTTGCTCAATATATTGAACAGAGCACGACCAAAAGGATTCGCACTATTAGCAAGTTTAGAGCGCAATCTTGTAACTCGAGAGGCAACGTTTTCAGGCGCAGATGGCTCAACATTGCTATCACTTTTTACCACGCTAGGCAGTGGATTATCTTTGCTAGTAGGTATTAAAGGACCTCGCGACTTGCCGATAATTCTCAGCACAACTGCCGCAGCCACTAAAAGCACTGCTAAAACAACTGTGCCAACAGCGGACCATATAATCAAATCTAAATCCATAACTATATTCATATAATAAAGACTATGAAATTAAAGGGACAGTTGATTAGATTGCAACAAAGACTGTTGCTAAAGTAAGCAAAAATCACGTAAATATTAGCATTTTAATACAATACTTTTGTAAGTTAATTTTGTAATCAAAAATTGAATTGGGGTATTACGTATGGAAAACTCGCCATCGATTGATGTTTATGGAGCAGATTGGTGCGGCGATTGCATCAGAGCTAAAGCTGCGCTTAATAAGTTTAATGCTGCTTTTACTTGGCATAACATTGAATCTGAAGAAGGCGCCGAACAAAAGGCTATTGATATTAGCGGTCAGAAGCATATTCCTGTCGTTACTTTTAGCGATGGAAGTTTTATGGTTGAGCCGACTGCAACTCAGATTAAAGAAAAACTTGAGGAACTAGGACAGATCAATTTGTGATTTTTGCCTGCAATTTCGCAGCAACTTGCCACAAAACACACGCTACATGTAGCCATAAGTTGGATTAGTCTACAAAATGTAGTACACTAGGCATTTGTTGCCCCTTTAGCTCAATTGGCAGAGCAGAGTCCTTTTAAGTCTTGGGTTGTGGGTTCGAGTCCCACAGGGGGCACTTTTTTATACTCATTTGCATTTCGAAGCACTGCCTGCACAACAGCAATGCTCTCACCACGTAAAACTATGTCATCACCGCAAGAACATTGTTGCACACGAATAGAATGATTTTGTAATGTTGAGGCGGCTTCGGCATTAATTGCACATTCAGTCGCACCTAAAAATATATCGTCAACAATATCTTTTGAACCGTATACAAAAACATCATCTAAATCAAGTAAGCTAACAGACGGAGCAAGCACATGTCCAAGTGAACGACCTGCTTCCTGTAGCATTGTCGTCCTGTCTAAAGGATTCTCATTAATTCTTCTTCGTAAGTTTGCTGCAGATATAAAAGTCTCTAAACAACCACGCTTACCACACGTGCATTGTGGACCATCTGGATCAACAACTACGTGACCGATTTCACCTGCAGCATGATGACTCCCCAAAACGAGCGAATCATCGATTAACAATGCTGCGCCTACGCCAACAGCGATTTGAACAAAAATGCCAGTTGCTCTGCCAGCTCCACAAAAACGTTCACCGATCAAAGCACTATTCGCATCATTATCTACCGTACAGAACTTACCAAAATGTTGTTGAAACATCTTGCGCAAAGGCACATTCTTCCACCCAAAATTCGCAGTTTCAACTACTACACCATCTTCATCAACAATACCTGGGACAGCAACACCAAAACCAAGTATGTGCGAGGCACCATCAAGTAGTGACTCAGCTAAAGCAATTACAGTTTCAGGCGTAATAGCAGTAATTTTATCAAAGGATTTTTCAACTCTAGTTACAATTTCACCGCGTAAATTCATTACAGCAGCTTGCAACAAAAATGGCATTGATAAGTCCAGAACAACCACATTCCAATATTGATCATCTACACTTACTAAAGTTCCTTTTTTACCAGGTCGCGTTGGTTGTTCATATCCATTTTCCATCAGAAAGTGTTTATCTAACATGTCAGACACGACTTCGCACGCAGCAACTCGCGATAATCCAGTTTTCCTACCAATTTGTGCTCTAGACATAGGACATGATGAAAAAATTTGTCCAAAAACCATCATGCGATTATTGATTCGTACATCAGCGGGTTCATGTTTTTTAGTAACTGTCATAGAAGGTGATAGAAAGCAAGACAAGGCATTATCATCAGTTGTTCCAAACATGACACTCCTCAAGTATAGGGCTGTTGCAGCATACTGAAAGTAAGTACTACATCGTACCATCCCACCAATAGGCCAAATCATCAGGAAAAATGTTGTCAGCACATGTACTCACAACAAAATTTCACAATAAACTATATTGTACACTCTCAACCATTGTAGCCAGCTGTAACACATACGCGCTAGGCATAATTACCATAATTATTAACAATAATTTCATCCCAATATACACACAAGTGTTTGTATATTTCTTGGACTTTACAACAAATAAATAATTTGTTAAGATAGTTAACATTGAATGTTCCTACGACATAGATGCCGCCGGCAATCAATACACAACTCGTCAAAGTCGACAAGTAAAGCTTCAAAGAAAGGAAGCGCCATGCATAGTGGAAAGAAAATTATTGGCATCATTGCAGCAGCGAGCGCCGCTCTACTATCGCTTGCTGGATGCGGTAACACCAATAACTCGAGTTCATCAGCGCAAGTTGATACTAAAACACCTGTTAACCTCACTGTGTGGACTGGTAATACAACACCAACAAAAGCAGCAGCAGCAATATTTGAAAAGAAATATCCAAACGTAAAAATTAAAGTAGAAACTGTAACAGACGCTTATCAGGCTCTGGATACAGCCATTCAAGCTGGATCGGGAATTCCAGACGTTATGGAATTTGAGTACTTGACAGTTCCTTATTTCGCAATTCAAAACAAACTTGTAGATTTAAGCACTCTTGGCGCAAATAATGATAAAGGCACATTTGTGAAAGGCGCATGGCAGGACATCAGCTTCAACAATAAGCCATACGCAATTCCAATGGATTACGGTCCAAGCGTTATGTTCTACAATAAGGCAATATTAGAAAAAGCAGGAGTAAGCAAAGTACCAGAAACTTGGGAAGAATATTACCAAGCAGCTAAGAAAGTAAAAGCGCTCGGAGACAAGTACTACATAACAAATGACGCAAGCGATATCTTCACATTGCTATCTCTTGTATGGCAAGCTGGAGGGCATCCATTTAAGGTGAACGGAACCACTGCTCATATTAACGTAAAAGATCCAAAGATGCAGGAAGCTGTATCTTACTATCAGAAGATGATTCAAGAAGGATTGATTGCAACTAATATCAAAACTTGGTCCGATGATTGGAACAGAGCTTTAAACGATGGAACTATTGCCACACAAATCATAGGAGGATGGTTCACCTCTAGCATTAAAGATCGCGCTCCAAAACAAGCTGGAAACTTCCGTGTTGCCCCTATGCCTCAATGGAAAGCGGGCGAACAGTTGAGCGCAGAAAACGGCGGCTCTGGCTTTGCTATTCCAGCGAAAGCAAAGAATCATCAATGGGCTTGGAAATTCTTGCACTTCCTTGCCTACGATAAGGAAGGCGTAAAAGCACGCGTTGATGCTGGAGTATTCCCTCCAAATGTTTCCGTACTTAAGAATAACGAATTCCTTTCTTCTACTGACCCTTACTTCGGAGACCAGAAGTACCGTGAGCCTATTGCCGATTCAGCTCAAAAAGTAGGAGAAGGATGGCAGTACCTTCCGTTCATGGAAAAAGTGCGTGATCTATATGGTGACAATATGGATTATGCAAAAGTAGCCAAAGGCGAATCACTGCAAACTCAGCTAGAAAACTGGGCTAAGCTGTGCATCGACTATGGAAACAAACAGGGCTTCACAGTAAGCAAATAATGTTTACTAATAATAGCAAATAAACTCATTACCATTTAAGGTGCTGTTGGTGCTACAACACCAACAGCACCTAATTTAACTGAAAAGTTTTTACATTGGGGGAAAGCAATGATATTGAACACTTCTAAAAATAAACGAGCGAATTTAACACGGCAACGCAATGGAATTAAACGCGAAGGAGCTGCTGGTTGGATGTTCGTGCTTCCATTTTTGCTTCTCTTTACCTTCGTGTTTATTATTCCACTTGTATACTCGATGTACATTAGTTTCTTCGGACACCAATTAATTGGCGGAACTGTGTTTGTCGGCGCAAAAAACTATCTCGAACTTTTGAAAGACCCATTATTGTGGCAGGGTATTGCACGCGTCCTCATATTTACAGCAATCCAAGTCCCTCTAATGTTAATAATTTCCATTTGCCTAGCGCTTGCTATCGATTCGAAACGTCTATATGGTACAAACTGGTGCAGAATCTCAATATTCATTCCATACGCTGTTCCTGGTGTTATCTCCACATTAATGTGGGGGTTCATCCTTGGAACTAGGTATGGTCTGTTTAAGAATTTTAATGAAATATCTCATACTGATATAAATCCATTTTCTCCTTCATTTATCATGATTTCTATCGGAGTAATGATTAGCTGGGCTGCTATTGGATATAACATGCTCATCTTCTATTCTTCATTAAAGGCTATTTCACCAGATCTTTACGAAGCTGCTGTAATTGACGGAGCAAGCTATCGCCAAATAGATCGTTATATCAAGCTTCCAGAGATTAGAGGCTCACTGGCTATAACTACTATCTTCTCAATAATAGGTAGTGTACAGCTTTTCAACGAGCCGCAAATTTTGTCAAAAATGGTTGGAGGCACTGGCATTACAACCAGTTGGACACCAAACTTATACATTTACAATCTAGCTTTTGGTGACTCTTCACAGGGATATGCTGCTGCAGCAGCATTGATTATGGCAATTATTGTCATTGTCGTTACATTTACGATTCAAATTCGCAATATGCGCAAAAATGTCACCGCTGATTAACCATAGACGAAATATGCAACGAAGCATCCAAAAGGAAGAACAAATGATTAATACAACAAAATCATCAAATAATCAGGCAGCGATGCCTCCACTCACGAGGTTCTACACTGTTGAACATCCAAAGAAGAGTCCAATGATGACATTCTGGGTGTATCTATATCTATTATACGCTCTCGTTCCATTTGTTTGGCTATTCATAAATGCTACAAAAACTAAGGCTGATTTTGCTTCTACATTCGGTCTATCATTTGGATCCTCATTCGCTCTATGGGACAACATAGTAGAGGTATTTACATATAACAATGGCATTTTCGCACGATGGATTCTAAATACGGTCCTATACACAATAATTGGCACTATCATTTCTGTATTGTTTGCAACTATGGGAGGATATGCTCTAGCAAAACTCAATTTTAAAGGCAAACACTTTATTTTGCTAACCATCTTAGGATCTATGGCAATTCCAGGAGTACTGCTTGTAGTTCCACAGTTCTTGATTTTCTCGCAGCTTGGTTTAACAAACACTCCTTGGGCTGTAATAATTCCATCTCTACTAAACCCATTTGGTCTATATTTAATGTGGACATTTTCAGGGCAAAGTGTTCCAACTTCTCTTATAGAAGCAGCACGTATCGATGGTGCTGGAGAAGGACGCATTTTCTTCCAAGTTGCATTACCACTTATGAAACCATCATTGGTAACAGTGTCATTGTTCGCATTTGTTTCCATTTGGTACAATTACTTCCTTCCATTGATAATGCTGAAAGACTCTAAATGGTATCCATTGGCATTAGGTCTTGCACAGTGGAATGCTCAAGGCAATGAAGGTGGCAATATGCCTATTATTCCAAACCTAGTCATTACCGCATCTTTGCTAGTCGTATTCCCACTGATTCTGCTCTTCTTGGCATTGCAACGCTACTGGCAATCAGGCTTAGCAATTGGAGCTACAAAAGGGTAACCAGCTAAATCTGCTTTTATTGCTTCTGACAGTTTTATGCTGTCAGAAGCATAATTAATCTATACGTATTCTTAACTTTTACTAACACGATTTGGAGCATGTAATGGCTAGGCCATCTATTTATAATGACAATACTTGTTGGGATGAGCCAACATATACTTGCATATCTTCCAACTATGCAAAAACTGATTGGATAACAAATCCTCAGGTTTTTGCCGTTAACACTATTTCAGCGCATTCACATCATCATTACACAATAAATGACACCACACCAATACAGTCACTTAATGGAACGTGGGAAGTAAAGCTACTTTCTTCCCGCGTATTCAACCCTGAAAACTTAGATGAGGATATTAAAAATTACGAAGATTCTTCATATCAAACAATCTCAGTTCCATCTCACTTACAGATGAACGGTCTATTAAAACCACAATACGTTAACGTTCAGTACCCTTGGGATGGTCATGAGGACGTTAAAGCACCAAATGTTCCTTCCTTAAATCATGTGGCAATTTATAAGAAACATTTTGTTTTACAAAATAATCTTAAACAGATTTTGAACGAAGAATGTAAAGCTACTATTACCTTCCATGGAGCACAAACAGCTATTTATGTATGGATTAACGGAAAGTTTGTTGGATATAGTGAAGACTCTTTTACGCCGAGTGAATTTGATATTACTCAATTTTTAAAAGATTCTGAAAATAGTATTGTTGTAGCGTGCTACGAATTTTCTAGCGCATCATGGCTAGAGGATCAAGATTATTGGAGACTACACGGAATTTTCCGTTCCGTTGAACTGTGTGCACATCCTTCCACCCATGTATCAAATCTTCATGTTGATGCAGATTATAGCAATGATACAAATACTGGGAAACTCGCATTCAGAGCAAACATAGAAGGAGACAATTTAAAAGATATTACACTGCATACTTACATTACAAATCATAAATACAGCAACGATAAATTCACAAATAATAATGAGATTTTGTGGGACTGCACGCTACCTGCACAAACGATTACTGAACTAAAACAGACTACTATTACTAAAGCACTACCTTGGAGTGCTGAATACCCTGCGCTATATGACTTACATATTGATGTTGTAAGCAAAGAATCAAATATTATTGAACATGTAGTGCAGCCGATTGGTTTTAGACATTTTGATATTGAAAACGGCATAATGAGATTAAACGGAAAACGCATTATTTTCAAAGGCGTAAACCGTCATGAATTTAATTGCGACAGAGGCCGAGCAATAACATATGATGACATGGTTTCCGATGTGCTTTTTTGTAAGCAACACAATATAAACGCTGTACGAACTTCTCACTATCCTAATCAAGATGCTTGGTACGATTTATGCGACGAATATGGGCTATATATTATTGACGAGACTAATTTAGAGACACATGGAACGTGGTCAGATGGGCACGGAAACATAACTCCAGAATGCGCTATTCCTGGAAGTAGAGACGAATGGCGTGCCGCGTGCGTAAATCGCGTCGATAACATGATTCAACGCGATTACAATCACCCTTGTGTGCTGATTTGGTCTCTCGGAAACGAATCCTTTGGTGGAGACGTATTTCGTTCTATGTATCATCATGCTCATGCTCTAGATGCACATCGCCCAGTGCATTACGAAGGTCAGACTATGGATAAGTCTTGGCGCGATACTAGCGACATTGAAACACGCATGTATGCTCACGCAGATGAAATAGAAAAATACGTGTCAAACAACCCAGATAAACCTTATATATCTTGCGAATACATGCATGCTATGGGGAATTCATTGGGAAACATGAACGAGTATGTTGCTCTTGAAAAGTATCCGCATTACCAAGGTGGTTTTATTTGGGATTTCATCGATCAGGCAATAAAACAAACCCTACCAGACGGAAGCACGCATTTGGCATATGGTGGCGACTTTGATGATCGACCTACCGATTATGAATTCTGTGGCAACGGTCTATTATTCGCAGATAGAAAACCAAGTCCTAAGGCCATTGAGGCTAAACAACAATATGCAAATATAAGACTATATCCAAACGAAAATGGTGTTCGAATAGAAAATCATCAGCTTTTCATGAATACTGAAAATTACGTATTCTTGGCAAAATTACGCGTTGACGGCAAAATTATGTGGTCTCAACCATATACGTGTAATGTGGAACCTGAAAATGATTTTGAAATGCCCATAGAGTGGCCATTAGAACAGTATCAAAGCAGTGGGGAAGAAATTACTTTTGAAGTTTCGTGCACGCTTGCAAAATCTACACGTTGGGCACAAAAAGGATACGAATTATCGTTCGGACAATACACAATATTAACTAAAAATTCAGAATCACAAGCTAAGCAAATATCAAATGCACGATTACATAAAGATGGCACTGTTACTATTGGACGCTGGAACGCAGGAACACGTAACTCTTCGATCGAAACGCTTTTTTCATATTCACAATGCGGGCTTATTTCATACCGTCTTGGCGAACGAGAATTTGTGATTAAACGTCCTTTGATCACTACATTCCGAGCACTAACAGACAATGACCGCGGTTGCAAGCATGGTTTTGAGCGTGCTCAATGGGCTGTAGCAGGTAAATATGCTAAATGCGTAGATCAAACAGCTGAGAAGCTCGACGACAATACGCTACAAATTGTATACAAATATGAACTTGCTAACGCAGACCATACAACAGTGAATTTAACATATGTGTCTAAAACATCAGGAGATTTACACATTGAACTAAATTATGTTCCTTCTGGAAAAGATTTACCTTCCATTCCAGCATTTGGATTGGAATGGATGCTACCAATAGAATACAGCAACCTTGAATTCTACGGTATTGGTCCTGTTGAAACATATGCAGACCGCACCAGTGCGGGACGTTTAGGGATTTGGAAAACAAATGCTTTTGACGATTTTATGCCATATCTTGTTCCACAAGAAACTGGCAATCATGAAAAAGTAAGATGGGCAAACGTAACAGACGATTCTGGGCATGGCATGCGTATTCAGCGGCATAATAGTACTAGCAACTTCTGCGTAAGTTTACTTCCATACAGCAGCACTATGATAGAGGAAGCACAACATATAAGTGATTTAGGTGACTCAAAACATATGTTCTTGCGAATTCTTGCAGCACAAATGGGAGTCGGCGGCGATGATTCGTGGGGCTCGCCTGTGCATCCCGAATATCATTTGCCTGCCAATAAACCATATTCTCTAAATGTGGATTTGCAATTATTCTAACCCTCCCTCCTATAGCCAATACCGCTGATATAGTTACAAAAAAGTTTCTATGTCAGCGGTATTTTATTGCTATTGAAATAAATTTATATCAGAGTTTTCTTTTCTACTACTCGTCTTGTGCAACTAGTGGATAGCATGATTGAAGAGCTACATATTGACGAATACTAGTTATTCTCACAGTTAACGATACTGCACGAATCGCGTCAAAACGTAGAATTTTGCGATATCCTATGGCATGAACATCTGAAACATGATGATTTACTCCACATTCATCAACAACGTGAATTTCAGCTGTTTCAACGTGTTGTCCTTTACTAATATCTTCTTCAATAACTAAGCCATCAATATAAGTAGGTTCAGTAAATACCATACGAAAATCAATCGGCTTAGAAGATGACAATGCTGTACCCTGTTTTCTGTCAACCAAGTACTTTGGATTTCCTTCATATGTATTAGGACTTAAAACTTGTATTGATAATGCTTCATGATCTCGTAATTCGCGCCCATGGAATTTACGAATCTTATCGCCCAATTCTTTTAAAATTTTAACATCAGAATCTGCTAACAAACCATGACGTGTCGGTGGCACATTCAACAAAAGTGTTGAGTTACCCCCTACAGATTTACACCATATATCAAATAATTCATCAGAACTGCGAACATTATTATCCTCATTATCGTGATGGAACCAACCTTTGCGAATAGAGGTATCAACTTCTGCTGGATACCAAGCAAAATCGCCTTCGTAGTGTGCAAGCGCCTTACGAGACCCTAAATCTTCATCAGTAGACGCAAATTTGCGAGAGAACTTACCATCATCTGATTGTTGTGATTTTGAAGAGGTTAATTCAGCACTACGTAATTCTGTAGGTAATACGCTCCACTCATTAGAGCGCGTATGACCAGCTTCATTGCCGCACCAACGCACATCTGGACCGCAAACACTGATAACAGCATCTGGCTGCAGCGCACGGACTGTATTATAGATTCGTTGCCAGTCATAAGTTTGCGTTTTACCATTCTCACCCTCGCCGCAAGCACCATCAAGCCATACGGAAAAAATAGGACCATAGTGCGTTAGCAATTCAACAAGTTGATTAATATAAAAATCGTTGTAAACTTTGCCAGTGCCATATGATGATTCTGTACGATCCCATGGTGAAAGGTATACGCCAAATTTCATATTATGTCGATAAGCTGATTCACTAACTTCGCGCACAATATCTCCTTTTCCATTTTTATATGGAGAGGACGCAATGGTATGCTTGGTGTACTTTGAAGGCCACAAGCAAAAACCATCATGATGCTTGCAAGTTAGAATCACGCCGGTCATACCTGCCGATTGTAGAGCATCAAGCCACTGGTCAACATCTAAATTATCTGGATTGAATATCTTCGGATCTTCGTGACCAAGCCCCCATTCACGATCTGTCATAGTATTCATTCCAAAATGAATAAAACCATACATTTCCATGCGCTGCCAAGAAATTTGACGTGCTGTAGGCCTTACATTTGCTAAATAATCCTCATTCATGCTGCCACCCTGCTTTAGCGATCAATGCAACTTCACATCGAACAATCAATTGTTTACTATATTAACAAAAAACAAGGATGTGCGCCAGTTAAATCATTATCCGCATATTCAAAAAGCAGTATTCTAAAGTCTTTCAGACATAAAAAATCCCCATGCACAAATAGGCATAAACACTAAATACACATGGGGATACACTAACAGAATAGACTAATTATATACACCTATAATGGCTATTTTTGTCGCACTTTCCTACTATGTCTAACAAGTAAATGAAAAGCAAAAAATGTTAACGAAAGCACCGAGACGCCAGTCACACTACTACCTCCAGCAACCAACATGCCACGAGAGCACTTCTCACGTTTTTGACACAAGCCATTCTTACGAATAGTAGGCTGCTTATTTTCGCTCATTCTCAGTCCACTGACATTCGAATCACTTGGACCATAAGAATTATCCGACTGTCTTGAATCAGTAGAAACACCACCTGAATCATGAACAGACGGACCAGACATAGACTTATTCCGCTTAGCCTTTGACATACCATCATGATTATCACCAGACTCCAACGTCACACTTGGACCATAAGAATTATCCAACTGTCTTGAATCAGTAGAAACACCACCTGAATCAAGAACAGACGAACCATGCTTAGATTTTGGAGTCTTCTTTTGCTCAGTCTTAGAAATCACTTTAATTTCACTAATAGTTGGACTACCCGGATGCCCATTATACATATCAACATTCGGATATACCTCATCTATCTGCACACGCAATTCGCTAGCATATTGAGAATTCTCGAAATTGATATCACTGAGATCTTCCTTTGCAGCATTATCTTTTCCATATATTCTTTCCCATGAGCTCTCACTATACGCTGAACGATCACACTGATTTTTTGTCCATAAGGAGAATTTTTTAATGCGATGGTTCACGTTACCCTCAACAAATTCTTCAATTTGCACAGCATCGAACTTAGCATTGCACCCTAATGTGATATCAAGCGTCACTGGATAATTTGGATTATCTGGAGCTGCCCAACGCGTAGATATGTCACCGTCAGTTAAGGATTTAGCAGCATACTCCGGCTCAGTACGTGATTGACTTGCTATAACATTCTTATCTTTCGCAATGTTCTTTGGTTCTATATCCTCAATTTTTTTACGTTCATAAGCTGCGTTATTTTCCAACCAATACAGCAATCGAGCACGACCTCCGCCAACACGTTCTAGTTTTACATCCTGCTCATCATCACCATCTTTAAGCGGAACTGTCTTAGCTATGTATGTACGCGGATCAACCTGCATGAGTATTGCATTTCTAGAAGGTCTTTTTACAGTAAGCGTGATATCCTGTGCCGTTTCAGCATAAGAACCATTATCATTACGTGTTGATAAATAATATGATGGATAGCGAGTATCACCAGTTAAAGCATTAACTACCAACAATGCCTTTGGTGCATATTTACTTTCACCAAAAATCTTTTTACGAATTTCCTCATTAAGATCTTTTAGTGTTGAGAAATGACCGACAAGCACATCTCCAGGTTTTCCGTTATTAACAGTTCCGACATTCTTTACGGTAATCTTTTGCAACCCAAATTCTGCATTCGCTAGCTTTCCCTCCGTGCTGTCAAAAGCTCCCATACGGAATCCCTGAATATTCGGAGCAGATGCACGATCTGCATATACGCCAGATTTCAATCCTGCATACTCATTATTCATTGCAACCAAGTATTTCCCAAGGCCCTGCACATCTTTGAAAATGCTAGAAAACTCGTAGAAGCTTCGCGTTGGAGCTCCATCTTGGTCAATAATCGAACTGCGATCATAAGCATTATATTCCATACGGAATAGCCCAAACCATTTTTGGCCAGTAGCTAATCCTATCATAGGAACAATCGACTTTTGAGAAGCAGAAACATTAGCATCCCAGTTGTAATCTAAATATTGTCCAAATAGAACTGGCTGACTGCAATCACCTGTCAAACCCTCTAGGGCTGCTTGTCTCTGAGAAGTCCATAGCTTATTCTGCAACATGTTTGCCACAATTTTACTTGGCTTTGGACCTTGACCTGCACCATAATAATATGTATCCCACGAAACAAGATCAGGCTTTGCTGTTTTGACAAAATGACTCATATTGGAATGCGTTTCCCAACCAAGACCAAGAGCTTGATTAGAATGCACTATTGCCCCAGGATACCTATTCTTAGACCAACTGAACCATCGATTAAATTTCTGTACTTCACTTTCGCTATAACCTCCCTCATCACCATATTGAATATCAACAAGACTATTAGCATATGGCTTCATTTCTTCAGTCAAAAAATCTTTAGGTACACTATTTTCACCCATACTATTGCCACCCTTTGGAGCTTTAGCAAGTGACCAAGGCACACCTTTCCCTAATTGCCGCATCAATGGAGCATTAAATAAAGGCTTATCATAGAACATAGGGAACGATCCGCCAGTTAAACGGCGTTCTGCATCGTTATAAACTCCACGCCCATAGCCTTCAGAAGGTACCCAAGTTGGCAATAATACACCGTATTGCAATGCCAATGCTTGTGCACGATTCACACCATATTTATTTTCATTTGCATTAAAACTGGTATATTTAGGTTTTTCATCAGGTACTTTAATTTCTTTTGGATTCTGACCCTCAGGCAACCCCCACACTTCTACTTCTTCCAATCTCATCCCAGTGGCACCTATTCCGTTTTGCTGTGGATCGTGAATTTTGGGCTTGTTAAGCCACACACGTATATCTTGTGTTTTATGATAACCGTTCAAATCCCAATACCATAAGCCATCACTATCACGCGTAAGGCTTGCATTGGTGACAACCGTATTCCAATTGTCACCAGCTTTGACATCAATAGCAACAGAATGCCCTCCTTGCCACCCAGGGGAGCCAGCTGGCATGGTCGGCCAACCATAAGCTTGTATACGTCCTACATAACGAGGGCTATTTAAATGAATTGTAAAACCAGTTGATTTGTTAGACCATTCAGCGCTATCTTTCAAACTCGTAGTATTCCAAGAAGTGGCACGCATACCATCCGTAACAATTAGATTGTCATTATCATTTGCACCATTTATCTTCACAGTTGCATTAATTTTTTCATTGCCACGGAAATCTGTGTCAACCTTTGTCACATTTACAACATATGTACTTGCAGCATTACCAACAACAACTTTTGCAACTATAGCATTAACACCTTTTGTTAACGGAATGCCCGATACTCTTCCATCAGAATCCACCTTGCGGCCATTGATAGTAGCCGTAGCCCCAGTGGGCAACTTAACTCTGGCAGACACAGAGGTTGTATGATAGTATGCAGTAGATTCATAAGTATATTGCGATGGACTGAAAGTAACTGGCTTACCAGGAGCACCAAATGGCAATTGATCAATGAAGAAATCAATAGGCGCAGCTGTTGCATCACCCCGTCCTTGTTTCTTCATATGTTCAACTGGTAAACATGGAACAAGTTTGATGTCTGAAGCCGACATATCTTTTTTGCTACTATCAACTGCTTTAAAACCAACCAACGTCAATATTGGCTTATTGGTAGATTTAAACGAGATAATTTGCGGCTCATTGATACCTTTTAAACCACCAGTTGCAATCAATTCGCCATTATTAAATTTCGTTTGATGAACTTTAGAACGCCAATTAATATCTTTCTTATCAGATGGATTTCCTGGATCTTTATCGAATGCAAAAACACTATAAACACCTGGCGCATTCGAATTACCTTGCACTGATTCATACGATGGCCGCGCAGTATACTGAATTCCACAAACCTCTCTATTAGTATTATTTTTTATAGCGAGAATGTGTGGGAAATTATCGTATCCACCTTGCCATTTTGTTGTCCAAAACGTTTTAGCACTATCCACGCTCCCATCGCTATCAGTAAGCGCAGAAATGGTACCATTTGGCTTTTTCTCACCATTTTTTTCTTCAGAACTTGCCCACAGTATTGAGGGATGGAATGGATCAATTGAATCTTCCTGTGGCACTGAAGCTTGTGCAATCATCGGACTAGCCATACTGATCGACAAAGCAAATATTGCGCCGCCTTGCAACAATCGTCGAAACTTCATGGGATTCCTTTCTTCATTAAGCCAGCCATCCACATCTCTTCATCGAAATGTAAATATGTGTACCTCAAACAAAGATAAAATCGATAAAAACGCACACACATTTGTGCGGTTAATGCACAAATGACTGAATTACATACGGGCTGCCATCGCTGCCAGCCACAGTTATAAATAATCAAGAGCAACAATATGCATCGCATATACGTATTGTTTACACTCATTATAATAACCAGAATTAATTGTATACTAAGTTAACAAAAAACACCATACACTCAAAACCACAAGTTTTATCAATACACAACTAAAAACACTGCAGCGCAAAATAAGAAATTACAAAAATCTTATTTACAACAATGCAGTGTTAAAAAATACTCTAATCAGAATCTCTGGTGGGGTTTATTGGTATAAGGGTTATTTATTCTCCAGCGAAAACCACACCTTTTCGAAGCATAATATTCGCATATTGAGCACGTTCACCAGTAGCAACCACACAATACGCATTCTTCGCTTCATCATAAAATGCAAAACGCTCCAAGGTTCCTATGGTATTAGCGCCGCGCTTATCAAAACCAGAAATAATATCTTCATAGTCTTTCCAAATTGGAGTTTCACAAGAATCCCCTGGAACAACTTCCATAAGAGTAACTGGCTTAGATGTGTACTGGTCAAGAGGCATAAGCTTCAATATCGCTTTTAGCAATTCTGAAGTACCATGACCATCACAACGAACAACAATTGCATCTTTTCCTACCGATTCGGTTGGAAAATTTCCATCTGCCAAAACCAAAACGTCTCCATGTCCCATTTCGCAAAGTACTTTCAATAATTCTGGCGATATAATGGGATCAATGCCCTTTAACATAGAAATCTCCTTTGATTTACACAATAACTATTTCCGTTAGTTGACAATCATTGGCAACTAATAGGTTGAATAATATCACACGATATTAATAAAAAATTCCATAATTATAGCAAAATATTCTTTGCTGATTAAAGAAAAATATGAACTAACTAGTGAATTCAACTAGCCCAAACACTAGCGTCTTGGTCATCTTCATCAATATCGCGAGTCATAGGAGACGAAGTGGAATACGTGTATTCATCATCTACCACACCAGAATCAGCATCCGCATTAATCGCGGCCAAAACACGCTTGTCCATCTTATATTGCGGTAAAACGTTCTTAATATAGCTTGTTACAGCGTCTTGCATAGAAACATCATGCCCAACGCGTTCCGCCATAAACCAACGATGATCTAATACTTCATGGAAGAACTGTGCAGGTTGGATTTGCGATCTAAACTCAGCAGGAATCATGCGTACCGTAGGCTCAAACACCTCACGCATCCAATCAGTAGCAACAATCTCCAACTCTTCACCCTGGCGCCACGTAGACGTACGATAAGCATCTAAATCATTAAGAAGCCTACGGGCCTGGTTCTCCTGAACATCAAGACCAGTCAAACGAAGTAGCTTACGTGAAGCATAACCAGCATCCACAACTCGTGGACGAACCAACACTCTTCGCCCATCCACAGAAGTTTTCATTTCCAACTCGTCAACATAAAAACCAAGCTCATTAAGCCTATTGACTCGTCTTTCAATACGCCACATTTCGTCTGGACTAAATTTGTCCACATCTGTAAGCGTGCTCCAAAGAGAATGATAACGGTCAACGAGCCTATCTCCAATGCTAATCTCATCAACCTCACCAGGCAAAAGTTGACCAGAACTTAAATCCATTAGTTCGCCAATTATGTTTGTGCGAGCTAAATCAATATCGTATTCACGCTGACCTTCTGTAAGGCTTCCATGCAAATCACCTGTTTCAGCATCAACTAGAAATGCTGTAAAAGCATCCGCGTCTCTTAAAAATAGAACGTTAGAAAGAGAAACATCTCCCCAATAGAATCCCGAAAGATGCAGACGAACCATAAGCACAGCAAGCGCATCAATCAAACGCTCTGCAGTATCAGGTCTTAATGTACGAGCAAACAGAGCGCGATATGGAAGAGAGAATTTAAGATGACGAGTTACCAGCATTGCCTCAAGCGGTTCACCGTTCTTATCTTTTCTACCAGCTACAACAGCTATAGGAGTAACAGTTGGAAGCTCCAATTTGCGCAAACGCCTTAAAAGCTCATATTCTCGTTCAGCAACTTGACGAGTAATTTCCTTCATTGCATACACTTCGTCGCCTACGTGCACAAATCGCACAACGTGCCTAGAGATACCGCGCGGCAAGTTTACAAAAAGATTTGTAGGCCATTGAGATAATGGAAGCTCCCACGGAAGCATAAACATTTGAGGATTAGAGCTTGCAGCAGTAATCTTCAAAGCTTGAGGCTCTGCAGAAGATACAGTTTCATCCTGCGCAGATACTGATGTTGCTTGCATAGCACGTGGATCCAATAAAGGAGTATCGTTCCATTCCATAAACTTTAATCTACCCGTTAAGTTCGAACGCCAATAATTGAATAATAAATCGCAATCAAATTATAACTAATCGCATTATAACTAATCGTAAATAATTCAAACGATGCGAAAACGGGGCTCGCGTAGCGAACCCCGCCATACCCTTATACAGAAATCTTGGGCACTTTAAACAAAGCACCCAAGAAAACAGCAATTAGTTCAAACGCAGCTCTGTAGAAGGTGCAAACAGGTGCATCTTGGATGGATCAATCTTGATCTTTACAGTGTCACCGACCTTTGGAAGCGCACGTGGGTTCACGCGAATCGTTGTGAGCTTGTTCTGGTCACTCATCATTGTAGACGCTTCTTCTGGAGAACCATCAGTGATGATGTTTCCGTAAATATAACCGTCAGAGCCAAGATCTTCCACGTTCACAACCTTCAAGGAGAAGGCATTTGGATCATCAGAAGTTGCCAAGCTTGCATCTTCTGGACGGAAGCCGACAATAATCTGACCCTTATCTTCTTCAGTAAGCTTATCAACAGCTTCTGCTGGAAGAGTGATGGAATCTTCGCCAATTTGAGCTTTGCCATCAACAACTGGATGCTGGTTGATGTTCATAGATGGGGAGCCAATGAAGCCTGCAACGAAGACGTTCGCTGGACGATCATAAAGCTCGGTAGGAGCACCAACCTGCTGCAAAACACCAAGCTTGATTACAGCAATACGATCACCCATTGTCAAAGCTTCAGTCTGATCGTGGGTCACGTAAAGGGTAGTGACGCCAAGCTGACGCTGCAATGCTGCAATCTGTGTACGAGTCTGTACACGAAGCTTTGCATCAAGGTTGGAAAGAGGCTCATCCATGAGGAAGACTTTTGGTTCACGAACAATTGCACGACCCATTGCCACGCGCTGACGCTGACCACCAGAAAGTGCCTTAGGCTTACGATCCAAGTACTCAGTCAAATCCAAAACCTCAGCAGCCTTTTCAACACGCTTGCGGATTTCTTCCTTACTTACGCCTGCAATCTTAAGAGCAAATCCCATATTGTCTGCAACAGTCATATGTGGATACAATGCGTAGTTCTGGAACACCATTGCAATATCGCGATCCTTTGGCTGCATTGTAGTAACATCTTGACCACCAATAAGAATGCGACCTTTGTTAACCTCTTCCAAACCAGCTAACATTCTCAATGTAGTTGACTTACCGCAACCAGATGGACCAACGAGTACAAGGAACTCGCCATCCTTAATAGTCATGTTCAAATCATCAACCGATGGCTTGTCATTGCCAGGGTAAATACGGGTGACATGATCAAATACAACTTCTGCCATGATATTTTCCTTTCATCGGCAGGTACGTGCCGAACGATCCGTTGTGAAGGGTGTGCACTCAAGACCCCAAGTCCTACGTCGGCGGCGTCAATCGTCCACATTTACTTACATGGTTCATTGAAGGTTCTCTTCGTTGAGCCATGCTCTAATATATCATGTTTATTTAGTAAAAACAGCAAAATTACAGTATTTTCTAGCATTTCGGCGTGTCGAACAGATAAATCACATATAAACAATGTTTAACAAACACGCATTAATATGCATTAAATATATAAACATTTGTTTATAAAATTTTGTATAAATTTTCCACCAAAACGCATAATTGGCATACTCTCCCATTACCATAATGCATTATGGAAGATGTGAGCATATTTGATTTGCGTTCTGGTCAAAACATTGGCGGATACACGCTAATTGAACGCTTAGGCGGAGGCGCTATGGGGTCTGTCTGGCGCGTTCACGATGATGGTGGCCAACTTTACGCAATGAAAATTCTGCGCGCATCTATGTTAGAAGATCAAAGTGAAGATTTAGATTCATTAGAAAACACTAATCCTCAAGAACAAGCAAGACTTAGACTTAAACGAGAAGCTCTAGCTTTACAAAAAATTCATCACGAAGGCGTGTGCTCAATAGTAGATATGGAGCTTGATGCTTCCATAGCCTTTATAGTTACAGAGCTAATTGATGGGCACAATCTTAAAGAAGATGTCGCTATTAATGGTCCATATGTCGCAGACGATTTAGAACGACTCGCTCATAAGCTAATCGATGCAGTAAAAGCTGTTCATAACGCTGGAATAATACACAGAGACATTAAGCCTACAAACGTTATGATTTCTACAACAGGACCAGTTTTAGTTGATTTTGGTATATCTATGGGTCAGGGCGAATCACATGTAACACGCACTGGTTTAGTTATGGGCACCCCTGGTTTTATTGCTCCAGAAATCATTGAAGGATCAGACTCTGACGAGATTACGGATTGGTGGAGTGTTGCTGCAGTTCTTGCTTTTGCTGCAACAGGAAAGCCTGTTTTTGGAACAAAACCAATAATGGCGGTTTTGGAAAGGGCAGCTTCAGGAAACGCTAATCTTAATGGACTCCCTATAAATACTATGCATGCATTTAGATCTGCATTGAGTCCTAAAAGAAGCGAACGCTGTACTCCCGAACAACTTGAGCAAGCTATTTACCAAGATGCGTTAAATCCTCTGTCTTTACAGGAATCTAATTACCCTTTTGACTATACGGCTGATGGGTTAACCGTACCTAATCAGCTAACACAAACTCGGATTATGCCAGAAAATCCTAGAAAAATGTGGGTTTCTGAAGATCCTAAAAGCAGTGATTTTACAACACCTGTTGATACGACACTTTTTAATACAACACGTTTTAATACAGATTCTGATGACTCTACAAAAATTGTTGATAGACAAAATTTTGATCAACAAGATGTTGATGAACAGAATAATGTTTATCAAGATGAACAAGAATACGCGAATGAACAAGAATACGCGAAAAATTCTGAACAGGGTAACATACATCCTAAAATAAGCAAATACATGTTTCGCGGAACATTTTTTTTAATAATATTTGCAATACTTTCCTCATCTATTTCAGTATTCTCTATTATTGACGCACTGTCTGCAAACATTATTCTTATGCTTGTTACAGCCACAATAGGATACAATGTTTGCGCGCAATTACGCAGACAATCCGCAAATGATTCGACCGGTGGAAAAGATTGGCTAATAAGAATCGGGAGTATACCTTGGCATTTTGTACGAGCGTCTATTTACACGATACCTAGATTAGTCACAATGATAATTACAGGTGTTATTGGCGCATACATCTACCCACTTATGATTCATGCAACTCCACAATTAATTAAATTCAAAATATGGTTTATTACCATACATTTTCCAACTTACTCTCCAGAGGTTTTCTCTCAAACATCAATTGGATATCTTATTGGTTTTATAGCAGGATGGATTATTGCTTTTATTTTAGGGAAAACTAAGATCTTCAGAATCGGGGCAGGAGCAATTCTCGGAGCGGGAAAAATCTCAAACGAGCAAGAAATATAGACAGTTGATACCGTCAACTAGACTATTCTGCAGATATTTTTATTCCACGAGAACATCACCAAATTTGCTTGTACAGAAACCTGTGAAGAAAGGAACAACATGCCAAACATTAATCAAAACAGCATGCAGAATCACAATGGTAAGGATCTTAAAGACAAAAAGGCTAAAGAGTTACGCCAGCAAACTATTGTTGGAATCGTTGTTGTGGTTATTTTACTTGGCATGATTGCTGCGATTGGCATTACGGCTCTTAATGCAAACAATATGGAAAATCAAAAGAAAATTGAGCAGGCTCAACAAGCAAGACGCGCTGTTAAAAAACTTACGACTAACCAAAAGCCTAAGTACGCTAACAACGAGGGCGGAATTTTAATCAGCAAAAACGGCTATGGAACAACAGTTGAGAATGCTCCAACCATTGCAGTTTATGCTGATCCACTATGCCCTGGGTGCGGTAATTTTAATCGCGATTCCGATCAAATGCTTATTGCCATGATGAAGGCTGGTCAGATTAACCTTGAGATTCACCCAATGTCATTCTTAGATCGAATTTCTAGCGACCACTATTCAACACGTGTAACTGGCGCAATCGCATACATTTCGTCTAACGACGACAATCCTTTGCATTTGCTTCAATTTATTAACAACATTTTTGCTGAAGATTTCCAGCCAGAAGAAGGCGATGATTATAAACCTGTAAGCAATGAAAAGCTTATTGAACAGGCAGTTAAGGCTGGAGTTAGCAAAGAGGTAGCAAGTAAAGCGTTTGATAGGAATTATCTCGCTTGGCAAGACGCTATTAATTCCGATACTCCAAATCGTAAAGCTTTGTGGAATGTTAGCGGACAAAATAAGGGAGCTATGACAACTCCTACAACTACTATCAACGGGAAACTTCTTGATATGGTTGAAGTTAGCAAGAAGAAGCTTAGTACACCAGATGCAATTCTTAAGTCTATTGGGTTAGACAAATCTAAGGTTGGAGTTGAAGGTGTTATGCCAAAAATAACTGACAAAGATCAGCCAAATCCTATTGACTAGTTCTTGTTGATTAGTGTTTCAGCGCAAACAAGTTGCATTTTGGCATTGGGTGCTGGTACACTAATCAATGTTTTGCGCGCAAGCTAGTTATTGCACGCAGAGACGTGCCTCCTTAGCTCAGATGGCCAGAGCGGCCGCCTTGTAAGCGGCAGGTCGCCGGTTCGATCCCGGCAGGAGGCTCTGTTTTATTCTTCTACTTGTTAAAATACGATCGTTAATAGTGTTAAGTTGAAGGCTTTTGGCAATTTTAGTAAAATTTGCATTAAAGGGTTAGAATTAAAGCAAATACGTTTATAGATTTGTCGTATGATAATTTATAAAAAGTAAGACTTATTCATCATAAAACATAAAATAAAAACTTACAAAAGATTTGCATTGTAGACTTTGCTTGAGTAAGTTCTCGGAAATCTTCCCCCAACTCAGGATTTCCGAGTAAGAGGGTGGAGCGTCCCCCAACCAGCTCCTCCTCTACGGGGGCGGGAACAATCCCCTTCTCTCCCGCCCCCATTTTTATGATAGATTTCATCAACATTTAGAAGCTTTTAGCTCAGTTGCGAGCATTATATATAATTAAAGTTCAGTTTTACTTTGGAAGTGAGGTTGAATGGCACGCAGATGGACGCCTCAGAGGTTTGTTGTAATGAGAAGAATACGCATCCTTGTATGCGTTTTGGCTCTTATTATCTCAAGCACTGGGATTTTTACTCTTTCTGCGCGCAAATCTGTAGCTCTAATTGTCAATGGTAAAACAAGAATTGTAACAACCTATGCGTCTACTGCACAAAGACTTCTGCAGGAACAAAAAATACCCGTTAAAACGCATGATCAAGTTATTAGTACTTCGGGAGAAATTCTTGCAGATCACACAACTGTAACTGTTAGGAGCGCTTACCAAACTTCTGTAACAGTAGATGGCATAACAATACCATTTTGGACTGTTGCAACCAGCGTAGATCAACTAATTGGATTCTTCCAAGCAAATGCAGATCATGCTGCAAAAATCACAGTAAATTTGCAGAATATTTACGACAAACTCACTGGAGGATTGTCTATTAACAAAAAAGGACCTGTAGAGGTTATTTGCGATGGCAAATCTAGGATAGCGCCAGATGGAACACTTCCAGCAAGTTCTATTCTCGATTCTCTAGGAATCGTTTTGGGAAAAGAAGATAGAGTTACCGTAAGCGAAAATGGATCACAAACCGTATTACGCATTCTTCGCGTAACTCATGGAAAAGAATCTAGAAATGTCATCGTTCCTTTTAACACTAGAACGATAAATGATCCAAATTTGCCATCTGGAGTGAGAGTTGTTAGACAATCTGGAATAAATGGCGAGCGAACAGATTTATACAATGTGACTTATGTTGATGGTAAAGCAGAAAGCTCTGTATTAATAAAACAAAACGTGATTACTCCTACAACAGATCAGATTGTTGCTGTAGGTAGCAAACCTAATTATCAAGCCCCTAAGCAGAATAAGCAAAGTAGTAACAACACTAACGGAAAGACTTCACAAAAACCTTCTAGCAATACTAATTTGAATAAAACTAACACTAAACAAGAAATAAAACCACAAGAATCTAAAAAACCTTCTCAAAATAGTCAATCCCAACAAAGTGTGCAAAATTCTCAAAACCATAACAATAGTAATTCACAAAATCAGCATCAATCTAATGCGAATAATCAGCAAAATCCTTCTTCCTCTTCTCAAACACAAGCACCTGCAGCATCACAGCCAGCATCACAAACGCCAGCTCCCGCTCCTGCAGCCCCACCAGCACCTGCTCCACCAGCCAACAATCCCAATGGCATGGTTCACGCCACTCCTGAGCAAGCAAAGCTATATGCTCAAGCTGCATGTGCTCAAATTGGTTGGACTGGTGCAATGTGGGAAGATCTTGTTAATTTGTGGACAAGAGAATCTCACTGGCGTTGGAACGCAGAAAATAAAAGCTCTGGCGCATACGGAATACCACAATCTCTTCCAGCAAACAAAATGGCGAGCGCAGGAGCAAATTGGCACGAAGATGCATCAATACAAATAACGTGGGGAATTAATTACATTAAAAGCAAATACGGGAATCCTAGCGAAGCATGGAAGCATTCAGAAAAGTTTGGATGGTATTAAAGTTTGGATGGTATTAAATTGACACAAAATAATATTAGTGAGCAAGAAGGCTCTCTTCTTGGAGCCGCTGACATTCGTAGGATTGCAGCAGAAGAGGGTATTACTCCTACTAAAAAATTCGGTCAAAATTTCGTTATTGACCCTGGTACGGTTAAGAAAATCGTTACTGCGTCAAAAATTAATTCAAACGATTTTGTTATGGAAGTAGGCCCTGGTCTTGGCTCTCTTACACTTGCGATTCTTCAAGCTGGCGCAAATCTTACGGCTGTAGAAATAGATCCTCCGCTTGCTAAACGTTTGCCGAGTACCGTTAAAGAATTTATGCCTAACGCCTTAGAACGATTTAATGTGATTCTTAAAGACGCGCTCGAATTAAACGCTCAAGACGTTCCCAATTTAGCAAATGCACAACACTTTACTCTTGTTGCTAATCTTCCTTATAACGTTGCAACCCCTATTATTCTTACACTTCTTGAAAAGTTTAATAATCTTACAAGTTTCCTTGTAATGGTTCAAAAAGAGGTGGCAGATCGCCTCTGCGCTCAACCAGGCACAAAAACATATGGAACTCCAAGTGTAAAGTTGGCTTGGTATGGCGAATCTCAAAAAGCTGGTTTAATTGGTAGAAATGTATTCTGGCCTGCTCCAAATGTTGATTCTGCTCTCGTTTATTTTGAAAGAAATAACGAGATAAGAGAAGATGAACAAGAGCGAGAAAAAGTGTTTAAAATTATTGATGCAGCGTTCCAACAGAGAAGAAAAACACTGCATTCTGCTCTTAAAGGCATTATTTCTAATGAATCGTACGATATTGCCGGAATAGACCCAACTAGGCGTGGAGAGACCCTTACATGCGCAGAATTCTTGGCTCTTTATAAAGCTTCGCAGATATGAATTATTTTTAAAAACACAGTCATACATAGTAAGTAAAATTGCTAGTATTGTTTTGTGTATAAAACATTATGATTTATGCATAATTGCAAGTCTCGTACAATAAGATACGCAACAGAAACATAGTACAGATCGGAAGTTAGCATGACGCAATTTTACGACGAGCGGCTGGCGCGCAGAGAGTTCATGTATCAAAAGAAACGATTTGTACTTACTACTGTTGGAATTTGTGTTGGAGCAGCGTTTCTTCTTGCTGTTCTAGTGCAATGCCATGTATTTGGTATTGCTGCCCCTAAAACTCCAGAAATCGACCCAAATTATGGAGTTCAAGCGCCTTGCCCTACAAAAAATAAAGATGAGAATAAGGCTACTTATATCGATAATCGTGCTGTTCCTATTCGAGTACTAAACGGAACAAAATTCCGTGGATTCGCAAGAGCGGTAGGAGAAGGACTACGAAACCGCGGTTTTAACCTGATTGAAGTTGGAAATAGCGAAAAAAGTGTAAAACGCACAACAATCTACTTTGGTAAGAAATCAATTAATGAAGCTTATACTTTAGCTGCTAACTTTAAAGACGCTATTTTGCGAATGGACGATAGACAAGATAAGCTAATTGACGTGGTTTTAGGCGTAACATTCAACAATCTTAAACCTAAGACTGATGTTCCTGCAGCAGGTGCAACAATAGTTGAAATAAAAGGATGCGCTGATTTTAACTCTATGAAAAATCTTCCAAAATCCGCAAATCATAATCCAGTTCAATAAGTTTTATTCAACAACATGATGTTAAATAAAGCAAAATAAAGTTAGAATAATAAAACTTTACTTATTTAAGCTACTTATTTAAGCTGGAATACCATTTCTTTAATTCCTCAACAGCAATATCGTGATCTACTGGACCGTTATCAAGGCGATAATCCAACATATGCTTATATGCTTTACCAACAATAGGACCAGGTTTCAAATCAAGCAATTGCATAATCTCATTGCCATCTAGGTCTGGACGAATCGCGTTAAAATCTTCCTGCTTTTTAAGCTCTTTAACTCGCTCTTCCATCTCATCCATAGCTTGCTCAAACATCAGCGATTTACGCTTGTTCTGTGTAGTTGCATCCGCGCGGGTTAGACGATTTAATCTCTCATACAAGTGTCCTGAATCCTTAACATATCTGCGTACAGCAGAATCAGTCCAAGGCTCGTCAACATATCCATGGAATCGCAAATGCAGATTCACAAGCTCGCTTACATCATCAATAATATGATGATCAAAATGAAGAGCTTTCATGCGTTTGCGAGTCATTTTAGCTCCAACAACATCATGATGGTGGAAACTTACTTTTCCGCCTTCTTCAAATTTTCTAGTACGAGGTTTGCCAATATCATGCAAAAGAGCAGCAAGTCTCAAAGTCAAATCGGGTCTAGGAACCGCGCCTTCGTTATCTGTTTCTAATGCTATTGCTCGTTCAAGAACCATCATTGTATGCTCAAAAACATCCTTATGCCTGTGATGTTCGTCAATTTCTAAGCGCAATGCAGGAATTTCTGGCAAAACCCTATCTGCAATACCAGACTCGACCATAGCTTCAATACCAGCACGAGGATTAGCAGAAAGCAGCATTTTTGTTATTTCATCGCGGACGCGCTCTGCAGAAACAATATCCAACCTAGAAACCATATCTAAAATAGCTTCTGCAGTATTTGCTTCAATAGTGAAACCAAGTTGAGCAACAAAACGAACAGCACGCATCATTCTTAAAGGATCATCGTCAAAAGATTGACGAGGATCTACTGGAGTACGCAGAATACCTTTTGCTAAATCATTCGCTCCACCGAATGGATCTACAAATTCCAAATCTGGAACACGCAAAGCCATTGCGTTCACAGTAAAATCACGCCTAGAAAGATCACCTTCCAAAGTATCGCCATATTTTACTTCTGGTTTCCTAGAATCTGGCTCATAGTCATCACATCGGTATGTTGTTATCTCGACTTTCACTTCTGTTCCGTCTTTTCTGCGACGCACAGCTCCAAGCGTGCCAAATTTTCGACCCATATCCCAAAAGCCATCGTGCCCCCAACTCCTAAGAATATGCTCAAATTCTTCTGGTTTGGCAGAAGTGCAAAAATCAAGATCGTGCGACGTTCTATGCAACAACATGTCTCGTACAGGACCGCCTACAAGAGCCAGCTCATAATTATGTTTAGCGAATAATCTACCCAACTCCATGGCTTCAGGCCAAACTTCAAAGTTCACAGACACGCTTGGAAACACCCTTTCAACAAAAATCAAACTATATTCCAGCATACCGTTACCCCAATGCACAGCGGATTGAGTAAGGTGGAGTGTATGGTTACCCCAGCAGACTTAAGACGCATGCTCGCCAGAGCCTCGGATAATCATGCCCAAAATACGCCAGATATTCGAGTTACACCACTTGATATCGCTAGAATGAAAAGCAAAATACAGCCTCAACAGGCAGAAGAAGACGAGTCAATTTTCGTTGATATTTCAAGCTTTTCGAGCGATTATCACGTTGAAAATATTCATGTTGATATAACGGAATCTCGCCAACAAATAACATCATTAGAGGCACCTTCTCCAGCTTTAATGCCTCAGAGAAGAGTTAACGACGGTCCTAAAACTTTTGCCTCTTTAGATGCTCAAGACTTACCTATTGTGAGAGAATATTCCGCTGGAGGACTAGTTTTTGACACCCTTGGGCGTGTCGCGATTATAGCTCGTCATTCAAGAAGTGGGCATATGGAATGGTGCTTGCCGAAGGGTCATATAGAAAAAGGCGAAACTCCTCAGCAAACAGCTGTTAGGGAAATTCATGAGGAAACTGGAATTCTTGGAGAAGTAGTGGATTCTATTGCTACTATTGACTACTGGTTTACTGGAACAAGTCAACGTGTGCATAAGCTAGTTCATCATTTTGCTTTGAAATATGTTAGTGGAGAACTATCTGTTCTTGGAGATCCAGACCATGAGGCAGAAGATGCAATTTGGGTGGATTTCAAAGAGCTTAATGATGTTTTAAGCTATCCTAATGAACGCAAGATAGCGTGGATGTACGCTAAAAAGGCAAATAGGCGGTCTAATCGTGATTAATGTGATTGATTTTGCAAACAACCAATTACGGGAGTTACAAAAAGTCACTAATAAAATCGCCCGTAAAATGTTTTATTTTAAAAATCCTATTCAATTTTGTTTTAAATTTAGTATTACTTTAATTCTAGTAGTGCTTTCGCTTGTTATTACACCACTTTATTATGTTTCAAATACGGCTTTTGCTTACGAATCATCGCAGAATACAAGCCATTTATCTAACGTTAATCAAGCTTCTGTAAAATATTACGAATCTTATAATTCCAAGGATAAGGGTATTTCTTTACAAATAGTTAAATCAACTTCAATTCTTACAGACAAAAGCGGATACCATATAACCATTTTGGTTAAAAATACTGGTTCTCAAGATTTTCCAGATGGAAAAATTCAGGTTGCATTTAACCCTTGGTACACGTTTATGTCTAGGACTGATTTGCAAAAATGGAGTCAAGCCGAGTCCAGAATCCCTACTCCTCAGCTAATTGGCGAAGTTAGCGTTCCAGCGCTTGCTCGTGGCAAATCTTATAACGCGCAAATTGATGTTGACTCAAACAGCCCTAATCTTTCTAACATCCTTTATTGGGGGCCAAAGCCTCTTTCTGTAACGTATTCTTCATCGGATTTTAAACATTATTCTTCTGTAAAATCGTTTGTAACACGAGCAAATATTGGCGTTAAAAACATACAAACACCTCCGATTAATGTCACATTGCTTATTCCTATAGTCGCTAAAGCATCTGACTGGCGTTATGAAATTAACAAGCAGAATATTTCTCCTTCGATGAATATTCCACCTAGCGAATCTAATATTGCTTCTAAAGAGGAATCTAAAGCAGATACTAAAAAAGAAAATTCGGACAAAACTAACACAAAAACGGTTGCTGGCGACTCTTCCCAAGTAAGCAAAGATTTAAACCAATTTAAAGACAATAGAAAAATAAGGTTAAGCAAAAAGAGCATAAAGCATATTGCTTCTTTGATATCTCTTGCACAAAAACATCCTCGATTACAAACGATAGCAGATTTAAATACTCTTAAATCTTCTGGAATTAGCTTCACTCCTTCTGCATTTATGCAAAATAACGGTTTTGACATAAGTAAATATGCTGAAACAAGTAATTCTTCTTACTACCAATCATCTGGGATTGACGCTGAGTCTTGGAGTGAAGAATCGTCAATTCCAAAAGATCATACAGGTAAAGCGCCAAAATTCGAGTCATACGCTTTTCAAACAGGCGGAAAATGGACCTTAAAGGCACTAGAACAGGCTAAAAGCAATGGTTATAAGACCGTTGTGGCAACAAACGGATTTGATGCTTTAGCGCACCGTTTTGCAGTTAAGAATGGTGTGTATGACGTTCAGACTTCTTTTGGAAACGTAAAAGTGCTTTCCTCGCAAGAAACTCTTAGTGATTTGGCAAACGAAAAACCAACAAGTAGTAAGTCAACTGGCGAAAACACTAATGCTGGCAAACTAAACAGGATTATTGCTCAAAGCGCGTTTTATCAGATGGAACAACCGTATTCTTCAAGACACTTGCTTATAACATTCCACCAAGATACGCCATCTTCTTATATCGATTCTGTTATAAGCAATTTGGAAAAATCTCCGTGGATTTCCCTGCTAGATTTAAGATCTTTATCTAACGCAAAATCTTTTTCTAAAGAATATCTTGGGTACAATCCAGTTCCTAAAGATAGTGCGATATCAAACGAATCTATAATCAATAGAAAGTCAATTCTAAATCAACTATCTTCAGATAGAGAAAACATTAAACAGTTCATAAGTGATATTCTTGACCACGGTGAATTAAATAATCATCACGTTAATGAGTCAGATGTTCAATCTCTTGCAAAACAAAACGCAAAACTGAAAATTAACCAGAACAGCAATATTTGGAGTAAGAATCTTCTTAAACTTTTTGATGCTATGGCTCAACGAGAAGTAAATGATAGTAGACCAAATAATGTTGATTCTAAAGGCACTCATAATCTATCCAAAATTTTAATTTCTGGAATACATATTATTCCTCCAAAAGATGTAACGCTTGTAAGCGAAACAGCAACAATGCCGATTACGATCAGCAATACTAATCCATACCCTGTTAGCGTATATCTTACTTCTTACACTAATTCAATGGAGATAGTAACTCCTAGAAAAACTCCAGTTAAGATTGCTGCAAATAGTGAAACACAAGTTATTTTGCCACTTAGATCTACAACTTCTAGTAAAGCTAGAGCAATTTTCGGACTAGAAGATAGAAGCCATCGCGCTTTCTACAATCATAAAGAAACAATGATTACAAGCACGCTGCAAATCAGCGATAAAAGCGGTACGATTATTATAATATTTGCCTTCGCGCTTGGAATTTTAGGGCTTTGGAGGCAGTTCCACCGTAAAAAGGATCCAGACGAATGAATTCAGTAGGCCGCAACTCAATCATAATGGCAAGCGGCACGGCAGCTTCAAGAATAACTGGTCAGGTTAGAACTATATTACTTGCTGCAGCCCTTGGTACTACAGGTCTAGCAGCTAATGCATATCAGGCTGGGTCCATGATTCCTCAGCTTATTTACACTCTTGTGTCTGGTGGCATTTTCAATGCTGTTTTAGTTCCACAAATCGTTAAAACTCTGGAAAAACAAGATGCAAAAGATAGGTTAAATAAGCTTATAACCTTTGCGATTATTCTGCTTTTAGGCGTAACCGCTTTAATGGCAATTGCCACACCTGTTTTAACATGGCTCTATGTTGGCTCAAACCAATCCATGATTGCTCTTACTAACGCTTTTACGTTATGGTGTATGCCTCAAATATTTTTCTATGGACTTTACACCGTGCTCGGTCAAGTTTTAGCCGCAAAAGGCAAGTTTGCAATGTATGCGTGGAGTTCCGTTGCAGCAAATATCGTCAGTTGCGTGGGCTTCGGCGTTTTTATTGCAATTTTTGGCAGAGCAAGCAGGCAGCCAGTGGGTTTTTGGAACAACACTACTATGCTTCTTACTGCAGGATTTTGGACTTTGGGTGTTGCAGCTCAGGCGCTTGTTTTATTTATTCCTCTTAGAAAAATCGGATTAAAATACAAACCAAGTTTCGGCATTAGCGGCATTGGTTTGCGTTCAATGGGCCCTGTTGCAGCATGGAGTTTTGCAATAGTGGCTGTTAGTCAGCTTTCTACAATGGCAACTACTCACATAACTACAAGCGCTCCTTCTGTAGCAGAAAAAACGTTGGGGTTAAGTCAATTTGATGTTGCTGGAAATGCTACTTTTCAAAACGCATACACAATGTTTATTCTTCCTTATTCGCTTATCGCTGTGTCGGTTGCTACCGCTGTTTTCCCTAAAATTTCTAGATCAATAACAAACCATGATTTATCAACAGTTCGTGCAGATTTAAGCTCTTGTCTTAGAAATGTAAGCATTTTAATGTGCTTCTTTAGTGTTGCTTTTATTGTGATTCCAATGCCTATATCTTTGGCTCTTTTACCTTCAATCAGCATAAAAGAAGCGTATCTTATGGCAAATCCGCTTATGATGCTTTCGCTTGGATTGCCTTTATCTAGCGCGTATTTGATTATTCAACGCACATTCTACGCTTTTGAAGATGGCAAACATCCGTTTATGTTTTGTGCAGCACAATTATTTGTGGAACTTATTATTGTATTTTCTTGCATACAATTCCTTCCGCCAAACTATTGGGTTACCGCTTTAGCTGCAGCCGCATCTTTTAGTTATATTCTCACTTTTCCTTCGCTTGTTAAAATGATTAGATCTCGTTTTAACAACGATTTAGACGATAAGCAGCTTGTTATTACGCATCTAAAGGTGCTTGCAGCTTCTATAGTATCTATTCTTGTTGGAATTTTGTTTAGAGAATTTATTTACAAATGGATTTCTTTAGATTCACCAAACCTCCATGGTGTTAGTCGTTGGTTGCTTGCGATTTTTGTTTGTGCAATTATCACCATTATTTTGGCGATTATTTACATATCTATCTTGTTACTTTTAAGAACGAGTGAACTGGCAGGTCTTATTAATCCAATTCTTAGAAGAATCGGTGTAAAACTGCCATTTTTGTTGAATCTTGAAAACATCAATAAAAGCAAGTTAAATAATAAACAGACTAATCATAGTGAAAATAATAAGAATGCACATACTAGGATTATTAGATCGAAAATAAATCAACACAGTGAGCGATAATTAAATCAAGATAATTAAATGCAGTAACTCAGGGCGTTTCACTAGATTCTACAGTTACAATAATTTGTGGGATTTATTATGTAACGCATTATTATTCATTACTCATGTAGGAAGACGGGGAGTAGATGAAACCTCAGTTGGGAGATATTATACTTGATCGCTACGCTTTAGTATCACCTTTGCGCGAAGAAGCGGGTCTTCAAGCATGGCATGCTAGCGATCGTATACTTGCTCGCGATTGTCAGCTTTTTATAGTACGTGATTCTCGTTTTCTTCCAGAAGTCAACACTATATCTTCTACTCTTGCTCTGTCCAGAATACGCAAATTTACGCCAGTTTTGAAGCTTCATCATATAGATGATGTCGCTATTATTATAACCGAGCTGGATTCTGGAGTAACTTTAAGCGATTATATGAAGCTACATAGTTCAACACTTAGCTATGAAGCAATACGTTCCATAGTTGCAGAAACAGCTAATGCGCTTAGTAAACTGTTAGCAGATGGAATAACACACTATGCTATTTCTACGAATACCGTAAGGCTTACTGATTCTGGAGTAGAACTGGCAGATGCTCCGATAAGCCCTCTTTTAAAAGATGTGACTATTGAAGATGAAAAGCCAAAAAAGTCAGCAGAAGATGGGGAGTCTGCTGTAGAGTCTGCCGACGAAGGTTCAGGTAACGATTTTAACCATCCTAAAGCTCAAAATAAGAGCATAGAAAATATTGCTACGCATCAACTTTCAGCATTGCTATATGCTCTACTAACTAGAACAAATTACACTCAGAATAATTCTGTATTTAATCTTTCTAGGCTTACAGATGGAGTGCCTAGTGAATTTTCTATGATTTGTAGAAGAGGACTTTCTTCTACAGAAGATTCCAATATTATACCTATGGCATCAATAGGAGAGCTATTAGCATTACTTGGATCTTATACTCCTGTTAGAAAACTTTCTGATAAAGATATTATTTTTGATAAAACTACAAGTAAAGCCTCCGTTCAAAATGCGTTATTGCTTCCAGAAGACGATAAAAATCTTCTTGATTTTCCAGAAGGATTAGCCCAAAATGAGGACTTGCTCGAAAATAAATTATCAGAACAGGAGTCCAATAACAGTCTTGACTCTGTTGAGAAACTAGATGATAGTAAACAGGGTAAATCCAATAAAAATGCTGGTTTTACAGGCGGATTGTCTGCAGCAGGAGCTGGTTTAAAAAATGCTGGAAGAACTATAGGAGCATTAAGCGCTCTTCTTAAAAGAAACAATAAGAACGATTTAGATAATAATTCAGATTCTTCTACAGAAACTGACTCTACTGGAACAGATTATGACTTCCATGATATTGCTGCCGCAGAAATGGCTAATATTTTAGCACCTACGGAACTTGATGCAGATGATTCTATATTCCACAACCTATCTTCCACATACACAAGTTTTCCTAGTTATTCAGAAAGCAAGTCTTCTGATGCGTTAAATAATGAAGAAGCAGAAAAATATAACAATATAGAAAACGAATCAGATTCTAAAAACGATTATTCACAAAAAGATAATTTAGCTTCCCCATTAATGCCTAGAAGATTTGATTTTGAAGACCTTCTCACAGATAACACTAAACACACTGAGCTGATGTCTAGACCACAAAGTTTACCTTTGGAAGCAGAATCAACAGGTAGGGTTCCAGTTGTAGATAGTAATGGGCGTTTTATTGCTCCTGGAGAAGAATCTGCACGCGCTTTGCGTGAAGAAGAGTTGGAAAATGGTGACTATGAAGATTATGATGGCGGTTCTTTAAAGTCATCTTATTCTTCAATGCCTCCTAGTTTCCAGCCTCATGAGCGTCAGGAATCTCTGGAGTCCAAAAAGAATTCTGGGCAGAATGGCGTGGATATAGCAGACGCAAAAATTTTTGGCGGTATTTCAACAAAGGTTCTTGCAATCAGTGTTGTTGCAATATTGGTTGTAGTGGTATTCGCATTATCTTTGCATAGTCTTTTTAATTCTCATGATGCTCCTTCTAGTTTTACAAAATCTAACTCGTGGGATTCTCAAAGCGTAGAAAATGTTCCTTTTGGAAGTCAAGGTGTTCTTCCAGAAGATAAAAGTGATTCGTCTAAGAATAAAGCAAAATCTGATTCCAATGCTGTTTCTAAGGCTGATGCAAACGCAAAGAAAGACAAATTAAATAAAGAAAACAAATCAAATAAAAGTAAGCATAAAAAACTTAATAAGAGTAAGAAGGTAAAGCAGGTTCCAAAACCTAAAATGCCTACTAACACTACGCCTTATCCTATAGATGTACAACAATTCTTGGATTACACGGCTAACCAGAGAGGTTATGGCTATTACATGCATTTGGCTCAACCTCAAGAAGCATATCGTTTTGTTGTTTCAATTCGTTCTTCTGGAGGACATGGTTATTTGATTGCGAATTCTAAAAATGATCCTAGTGCTGGAGATAAAGTTGCTGATTTTACCTTTGATGCCAGTGGTGTAACAGATGTAAAGTTCAAAAAACCTATTACGGCACAAGACTTTATTTTGTGGGTTCCAGAGGACTCTATGCCTCAAAACAGCCTATACATTAATTACGTAAAAATTTACTAAATTTTATTAAGATTATTGAGAATATTAGGAATATTTTATGGAAAAACTAAACAAAAAAGTAATAATTATTGGCTCTGGGCCTGCGGGTTATACTGCGGCATTGTATTTAGCACGCGCAGGCTACACTCCTTTGGTCATTGCTGGAGCATTAACTCCTGGTGGACAACTCATGAACACTACAGAGGTTGAAAATTATCCAGGATTTGTAGATGGAATACTTGGACCAGATTTAATGGAAGCTATGCAAAAGCAAGCAGAAAAATTTGGAGCACAAATTATATTAAACGATGTCGTGTCTGTAGATTTTAAGGACGATTTGAAGACAGTTACAACAGACGATGGAGAAACTTATACAGCAAATGCAGTAATCATTTCTACAGGCTCGCAAGTGCGAAAATTGGGGGTTCCTGGAGAGCAAGAATACTCTGGACGAGGTGTTTCTTATTGTGCAACTTGTGATGGATTCTTCTTTAGAGGAAAACCAATCGTTGTAGTTGGCGGAGGCGATTCAGCTTTTGAAGAGGCATTGTTCCTAACTAGATTTGGTTCTTCTGTAACATTGATTCATAGGCGCGATTCATTCCGTGCTTCTAAAATCATGATTGATAGAGCTCGCAAAAATGAGAAGATTAAATTTGTTTTAAACTCTGTTGTTCAATCAATAAATGGTTCCAATGAAGATGCTCAGTCTGTAACTGTAAAAAATGTTGTAACTGGAGAAACTCAAGATATTGAAGCATCTGGTATTTTCGTTGCTATTGGTCATCTACCATCAACCTCATTCTTAAATAACTCTATAGCTCTTAACGAAGATGGAACTATTTCAGTACAGGGTGCATCTACTAAAACATCTATTCCTGGTATTTTTGCTGCAGGAGATGTGGTAGATAGCGTTTATAGGCAAGCAATATCTGCAGCAGGAATGGGCTGCCGCGCTGCTCTTGATGCTCAAGCTTATTTAAATGATTTAAGCGAATAATAAATTATGTTCCACGTGAAACAAAAAGCTTCAATGAATTACTTTAAAAGTAATTCATTGAAGCTTTTCAGTTTGTATTATGTTAATTTATGTTGCTAATCTTTTTTGTTTACTAAAATGTCAAAAATCCTTTGCATTTCTTCTGGAGATGAAAATACAATTTCGATTCTTCCATGGTTTTCTGTGCCCTTAATTGCAACTTTTGTAGAAAATATATTCTCAAGTTGTTTTCTAATAGGAGAATGCGCCCACTTATTATTTCTTTGAACCCTATTTCTCTTAGAAGACTCATCACTATTGTCTACTCTAATAGACACAATCTCTTCAGTACTTCTAACAGATAAGCCTTCTGCAATTATTCGTTTTGCCAATGATTCCATTTCTTCAGATGTAGGCAAAGCAAGAAGTGCGCGAGCATGACCTGCAGAAAGAACACCAGATGCAACATGCTTTTGCACGCTAGCTGGAAGATTTAACAGACGTAAAGTGTTTGCTATTTGCGGACGTGATTTAGACACAGATTTTGAGAGTTGAACCTGTGTTAATCCAAAATCATCAATCATCTGAGCATACGCTGCAGCTTCTTCTAAAGGATTTAAAGCAACTCTGTGCAGATTCTCCAAAAGAGCATCTCTAAGCATATTCTCATCAGAAGTTGTTCTAACAATTGCTGGAACTTTTTTAAGACCAGCTAATTGAGTTGCTCTCCATCTGCGCTCACCCATTATTAATTCATAATGAGCATTATGCGTATCCTCTTGATCTATGTTATTAATTTTTCGCACAACAATAGGCTGCAAAACTCCAACTTCTTTGATTGATGCAGCTAATTCTTGAAGCTCTTCTTCATCAAAAATCGTACGCGGCTGGTGAGCATTTGGAACAATATCAGTTGGATCTAAATATGCTAAATAGCCGCCTTCAACAGGTTTTAATTCTTTATTTTCCGCGTTGTGTTTTTCATCAATTGTTTTATTAAAAATTTTCTTTTCTTCAGTTTTTTGTTTTGAAGACACAAACGTTTTAGACGCAGAATCACCAAAGAAAAAGTCAATTGGTCTAGTTACATCGTCAATTGATGGCATAGAAGATCGCTTTGACGAATGCTTATTTTTATTAGCAATCGGCGGCACTGTTTCACGTGAAACGGTGGTTTTTTGAACATTATTTTGACCTTCATGTGGAGAAATTGCTTTATCAATACTAGGAACTTTAGTTTCACGTGAAACATCGTTAAAAACATCTTTTTGTATTAATGTTTCATGTGAAACATTTTCATTATTTTTTGCCTCAGCATTAACAAGAGCATTTTCCCCAGGTAGTGCAGGAAATAGCGCCCCTAACCCTTTGCCTAAACGAGATTTAGTTGTACTCATTATGCATTACCCTCTCTTTTAGCGTCAATTACAGCTAAAATAGCATCAGACTTATTTGCTATCTCTAACGCAGCTTCCCTATACGACACTGCTCCAGTTCCGTGTGGATCATAAGTTATAACACTTTGATTAAAACTTGGTGCTTCTGGTATTTTGACAGTTCTTGGAATGGTAGTATTTAGAACAATATTTGGATAATGGTTTTTAACTTCTTGAAACACTTCTCTACCAAGAAGAGTTCGCTTATCAAACATCGTTACTAACATTGTTGAAACAACCAGCGTAGGATTGTAATGTTGTTGCACTAATCCAATTGTCCTAATGAGTTGTCCTAATCCTTCTAGTGCATAATATTCAGCTTGAATTGGTATTAGCATTTCATGAGCAGCACACATCGCGTTAATTACCAAAAGACCTAGAGATGGTGGACAATCAATAAACACATAATCGTAGTGCTCATTATTATTGCCAAGAAACTCATTAACAGCATTTTTAAGAAGATTATTTCGATCTTCCATCTGCGCAACTTCTAGTTCTGCTCCACTTAAATCAATAGAAGCAGGAACAACATCAAGTCCTTCAATATCTGGGCAAGTTTTCTTTACTTCAGCAATAGTTTTTCTTCCCTCGATAACATCATAAACAGAGGGATCTGCTGAAGAATGAGGTATATTCATAGCTGTGGAAGCATTACCCTGAGGGTCCATGTCAATCAACAAAACTTTTGAACCACCAATAGCCATAGCTGCAGATAAATTTACAGCCGAACTGGTTTTGCCAACACCACCCTTTTGATTCGCAACAGCAATAAATCGCGTTTCTTTAGGCTTAGGAAAAACTACCCCATCAATGGCATGAAATCGGCTTGATATATTAGCCAATTCACTACCTAAGGAAGATCCAGAATCTCCAAAAATACGCTTAATCGTATCTTCAGCTGACTCCACCATAACTTCATCCACCCCCGACCACCTATGGGAAAATTACCATAATTTAACCAATTTAAACCTTAGTATTTTCAAGTTTCGTTTCTTCTATGGACATAAAACACAGCAAAAAGAGCACAAGTTTCACGTGAAACACGTGCTAAATATAAAGGAAAATGACGAAAGATAGAAAACAAAATAAACTATATTATACGTATTTTATACAAACATTTTTACATAAAAATATTTGTTTCACGTAAAACACTGGAAGATTAAAGTTTCACGTGAAACGAATTATTTTATATGTAATTAATAATATGAATTATGCTTTGTCAACTAATACAACAGTCGTAGATTGAAGACCATTTGCAACAGGAGCATCAACAACCCTAGGATTCACACCCTTCGCTTTTTTGATCATTTTTGCGGCTTTCTCAATTTCAGCCTGGGCAGATTTTCCCTTTAACGCAATCAGTTGACCATGCGTATTTAATAGAGGGATAGTCCACCCTGCTAGTTTTGTCATAGGTGCTACAGCTCTACACGTTACAACGTCAAACGGTGATATATCATGAGATTTTATTTTTTCAATAATTTCATCTGATCTTCCGTGAAAAATAGTGACATTGTCTAATCCCATAAGTTCTACACATTCTTTTAGCCAAAGAACGCGTCTTTCCATAGGTTCAATTAATGTTACATCACAATCAGGCAAACATGCTGCTATAACAATACCAGGGAATCCACCACCACTTCCTACGTCTGCTATAGATTTTTTCTTAGACTTTTTAATAGCTTCCTTAATAAAAGGAACAACAGCTGCAGAATTTAATATATGTCTTTCCCAGAGAATACTCATATCTCTAGGTCCAACTAATCCTCTCAGCAAGCCCTCTTTTTGAAGTTTCACGTGAAACATCTTACATTTATCAAGAGCATCACCTAAAACTTCGCTTAGCAATGGTGAATTTTCTAATTCATCAATTGTCTCTTGAGTATTATCGTTATTATCTTTATTTAAATTTTCTTCCATACTTCCCCGCGCTTATCAAATAAAAAGTAACACAATAAAACATTTTTTGTTTCATTGTGTTACTTTTATAGTGTTTCAACAGCCTCGTGCAATCATGAAAATTGCAAAATCTTAAATCAGTCTTCTATATACTCTTCATCTACGTCAACAGCTATATCATCAAGATCTTCGTCTTCAACTGCACTTACAGGCATATAAACGGTTACATAACGATGTGGTTCTTCTCCATGAGACCTAGAACGCAGACCCTCATCTCGCACAGTGTCATGAATTACTTTACGTTCAAATGAATTCATCGGCTTCAATTCAACTGGATCCCCAGTCTCACGAACCTCATCAACAGCATCCAAAGCAATATCACGCAAATGCTGACGCTTACGCTTAAGGAATCCATCAACATCAACAATTAAATGAGATCTCTCACCAGTTTTTTGTTGAATAGCTAATCGGCTAAGCTGCTGCAATGCGTCAACAACTTCTCCATCCCTGCCAATCAAATGCTTAATATCGGAATCATCATCCGCAACAATCTGAATCATCGGTCTATTGTTACGAACACCCATTTCAATATCGCCCTCATAATCAGCAATATCTAGAAGTCCTTCTAAGTAATCGGCAGCTATATCAGCTTCCTCATTGAGCTGGTCAATGCTTCTAGTTTCGTCTTGCGCCATTTACATACTCCTTAATTGCAATAAATGTCAAGAATCACAATTCTGTTTACAAGTGTAACTGAAGATAAATCCAAAATTACCTACTTGTTTATTCACATATTTTTATCTATTTATTTTTTCGCTTACGCGTAGGCTGCTTACGTTGAAACCCTTCGGCTTCTCTACGCTTAGCTTCTTCGCGAGCTTTTTGAAGCTTTTCTTCTTCAATAGATGGCAATCCTTCACGTTTACGACGTTCGGATTCATTCTTATAATCTCGTTTTTCTTTTTCCTCCGCAGCTGGAGAACCTGGAGTTGGGAAAGCATATACCTGCCAAATAGAGCGAAGCATATTCATAATGTTGTTTACAAGCCAATAAACAAGCATTGCAAATGGAAGAGCGAATGCAGAGAAAACGTAGATTAATGGGAATCCCCACATCATAAGTTTTTGCATCGTATACTGGGGACCCTGCTTCGATTCTGGCGGAAGATTCTTACGAATATTGTTAAATTGCATGTACCACATTGCAGCACACATCAATATAACAAAGATTACAATAACAACTTTTCCGCCCGCTTGAACCGTCATAAACGTGTCGGAAACACCAACGCCAAACACATGAGTTTTAACAAATTGCTGTGCTGTAGCAACATCAAAAGCACCAAGAGCAGTATGCTTGCCTCTAGCAATAAATGGTATAACGGAAAGCGTGTACCAAATACTCATAAACGCTGGACCTTGAATCATCATTGGCAGGCAGCTTCCTGCAGGATTTGCGTTGTTTTCTTGATACAGCTTCATCATTTCTCGCTGCATGGCTTCTTTGCTAGCAGGATCGCTTTTACCCTTATACTTTTGCTGAATTTTCTTCATTTTAGGAGCGATTGCTTGCATATTGCGCATACCTTTAATGCTTTTTATAAAGGCAGGGAATATGCACGCGTGCACAACAAGCACAAGGAAAACGATTGAAAGTACCCAAGAGAATCCAATTTCATTCATCCCAATAAGAACAAATAGCTTGTGGAAAAGTGACATTACTTGAGTCATAAGCCATTCAACTGGCGTAAGGATTTTATAAAACCATCCCCAAATTCCGTTATCAAGTAAGAAATGATCTTGATTAAACATTAGTTATCCTTGTCTTCGTCAGCCAAGGGAGTTAACCGTGGCTCTTCATGCGCTTTAGACCAGGCGCAACGATAAAAAATTGAATATTTTCGTGGTACGTCGTCAATACTGCAGCTAGTCCATGGTCTACAGCGCAACAGACGTAAAACGGCTAGAATACCACCCTTAAACGCCCCATAGCGGCTAACGGCTTCTATAGCGTATCTTGAGCACGTTGGATAATAACGACAGCAAGCAGGTCTTTTGGCAGAAATCACGCGTTGATACCAGCGAATCGCTTTTATAATCAAATTCGCTACAACACTATTTCTACCGCTCATGATTCATCACTGCTCCTGCGAGCTTGCTTTACTATCACTATCTTCGCTAGTTTTTAAGCACATAGTTTGCATGAATTGATTTTGATCTTGAAGATTTTTAGCTATTTTGCCGAAAATCTTTTTGATTTGCTCATTCAACGAATCAAACGAAGATTGTGCAGCAGTAGGTTTTGCACGCAATACTACATCGCAACCATATGGAAGCAACGACTCGTGCTCTTTTGCTATTACCCTAAAACGTCGTTTTACCTTATTTCGAATAACAGCTTTTCCAACTGATTTAGATACAGCAAGACCTAACCTTAAAGCAACATCATTTTTTTGAGGTTGCTTTAAGGTATCACAAAATGCCGCGGGAGTGTTTTCAAAACCCGTGGCAATATCATCTGGACTTACTTTTCTGTCTTCGTTAAGCGCGTCTAATACGGTTACACATACACGCATATCATAATGCGCGACTATATCCCGTGAACACACTTTGCGTCGTTTTTTGAGCACCGCGACAAAATCGCGATGGCTTTTCAGCCTATCCATGCTTTACGACGCGTCCCAGCTCAGGCAGAAAGTGTCTTGCGGCCCTTGGCACGACGACGGTTAATCACTGCGCGACCAGCACGCGTACGCATGCGGACGCGGAAGCCGTGCTTCATGTGACGACGACGGTTGTTAGGCTGGAATGTCCTCTTCATAACTAACGCTCCTGTATTTAGCCATGCAAAAGCATGGCTCCGTATGAGTCAAGCTATACCAAATTACTATCACCCCTCACCAAGAACTAAAATTTTATTAATTATCGTGTTCTAAATAGGACTTTTAGAATAATTCTTATTCTCTAAATAACTTTATAAATCTATTAAAAAACGTAAATAATTCGTCTTAAAATCGTTGGAAAATGTGGATTACTAAGTTTTACATTATCCACAAATTACACACATGTTATTAACATACAAGTATTTTCAACACGCTAGGCTGTGGATAACTTCTTAGGGTCGGAGTAAACATATTCTACTAGCACTCTTTTCACACATAAATGTGTATTAAAAAAATACACTGAGTTGTTAATGCGAAAAGGAAATTACTTTTGATTGGGGGTGTAACATGTCTGAAGCCTTTGAGGATCCTAGTGCTCAAGCCGCCATAGTATGGTCTAATACTCTCGCCGTGTTGCGCCATAATGCACTTCTAAGCAATCGGGATAAAAGTTGGTTTGAGAGTGTAAAACCTGAAGCTATTTTTGGAACAACAATTGTTTTATGCGTTTCTAATATTGAGACTCAGCAAGCTCTGCAAAACGAACTTAGTTCTGCTCTGCTAACTTCTTTGAAAATTTGTACTGGAAAAGACATGTTTCCAGCATTTAAAATTATCCAAAATAGTGAGAAAGAGAATAACAATACTTTACAAAATGTAAGTAATACTTCAAAAACTTCTCAATCGCTAGATAATACTACAAATAATAATTCTGATTCGTCAGATTCTAATGATTCTTCTGATCCTAAAAAAGTTGAATCTTTTTTGGACGATTCTTATGATTCAATTCCTGTACAGAAAGATTTTGATTACGCAACTGGTTTGAAAACCATGCAAAATACAAATCTCAATGTGCAATCTATTAATCAAAAGCAGACAAATATACCTGCATCAGTTAATAGAGATCCAACAACTCATTTGAATACTTATGCCACTTTTGACACGTTTGTTCCTGGCGATTCCAATCGTTTTGCTCGCACAGTAGCATTGGCAGTTGCAGAAGGCTCAGGACGCGATTTTAATCCTTTGTGTATTTACGGTGGATCTGGTCTTGGCAAAACACATTTGCTTAACGCAATTGGAAATTATGCGCTTGTTAAAGATTCTTCCCTTAAAGTTCGATATATTACAAGCGAAGAGTTTACTAATGAATTTATTGAGGCTTTACAAAATACAAGTCAAAATCAAGGTCAGATTGCTAACTTTAATAGAAGATACCGCGAAGTTGACGTTCTACTAATCGATGATATTCAATTTTTAGGTGGTAAAGAAGCAACTCTTGAACAATTTTTCCATACTTTTAACGCTTTATATCAGGCTAATAAAAGAATCGTAATAGCTTCTGATGTTGCTCCTAAAAATCTTAGAGGATTTGAATCTAGACTTATTTCTAGATTTGAATCTGGTTTAACAGTAGATATTAAACCGCCTGATTTAGAAACTCGTATTGCTATTTTACGAATGATGGCTTCTATGAATGGGTCCAATGTTCCTAGTGATGTTTTGGATCTTATTGCGGAACGTTTTACTGAAAATATTCGCGAACTTGAAGGCGCTTTAACTCGTGTTACGGCGGTTGCTTCTCTTAGTAACCAACCAGTTAGTAAGGCTTTAGCTGAGCAAGCTTTACAGGACTTTTTTGCATCCGATATTGAAGTTAGACCAACAGATATTATCGGTCAGGTTGCTCAATATTTCCATATGACTTTTGATGAGATGGTTGGAAGATCAAGAACTAAAAATGTTGCTTTAGCTCGTCAAATTGCAATGTATTTAGCTAGAGAAATGACTAGCATGAGCTTGGTTGATATTGGAGAAGTTTTTGGTGGAAGAGATCATACCACTGTTATGCATGCTTATACCAGAATTAGTGGCGAAATGCAGGAAAAGCAAGAAATTTATAACTATGTTATGGAATTGACTGTTCGTTTGAAACAAAATCCTTCCAAAAAATAGAGTTTTGCACAAGTTTATTCATAATTTGTTTATTAAAGTAAATAAAGTTATCCACATAGTTAGTAACAAATGTGGGCAAAAACTGCGAATAACTGGTGGAAAACGCCGTTTAAAAAGTGAATAAAATGTTTTTAACTACGATAAAAATGTTAATAAGATAAAAACTAGAAAATTATGTGGATAACTTCAGCATTTATGCACATACTTCTCTTTGTGTTGTCAACATTTTTAAATTGTGGATAAAGGCTCTAAATCAGCAGTTCTTTAACTTTATCCACATGTTAACAAACTTTATTACTTTTACTATTTTATTTTTATCTAATATTCATACTTAATTACTTACTCAACTAACTTTCATAAAATATGATTTTTAATTGGCAGCATGATATAGAATAAAACACAGATTTAAACAGAAATGAGGAAAAATGAAAGTTGAAGTTAATTCCGCTTCTTTTGCTGATGCAGTAGCTTGGACAACTAGAGTCATAGATTCTAGACCAGCTAATCCTATTCTTGCAGGACTAAAACTAGAAGCAAAAGATGGAATTCTTCAACTTTCTGCTTTTAACTATCAGCTCTCTAGCAGACATCATGTTGAAGCTGGAATAGATGAGCAGGGTAGTGTACTCGTATTAGGCAAATTGATGGCAGATATAACTAAATCTTTACCATCAGAAAAAACCTATTTATCCTCTAATGAAACTACTCTTACTATTTCTTCTGGAAAATCAACTTTCACACTCCAACTAATGCCTGAAGGAGAATATCCTGATTTACCACAAATTCCTGAAAAACTTGGTCAGGTAGATGCTCCTACTTTTGTTCAGGCAGTAGTACAAGCTTCTGTGGCTGTTTCAAGAGAAGAAGATAGACCTGTTTTGACTGGAATTCATGCTCATTTTGAAGATGATTCTGTTACTTTCACTGCTACAGACAGATATCGTCTTGCAAGATCAACTTTTAAGTGGACACCAGAACATTCTGACATAAATACTTCTACTCTAATCAAAGGAAGCATTCTTAGAGATATTTCTCGATCAATAGATGAACATCAAAATGTTATTGTAAACCTAAATGATAAAGAACCATCTATTCTTGGTTTTGAAAATTCTGGTAGAGTAAGTACTTCTCAACTAATTGATGGAGAATTTCCTTCTGTAGATCGACTTTTTGTTGATGAATATCCTATTCATGCAATTATTAATCGAACAATGCTTATTAATGCTATTAAGCGAGTTGCACTTGTTGCAGAAAAAGATGCTCCTATTTACATGTCTTTCTCTGGGGATGAATTAACTTTAAGTGCTGGAAATGATTCAGAATCTCAAGCAAAAGAACTTATCGATATAGACATGGACGGTCAAGATATTATAGTTGCTTTTAATCCTAATTATTTAATTGAAGGTTTAAGCGCTATAAGCGAGCCATTTGTTCATGCAAAAATCACATCTGCAGTTAAGCCTGTTGAATTTAATGGTCAGCAGGAAGCTGATGGCGATGAGTCTATGAATTACAGATATCTTGTTGTTCCAATGCATCCTTAAAGATAAATAAATGTATGTTTCAAGACTTGTACTAGATCATTTTCGTTCTTGGAGTAGTTGTGTATTAGACTTTTCTCCAAAAATTAATGTTCTATTTGGCTCAAATGGTTTAGGTAAAACTAATATTGTTGAAGCTATAGAAGTTATAGCTACTGGAACAAGTCATAGAATATCATCTTTAATGCCACTGATAGAGTGCAATAACAGTTGTGCTACCATACGACTTAATACTAAAAATTTTGATAATAATGATTTAGATGAAACTACATATGAGCTTACGATTAATTCAAAAGGAGCTAACAGAGCAAGAATTAATAGTGGAAAATCATTGTATATGAAGGACATAATTGGATTAGTTAAATCAATTTCTTTCACTCCAAGAGATCAAAATTTGATTTTTTCAGATCCTAATATTCGTAGGACTTTTATAGATCAAGCTGGAGCACTATTAATACCAAATTATTTACAAGTTTTACAAGAATATAATCATATTGCAAAACAACGTGCATATCTTCTTAAAAGTCTATCTAATAATAATTTAGCTAGTTCAACAAATGGATATAATCCTATATCTGATTTGGAAATATGGACGGGTAAATTCATTGAATCAGGAATAATTCTTACAAAAAATCGAAAAAAAATAATAAATTTGTTAAATGAAATTTTTCCTAAAATAGTAGATAAACTTTCCCGATCTTCTAATTTTGCTTCGATACAATATAATCCGTCTTTTGAAGAGTTAGAAGTTGAATCAAAAGAAGATTATTTTCCGCAAAAAGCTATAAGCGAGCATTTTCAACGAATTTATGCTGGGGAAGTTGCTAGAGGATACAACCTAATAGGTCCTCATAGAGATGATTTTACAATATTAATAAATAATCATCCTGCAAAAGAATTTGCTTCTAATGGTGAATCATGGACTCTAGCATTAGCTTTAAAAATGGCTTTATTTAAGACTTTAGAAGAAAAAAATAATCAAAAACCAATAGTTATTTTGGATGATGTTTTTTCACAATTAGATGAATCTAGAAGAAAACAAATTTTAGAGTTTGCAAAAGAACAAGAACAAGTTTTTATTACAGTTGCATCCTTAAGTGATATACCAAAAGATGAGAATCTTTCAGAAGAATCATTTATTGATATATCTAAAATAGTAGAAAAAAATAATAATCAAGATGAAAATTTCTTTAATAATAATCTTGACTCTAATCATAAAGATCTACTAAAAGATATTATTAATAATCGAAAAAATAATATCGAGAATAATTCTAATAGTTAAGGGGAAAATAATGAAAATTCCCGTAAATAAATTATTAAAATTAGACACTAGAAAGCTTCCTGAGATTGTTTTTTCTCCTATAGAAAAAAGGGGAGAAAAGAAAACAATAAACGAGCAAAATGCTTATAAAGCTTGGGAAAGTTTTGGAAGACCTGGTAGGGATCCACAAAATCTGTATTCGTTGCTAGGTAATTTTGCTAATAAAAAACATTGGAATGAGCCGCTTGCTATAGCAAGAATGCGAGAAGATTGGTGGAAAATAGTTGGTAAAAGTGCATCTTTAAATTGTTATATAGATCAAATAAAAGACGGTATTTTAATAGTTAGAACAAAATCAAACGTTTGGTATACTCAACTTAGCTATTGCAAGCCTATGCTTGAGAAAAAAATATTTGAATATTCAAAAAATATTAATATTAAAGAAGTCAAAATAGTTGGTCCATCTTTGCAAAAAACAGGCAAAAAATCAATAAATAGTAGGTTTAATATTAAGAATCACTAATAACGGCTCTTAATAAAGAGCGGTCATTATGCATGTGTAGAATGTTATGTAATATAGTTAAATCGCTAGAAACCCCTTTTTTGTGCTTTCTAGCGTGTATCGACCTCGTAAATGCCTCTTGGCATGAGGTAATACGGGAAGGGATCTAAAGTGTTAAACACTGAAGATAATTCAATGGAAAATTCTATTGAAGAACATAAACTCGATGACGCTCAGCTTGATGATTCACTTTCTCCTGAACATTATGATGCTAGCGATCTTCGCGTTCTCGAAGGATTAGAAGCAGTCCGAATCAGACCAGGTATGTACATTGGTTCAACTGGTCCAAGAGGCTTACACCACCTTGTATACGAGATTGTAGATAATTCGGTTGATGAGGCTTTGGCTGGTTATGCTTCTCACATTGAAGTGACAATATTGCCAGACAATGCAATAAAAGTTGTAGATGATGGTAGAGGCATTCCAGTTGACGAAGTACCAGGAGAAGGCGTTTCTGGTGTTGAAACGGTTATGACTAAGCTTCATGCTGGTGGAAAGTTTGGCGGCGGCGGATACGCCGTTTCTGGTGGTTTGCATGGCGTTGGTATATCCGTTGTTAACGCACTTTCTACACGCGTAGAAATTGAAGTTCGTCGTCAAGGGTTTCATTGGACTCAAACGTATGTAGATCAGCATCCAACAGCACCATTGGAAAAAGGAAAGCCAATGGAAGAAGGTGAATCTACTGGTACATCCGTAACATTCTGGCCAGATGGTGCTATTTTTGAAACAACTACATACGATTTTGAAACTTTGCGATCTAGATTCCAGCAGATGGCTTTCTTAAACAAAGGATTGAAGATCTCTTTAACTGATTTGCGCAAGCCTGATGAAGCAGGGGACGAAGTCACAGGAGAAAATGAATCAACTAGTGAAGAAAAGCATCAAAGCGTTAGCTACAAGTATGATCACGGAATCAAAGATTACGTTGACTATTTGGTTAAATCTCGAAAAGCTGTTCCTGTAGAGCCAGATGTTATTGATTTTGAGGCTGAAGATCTTGAAATTGGTATTTCTGCCGAAATTGCTATGCAATGGACTGTTGCATATTCGGAAGCAGTTCACACTTTTGCTAACACTATTTCAACTACTGAAGGTGGTACTCACGAAGAAGGATTCCGAGCTGCACTTACATCTCTTGTAAATCGTTATGCTCGAGAAAAGAATATATTAAAAGAAAAAGATACTAATCTTTCTGGTGACGATGTTCGAGAAGGCTTAACAGCAGTTGTTTCAGTAAAGCTTACAACTCCACAGTTTGAAGGTCAGACTAAAACCAAGCTTGGCAATTCTGAAGCTAAAACCTTTGTTCAGCGAGTAATGACTGAAAAGCTTGGAGATTGGTTCGACGCTCATCCAAGTGAAGCAAAGAACATTATTCAAAAAGCAATTGAAGCATCGCGTGCGCGTATTGCAGCTAAGAAAGCTCGCGAAAATACGCGTAGAAAGTCAATCTTTGAAACTGCTGGAATGCCAGATAAATTGAAGGATTGCCAGTCTAATAATCCAGAAGAATGCGAGCTGTTTATAGTTGAGGGTGATTCCGCAGGTGGCTCCGCAATTCAAGGACGAGATCCTATTACTCAAGCGATTTTGCCTTTGCGCGGTAAGATTTTGAATACTGAGCGCGCTTCAATTGATCGAATGATGAAGTCGGAAACTATTGAATCCTTAATAACTGCTGTTGGAGGCGGTTATGGTGAAGACTTCGATTTAAGTAAGGTTCGATATCACAAAGTCATTATTATGGCTGATGCTGATGTTGACGGCGCTCATATTGCTACATTGAATTTAACACTGTTCTTCCGTTATATGCGTCCAATGATTACAGCAGGATACATTTACGTTGCTATGCCGCCTCTTTACCGTTTGAAGTGGAGCAAGGGAGCACATGACTTTGTTTATACCGATGCTGAGCGTGATCGAGTTCTTGCAGAAGGTAAAGCTGCAGGCAGACAACTTCCTAAAGGCGAAGGTATTCAGCGATACAAGGGCTTGGGTGAGATGAGCTATCAGGAGCTGTGGGAAACAACGATGGACCCTGAACACAGAATCTTAAAGCAAATTCATATTGAAGATGCTGCTCGAGCTGATGAGACATTCTCAATGCTTATGGGAGACGAAGTAGAACCTCGTAGGCTCTTTATTCAACGTAATGCTCATGATGCAAGATTTATTGATGCTTAAAAATAGTTAATAAATCAACGTAAAAATAAAGCAAAATAAACTTTAAAATATAAATAAGAAGGAATAGCAGTGGTAGACGAAATAAACGCCGCTAATGATGGTGAATATAGAGATCAGTTGCCTGATGGGTCTATGGAACCACAAAGTCCGCAAGAATCAGATAATACTGATTACGGCTTAATGAAAGGTGCTCGCGTAAAACACATGGATTTGCAGCAGGAAATGCGCGAATCATATCTTGCTTATGCACTTTCTGTTATTGTTGAGCGCGCTTTACCAGATGTTCGAGATGGCTTAAAACCAGTGCATCGTCGTGTTATTTACGCTATGTATGATGGCGGCTATAGGCCAGATAGAGGGTATAACAAGTGCTCTCGCGTTGTTGGCGACGTTATGGGTAAGTATCATCCTCATGGTGATTCTGCTATCTATGACACTTTGGTTCGTATGGCTCAATCTTGGTCAATGAGATACATGCTTGTTGATGGTCAAGGAAACTTTGGTTCCCCAGGTGATGATCCTGCAGCAGCAATGCGTTATACGGAATGCCGTATGGCGCCTCTTGCTATGGAAATGGTTCGAGATATTGACAAAGATACTGTTGATTTCTTGCCAAACTACGATGGTAAAACTCAAGAGCCAACAGTTTTGCCAGCTCGTTTCCCGAATCTTTTAGTTAATGGTTCTGCTGGTATTGCTGTTGGTATGGCAACAAATATTCCACCTCATAATATGCGTGAGGTTGCCGATGGTGTACATTGGGCTTTGGACCACCCAGATGCTAGTAATTCTGAGCTTCTTGAAGCTTTAATTCAGCGAATTAAAGGCCCTGATTTTCCTACTGGAGCAACAATCTTAGGTCACAAGGGAATTGAGCAAGCGTACCGCACTGGTCGCGGCTTAATTACAATGCGCGCTGTTGTTAATACCGAAGAAATTAAGGGACGTATGTGCTTGGTTGTTACTGAGCTTCCATACCAAGTTAATCCTGATCGTTTAGCTGCCTCTATTAGGGAAGCTGTGCGAGATGGAAAGATTCAAGGCATTGCAGATATGCGCGATGAAACGTCTGGCCGTACTGGTCAGCGTTTAGTACTTGTTCTTAAAAGAGATGCTGTTCCAAAAGTTGTTTTGAACAACTTGTATAAGCATTCGCAATTGCAGCAAACTTTCGGCGCTAACATGCTTGCGCTTGTTGATGGTGTGCCGCGCACTTTGAGTTTGGATGCGTTTATTCGTCATTGGGTAAGTCATCAGCTTGAAGTAATTGATAGGCGTACACGCTACTTAAAGAGAGAGGCTGAAGAGCGAGATCATATTTTGCAAGGCTACTTAAAAGCTTTGGATATGATTGATGAAGTTGTTGCTTTAATTCGTTCATCTAAAGATGTTGATACTGCTCGCACTGGTTTGATGAATTTGCTTGATGTTGATGATGTTCAAGCAGATGCTATTCTTGCAATGCAGCTTCGTAGACTTGCAGCTTTGGAACGTCAGAAGATTCTCGACGAACATGAAGAATTAATGCGCAAGATTGAAGATTACAATGATATTCTTGCAAGCCCAGAACGTCAGCGCAAAATTGTTGGCGATGAGCTTGATGAAATTGTTGCTAAATATGGCGATGAGCGCAGAACTAGAATTCTTCCATTCTCAGGTGAAATGAATGTTGAAGATCTTATTGCCGAAGAAAACGTTGTTGTAACAGTTACTCGCGCAGGCTATATTAAGCGTACTAAGGCAGACGAGTATCGTGCTCAGCATCGCGGTGGTAAAGGAATTAAAGGCGCTAAATTACGTGAAGATGATGTTGTAGATCACTTCTTCTTAACTTCTACACACAATTGGTTGTTGTTCTTTACTAATCGCGGACGCGTTTATCGCATTAAAGCATATGAGCTTCCAGAAGGATCAAGAGATTCTAAAGGACAGCATGTTGCTAATTTGCTTCAGTTTGCTCCTGGAGAAACAATTCAAGCAGTATTATCAATTCCAAATTATGATGTAGCAAAGTATTTGGTTTTGGCAACTCGTTCTGGAAAAGTTAAGAAAACTGCTTTACAAGAATATGATTCTCCACGTCAAGGCGGTTTGATTGCTGTTCGACTAATGGCAAACGAAGAAACTGGAGAGCCAACAGACGAGCTGATTGGTGCAGCATTATGCAACCCAGAAGACGACATTATTCTTGTTTCTAAGCTTGGTATGAGCCTTAAGTTTAGAGCAGATGATGAACAACTTCGACCAATGGGTCGCCAAACTGCAGGCGTTCAAGGCATGCGATTTAGAGAAGGCGATGAATTACTTGATATGGATGTTGTATCTGTAGAAACAAGTAAAGATCTTCTCGTTGTTACAAACGAAGGATTTGCTAAGCGAACTGCTATTGAAGAGTATCGTTTGCAAGGAAGAAACGGATACGGTGTTAAAGCTGTTCAACTTGCAGAAGGTCGCGGTTCTTTGGTTGGTGCCTTGATTGTTGAAGAAACAGATCAAGTAATGGCAATTATGAAGTCTGGTAAGGTAATTCGCTCTGATGTTAACGAGGTTAAACGTACTGGTAGAACAACTCAAGGCGTGACTTTAGCTAAGCCAGATAAGGGTGACGAAATCATCTCTATAGCTCGTAATGAGGAAAGAGATGATGAAAGTGACAATAAGAATGAAGAAGTAGAAGAAAATACTAGCAGAAGGAACTTAGATGAGTGAGGATTTTGAAACATCCAATAGCAAAGTTAATGGCGAATCTAACACTAATTCTCCAAGAACAATTGGTGGAACAGCTAGTTTTGAATCTAATGGTTATGCCAAGAGAAAAACTAGTCAGCCGCGTGCTAGAAGAATGAGTCTTTCCTTAGTTAGGGTAGATGCGTGGTCTGTTGCAAAAGTTACTTTTCTTCTTAGCGTAGCTGGAGGAATAATTCAAGTAATTGCAGCAGGATTAGTTTGGCTATTTCTAAACATGGTTGGTGTCTTTGATCAAGTAACTCAGATTGTTTCGTCAACAGGTTTGAATAGCAACGGTTTTAATCTTGCTGATGTATTCTCTCTTCCAACAATTTTAAGTGCTGTAACAATTCTTTCTGTTGTGGAAATAGTTATTTTAACACTACTTTCTGCAATTGGTGCTTTGCTATATAACGTTGTTGGTTCATTAGTTGGTGGAATCCATCTAACTCTTGGCGATGATTAAAATAAGTGATTTAAAATAAAATAATCAAAAATTCCCCCGTTAATCTTATTTAGACTAGCGGGGGAATTTTTAAATTAAAATCAAAGCATTTTTACTTAGAAACAGAATCTCTAATATCTTCCAATACTTTAATCATTTTTTCTTCACGTTCCTTGCGTTTTTCTTCATCTGTTTTTTCTTTTTCAATATTTAAGAAATTAACACCCATTTCTCTCAATTTGTTAATAGGCAAAACAATGAAAAAGTAAACAGCTACAGCAATAATAAGGAAATTTAATACAGATCCAATAACAGCACCAAACGAAATAGTTGCACCATTTATTGTTATTGTTAGAACACCATCTAAATCTGGTTTTCCACAAATTATTGCTATAAGAGGATTAATAATATTTTTAACTATTGAATTAACAACTGCTGTAACAGCACCGCCCATAACAACACCGACTGCCATGTCGATAACGCTGCCACGAGCAATAAATTTTTTAAAACCATTAAACATTGTTTATTTACCTTTATCTTTTTAATATTTTTCTATTAATAAAACTACTGTTTTTAAAGAAATCAAGATTATACATAACTAATATTGGATACATTATTGCAGAAGTTATAACGTCAGTAGGGAAGTGAGCTGCAACAACAAGCCTAGAAAGAGCCACTATTACAACAACAACAATGCTTATTATCAAGCCAAGTTTTAACAATGATTTATTAGATACATAAAGAATCATAAGAATCATAGCGCAAATCGCAACAGCTGCTGCAGTATGACCACTTGGAAAACTTGGATCTGGTGGAAGTTTAACCTTTACTCCAATAAAAGGCCTAGGTCTATGAACTATGAATTTAATTGCAAAAATATAAACCATAGGCAAAAGAGAAATAACAAGTTGTGTAAGAGTTATACGCCAATTTCTTTTAATAAAGTAAGAAATAATAGATAAAACAAGAAGTATGACTATGCAACATTTTGTAGAAAAAATTATTGCAAGAATCTTTGAAATAGACATTATGAAAGATGGGGAATAATTATGGAAAAATGCAACGATGCCTGTTTCTAAAGATCTTTCCTCACTCATAACAAGCACCCCTTTACCAATGCAAGGGATTAAAATGGCAAGAAGTAAAACAATAGAAGACTTTTTATTATCTACTATTTTTTGCCAAAAGTCATAAAACTGATTTTTTTGATTCATAGTTAAAGATTACACTTAGAAATATATATGATAAATATGTATTATGAGTATGCGTGTTTATTTATTTAAATGGATGATTTGATGGATGATTTTGTAATATAAAAGAATATTGATTAAACAAGTATTAATATACGAATGTAATAAGTTGAACACCGTACGAGGTGACGAGTAATATGAGGAAAAGATAGAAAGGGTTTACAATGAGCATGCTTGACCGACTTGAGAAGAGCGTTGAAGGTGCAATGAACGGGGTCTTCGCAAAATTCGGCTCTAAAGACTTGCAGCCTGTTGATCTTTCCAGTGCATTAGAGCGAGAGATTGATAATCAATCTATGCCAATTGATCGCGATCGTACAGTTGCTCCGAATGAATATCACTTTAAACTGAGTACGCCAGATTTTGATCAGCTTGGTAGTGAAGCGTTAGCTAACGAGCTTGCAGATAATCTTACACAATATGCAAAAAGCCAGCATTATGCGTTTGTTGGACCTGTTGCAGTTATTTTTGAAGAAGACACAGATCTTGCTAAAGGTAATTTCAATTTGATTTCTGACTCTGTTCCAGGAAATGCTGTTCCTGTAACAACTCAAGAACAGTCAGAAAATCATCCAATGCTTGAAATTAATGGAAATAGATATTTGTTAACAAAGGATCGCACTATATTAGGCAGAGGATCTGGCTGCGATATTGTTATTGACGATCCTGGTATTTCTCGTAGACATCTTGGAATAGATATTACGCCTGATGGTGTTATTGCCAGAGATCTTGGTTCTACTAATGGAACTTATGTTGAAGGACATCAAACTCCAGCAGCAACACTTTTAGATGGAAATACTATAACTATCGGACGTACTCGTATTTTCTATTGGGCTTCATCACAAGATCAGGAGTAATAGACGAATATATAAAGAGATACGAGTACGCGCATGATATTAACCGAGTTAACTTTTGCTATACTTAAGTACAGTTTCTTAGTACTTTTGTGGGTATTCGTGTGGTTTGCTGTTCGTTCTCTTCGTAGAGATATTGAGATTTTTAGTCCTAAAAAGTCTCGTTCTTTTAAGAATAAGTATCGTCGTAAGCCAAGTAATTCAAGTAGTGAAAATAATCAAAATAATATAGTTTCTAGGAATGAAGAATCTAATAAACTTTCAGAAAATCCTACTTTACTTGTTATTATTGATGGTCCTTTGGCTGGATCATCCTTCCCTCTTGAACCATCTGGTGTAACTCTTGGAAGATCTGCAAACAATACTGTAGTTTTAAATGACGAATTTGTATCGTCTCATCATGCTCGTGTTTATTTTAATCAATCTGTAAAATCTTGGGTACTCGAAGATTTGGGCAGTACTAATGGAACTATGATTGGTCATAATAGAGTTAATGAACCAGTCGTTTTGCAACCACGCACTTCTGTGCGAATTGGCGCAACAATGTTTGAATTGAGGTGATTATATGACACAATTAGATTCAGACATTGATAGTAGAAATTCCGATACTGTATATAATTCTTTAAATAATAAAAACACTAATCGAGATAAAGAAAATAATTTTAATAAAGCTTCATTTATTGATAAAGCGTTGTTTATGTATTCCACGGCTGTTAGTGATGTTGGTACAGTTCGTAGTAATAATCAAGACTCAGCGTTCGCAGGAGAGCGTTTAGCATCTATTTGTGACGGTATGGGTGGCCATGCTGGTGGAGATACGGCGTCCACTATTGCAATAAGATCTTTAGCTCATATTGAGCAGGATTCAAGACCAAATGATGTAAAAGCTGTTTCTTCTATGATGGAAACGTCAATTATGGCAGCTCACGACGCGATTGTTGGAAAAGCTAAGCGTGAAAGACGTCTTGCTGGCATGGGAACGACAGTAACAGCTGTTTCTTTAGTAAACGGATACTGGGTTCTTGCACATTTAGGTGATTCTAGAGCATACTTGTTGCGAGATAATCATCTTATAAGAATGACTTGTGACCATAGTTATGTTCAACATTTAATTGATACTGGTCATATTACTCCAGAAGAAGCAAGAAATCATCCACAGCGCAATGTTGTTATGCGAGTATTAGGTGATTTTGATATTGATCCACGCCCAGATATGGCAATTCGATTAGCTCATCCTTCAGATCGCTGGTTGCTTTGTTCAGATGGAGTATGTGGAGTATTAGAAGATTCCACTATTCAAGAAGTTATGAGCAGTGTATCTAATCAAGAAGAATGTGCTCAAAAACTTGTTTCAATGGCTCTTAAAGCTGGAAGTACCGATAATGCCACAGCTGTTATTGCGGATGCGACTTTGGCGCTAGACGCAGATGCTTTTGATTTACCTCACCAAACACCATTGATTGGCGGTGCTGCAAGTAAGGATTTGGAATCGATAGCAGATATTGTTAATAAGGCAGTATCTTCCACACCCGTGTTGAGAGAAGGTAAAAATTCACCTGCTCAAAGAGCCGCTGCTCTTATACAAGATGGTGAAAAGTCGAGTGAAAAAGATGTTGAAAAAGTTGAAACAACTCGTTTAGTTCAGCCTTCTCACTTAAGAAATGAAGAAGAACTTAGGTCTACAGATACAAATGAGATTCCTATTGTAAAAAAGAAGAATGGAAGAATCTCAACTGATCCTAGAGATCCAGATGTTGCTAGAGCTGTAAAAAGAGAACAAGCTGAAGCGCATAAAGCAAATAAGATTAGAAAAAGATGGATGAGAATAGGAGTTGCTTTCGCAATACTTGTAGTATGCGCTATTGTGGCTTCTGGAGCATATCTTGTATATTCGTGGACTCAAAAGCAGTATTACATTGGTAAAGGTAACGATAGAGTAGTTATTTACCAGGGTGTTCCTACAAATATTTTTGGTTTAGAACTTTCTCATCAGATCGAAGAAACAGATATTAGAGTAAAAAACCTAGATAAATCTTGGCAAGATCAGCTAGATGAAGGAATAAGTTTTAGCAGTCTTAAAGAAGCTAGAGGACACGCAAAATTAATAAGACGTGAAATGCGTGCTAGAGAGATTGAAAAACGCAGTAATAAACAAAAAAGTGCTAAATCTAGTTTAGACGATAAAGATGGCAATAATAGTGGAGTTGTAAATTCAGACTCTGATTCAGGGGGTAAAACCTCATGAATATGTTGAGTATTAGAATTAAACAAATTTCTCTACTTCTGTTTTCCATAATTATATCTTCATTAGCATTTTTGCAGATGTTTTTGAGGATTAATGGATATATTCCAGCAGATTATATTGGAATGCTTACTTTTACAACAGCATTATACTTGGTTCTATGGGGAGTTTTAATAGTAAAAAAACCTTATTGTAGTCAAGTTATATTGCCATGTATGCTTCTGCTTACAACTATCGGCACAGTAATGATTGCTAGGATAGATAAACAGCACAATACAGATATTGCTATGAAACAGCTTATATGGGTTTGTGTTGCTCTTGTTTTGTCAATAATTTTTGTGCTTGTTCTTGAAGATTACAGAATACTTAGACGTTTCTCGTATGTAAGCATGATAATAGGTTTTATATTGTTACTATCTCCAATGCTTCCTATAGTTGGTAAGGAAATTGGCGGAGCAAGAATATGGATTGGTTTTGGTAACCACACTCTTCAACCTGGAGAATTTGCAAAGTTATTCTTAGCATTCTTCTTTGCAGCATATTTGTTTGACCATAGAGACAGGCTTGCTGTTGGCGGAAAAAAGATTTTAGGCGTGCATCTTCCGCGATTTAAAGACATGGGTCCTATCGCACTTGTTTGGGCTGCATCAATGTGTGTTCTTGTTGTACAACACGATTTAGGAACATCTTTAATGTTCTTCGCAATGTTTGTTTCTATGTTGTATGTTGCTACAGGCAGAAAAGGTTGGCTTGCAATTGGATTTATAGCATTCATGATTGGATGCTTTGTAGCTGTTAAATTATTTGCTCACGTGCAATATAGAGTAGATGCTTGGCTTAACCCGTATGACCCAGTTATTTACAATAGATTCCCAGGTGGTTCTGCTCAGATTGTTACAGGATTATTTGGATTGGCAGCTGGTGGTGTTACAGGAACCGGATTAGGGCAAGGTCACCCATCTTTGACACCTCTTGCTAATTCTGATTTTATTTACGCTTCAGTTGGTGAAGAATTAGGATTGACGGGTTTGTTCATAGTATTAATGCTTTACTTGATTATTATTGCTTCGGGTATGATAACGGCAATGAAAATCAAGGATGGTTTTGGAAAACTCCTTGCATCTGGTTTAGTTTTTACAATGGCTTTCCAAGTTTTTACTGTTGTTGGAGGTATTACTCTTGTAATTCCTTTAACTGGTTTAACAATGCCATATATGGCTGCTGGAGGATCCTCATTAGTGGCAAATTATTTGCTTGCTGCTATTTTGATTGTTATCTCTAATGCTGCAAATAAGCCTGAAACTGCTGTTATGTCTGATACTTTCCAATACGAAGCTTTAGCTGCCTTAAGAGAACGAGAACTTAGGGAGAGAGAAAATAAAGCCTCTGATCTTAAAGAAGATGGAGGTGAAAGTTATGAATAAATGTTTAAAAGAGCTTTTTACTGCAGTAATAATATTATTCGTAATACTTTGTGTTTCTAGTACTTACATAACTTCTATAAAAGCAAACGAGTTAAATTCAGATCCTAGAAATAGACGAGCACTATACCATGAATTTGGGTCTCCTAGAGGAGCAATACTTGCGTCTGATGGAACAGTATTAGCGAAATCTGATCCATCTAAAGATGCTTTTGTTTATCAGCGCTCATATTTCAATGGTGAAGTTTATGCTCCGATTACAGGATATTATTCAATAAGTCAAAGAGCTGATAGAGGAATAGAAGCGTCAAGGAATGAGCTTTTAAGTGGAAAGTCAGATGCTTTATTCCTTCAAAAGTTTAAGTCATTGTTTACTGGAGCAGAAAATAGGGGTGCTTCAATAGAAACATCTATTAACACTAAGCTTCAGACTCTTGCATATAATTTACTAAAAAATAAAGAAGGTGCTTTAGTTGCTATAGAGCCAAAAACTGGACGAATACTAGCAATGGTTAGCACTCCAAGTTACAATCCTTCCCTTCTTGCTTCTCACAATATTTCTTCTGTAAATAGGTCTTACAAGGATCTTATATCTAATATTTATAATCCGATGCTTAATCGTTCCATTTCTGAACTGTATGCACCAGGATCTACTTTAAAAACACTTATTGCTGCTGCAGCGTTAGAATCTGGAAAATATGATTTAAATACTCAGATTCCAGCTGGATCAAGCTACACTCTTCCTGGAACTCGAACACATTTAACAAATGTTGTTGTTCCCGCAAATGGAGTTAACGGACAAATATCATTTGAAGATGCTTTAGCTTATTCTTCAAATACTGCTTTTGCACAGTTAGGAATATCGTTAGGGTCTGACGCAATAATAAAGCAAGCTAAGAAATTTGGATTCTTTAGCTCATTTACTTTAGATGGATCAGATTCAACTGGTTTCCCTATGAGAGTAGTAACATCATTACTTTCTACTAAACCATCTCAAGATAAATTAGCTCTAGAATCTATAGGTCAAGGAGATGCAAAGATTACTACGCTTCAAAATGCTATGATTGCGTCGGCTATAGCTAATAACGGAACTCTTATGAAACCAACTTTGGTTGATTGCGTAAGATCTAGTGATTTGTCTGTTATATCGCAAACAAATCCTACTGTTATGAGCCAAGCTATTAGTGCACAGACAGCTGCAAAACTTAATAGTATGATGCAAAGTGTAGTAGTTAAAGAAAATTCAAATCTTTCTCTACCAAATATTCATGTTGCAGCAAAAACTGGAACAGCGCAGATTGGTGTAAAAAATCAGTCTGCAAATGGGTGGGTAATTGGATTTGCCCCAGCAGAAGACCCTAAAATAGCTATAGCAGTAGTAGTTCATAATGCGAACACATATGGAACTTATACTGCAGGACCTATTATGAAGCAGGTGATGAAGGAGGCTCTTAAGCAATGAAACTTGTTGAAGGACAATTAGTTCATCATCGATATAGGTTAGATAGACGTCTTGCACAAGGCGGTATGGGCGAGGTATGGAAAGGTTTTGACATACAGCTCGGCAGGATTGTAGCAATTAAAGCTCTTAGAACAGACACTAACAATGTTGAAGCTAAGTTGCGTAGACTTCGCGCAGAAGCACATAATTCAGCCAATTTAGCGCATCCTAATATTGCGGCATTATTTGATTATTATGAGCATGATGGTATTGGCTTCCTGATTATGGAGTATGTGCCTAGTAAATCTTTAGCAGATTTGTATCATAAAGAAAAAACTGTGGAACCAACTCGTTTGCTTCCTATTCTTATTCAAACAGCTAGAGGTCTTTTTGTAGCTCATTCTCATGGTGTTATACACAGAGACGTTAAACCAGCAAACATTATGGTTTCTGATACTGGAAGTGTAAAAATAACAGATTTTGGTGTTTCTTATTCTAGTGATCAAGAACAAATAACTCAGGATGGAATGGTAGTAGGAACGGCTCAATATATTTCTCCAGAACAAGCTCAAGGAGAACAAGCTACTGCTCAATCTGACATATATTCTCTCGGAGTTGTTGCTTACGAAGGACTTTGTGGACACAGACCATTTACTGGAGCTACGCCTGTAGATATTGCAGCAGCTCATGTTAACGATCCTGTTCCACCTCTTCCAGATAGTGTTGATATCCAATTAAGACAGTTTGTAATGTCAATGCTTTCTAAAAATCCAAAAGACAGACCTAAAGATGCTCTAGTAGTGTCAAAAGTTCTTTCGAAAATAGAAAGAAGACTTTTAGATCAACAAACAGCATTTAATAATAAAAACTCAGTACCTTCTTCCGCTGTTCAGCGTCCTGCTCGTAGCGTGAGAAGTGTTCCAAAAACTCAAGTGAATATTATTAACATTTTAAACAATAACAACCGCAAGGAGCAGCAATGAGTAACACAATGCCTACCTCATTAGCGAATGGACGGTATCAATTAGGTGAATTAATTGGTCGTGGCGGAATGGCCGAGGTGAGAATCGCAGAAGATAAACGTCTTGGTCGTACTGTTGCGGTTAAAATTATGCGTTCTGATCTGGCAAATGATGAGATTTTCTTATCTAGATTCCGCAGAGAAGCACATTCAATTGCTCAGATGAACAATCCTAACATAGTTAATATTTATGATTCTGGAGAAGAATCTGTAGAAGATGACAATGGTGTAGAAGAGCATCTGCCATATCTTGTTATGGAATATGTTAAGGGTAAAACTTTACGCGATATTCTTAAAATGAATGGTGCTTTGAGTCAAAGAGACTCTGAGCAGGTTATGCTCGGAGTTCTTAATGCTCTTGAGTATTCGCACAGAATGGGTGTAATTCATAGGGATATTAAGCCTGGAAATATTATTATTTCCGAGCAGGGCATTGTTAAAGTTATGGATTTTGGAATCGCTAGGGCATTGGACGATTCTGCAACAACAATGACACAATCACAGGGCGTGGTTGGAACTGCTCAATACTTGTCTCCTGAACAGGCTCGTGGAGAACAAGTAGATATGAGATCTGACTTATATTCTGCTGGCTGTGTTTTATATGAGATGCTAACTGGTAGACCTCCTTTTACAGGTGATTCAGCTGTTGCAATTGCGTATCAGCATGTGTCTGAGGTTGCAACGCCATTAAGTACGCTTGTTCCTGGTCTTCCTGTTATGTGGGATAAGATTTGTGCCAAAGCAATGGCGAAGGACCGCCAGAATAGGTATGCAACTGCCGCAGAATTTAAAAATGACATATTGGCTTTTATGAATGGTGGTGTTCCTGTTGCTGCAGCATTTAATCCTCTGACGGATTTGGCTAATATGCGTGCTAGAAAGCAGGCTGAGCAGAATGCTGCAACACAAGCAATGAACAATGCTGATACCGCATCAACTCAAAGCTTTGGTGCTATTACAGGTCAATTTGAGCCTTATACTCAAAATACTGGTTATAACACTAGAGCAGCGCAGCTTGCAGCTAATAGAGCAAAAAGAAGTAAGAGAATTGTTATTACTTCCGTTATATCTGCTGTAGTTTGTGCAATTGTTGTTGCTGGAATTTTATTGGTTTTGAATCGCAGTAAACTTGCTGGAGAAGTTGTAGTTCCTACATTTACAGAAACAACAACGCAGGATGCTGCTCGCGAAAAGTTGCGAGCTCTTGGTCTTATCCCAGATATTTTGGAAGATGATAAATCTTCTCAACCAGAAGGAACTTTTACAAAACAGCTTCCTAAAGGTGGAGCTAAAGTTTCTTCAGGATCTAGAGTAAGCGTATGGTTCTCTGTAGGTCCACAGTCTACTAAGATTCCAGATGTTACTGGTAAATCGCAAGATGTAGCACGTAAAGCTCTTGAACGTGCTGGATTTAAGATATCTAATGTTCGTGTAGAAGATAGCACGGAAGTTAAGAAGAATCATGTTACTCGTACAGATCCTTCTGCAGATTCGTTTGCAGACAAGGGGTCTATGGTTACCTTATACATTTCTTCTGGTCTTACAAAGGTCCCTGATGGTTTAGTTGGACAATCTAAGGATGTTGTAACAAGCGAATTGCAAAATCTTGGTTTTACTGTAAATGTTGTTGAGGAAGAATCTGATACTGCATCTGAAGGAACTGTGACCAAGATGAACCCATCTTCTGGTGCTGCAGTAAAGCCTCATAGCTCTGTAACAGTATATGTTTCTAAAGGAAAGCCTAAAGTTGAAGTTCCTCGTTTGGCTGTTGGCACTGTAACTTTCAAGCAGGCTAAACAAGTATTGGAAGCAAAAGGCTTTAAGGTTGTTGCATCTGATGCATCAGCTAAAGATGATGACATAGTTACTGGAATGTCTGAAAAAGAAGGAGCAAAGATTGACAAAGGTTCAACAATCACTTTGACTGTGAAATCTGCTACTCCTCCATCGGACCTTACAAAGCCAGGTACTGGGTTAGATTTGAATAAACCTTCTACTGAAGACCCATCTACATCTACTACAACAACAAATACAGGTTTGTAAAAAGCAAAAGCATAAAGCCAGTAAGTTTAATAAGCTTACTGGCTTTTTATATTAATTAAATGCATATGTTAATTAAGTGCATGCTTAATGTCCACGTGTTTTAGTTAGTTTTTGTACATAAACCAAAAGTAGATTATCTAATCTTATACGAAAAAATCAGGGTTAAGAAATCATCCTAACCCTGATTTTTATTATTTATTAATCTTATCTACTTACTTATTATCTACTTACCCCTTAGTAAGGCGTTGCTGTGTATGCAGACATTTCTCTTAAGAATGGTATATTTGCCGAAACAAACGGGTATACCCATTGCATAAGTATCATCATGCATATTAGGTAGATAATTAAGGAGAGAATTAATCTCACTGGAAGAATTCCAGGCTGTAGCCTCATAAGTCCGCCAAAGATGCTGAATTCAGGCTTTGGCTTTAGACCTGCTTTAATCTCGCGTCTTAACGGCCACTGCCATGCAATAGCTCCAGCAGCAAAGATAATCAAATAAACTATCAGCGCGCCGATCATAAGCGGAACAAGTGAATCAAGGTGAGAAATCAAAGATTGTTTCTCATTATTAACAAACTTAACTTTTCCGTTTTCGTCTAAAGTAGAAAGCTCTTTTGGAATACCGTCAGAAACTTTAGCCCAATAATCAAGCTCGCCAAAGCTAACAAAGCGGAACTTAGGCGTAGAGAACTTAGGTTCGCATGTAATAATAGTGATCATGCGTTTCTTTGGCTCTTTACTATGGTTTATTGGATCTGGGTCAAGAACTTCAACCTGTTCTGGTCTAACAATCTTGTGAGTAATGTATTTGTAAACGAACCAATAATCCTTAGTTCGAAGAATAATAGAATCTCCCTTTTGGAACCTATCAACATCCGCAAGAGGCTGACCATAACCATTGCGGTGACCAATAATTGTAATGTTTCCAATTTCTCCAGGCAACTCAGTTTTAGGATAATGACCTAATCCTCGACGATTAAGTATCTCCATATCTACGCCTTCAATAACATTACGCTCCCATTGATCACCGAAGCGCGGAATATAGATTCGCGCTAGAAGATCTCCGTGTTTAACGCCCTGTAATTTAGGAGGATTGTCTATTTGAGGAAGAGCAATTTTTGTTTTAGGACCAGCAGCAGGGTTTGTCCAAGAAACAGATTGACGTGTTTCAACTTGTATATGTTCAGCCTGTGCGCCCGTCCACCACATTTGCCAGACAATATACAGTGCACAAATAACAGCGAAAGAAATAAGAAGTTCTCCTACAACACCAACTGCTTGCCAGATAATACTGGTTTTGCCGTGTTTAGTTTCGCTACGTTCGTGCATATTGTTAGAACGCTTCATGTTACTCCTTTATTGCCTGTTGGAATGGTGTTGTGGCGAAATATTACTACTAATAAAATCGGCATCTTTTGGAACCGAAGCATATCGTAGCGGCTGTAAAAGTGCAGAAGATTCTGCGAATTTTAGATTACTCTTTTTTTCCACTTTCCATCCCAACCCAAAACCGCTGACATAGTCTTTATATGTTCGAATTGCTGGAGAGTCATCCAGCGCATCTACCATGTCTTCGATTGAGCCAATAGCAGATATTCTATACGGTGGCGAGTACTGATGACCTTGTAGCATAAGCACATTTCCGATACAAACAACAGCAGAATTGAATAGTATGCGTTGGTCTTGGATTGTTATTGCCTCTGCTCCACCTCTCCAAAGGGCATTTACCACAGCTTCTATGTCTTGTTGGTGTATTACGTAGTCATTTATGTTTGCGGAGCTTCCAGACCCGTTTACGGCTGTTTTCCACAGTGGTGAATCGTTCAGTGTAACACTAATTCCAGGTCCCTGTATTGCTGGGAGTATTGTGCTAGCACCAGTGTCGTCAGAAGAATCTGCATCATTTGTATTATTCGTTAAAGTTTTGTTTAGAAGATTTACCTGTGAATCTAGCTCTTTAACATCTTCTCTTAAACTTTTTGCTCTTTGAGAATTTCTTTCTACCATCTGACCAGTGTCTGATGTAACAAACGCTGTACGATTAATACGCAAGTTGGTAATAAATAAATATCCTGTAAAAGAGATAGCTAATGCCACAGCAATGCTTCCCAACAGCGATTTTTTAGCGCTGTGTTTACCTGTTTGTCTAGCCATAGCATCCAGTCTTCTTATTGCGTTCGAGTGTAACTATTATTATAGCGTGTAGCCGATTGATTGGAGAGTTACTGTTATGGCTGACGAAGAATTAAACACATTGAATGCTGCTTCATCTGCCGATGCTGGCGAAGCAAAAGAATCTTCTAAAGAAGATTTGTATGGCGTGCCTATGGAGCAGGTTGAAGCTGTGCTGAATGCGACTGCGGACAAAGATTCTTTGTCTCCGCAGATACAGCGAATGATGAAGCGTCAAGAAGAAAATACTCGTAGAGTTGAAGAGTCAATTAAAGGAACAAAGGCTAATGCTGGTTGGTTTGTTCCGCTTTTCTGCACGCTTATGATTGTTGGTTTGTTCTGGGCGGTTGTTTACTACCTGAATCCTTCTCTACCAATTCCTGGGATTGGAGCATTTAATCTTTTGATTGCAGCATGCTTGGTTATGGCTGGATTCTTAATGACAATGTGTTGGAGATAAAAAGTTAATAGAACTTTTTAAATCTTGATTAATGGCTGCGTGCATGAGTGCGCAGCCATTAATTTATTTATTGTATATTATCTGTTTATCTGTTACTTGACTTGCTCTAATAATTACGTGCTGGTTTTTACTATCCGTAGTAGCCAGAATTCTAGTTGTACCACCATCTTTTAATTTAAGTTTTTTCTTCAAATCATTAACACTAATTGGAAAATTGTACGTGGCTATATTCGCGTACTCTAAGTCTGAAATAATTTGCTTGATTTCTTTTTTATTCATGCTGCAGACTCCTTCTATTTTCCAAATTTTTCCAGGAAAATCAGAGTTACAATTTTCTGAAATAAAAATGTGGCTGTTGCTTGCTATTTGATAAACACCATATTTTTGTACTAAGAGATTGAAGCATCCTGCTTTCATAATAGAAGCGTTTGGCTCATAAACATATTTAGCTAAATTTCTCCAATTTTCCATAACATTTGTGACATTATTTAAAATCTCGTAAGATTCTTCAACCTTGTGTAAAGACGAATCATATTTTGCGCAAAAAACAGTAATATTTTCATTGTTAACGCAATGAATCTCAATAATGTTATGTAAATTTGCGTCCAATACTAAAAGTAATTCTTTGCATTCATTGTTGTGAGAAATTATGTGTACCTGACTAACGTTTCCGTTAAAATCACATATAGCTTTTCTCCAATCAAGCATTGGGGATAGTTTTATAATCACAAATTTTGAAGCATCTAGCATCTGTGACTTTAGGTTTATAACATTCGGAGTGCAATCTTCTATAGCGTATGTTCTGGATCCTTTTTGGTCGCGTCTTGCGGGATCAATGTAAATAATGGTAGCTGAATTTACGTTATTTAATACTTCAGAGCTTGTGCAATTTACGCAATGAACATTTTTTAATCCCATTACAATCATATTGTGCTGGCTAATAGCAGATAATTCTTCTTGTTTTTCTGCGCAAATAGATTCACTGAATTCTTTGCTCATTATTGCGCAATCTACGCCAAATCCGCCAGTTAAATCAATTAGTGTAGTGTTAGACTTGTTTAAGTTATTATCTTTTATAAGATTATGAACTATCTGCGCCTTATATTGTGCGGTTGCTTGCGATGAACATTGTTCCATCGAAATGTGAGCTGGATATATTACTTGTTTATTCATATACCAATTAGGCAGTTTTGTTTTTGCAATCTGTTTTCCGCTTATTTGATTAACGGCAAATAAAACATTGATTTTGGGATTATTAGATGCTTTTAAAGCAGCATCTTCAGGGTTAGCATCTTGATTTTCCTTAATAAAATCAAGTGTTTCTTGGCTTTGTGGATCTAGATGTTTTGGATGATTGAATTTAGATTGCATAATTTTATTTCTTATTAAGATTGGAGAAAATCACAATTTATAAAAAATGTGGATAACTTTTATGCACTTGTTAACAGGTTTTAAAAGACTGAGTTATCAACGTTTGTGTACAACATTGTGGATAACATGAGCAGATATTCCCATGTTATACCCAAGTTATCCACTTTTGTGTCCACAATTGTGGAGAACTACATACGTGTAATTTAAAGTTGATTAGCATATACATAACATGCAAATAGATAGGAGCACAATAAGAATCAGTAAAGAATATATAGCAAAACGTTCATTAAAAGATGCTTTTTTAAGAATCGGATTATTAACTCCAAGCAAAGTAGCCAAAATTGTTCCAGTGATAAGACCACCAACATGAGCCTGCCAAGCAATATTTGGAATAATAATAGGCATAGCTAGAGTTAAAGCAATCCATATCAAAGTTCCTCGAGTATTTTCACCGAGTCTCCATTGAGCTACAAGAAGTGCCCCTATAAGCCCCATAATTGCACCTGATGCACCATAAGCCGACAAGAACCAGTTTCCCGTCATTCTGCAGTAAAGTAGGGTTGCAACGCATCCTCCTAGTCCTGAAATGGCATATAGGAAGAAGAACTTACACCTGCCAAAGAATTTCTCTAATTCTATTCCGAGAGAATATAAGCAGAGCATGTTGAAAAATATGTGGCTAAATCCAGGAGAATGAACAAACATAGATGTAAACCAAGTCCAAATAGATTTTTTAATCAAAAATGGAGAAAATGCTGTATTCTCAATAAGTACTTGATATAAGTTTGGCGAAAAAGTATGAAGAATAATTTCAACAAGCCAAACAAACACACAAATATAAATGAGTGAATATGTAGCGCTTTTGCAATTAATCTTAAAACGCCTAATAATATTTTTTACATCAAAATTGTTCATAAAATAACATTATCTAATCGCATACACAAAGTTTAAATATTTGTAACCAATCTATATGATAAAAAAGATGCGAGTATTGAAAAAAATCACTATGATAGTGAGTACGCGAGTGAAACTCGATATAAATTGTTGACTTGGACGAGCAGGTCAGCTTGACGAAAGGAGCCATCATGGAGAACAGGTCCTCTGGCGGTTGGAAGTTCTTTGCACTGCTCTTTGGAGCACTGCTCGCAGGTATTGCAGCATTGTATGTGTACAAGCAGCATAATCCTGATTATGATCCATGGGAGCAGCCATGGGAGAACAGCTCTTCACCAATCGATTTAGGTGCTGAAAAAACAGATAAGGAAGAATCTGAAGTAGCTAAGCCAGTTGAGGCTTAGATAGAATTAAAATTCTTATACTCAGATTTTTAGCTATATAAGATGTGAAGTTCTGCACTTATAGTGCATAGTTTCACATCTTATTTTTTTTTTATTTTGATATTTATTTTTAATTATTTTTATAAATAAAAAAGGCTGTGACCAACAAACGCTAGTCACAGCCTTTTTTATTAAAGCAATTTTTAAAATGCTTCTACATAATTATTCAGCAGTTGGAAGAGCGCCAGTGTGCCAAATGCGATCGAGGTAATCTTCGATAGAGCGGTCAGAAGAGAAGTAACCAGAGTTGGCTACGTTCAAGACTGCCATGCGAGCCCACTTCATTGGATCGCGGTAAGTTTCCTCAATCTGAGCCTGAATATCCATATAAGAGCTGAAGTCAGCCATTGCCATGAAGTAATCATGGGTAAGCCAATCGTTAACGAGTGGCTCATACACGCTCTTGTCGCCGTTGGAGAAGGTGCCGTCAGCAACCATATCTACAGCGGTCTTCAAGCGAGGATCAGACTCGTAGTACTTGTAGGAGCCGCCGTGATCGTAGCCTTCAGCGTAGAGCTTCTCAACCTCGTCAACAGTCATACCAAAGAGGAAGAAGTTCTCAGCGCCAACGCGCTCGCGAATCTCAACGTTTGCACCGTCGAGAGTACCAACAGTCAAAGCACCGTTCAAAGCGAACTTCATGTTACCAGTACCGGAAGCTTCCTTACCGGCCTGAGAAATCTGCTCATCCAAATCGGTGGCAGGAATCAAGTTCATTGCCAACTCGATGTTGTAGTTTGGTGGGAAGAACACTGCAAGCTTGCCCTTGCATGCTGGATCGTTGTTCACAACGCGAGCAACATTGTTGATGAGCTGAATCGTAAGCTTTGCCATAGCATAGCCTGGAGCAGACTTAGCGCCGAAGAACACGGTGCGTGGAAGCATCTTGTCTACGTCGATTGTGCCATTCTTGATTCCAGCGTATGTGGAGATAACCTGGAGGATCTTCATGGACTGGCGCTTGTACTCGTGCAAACGCTTAACAATGGTGTTAAACATAGTATCTGGGTTGATTTCAAAGCCATACTTGTGCTTTGCAAAATCAACGAAGGCAAGCTTATTCTGCTTCTTAACTTCAGCAAACTTCTTAACGAATGCTGGATCGTCAGCCAATGGCTTCAAACCTTCAAGAAGCTCCAAATCACCCTGCCATGCGTCGGTGCCCAAACCCTCAGTAATAAGGGCAGACATGCGTGGGTTGCTCAAGCGCACGAAGCGACGAGGAGTTACGCCGTTAGTAACGTTCTTGAACTTATCTGGGTAAACGCTGG
>CAMYPG010000005.1 GCA_947289115.1 uncultured Gardnerella sp.
GTTTTGCAGAAGAACACATCCATGCACAAACAAAGTTTTCAGGCAAACGACTTTTAAGAAGAAGTTGCATATATCGCAATACAAGCGTGTCATTATCAACAATTGCGTAAGTAGTGTTCATACAATATATGATATCTTGTTTTGGAATCCGCTTATCAAGAGATGTGCGATTGTATTGTTTTTCTCAAATTATCAAGATTGTACACATTAAAGTGCCATACGCTAGCACTTTCCGTTGGTACACTCCATTCTTCGGTTTTACTATTGACAGTAAAGCGAATTATTTGAGTTGTTGGCTTATTTATAACTTCAAAATTAGTGAGTTGATTCCACGGAATGCGACGAAGATGCTTATCGTCTAATTTAGCTAGATTACCCGAGCCTAAAATGGCATTCGGATTAACCACAATAAACTCATTATTAGTGGCAGCGACAATACGCGCATCAACGCCTTGCGCTACATAGAATAATTTAGGTAACAAAAATAGTTTGATTAAATCTTTCCACCAAGGGTCGTATTTCATTGTAAATACATACGTCTTATCAACTGAAAGATTGTGATCTTTAAAATACTTGACGATATCTTCTTCTCGTATACCGCGCAAAGGATTAGTCATAATAAGCACCTCCTCGTGATTCTCGTTTTGTAAATTACCAACATACTAGCGTGCAGATTTTATCTACACAAATAAGCGTACCTATTTTTAACGATAGTGCTTTTAGAAAACTTTTTAAAAAACTTTTACTATTAGTAGTTTGTATGTTCCTAACAATCAATATTTAAGAATATTTCCGCTTTGGAAATATTCTTAAATAGAGACATACTTATGGAGTTATCGTGGCAGTTTTTGCGATTTTTGCCACGATAACTGATATGATTGTTTACTTATATTGCAAAACTGTATCCTACAGGATAAAATACTTTTATGGAGATACTTAAAACAGATGAGTATCGCAATTGGATGAAAAAACTTTCGCGGTACTCAATCTAAAGCTCGAATTAACGCGAGGCTGAGATTATGTGAAATTGCAGGTAAGCCAGTAGGTGATTTGCATCCAGTTTGCAATGGTATTAGTGAACTGCGTTTCACTTTTGGACCAGGGTATCGTGTGTATTTTGCACAAAAAGGCTTAAAACTAATGCTATTACTTGCTGGTGGAGATAAAAGTAGTCAAAGTAAAGATATTAAGCAAGCGAAGATACTTCTCGCACAATTAATTGAGGAGAAAAAATGGTAAATATAAGTAAATGGGATGCGAGTGAGTATCTTGAGGACGATGATGATGTTATTGCATATCTAAATGCTGCAGCAGAACTTAACGATCCTCGCTTGTTGCAAGCTGCTATAGGTGATATTGCAAAAGCTCGAGGAATGAAAGAGATTGCTCAAAAAGCTGAGGTTGGAAGGGAAAGCCTTTACAAAAGCTTAAGACGAGACGGCAATCCTAGTTTTCAAACTATTGCGAAGGTTGTTCAAGCGTTGGGTGGACGTATTGCAATAGAACCAGCAAATGCGTGACGCACATAGTTATCGTGGCAAAAATTGCAAAATTAGCAAAAACTGCCACGATAACTCAGTAAGTACGCGGATATTTAAAAATAGTTCCAAAACGGAAATATTCTTAAATAATTAAATAAAAAAGGTTGCTTATGAAAGTGCATAAGCAACCTAATTAATTAGTAAAGCGACTAGTGGTTAGCGACTAGCGACTAGAAGTCCCAATCATCGTCGTCGGTTTCAACAGACTTGCCCATAATGTAGCTGGAACCAGAGCCGGAGAAGAAGTCGTGATTTTCGTCGGCTGCAGGAGAAAGAGCAGCGAGAATTTCTGGGCTTACGTGAGTTTCTTCTTCGCTGTACTTAGCAGGGTAGCCAAGGTTCATTAAAGCTTTGTTAGCGTTGTAACGCACGAAGTCAAAAACGTCATCGTGGAAGTCAAATCCTTCGTAAATCTGACCAGAATACTCAACTTCCAAATCATACAAAGTATCAAGCAAGTTCATAGTGAACTTTTCAAGATTCTTCTTGTCGTTCTCGCTTCTAAGCTCCAAACCGCGCTGGAACTTGTAGCCAGAATAGTAGCCGTGAATCGCCTTATCTCGCAAAATCAAGCGAATCATATCGGCAGTATTCATCATCTTGCCGCGAGAAGCAAAATAAAGCGGAAGATAGAATCCCGCGTAAAGAAGAAGCGAAGAAAGCATAGTTGCTGCAATCTTGCGCTTAAGCGGATCTTCGCTCTCGTACTCGCAAAGCACGGTGGTAACGCGCTGCTGCAAAACATCGTTTCCAACAGCCCAACGGTAAGCCTCGTCAATCTCCTCGCTAGAGCAAAGAGTGGAGAAAATAGAGGAGTAGGAGCGCGCGTGAATCGACTGCATAAAAGCAATATTCGTGTAAATAGCCTGCTCGTGCTCCGTGCGAGCGTGCTCAATCTGGCAAAGCTCGCCAATAGTTGCCTGGCTGGTATCAAGCAAAGTCAAGCCTGTAAAAACGCGAGTAGTGGTCTTGCGCTCAAGATCGGTGAGGGAACGCCAAGAAGGAATATCGTTGCTCAGCGGAACCTTTTCTGGAAGCCAGAAGTTAGCAATAAGGCGATTCCAAACGTCCAAATCCTTGTCGTCAACAATATTATTCCAATTAACTGGGCGCACGCGAGATCCGTGATGATAGCGGTATTGAGCTGGGGTGATGGAATCTGCCATCATAGCGTCGTCTGCGATTACGCGGTTCGTGCCGAAAGGCTTATCTAAGCTACTGCGAAGTTCTGTTGGATCGAGCGCAGTTGGGCTGAGTTCTGTCATAATTACTCCTGATTTTGTGTTTACGTTTTATAAAATTTTTAAGTTTTTGATTTAATTTGCGAAAGATTTACAACCATAAGGTTTACAGCGTGCAGCTTACGCAACCCTCGATTTCTGTACCTTCCAAAGCCTTCTGGCGAATACGAATGTAGTAAAGAGTCTTAATACCCTTACGCCACGCGTAAATCTGAGCTTTGTTCAAATCGCGAGTAGTCGTAGTGTCTGGGAAGAACAAAGTAAGAGACAATCCCTGATCTACATGCTGAGTTGCCTCCGCGTAAGTGTCAATAATTGCCTTCCAACCAATCTCGTAAGCATCCTTAAAGTACTGCATATTGTCATTCGTCATGTATGCAGCAGGGTAGTAGACGCGGCCAACTTTGCTCTCTTTGCGAATCTCAATGCGAGAAGCAATCGGGTGTATTGAACTCGTGGAATGGTTTATGTACGATATGGAACCAGTTGGAGGAACAGCCTGCAAATACTCATTGTAAATGCCATCGCGCAAAATCTCGTCGCGCAATTGCTCCCAATCCGAAACGGTTGGAATTGCAACGTTAAAACGAGCAAACAAATCGCGAACCTTTTGAGTTTTAGGCTCAAGCGAGCGGCTGCCATCAGTGTACTTATCGAAGTAGTTGCCTTTTCCTGCAGGCTTAGCGTAAGCGCTAGTCTTAAAGCTTGCAAAAGCAGTCCCGCGCTCTACAGCCAAAGCGTGAGAAGCCTTATAAGCGTGGTAAGCAACCGTCATAAAGTACATGTCTGTAAAGTCAAGAGCTTCCTCGCTTCCGTACTGCATGTGCTCGCGAGCAAGGAAACCGTGCAAATTCATTTGACCCAAGCCAATAGCATGGCCCTCTGCGTTTCCGCGACGAATCGAAGGCACGGAATCAATCGAAGTATGCTCCGAAACAGACGTGAGCGCGCGCACAGCCAAATCAACGCTTGTATCCAAGTCACCGTCCATCGCCTTAGCAATATTAAGCGAGCCAAGATTGCAAGAAATATCGCGACCAACGTGGCTATAAGACAAGTCGGCGTTATAAGTGCTTGCCTCTTGAGTTTGCAAAATCTCGGAGCACAAGTTGCTCATAGTAATGCGGCCTTCAATAGGATTTGTGCGATTTACAGTATCTTCAAACAAAATGTAAGGGTAGCCAGACTCAAACTGAATCTCCGCAAGCGTCATAAAGAATTCGCGAGCATCAATGTACTTCTTGTGAATGCGAGGATTTGCAACCATCTCATCGTAATGCTCAGTAACAGAAATGTCTGCAAAAGGCTTGCCATATTCGCGCTCAACGTCGTAAGGGCTAAACAAAGCCATCTTTTCCTTACGCTTAGCAAGCTCAAAAGTAATATCTGGAATCACAACACCCAAAGAAAGCGACTTAATACGAATCTTCTCGTCCGCGTTCTCGCGCTTAGTGTCAAGGAAACGCATAATATCTGGGTGGTGAGCGCTAATATACACGGCACCAGCGCCCTGACGAGCGCCAAGCTGATTAGCATAAGAGAATGAATCTTCCAAAAGCTTCATAACAGGCACAACGCCACTCGACTGATTTTCGATGCGCTTAATAGGAGCACCAAGCTCGCGCAAATTCGTAAGAAGCAGAGCCACGCCGCCGCCGCGCTTAGAAAGCTGCAAAGCAGAGTTAATTCCGCGTGCAATAGACTCCATATTATCTTCCAAACGCACGAGGAAGCAGCTCACAGCCTCTCCGCGCTGAGCTTTACCAAGATTCAAGAACGTTGGAGTGGCTGGCTGGAATCGGCCTGCAAGCATCTCGTCCAAATAGTTGAGCGCTGCTTTTTCGTCTCCGTCTGCAAGTTCCAAAGCGACTGCAGCTGCGCGCTGAGCGAAGTTTTCCAAATATTGCTTGCCGTCGAAAGTCTTCAAAGCGTAAGAAGTGTAGAACTTAAAAGCACCCAAGAATGTGCCAAAAGTGTGGTGAGCAGATTCCGCGTGCTCGTAGAACTTATCTAGAAACTCGCTGCTATACTTGCCGAACACGTTTCCGTTGTAGTAGTAGTTGCTAATCAAATAGTTCAAGCGCTCATGAGTTGAAGCAAACTTCATGCTGTGTTCTTGCACGTAACCCGAAACGTAAAGCTTTTCTGCTTCCTGATCTTTATCAAACTGAATACCTTTTTCTGGGTCGAAAAGACCGAGCATAGCGTTAAGAACGTGGTAGTCGCGGCTGTTGCGAATGCGCTCTGCTGTGCTGCTAGCAGTGTTGGTGTCGTCAGTGTGATCAAGATTAAGCGAAGTAGATTCGCTCATCGGATCCGTGCTATTCATGGTGTTTATTCCTTTCCTCGTGCGTTAGTTTTGCTTTTCAAACGCTGTTTTTTGTTGATTTTGTTGATTTTGTTTATTTGTTTATTTCGTTTCTTCTGTTTCTTTTAATTGCCTTAAAAATTTTGGTATTCCCTGCGCTACTTTTTCTATATCTTCTGCAGTTCCTGTAAGTTCAAACGAATACATATTTGGGATTGCGCATTTTCCAGCGATTTGACCGCCTGCAGCGCAATATGCATCTCCAAAATTCGTATTTCCAGAAGATATTACGCCGCGAATAAACGAACGATTTTCGCGATTATTTAGGAATTTGCGCACTTGCATTGGTATTGCTTTAGATATGTTTCCTCCGCCGTAAGTCGGTACAATCAAAACGTATGGCTCGCGCACGTGCAATTCTGGCTCTTTTGGTCGAAGCGGTATGCGATATACGTTCACATTGTTGCTTGGAAAATCGCAATTTTTCACGAATCGTAGTGTGTTTTCGGAGACGGAAGAAAAATAGACTACAGCTCCGATTGATTCGCCTTGTGCGCGCGCTTCTGGCTCGCTTGGTTGTGACATATTTTCTTGATCACACATTTTTATGCTTCTTGATTGCTTTGATTATTTTGATTGTTGATTGTTTATTCTTGATTGTTGATTGCTTTAATTATTTTTATTGCTTTGATTTTCGTCTTCTAGTTGGCTTGCGATTTGCGCAATCAAATCTGGGCGATACCCACTCCACGACGAGTTTGGAGTAATCACCACTGGCGCTTGGCGATATCCTGCTGCGCGCAATTGGTCTAAAGTAGAAGGGCTTTGAGTTAAATCTACTGTTTCAAAATTCACGCCTAGCTTAGTGAATTGACGCTTTGTGGCATCGCACTGCGGGCAATGTGGCTTTGTGAAAACTGTAATAGTCACGGTTCGTCTCCCTTCGTTATGTGGTGTTTAAATCTTTTTGTTTGATGATTATTTAAGTTTGTGCTTTTTGGCACGATTTAACAGTCTACTACCACTTAACACTATTTATAGTGGCGTGTTGTATGTCTAATCCCTATATTTAGTGTGCCCAAATTTTTGGCTATCACGCGTGTCTATAAGATTTAAGCGGTATTTATGTTTTTTTAATAGCGACTAATAAAAGTAAAAATGTAATCTTTATCACAAAATCGCGATTAACGCGTGGGTTATGTCGTAGGTTTTGTGATCGTATGAATGACGCTTGTGCATATAGGTAGATAAACTTAAAAAAGTGTGTTTTGATTGGTTAAGTGTTAAAAATAAAGCAATCATAAAATAATAAAACGGTTATAAATATTACGGTTATAAATATTAAAAGATAGAGGTGTCATTATGACGGAAGCCCAGGCAAATATTGGCGTTGTTGGTTTAGCGGCTATGGGGTCGAATTTAGCGAGAAATCTTGCACATCACGGTAATACAGTTGCTGTTTACAATCGTCATTATTCACGCACCGAAACTTTAATGAATGAGCACGGCAGTGAAGGTGCTTTCGTTCCTGCTAAAACTGTTGAAGAATTTGTGTCTTCGCTTAAGCGTCCACGCACTGCAATCATTATGGTAAAAGCTGGTGCTCCTACAGACGCTGTTATTGAAGAGCTTGCAAACGCTATGGAGCCAGGAGATATTATTGTTGACGGCGGAAACTCCTACTTTGAAGACACAATTCGCAGAGAGCGTAACATTCGCGCGCGCGGTCTTCACTACGTTGGTTGCGGTGTTTCTGGTGGCGAAGAAGGCGCGCTTCGCGGTCCTTCTATGATGCCAGGTGGCACGGAGGAGTCTTGGAAGACTCTTGGCCCTATTTTAAAGTCGATTGCAGCTGTTGCAGAAGGCGAGCCTTGCGTAACTCATATTGGCACTGATGGCGCTGGCCACTTTGTAAAGATGGTTCACAACGGTATTGAGTACTCGGATATGCAGCTTATTGCCGAAAGCTACGATTTAATGCTTCGCGGCTTGGGTATGAAGTCTGAAGACATTGCAGATGTGTTTAGCGAGTGGAATAAGGGCGAGCTTGATTCTTATTTGATTGAGATTACGGCGGATGTTTTGCGACAGAAGGATGCTAAGACTGGTAAGCCTTTGGTTGAGATGATGGTGGATCACGCTGGTATGAAGGGCACGGGTACTTGGACTGTGCAGTCTGCGCTTTCTCTCGGAATACCTGTAACGGGTATTGCTGAAGCTGTGTTTGCTCGCGGACTCTCAAGCCAAGTTGCTTTGCGTGAAGCTGCCGAAAGCCAAGGTTTGACTGGCCCAGATATGCATTTTGATTTTAGCGATTCTGAGCGCAAGGCGTTTATTGAGGATATTCGCCAAGCTTTGTACGCTTCTAAGATTGTTTCTTACGCTCAGGGATTCGACGAGATTGCAGCTGCTGCAATTGAGCATGATTGGAAGATCGACCAGGCTGCTGTTGCTCGCATTTGGCGAGGCGGATGCATTATTCGTGCACAATTCTTAAACCGCGTTTCCGAGGCTGTTGAATCTGGGCAGGCAAGTGTTTCCTTGATTTTTGCTCCTTACTTTAAGGATGCTATTGAAAAGTCTCAGGCTGCTTGGCGCCGTGTTATTGCGCGCGCAGTTGAGCACGGGGTTCCTGTGCCAGCATTCTCTAGCTTGCTCGCATACTACGATGGCTTGCGTTCCAAGCGTTTGCCAGCTTCGCTTATTCAGGCTCAGCGCGATTTCTTCGGCGCTCACACTTACGGTCGTATTGACGAGCCAGGAGTATTCCACACTTTGTGGGCAGAGCCTAATCGCCCAGAAGTAAAGCAGGATTAAATCAAAATAATATTTATAACTAACATGCCTTTGCATTATTATGCAGAGGCATGTACTCTATTCTGCTCTTTTTTAGCATATTTTATTGCTGAATTTTACTAATATTCTTAAATTGATTGATTTCCTTGATATTTCAATGGTTTTATGAAGATTTTCCCAAATGCGCCATGTTTTAAACATGCTATTTTCGCATTTGCGCCAATTTATGTAGCGCATTTAATTTTTGACTTGCTGAATATTATGCAGATTACTGAATTGCGGCATGCAAAGTTTCTGCGGTGGTTAGCCATGCTATTTCTTCCGTGCCGTTGGCAAAAGACGCAGGATAATCTGGGTTATTATCCGAAGAAAGCGCGTTCATTAAAGCTTTTCCTTTTTGCTCTCCAGCCGTTAAGAACCAAGTGCGGCGGCTATGAGCTAGCACGGGTGCGCTAAGAGTTAATCTCATTGGCGGTTGCTTAGGGGAGTGATTCACGCCTAAAACTATGCGATCGCGATTATGAATTTGCGGCAATCCTGGGAAAAGTGAAGCCATATGTGCGTCTGGTCCCATGCCAAGAATTGCCAAATCAAACACAGGCTCTTTGCCTAGTAAGCCTATAATTTCTTCTTCGTAATCGCGTGCTGCTGCGTCTAAAATCGCATTGTTTTCAGCATCGCTAGCATTTGCCACTTCTTGCGCATTGCGATCATCTGCAGGCATTTCGTGAATATGAGACTCCTGCAAAACTTTGTGATCGCTAAGCATATTAAGAAGTAGCTCGCGAGCCTTGAGCGCATTGCGATCGTCGCTGTTATAAGCTACAAAACGTTCATCTGCCCACCAAATATGAACATTGGACCAGTTGATTGCTGGAAGCAATGGGTTGCTAGCTAACATTTGAAACATGCGAATAGAATCTGTTCCACCTGTTAGCAAAAGATGGAATGGCTTATTAAGATTTTCAACATTGTTTTGCCATTGCATAATCAAAGTCACAAGTTTTTGCGCAGCAACAGCAGCTAGAATATCTTGATTATCGTAGCCGTACACTGTTGCGTTATGCGCAAATCTAAAATCTTCAGCCATAATGAATCCTTTTATTATTTTTTACCCATTGTATTAAAGTTCGTTATCTTGCATTGTGCAACAATCTGCGTGAACAAGTTGAGCATAGATCTCGTCTGGATCGATTCTACGCAACTCCTCACTCAAGCAATCTTCTAAAGATCTAATTGGCATTGCAATTGGCTGTGTTGCTTGTCCTGGAAGACTTATCATTGCTTGTTCTTCTCCAGAAGGACGAGTCAAAGAGAGCACGCCATCTTGTCTTTTAAGACTTACCTCCGTAATTGCATGCGCGCTCGAATCCTCAACAATTTCAACAGGAACATTAAGCGATATTTTTAGCCATTGTGCGAGCAAATGCATCGGAACATAATGCTTTGGACCGCTAACCTTAGCACTAATAACAGGTAAATGCGGAGGCTGATCAAGCATAGAAGCTAGCATTGCACGCCAAGGAGTAAGACGAGTCCAAGAAAGATCAACATCTTTAGAAGACCAGTTTTTGCGCAAATTTTTCACAGTTTCAAGAGTATTGTCCGCATTTTGAGCATCAGTGATTCTGCTACTTGCCATAGTTCCAAGCAAGTCCTTAGCAGGATTTTCTGGTGCATTTGTAGGCCACCACGCAACAATCGGCGCGTCTGGAACAAGCAGAGGAATAACAAGCGTATCTGGATGTCGAACTAAGCCATTATGAGGGTAGAGAATAATGATTTCCCCAGCTCCAGCATCTGCGCCAAAGCGTACTTGCGCGTCTAAGTTTGGCGTTTCTTCGCTTTGTGAATCTGCTATATTGACTCGTGATTCGCGAACAATGGCAATAACTCTACAAGGGTGTTCGCGACTAGCTGCATTTGCTGCTCCCAGTGCGTTTTCAAGATCTTTAAGAGTGGTGTCAATAAGAAGAGTTAGCACGCGTCCAGTTGCAGATTCTCCACGCTCTTCGTGAAGCTCGTCGATTTTTGCAGAGATTTTAGACGTGTTTGTGTTAGGAAGATTAATAATCATGGCAGCCTCCAATGGCGATTATCGCGAGCAAGCATAGCGTCAGCTTCCGCTGGACCCCACGTTCCAGCACGGTATGGCTGAGGCTGTGTACCAAGCGAACTCCAAAAATCTTCAATAGGATCTAAGATTTTCCAACTTAAATCAACTTCTTGTGTAGTTGGGAAAAGCGGTGGCTCGCCAAGTAAAACGTCTAGAATAAGGCGCTCGTAGGCTTCTGGAGAGTTTTCTGTAAAAGATCTTCCATAACTAAAGTCCATAGAAACATCGCGAACTTCCATAGATGTTCCGCCTGGCACTTTTGCGCCAAATCGCATTGTTACGCCTTCATCTGGCTGAACGCGAATCACAATCGCATTACTACCAAGTTCGCGCACAGCAGTGGACTCAAAAGGCAAGTGTGGAGCGCGCTTAAAAATCACGGCAATCTCTGTAACGCGCTTTCCTAAGCGCTTTCCGGTTCGCAAATAGAACGGAACTCCAGCCCAGCGACGAGTGTCTACGTCTAAACGCACGGCAGCGTATGTTTCCGTAGTGCTATCCGGGCTAATTCCTTGCTCTTGCAAATATCCAACGGCTTTATACGATCCTTGCCAACCTTCTGCGTATTGACCTCTCGCAGTATTTGTTGCTAAATCTTTAGGCAAGCGTATAGCAGACAAGACCTTAGTTTTTTCAGCCGTCAAGTCACTAGCACTAAAACTTACTGGCTCTTCCATAGCAGTAAGAGCCATTAGTTGCAGCAGATGATTTTGAATAACATCTCTGGCTGCTCCAATCCCATCATAATATCCAGCTCTGCCGCCTATGCCAATATCTTCTGCCATAGTAATCTGCACGTGGTCAACATAATTAGCGTTCCAAATTGGCTCATACATTGCATTTGCAAAACGAAAAGCCAGCAAATTTTGCACAGTTTCTTTGCCTAAATAGTGGTCTATGCGGAATACAGAATTAGGGTCAAAAACTTCGGAAACTACGCGATCCAACTCTTGTGCGCTTGTTAAATCGTGACCAAAAGGTTTTTCTATTATCACTCGTCTCCACGCGTTTTCGGAGGAATGTGAAAGCCCCGATGCTGCTAACTGCTGTGCCACAACAGGGAAGCTAGAAGGCGGAACCGACATGTAAAACGCGTGATTTCCGCGAGTTCCGCGATCTCTGTCTAGCTCGCTTACGGTTTTGCTTAAGCGCTCAAATGCGCTTGCGTCGTCGAATGTTCCGCGAACAAAACGTATGCCTTTAGCAAGGTTAATCCATGTTGATTCACGAAATGGTGTGCGGCAATGTTGTTGAATATTTTCACGCACAAAGTTTACAAAATGTTCATCTGTCCAGTCGCGTCTTGCGAAGCCCGTTAAACCAAATCCAGGTGGTAAAAGCCCTCGATTCGCCAAATCGTATACGGCTGGCATAAGTTTTTTGCGCGCTAAATCGCCAGTAATTCCGAATATTACTAAACTACATGGTCCTGCAATACGAGCCAAACGCAAGTCTCGTGGATCGTGTAGCGGATTTTTCCAAGCTGTTGTTTCTTCGCTATGCGCAGTCGAGCATATTGTGGTTCTTAATTCAGTCATGTATACCATCGTAATGTTTCGACTTGATTTGCTGCGCATGGCTTACCAGGATTTGCGCAGGACTTACCATGATTCTCACTAGGATTTACCAGTAAATTATCCTCCGCACACGGCTAGTCTTATCATTTGCGCGTATTGTGGACCTCCAATAGGAGTCAAATGTATTCCATCGTCTGTTAAGAATTCGGAGTGTCCTGCGCTTAAACCATACCAGTCTATTATTCCAACGTTTTTGCGTTTCGCTGCAAAAGCGCGCAGTCTTGCGTTTGTTTCGTCTTGCCAAGGCTGTGGAACACGGGTTGTTACAAAATACACTGGTTTGCCGCCTGTAACATTTACCATATTTTGCAAAACAGATTCGTCTCTAGGAGGTCCGTTTGTTCCAAGCTCATAGATTACAACGCTTCCAGGGTGTTTCCCAACTAAATCTTGCTGATAATCTTCCGCTCCGTGGAATATTTGTCTGCTCACTTTTCCGTCAATCCAAGCGTTTGGTAATGCTTGCATAAGGTATGGTTTTGCGCCTTCTGTTACGGAATCTCCAACCATTGTTATGTCTGCAGTGCAAACATTGCGTTTTGAGTCTATTTTCCATGGTTTTGTATTTATGTTTTCTGGCACTTTTTCTGCAATCGGGTTGAGAATCCTATGGTCAGATGGTTTTGTTGGAAGCGTTTGTTTTTCTATGTTCTCGCGCTTTCCGCCTGTTTTTTTCTTCGTATTAGCGGAATTTTTTTCTTGTGCAGTTTTTTCTTGTGCAGTTTTGTTTTGAGTATTCGCGTCTTGCGCGTTTAATTCTGGTCTTAATTGTATAGCTCGCGCTTGCGCAATACTATTCCAGTTAACTGGCGCTGCAATTATTGCTAGCCCAACTATTGCACAAATCACTATTACCGTTCTTCTTAAAACAAACGGCAATCTTATATTCTTACTTTTAACGTTTAAAGTATCTGAAGATAAATCAGGAGATAAATCAGGGTTTTTCGCGTCGATATTGTCCGAGATAATATCGTCTTTCTGGCTAATACTAAAGGTTATATGCTTATTTGCAAGAGGCATCTCGAATATTCTGTAAAAAACCTCTGCTGCAATAATAACTATTACGCATTGCCCTGCCTGTTCCCAAAGAGTTATCTGTGTGGTTCTTGTAGCAGGGTTTAGTATTTCTAGAATAGGGAAGTGGACTATGTAAATCGCAAAAGATCTTAGACCTATATATTTCAGTGGAGCAATTTCAAGTATTTTAGTGCAAATACTATTTTTCTGTAGGCAGGACCACATTAAAATCGCGCAAACTATTGCGAATATCGTGTATCCGCCGTAAACAATCCAGGTTTTTGAACCGTCTTCTTTCACTAAGCACCATAGAATAAAAATTAACGCAGCCAATCCTATAATCGATTTTTGTAGTGTGCTTAGAGGTTTTTGAAGAGTTTTTGCTATTTTTGCGAATTTACCAGATTCTGATTTATTTTTTAGATCAGTTTTTACTTTATCAGTGTTTTCTGATTCGTTGGTTTGTTGCCACTTTTCCCCAGCAATTTCATTATTAGATTCATCGGATTCGTCATATTCGCCATCTTTATCAGATTCCATCATGTTTACTTGCAATCCTGCTAGTAAATCGTCTGGTATCGAGGCTTCTGAGGATTGGCTTTTATTTTGCGTATTTTGTGTATTTTGCGCTTCTATCTCTGATGAATCCTCTATTTTTTCGATTTGTGTTTTTTTGCTTTTGTTTCCAACAATATATTTACAAGCATCTGCAATAATTTTGATAATGGAACGTTCGCTAAACCATGTGCAATACATTGCTAGTAATGCACCAATTAAGAATTCTCCAGCTCGAGTGTCAATAGAGTAATACACGCGCGCAATGGTTTGGCCATCTCCATAAAAAATCGTAATTGCTAGGTTTGCCAACGAACATGCAATCATAAGAATCGCCGTAACGCACATTCTTACAAATTTAGAGTGCACAATTTTAAGAATCGCCCATAGTATAATCGGCCAAAATACAAAGATTTGCATAATAAGTCCCAAATACCAAAGGTGTTTTATTGGGGATGGTAGTCCTGATTGTTCAAAGTAAGATACTTTTCGTAAAATATACGCCATATTGCTTGTAAAGCTAGCGCCTGTTAGTGCGTCAGATTGTAGTTTTGTTAAAAGACTTGGTGAAAATAGCCACATTAGTGGGGCGCTCAGAGCAATAATCCCTATAGTAGACGGCCAAATTCGTTTTACGCGTTTAAACAAGTATTTTAAGTAGGCGAATATTTTAGACTTTACCGGTATTTTGGTTTGTTCGCTGGTTGCTGGCGACTTTTGCGCATTTGATGTTTCAAACATTTTTAGCAGAGATACAGTGCTGAAGTATCCAGCCATAACAAGAAACATTGTTACTCCCAAGAATCCTCCTGGAAGTACTATTGGACGTAGGTGGAACGCTACAATCGCAATAACAGCAATAGCACGCATGCCATCTATTGCAGCGTTGCGTTTGCTTGTAGTGTTAGCTGCGTTGTTTATCTCTGTCATTTTGCCTGCAACTTGCTAATACGTGGTTTAATTTTGGTTGTGGACATGATGTGGGTATGAATTGTTTTATGACTAACATCGCCCAAAACGTAGTCATATTATCTACGTATTAAGACACTGTAGTTAGTTATAGCGTGTCTTAGTTTTTCCCTAGTTTTTCCTTGATTTTTCTTATGTTTTTTGCAAGTTTTATGAAATTTTTTAATATGGATTTAAATATTTTTCAAGGTAATTATTCGTTTTTATTAAGATTTTTCTCTGCTATTTTTTAGTGCGGTTGCTTTCGACTTTTGTTTGCTAAAATGCCAATGTTATACAACGCGTTTTACGTGCTCTTTGCTGCGCGCTAGAGTTAGACTGAACAGTCTAATTTAGGTGTATAAACGTTAGATTGATAAACAGTGTGTTTTACGCATTAAGGAGTAAACATGGCAGAAACATTCAATGTTGTGGTAGAAATCCCACGCGGATCCAAGAATAAGTATGAAGTTGATCACGAAACTGGTCGCGTTTTCTTGGATCGTACCCTTTTCACAGCTATGGGTTATCCAGATGATTACGGTTACATTGATGGAACTTTGGGCGAAGATGGCGATCCACTCGATGCTCTTGTTATGATTCCAAACTCTGTGTTCCCAGGATGCGTTGTTGAGTGCCGCGCTGTTGGCTTGTATCACATGGTTGACGAAGCTGGCGGAGACGATAAGGTTTTGTGCGTTCCAGCAGATGTTCGTTTCGACGACATCAAGGATATTGATGACGTGAATGAGTATCACAAGGCTGAAATCAAGCACTTCTTCGAGCAGTACAAGGCTTTGGAGCCAGGTAAGGAAGTTCTTCCTGGTGACTTCTGGGCTGGAGTTGAGCAGGCTGAAAAGGAAATTGTCGCAGCTCGCAAGCGTCTTGAAGAAAGCGAAAAGTAGTTTTCGATATTAGTCGCGAATCTTCCGAGCGTTTTAGAAACGCGTTTGCTAGTGTCTAACACATTTTTATGTGTTAGACACTTTTTTTATTCTAAAAAATTTAAGCGATTAGTAGCATTCCTAAACCAGTTGCGTAAACAACCATTCCGCCCATCATCACGGGAATCAAAGCAGTGCCAATTTGTGGCAAAAGCATGTCAGTATTGTATTTTGCATCTTTAACCCAAAGATGAGAAAGCCCAGCTAGAACAATTACGGCAAGCAAACCCAATACTGCTACCAGTACGCCAAGTTCTAGAATACGCACGGAGAATGTGAAACGAATAATCGAAGGCAAAAAAAGCCATCCTGGAAGAGCTGCACAAGCGATACTTGCTGTAAGAGAATGTGAAATATTTCTTACCAGATTAGATCTCTCTTCCCTAAGCATTTGACGACCAAAGCTAACAAAAGTTGCAGCAACAAGAATTAGAGCAAAGCTAACAGCCCAACGTTCATATGGGTGAATAGCTGCAATGAACTTATCCATACTAACTTCTGTATTATCTATTACGTTGCTAGGAAGCCAACCTTTTAAAGCTAATGCCGCGCACCACATGGATGCGATTCCGGCAAAAAGCGGAATAGCTTTATCTGCTGTAGAACCTTGTAGCGGCCAGAAAGTAACTAGAGCAAGAAGAATAATCACGCAAACGGTTATAACGGCTTTTGCTGTGGCTATTGGCAGAATGGCTGCAATTGCTAAAAGAGCTATAGCAACGAATTGAGTTACAACAATCGTAATGTGATTATGCATTGCATTATGTGCGATGTTATCGTTGCTCATATTACGCTCCTATCGCGTTTTATAAGATAATTTTAATAAATTGTTTAGCCGTATTAACTTATTTTATATGTAAGCGTACACTTGCATGCTTCGATTCTTATTAAGTATCTTAAGTATGGATTACAATTTTCTTTTAACAGCTTGATTTTGAATTTGTTATTCAATTCTATGCGTTCTGGAGGTATCAATATGACGGATATTACATTGATGACCTCTTGTGCCGCGCCTGCAAAAGTTTTGCCATCTTTGACTCTACTTTCGCATAGAGTGCGAGTGCTCCCAATGGAACCGTCTAGTATGCTTAAGATGCCAGAAAACACTATTCTTCTTGTAGATGCTAGAGAAGATTTATCTTTGGCGAAATCTTTATGCTCTATTGTTCGTGCTTCTAATTTAACAATGTCTGTTATCTTAATTCTTACAGAAGGAGGATTCACAGTTGTTAATGCATCTTGGGGCATTAGTGATGTTATGCTGACAACCGCTTCTCCAGCCGAAGTAGAAGGTAGACTTAGACTAGCTTCTCAACGAGGTGGGTCGGCTGAATCTACTTCTAAAGAACATGTAGCTGATTCTGGTAGCGTGGAAATTAACAGTAGTGGTCAAATGTGCTCTGGGGATTTAGTCGTAGATACGCAGAGTTACACAGTTAGCTTGCACGGAAAGCCTATTGATTTAGCGTATAAAGAATTTGAGCTTCTTAAATACTTTGTTCAGCATCCTCGGCGAGTATTCACTCGTGCTCACCTACTTCAAGAGGTTTGGGGTTACGATTATTACGGTGGAACTCGTACAGTGGATGTTCACATTCGTAGGTTACGCGCGAAATTAGGCGTTGAATATGAGCACGTTATTGGAACGGTTAGGAATGTTGGATATCGTTTCGATCCTTTAGAGTCTCAGGATGAAGTTGTAGATTCTACAGATTCTGATAATAATGATTCGTCGGCAGCTTCCGACTAGAATTCCTGTAGCGGATTAGTGGTTTATTATATTGGTTAAATTACAAAGCGTGAATAGTAGTCAAGAATCATCTTCCGATCCTAGAAAATCTAAAAAAATCGCTAGGATGAGCGAAGAGTATAGGATTTTATGCGAAGAAATACCGAATCCAAAGTGTGCATTAAATTTTACAAATCCATTTGAACTACTAATAGCCACTGTTCTTAGCGCACAAACCACTGATAGACGTGTAAATATTGTAACGGAACAACTTTTTAGAACTTATCCTACGCCAAAAGATTTAGCGCGCGCACCAATATATAAGGTACAAGAGATCATCCATCAACTTGGATTTTATAGAGTAAAATCGCAGCATATTATAGAGCTTTCGCAAAAACTTATGGACGATTTCAATGGTGTAGTTCCAAATAATATGGATGATCTTACAAAACTTCCAGGTGTAGGAAGAAAAACAGCAAACGTTGTATTGGGCAATGCTTTTGGTATCCCAGGGTTTCCAGTAGATACCCACGTTATGCGTGTGACGTCAAGGCTTAGATGGAGAAGCGATTGGAAAATCGCTAAGTCAGATCCTATAAAAGTTGAGCGTGAAATTACATCTTATTTTCCGCCAGAAGAATGGACTAATTTGTCTCACCGCCTTATTCTTCATGGTAGAAAAATATGTACAGCTAGAAATCCGCATTGTGCTGACTGCCCTCTAAGATTTCTGTGCCCATCTGTTTCGCTGTAGCTATGTTGTAGGTTTTGTTGTAGGTTTTGTCGTAGGTTTTGTCGTGGTTGCGTTGTGGTTGTCGTAACGGATTTTTCTAATATCTCATATAATTAACTTTTAGAATCTTTTTAGGGTATTTTTAGATTATTTTCTGCATAAATTCTACGTATGATTCAATCGATGATATACACTGTTGGCTATGTCTGAATTTGAAAGATACTCATCTGGATCACATATGAGAAAAGCACGTTATGCAAAAAAAGCTAAAAAAGGCGTGTCCTCGTGGGTTATTTTTATAGTCTTAATTGCCATTATGTCTGTTGTTGCATGGGGTGGATGGCGATTTTTAGATGGAAGATCAATAGTTCCAGAAAGTATTGTTCCGGCATCAAGCTCAGTTTTAAAAATAGGCTTGCGTACAGCCCCAGCATCCTTAGATATTAGGACTGACGACAGTGATTCACTGCAACAAGCTCTTATTGAAAACGTTTATGAAACACTTATTAAACGAGATGGCAATAATGCTTTAAAACCAGGTCTTGCTCAGTCTTGGAGCGTATCTTCCGACGGTTTGAATTATAAGTTTAGGATTCGTTCAGGCGTGAAGTTTGCAAATGGAGACGTAATGGACTCTGGCTCCGTACTGCAATCACTTCAACAAGGTATTACAAAAAGCTATCCAGGCTATGAAAAGTTGACGAATATTACAAGCGTATCTAACTCAGGACCTGATATTCTAAACGTTTCATTAAAAATGCCAGATCCATTACTGCTGCGAAGATTAGCAGGTAGAGCTGGGATTGTATATGACACTCGCGCTTCATTAAACTACGCTTCGGACGCTATGGGAACAGGACCTTTTAAAGTTAACGGTTATAGTAAAGGTTCAGACCTTGTTCTTGTGAGAAACGACAAATATTGGGGTACAGCATCTGGCTGCGCTAGCATAACTCTTAAATACTTTAATGACGATACATCTTTAGCAAATGCCATGCAGAATGGCGATATTCAAATGGCTGTTCCTCTTGATGGCAATGAAAACAAACGTATGGCGTCAATGCCAAATACTCAACTTGTTGAAGGTCAGAGCACTAGAATACGAATGATTGCTTATAACACTGGAATATCGTCTATTTTCTGCGATCAGCACGTTCGTAGAGCAAGCAGTTACGCAATGGATATAAACACTGTTTTATCGGCTGATCCATTTGGTGGTCAAATTGTGCGCGGACCAATTTCCCCATTGTCGCCAGGATACGAGGATTTAAGCGGAACTTATCCACACGATCCTCAAAAAGCTCGATCTCTATTCTCATATTTCTCTGCTGCCTACCTTGGTAAAATTACATTCCTCGTACCTCTTGGAATGAGCAATATTGGTAATGCGCTTGGTTCTCAGTTAAATGCTACCGGCGGTTTCCGTGTGAATGTCGAAGAAGTAGATGAGAACACTATGAAACAGCGAATTCATGATGGTAAATATGACTTAGCACTCACATGGATGAATCACACTTTGGATTCTGGAGCGTATGCAGACACAAAGTCTACTTATTTGTTCCAAGATCATGAGTCTCAGAAATATTTTGCCCAAGCAATGAAATCGACCAATGCAGAAGGATATGAGTCAAATATCAAACAGTATGCTAGAGAGTTGAATAATTACGCTGTTTCGAACTGGATGTATGCGCGAAAGAGCATTGTGGTAGCTAAATCTAATGTTAGTGGATATCCTACAAACATGACTGATCAGCTTTTGCCATTGCATGATGTAAGCGTAAAGTAAATCCAAGATTATTTCAGGAATATAAGTGCGTGTAGTTTAGGATTAGTCGCAAGCAACCGTTGATTTGAATAATTTTTACAAATATTTGTAAAAATATTGACGTTGTCGCGCTGAGTTTCTAATATTCAGTTCATGAGCGAACAGGATAATAACACAGTAAAACACGCACATTTAACGCCTCTTCCTAACAAAGTTGGCGTTGATGGTCTTGAAGACAAATGGCGTAGTAATTGGGAAGAAGCTAAGACTTACGCATTCCATAATTCTCGCGATCGTAAGGCAGTATATTCTATCGATACTCCACCTCCAACAGTTAGTGGTCATTTGCATGTTGGTCACGTATTCTCTTACACGCATACTGATGTGATTGCGCGATATAAGCGTATGCAAGGTTTTGACGTTTTCTACCCAATGGGTTGGGATGATAACGGCTTGCCAACAGAGCGCCGCGTGCAGAATTATTACGGTGTGCGAGTGGATACTTCGTTGAAGTATGACCCTGATTTTAAGCCGCCTTTTGAAGGCACTGAAGGCAAGAAGATTGAAGCTAAGGATCAGGTTCCTGTAAGCAGACAGAACTTTATTGAGCTTTGTGAACGCCTAACTTCCCAAGATGAGAAGCTTTTTGAAGCTTTGTGGCGTAGGCTTGGTCTTTCTGTTGATTGGTCGCAAACCTACCATACTATTGGCGAGCAGCCTCGCCGAGTTGCACAAAAAGCATTCTTGCGCAATCTTGCTCGTGGAGAGGCTTATCAGAAAGACGCTCCAGGCTTGTGGGATGTTACATTCCAGACTGCTGTTGCGCAAGCAGAGCTTGAAGCGCGCGAGTACCCTGGTTTCTATCATAAGATTGCGTTCCGTTTTGAAGATGGTACGCCAATCTACATTGAAACTACGCGCCCAGAATTGCTTGCTGCTTGCACATCTTTGATTGCGCACCCAGACGATGAGCGTTACAAGAAGTATTTTGGCAAGGAAGTTTACTCACCGCTGTTTAAGGTGAAGGTTCCGATTTTGGCGCATCCTGCAGCTCAAATGGACAAGGGTGCTGGCATTGCAATGTGCTGCACTTTTGGTGATGTAACAGACGTTGAGTGGTGGCGCGATTTGAGTTTGCCAACTCGACCAATCATTCAGCGAAACGGCCGCATTGTAATGACTACTCCTGATTGGATTACGGACGAGTCTGGCCGCGAAATGTTCGAGAAGATTGCTGGCAAAACCACGTTCTCTGCTCGCAAGGAAGTTGTTGAAGCTTTGCAAGCAGCTGGAGATATGGAAGGCGAACCAAAGCCAACAAAGCGTATGACGAACTTCTACGAAAAGGGCGATAAGCCTTTGGAAATCGTCACTTCTCGCCAGTGGTATTTAAAGAACGGCGGTACGGACGAAAAGCTGAACGCTGAGCTTATTGAGCGCGGTAAGGAACTTAACTTCCATCCAGACTTTATGCGCGTGCGCTATGAGAATTGGGTTCACGGTTTGAATGGCGACTGGCTTATTTCTCGCCAGCGCTTCTTCGGCGTGCCATTCCCATTATGGTACCCAGTAAACGAAAATGGGGAAGTAGATTACGAGCATCCTTTGACGCCTAGCGAAGATCGTTTGCCAATCGACCCAACTATTGATGTTCCAGAAGGCTTTGATGAATCTCAGCGAGACCAGCCAAACGGCTTTACAGCTGAGCAAGACATTATGGACACTTGGGCTACATCTTCCTTAACTCCACAAATTGTGACTCGTTGGGAAGAGCCAGGTGAGGAAAATCAAGCTTTGTTTAAGGCTACTTTCCCAATGGATTTGCGTCCACAAGGCCAGGATATTATTCGTACTTGGCTGTTTAGTACGGTTGATCGTGCGCATCTTGAAAACGGCTGCTTGCCTTGGAAGCACGCTGCGCTTTCTGGCTGGATTCTTGATCCTGACCATAAGAAGATGTCTAAATCTAAGGGCAACGTGGTTGTGCCAAATAAGCCAATCGAAGAGTTTGGTGCGGATGCTGTGCGTTACTGGGCAACTTCTGCAAAACTTGGCTTGGATGCAACTTATGACGAAGGTCAGATGAAGATTGGTCGCCGCTTGGCAATTAAGCTTTTGAACGCTACGAAGTTTGCGCTCGCAATTGGTCGCGAAAACGAGGAGCATCAGGTTCTTGAGTCTGCCAGCGCGGATTGGGATTTTGCAGACGTTACGGAAGTATTGGATCGCTCTGTTATGGCAAAGCTTGCATCCGTTATTCGTACCGCAACTGATGCGCTTGAATCTTACGAGCATTCCAAGGCTTTGGAAGCAATCGAAACATTCTTCTGGGAGTTCTGCGACGATTACATTGAGCTTGCAAAGAATCGTGCTTATGGTACTGCAGAATCAACTGGACGCACTCCAAGTGAAGCTGCTGTGAAGTCTGCTCGTACAACTCTTGGTCTTGCACTCGACGCTTTGGCTCGCTTGCTTGCTCCTTACTTGCCTTACGCTACTGAAGAAGTGTGGAGCTGGATGCATGACGGCGAAGGATCCGTGCATCGTGCTAGCTGGCCATGCGCTAAGGCGTATGAGGCTGCTGCAAACGGAGTTTCTGCAGACACTTTGGCTTACGCGGGTGAAGCTTTGGCTGCTTTGCGCAAGATTAAGTCTGAAGCAAAAGTTTCTATGAAGACTCCTATTTTGCAAGTAACTTTGAACGTAGCAGAAAACGCTTATAAGTCTGTTGAGGAGACTTTGGATGACGTTGCGGAAGCGGGACGCGTTACTGGAGAAGTAAAGCTTAACGCTGTTAAGTCTGCGGATGCTGGCGATTCTTCTGAATCTGAATCTGCGGAATCTGAAGCAACTAATGTAAATGTTTCTGTTGCTCAAAGCGAACTCGGTGAAGCTCCTGCAAAAAAGAAGTAGTTGCAAGTAGTCGAAAATAATTAGTCGCAAAACAAAAGCGCTGGAAGTCAATCTTCGACTCCAGCGCTTTTTGTGTATTGTAAATACTAAGCATCGCGCGGTAACGCTAGACTGTAAACCATGAATCCAGAAAGCTTAAGTGAATTAATTGAAAAAATTGCTAAAGATTTAGTAGCAAGCGGTAAAGCTGGCAATCTAACAGAAGATTTGATTCCTGCTGCCGAAAAACTTGCAGTTATGCGACCAAAAGATCGCGCACACGGCGATTGGGCTACAAACGTTGCTATGCAACTCGCTAAAAAAGCTGGTATGAAGCCTCACGATTTAGCTGAACTTTTTGCCGAGCGTTTGCAAGAAGCAGAAGGTATTGCGCGCGTAGAAGTGGCAGGCCCTGGCTTTATTAACATAACGCTTGATTCTGCTTCTGCAGCGGCTGTTGTTGACGAAGTATTAAAACATGGCGCGGATTTTGGCAAAAATACGCATTTAAGCGGCAAAACTTTGAATCTTGAGTTTGTTTCCGCAAACCCAACTGGTCCAATCCACATTGGTGGAACTCGCTGGGCTGCGGTTGGCGATTCTATGGCTCGAGTCTTGGAAGCGAACGGCGCAAAAGTTGTGCGCGAATACTACTTCAACGATCATGGTGAGCAAATCAACCGTTTTGCTAAGTCTTTAGTTGCTGCAGCTCATGGCGAAGAAACGCCTGCAGATGGCTACAAAGGCGCGTATATTAACGAAATCGCGGACGCTGTTATAAAAGAAGCAAATGCGGACGGTGTTGACGTTCTTTCTTTGCCACGAATTGATCTTGGAAAAGATGAAGAAGGTTTGCCTCTTGGCGAAGGCGATTCCGAGCAGCGCGAAGAGTTCCGCAAGCGCGCAGTTCCAATGATGTTTGCGGAAATTCGCAAGTCGATGCACGATTTTCGTGTGAAATTCGACGTGTGGTTCCATGAAAACAGCTTGTACGAGGATGGCGAAGTTGAGCGCGCTATTGCAGACTTGCGTTCTCGCGGAGACATTTTCGAAAAAGATGGCGCGACTTGGTTCGAATCAACTAAGCATGGCGACGACAAGGATCGCGTAATTATTAAGTCCGACGGCAATTACGCCTACTTTGCTGCAGATATCGCATACTATCGCAACAAGCGTCACCGCGAACAGAATCCTGCAGACATAGCAATCTACATGCTCGGCGCGGATCATCACGGCTATATTGGCAGAATGATGGCAATGTGCGCGGCTTTTGGAGACAATCCTGGCGAAAATATGCAGATTCTTATTGGCCAGATGGTAAATGTTATGAAGGATGGCAAGCCTGTGCGCATGAGCAAGCGTGCTGGAAACGTTATTACTATTGACGATTTAGTTGATGCAATTGGCGTTGACGCTTCGCGCTACTCACTTGCTCGCACAGATTACAACACAAGCGTTGATATCGATTTGGATTTGCTTGCTTCTCACAGCAACGATAATCCTGTGTATTATGTGCAATACGCTCACGCACGCAGCTGCAATGTGGCTCGTAACGCGGCAGACGCTGGAATTAGTGCAGACGGAGCTGATTTAAGCTTGCTTAATACTGAGGCAGATGGCGAAGTACTTGCTGCTTTGGCTCAATGGCCTGCAGCTCTTGCACAAGCTGGCGATTTGCGCGCTCCTCACCGCGTTGCGCATTATCTTGAGGATTTGGCAGCAAGCTACCACAAGTGGTACAACCTTGAGCGCGTAGTGCCAATGGAGTTGAGCGACCCAGAAAATCGATTGCCAGAGGCAGAGCGTGAAGCTCAGCGCATTGCAAAGTGCCCAGAGCCAGCACGCGCTGCAGCTCGCTTAAAGCTTAACGATGCTGTGCGTACTGTAATTGCAACTGGTCTTGATTTGCTTGGAGTTTCTGCTCCAGACAAGATGTGATTTAGCGCATTTGCCCTTTATTTAGGACGCTAGCTTTTATGTTAGCGTCCTTTTATTTTTACAAAAAGACACGCGCGAAATTGCAAATTTTTTTCGATTAAGTACATGCGATTTATTAATATACCCCCTAATATTATTTTTCGGTTTCAGTTTTGTTATTCAATGCGTTAAATAATATGCTTAAACAATTTTCACCATATAGGAGGTGTAAGCATGAGCGTCACAACACAAAGTGTCAGCACAGACAGTGCCCCGAAAAAAAGGAACTTGACAATTATTGAATCCGCGTACGTGGCGGTCATGTTGTTTGGCATGTTCTTTGGCGCTGGAAACCTGATTTTCCCAGTATTCCTTGGTGCTAACGCAGGAAACAATTCTGCGCCTGCGGCAATCGGCTTTATTGTTACTGGCGTTGGCTTGCCATTGCTAGGCGTTACTGCTCTTGCAATGAGTCGCGCAAACGGTCTTTTTGAACTTTCAAGCAAAGCTAGCAAAAAATACGGCATGTTCTTTACATGCGTTCTTTATTTAACAATCGGCCCGTTCTTTGCAATTCCGCGCTGTGCAACAACTTCATACACTGTTGGCTTGGAACGAATTATTCCGCAAGACGGAAATGGGCAATTGTACTTGTTCTTGTTCTCTGTAGTGTTCTTTGCGCTCGCGTTCTTCTTTGCTATGAAACCAAGCGGCATACTCACGTGGGTTGGTAAAGTTCTTACGCCAATCTTCCTTGTATTCCTAGCGATTTTGGTATTTACTGCACTATTTTCCCCTATAAGCGGTGCTTCTTCAGATGCTGCTCCTATGGGAAATTACGTTAATAAGTCATTCTTTACAGGATTCTTAGATGGCTACAACACAATGGATGCTTTAGCTAGCTTGGCATTTGGAATTGTGGTTGTTAGCACAATTCGCCAGTTTGGTGTAAAAGATCCTAAAGATGTGGCAGTGAATACTGCTCGCTCTGGATTCTTTAGCTGCTTGCTAATGGCTTTGATTTACGTTGCAATTGTTGTTGTTGGTGTGCGTAGCCGCGCTCTGTTCCCACCTGCGGAAAATGGTGGCGTAACTTTGGCACAAGTTGCACGTTATCATCTTGGAAATGCTGGCTTATTCGTGCTTGCTGCAACTGTAACGCTTGCATGCTTAAAGACTGCGGTTGGATTAATCGTAAGCTGCTCGGAAACCTTCTCTAAGTTATTCCCTAAGGGTCCTAGCTACCGTGTTTGGGCTGTATTGATTACGCTTGTTTCGTTTGGTCTTGCAAACTTTGGATTGAGCGCAATTATCGAATACGCGGTTCCAGTATTGATGTTCTTGTATCCACTGTCAATCGTATTGATTCTTTTGGCTTTGTGCGGTCGACTTTTTGGAAATTCCAAAGTCGTGTATTCTTGGACACTTGGTTTTACTGGTGTTGCAGCTGTATTTGACTTTTTGAATAGTTTGCCAACAGGTTTGCGCAATGCATTGCATATGAACGATATGTTGATTGTTGCTCAAAACTGGTTGCCGTTCTCGGAATTTGGCATGGCTTGGGTTTGCCCTGCTGTTGTTGGATTTGTTGTTGGCTATGTTCGCATGGTTATATGTGACAACAAAGGTATGGAAGAAGTGGCTCGTGTAGCTGCTGGCCCAGATCTTGAAGGTAGTGTTGCTAATAGCGATGACTATTCTTCAAGCGATGCTGATTTTGACGAGTCGGATGCGTTCGCTGTATCTGCTAAGTCTACTGTTGACGAGCCTAATTTTGGCAATCAATCCTAGTGACTAATTCATATTTATTTGTATAGATAGTTGTAATAATAAATAATCGCCATATTTTGGTGCGTATTTTACGTAACAAGATATGGCGATTTTTTGATTTTTCTTTTAAGAAAATAATGTTATTTTTAGCAATAAAACGATATTGTTGAACCACAGTGTAGTGAAGATGTTAGGGCGATTTACGTTTTACGTAATGTTTTATTTTGTAAAAAACAAGAATCAATATTTGTAATACAAAAATTTTGTTGTACGTAATTATTGCTGGGTATGAGCTAAAGGAGGCTGATTAATTATGGTAGAAGATGGAGAAAATAACGTGAATAATGAAATTAAATTATTTGAGGGTAAGCAAGTATGTTCCGCTTGGAATAACGAAAAAGAAGAATGGTATTTTTCGGTAGTGGATGTGGTTGCCGTTTTGACAGATAGTAAGAATCCTAGAGACTATTGGTATCGTCTAAAAAGCGCATGAGTGAGGAAGAAAAAAGTGAGTTGTCGACATTTTGTCGACAACTGAAACTTGCATCGTCTGACGGGGAAAAATATGAGACAGACGCCGCTGATATACAAGGAATTTTGCGCATTATTCAATCAATACCATCTCCCAAAGCTGAACCATTCAAAATGTGGTTAGCGACAGTTGATAAAGAGAGATTTGATGAAGTAATTGATGGGAGTAAGTCTAAGGGACATATTGCAGGTACCTGGAAAACTCTTAGTTAAAACTTTGGATTTGATTAATGCAAACTTGATTAAAAGCTATATTAACGCTATAATAAGTATATAAATTAAGGAGGTTTTCATGGATGTGAGAAATAAAATAAAACAAATTAGATTACAAAGTCTTCTAAGTCAACAAGACTTTGCTAAGCAGATAAATGTTTCCTTTTGTACAGTTAATAGATGGGAAAATGGCAAAGCTATACCAAACTATAAAGCACTATCTGACATAAAAGATTTCTGCAAGAAAAAGGGAATCGCTTTCGATATAGATATCATTCATGCAGAGGAAAATAAATGAAAGTATTAAGCCTATTTAGTGGGTGTGGTGGATTAGATTTAGGGTTTGAAAAAGCTGGTTTTGAAATACCAGTAGCTAATGAGTTTGACAAGACTATATGGGATACTTTCAAGATTAATCATCCGAAAACACATTTAATCGAAGGTGACGTTAGAAAAGTATCAAAAAATGATATCTCTGAATATCTGTCTGGAGACTTGGATGGAATTATTGGTGGACCGCCATGCCAATCTTGGTCAGAAGCCGGTTCTTTGAGAGGCATAGATGATGACAGAGGGAAACTTTTCTTTGACTATATTCGTATATTAAAAGATTTTAAACCTAAATTCTTTTTGGCAGAAAATGTGAGCGGCATGTTAGCCAATAGGCATTCCAGCGCGGTCCAAAATATTCTGAAACTTTTTAATGAAGCTGGCTATGATGTGAATCTTACGCTTGTTAATGCTAAAAACTATGGAGTTGCACAAGATAGAAAACGTGTGTTCTATATAGGCTTTAGAAAAGATTTAAATATAAAATTTTCTTTTCCAAAAGGATCTACAGAGGATGATGAAAAGAAACTAACATTAAAAGATGTTATTTGGGATTTGCAAGATACTGCCATTCCAGCGAGAGAGCGAAATCACCATAATCCAGTTGCTATAAATAACAATGAGTATTTTGTCGGAGCGTTTTCCTCTATATTTATGAGCAGAAATAGAGTTCGTTCTTGGCATGAACAAGGATTTACAGTGCAAGCTTCTGGAAGACAATGCCAGCTTCATCCTCAGGCTCCCAAGATGATCAAATTTGGGATGAATGACTGCAGGTTTGTAAAAGGGAAAGAATCTCTATATCGTCGAATGACTATAAGAGAAATAGCCAGAATACAAGGATTTCCAGATAATTTTAAGTTCATATATGATAGCTTGGATACGGGTTATAAAATGATTGGGAATGCAGTACCAGTAAATTTGGCATTTGAAATAGCTACTGCAATTAAAAAAGTTCTATCATAATTCAGATAAGTGGTGGGAGCTGAGTTTAAAGCTTCCACCACTTATCTATGCTTATATGTTCACAGATTCAGTATGCTGTATCAACTCAAGACCTAAATTATTAGTATTAGAAACGCCTAATAGATCTAACGCTGATTTTAATCGTTCATATACAGCATCTCCCCTCTCCAAAAGGGGTCTATTAAATACTAATTCATAATCCAATTTTCCATTAGTTACGAACCAATTTACATAAACTGCCAAAGGTCTGTTACCATCATATTTATTTTTAAGTGAACGATAATTTAACGCTTTACAAGCAAAATACACCTTTGGATTCTGATCAACGTAATCATCAATGGCAATTAACGAATTAGCAGCGTCTTGAGTTGTGTCTATATTATCTTTTTCGACTAGTATAAAGTTTGCAACTCCACTGTCTTTTATAATAACGTCATTAACATATGCATTTCGTTTATCCTCAGATAGGTTTGTACCCGCATAGACATCAATGACTTGTTGCCTAGTAAGATCTATTTTTTCACTTAACTGACCGCTTTTAACATTTAATAATTCAAATTTCCAACCAAGTGTGATAGCACCTTTATCTGTGCGACCTAATTTACTCTTGTATATTAGTGGTCTTTTTTGAAAATCGTTCTGTAGTTTAGTCACAGCGCTGATAATAATCTCTTGCCACTTAGATCCGAATAACTGTTCTGCACGCTCAGCATTGGTTTTATTTTCAAGAAATTCAGCATTTTCTTGCTTAAAAGAGATTTTAAACTCTTTAACACAGTTGTTACTATTAACAGCTTCTACATATATATCAGTTTTAGGTTCACCTTTTTTGCAGGTTGGCTTTCCAGAATTATTTACTTTAAAGAATTCTCCTTCATAACAAAATGTTGAGGCAGCACTAAACAGTGATAATATTTTATGTTCTTCGGGACCAAATGTTTTTGCCATAATTTTTTTACCTCATTTCTTTTTGTATTTCCATAATGTCACTAATATCGCAGCTTAAAGCGATGCAGATTTTCAATAATCCAACCATATGTTCTAATAATCATTTAAAATCTCCTTATTCTTCTACGTTTTCCATGATATCTTCCAGTTTGCAGTACAATGCTTCGCAAATTTTGATGAGAACTGGGTGCCGCTATCGCAAAAATTTTAATTAACACAAGCACAGATTTTGCAAAGTAATATTTGTAAAGCAAAAGCCTACCGAAATAAACAGGTAGGCTTTTTGGTTAGGTTTTTGATGTGATTGTTTGCGACTTGCGACTTGCGACTAGAAGTTGCCGCCGTTCCAACCCCAGTCAGTTGTTGCAGTGTAACGAATGTAAGTGCGATCCTGTGGTATTCCAAGCTCGCGATTCAAAGCTGCCATAATCTGCTCTGTCAACTTTTCCCAAGCAGATCCTGGTACGCTAGAACCAAAAACGTTCACTTCAACATAAGCTGCAGGCTTAGAATTGTCTCCTGCAAAATAAATTGGCATATTGTCTTCAAACGGGCACATGAGCCAATGTTCGCTTTTGCCTGGAACTGCGCTAATCGCCTTGCCGTATGCTGCTTTTAATGCATCGCGCTGTTCTGGCGTAGTGCTTACAGAAACATGAGTGTGAATAACTGGCATAATCGCTCCTTTGCTAAGTTTTATGAATTTTTTAAGTTTATAAACTTGTGCTGCGCAACATATGTTACGCAATAATAAACCTGTGTTACGCAATAATTATAGTAAATTGTTAGCCTCCGCGTGTTTAATTGAATGTATGAAAAAACTTATTGAACAGGTTGTTAAGTTTGGAATCGTAGGAATCATTGCGCTTATTATTGACGTAGTATTGCTAAATCTGCTTCTTCTTGTGCATCTTAATAACGTTGTTGCTGGAACAATATCTTTTATAATCTCACTTATTTTTAACTATATTGCCAGCATGAAGTACGTGTTTAAGCACCGCGAAGACATGGCTCGTTGGATGGAATTGCTGATTTTTGTTATTTCTGCAGTTATTGGTTTGCTTATTAACGATGCGATTATTTGGCTTAGCACGCTTGGAATGGTTGAAGCTTTGCGTGGTACTGCGATTTACATGCTTCGCACAAACATTGGCAAGCTTATTGCAACAGTTGTTGTAGCTGTGTGGAATTTTGTTATTAGAAAATGGCTTTTAGATGACACAAAGTCGCAAAAACCTGATTATGATGCCGCTAAAGACAATACTTTTGCTCACAAGTTGGGTGAATGGTCGTTAAGTCACACTCCAAAAGGCTGGAAGTAGGTTTGGAAGTAGGTTTAGAAAATATGCAAGCTACGACTATTCATTTTGTGCGCCACGGGGAAGTGGAAAATCCAAATCACGTGCTTTACGAGAGGCTTCCGGGATTTCACTTATCTAATCGCGGCTTAAAAATGGCTTGCGCTACAGCAAAATACATTGCGACTGTGCCACAAATGCGCGGAATTAGTGCGATTTACTCATCTCCTTTAGAGCGCACACAAGAAACGGCGCAACAAATCGCAAACGCTTTACAAATCAGCCCAATTATTTTAGACAGTCGTCTAATCGAAGCGGAAAACAATTTTCGAGGGAAAAGAATCGGCTATGGCGAAGGCGCTTTGTGGAAGAACAACAATTGGAAGCTTGTATCTAACTTGTGGAAGCCGAGTTGGGGAGAATCTTACAAAAACATCGCAGCACGCGTTGGCGATTTTGCGCGCGAACAAGTGAAAAATCACCCAGGTGAACAAATCGTAGCTGTAACGCACGAATCGCCAATATGGTCTTACCGTCATTTGCTAGAAACGGGTCATGCGGAGCACAATATGCTTTTACGCAAAACGGCTTTGGCGTCAATTACGTCAATTACATATGATTGCGAAAATATGAATGTGCTTTCCATCACATATGTGGATCCTGCGGCGCGTGTGCAGTAGAACGTGTGGAATAATAAGCAGTAGACTTAAAAATATGCATGAAAGATGCGTAGAAACCGTGTTTTTTAAAGCTTAATGCGAAGGAGCGTTATTATGGGTGATTCTGTAGAAAAGCTGGATTCACAGGCTTTAGATTTGCTTAAAGCCGCATCCATTGCTGCAGCGGATTTAACTAAATTGTGGCCTTTAAGCGAAGCACGCCATTTAGATAATGACGCAAAATATGCTGAAAATCTTGAGGTTAGGGCGATTCGTACTATTGCTCGAATTATTACAGATTTAGACGTTACTGTTCCAGATGCAGAGTTTGTGTATGAAGGTGCAGACGAAATTCCAGGACGCCCTCAAGAGATAGTTGACGCGCTTTTAGTTGCTGCAAACGCTTACGATGATATGGATTTATGCTACGAACCAGACTACAGCGAAGCGCAAGAAGAGCTAGAAAATAACAAGAATGATGTTAGCGCTATTTTTAGCAAGCTTGAATCAAATCTTTCTAATGATGTTAACGCAATCAACGGTGCTGCGGATTCTTTAAGCGTTGCAGGTAATTGGAGTGTTGATAGCTTGCAAGATGCGTTTAGATGCGCAAAACAAGAGTGTGAACAATCGTATGAACAAGAGTGTGATTTTTGCGGACTTAATTCTGTAGAATCGCAAAAAATTACTGCAATACTGTTTATTCTTAAAAGTCTTATTGAAAAAACAAGCAACATTTACGAAACTTTGCCTATATTCCTATATATTAACGAAGTGTGTGAGTGCGCGGGAGTTCCGCGAATGATGTTTAAGGATAATCAATGGCGTGAGCTTGTTGATCGCGTAAAAAGTGGTAAAGCTAGTGAAAATGGCGAAAATAGTATGAGCACGCTACTTGAAATTGCAGCCCCATTGCTTGAGCGTGAATGGTTAAAGCATAAGGAAGACGTACTTTGGGATCCAGAAGAGGCTAAGAAGCTTGCAAAAGAAGAAGACGATAGAAAGTCCAGAGAAGCATTGGCCGCAAAGTTTGCGCATGTGGAAGGTAATAAGGAATCAACGCAAGCGCTTGACTAGATAGGCACGTCCGTAACGCGCGGCACAATGGAACCTATGACTGATACAGAGGAAACTCAAGAAGTTGCTAATAATGCAACAAAATCCACAAAGCCTGAACTTCCAAAGAATGTTCGCGTGCGTTTTTGCCCTTCGCCAACTGGTACGCCTCACGTAGGTATGGTTCGTACCGCGCTGTTTAACTGGGCGGAGGCTCGCCATACTCACGGCAAATTGCTGTTCCGCATTGAAGATACTGATAATGAGCGCGATAGTGAGGAAAGCTACCAGCAGATTATTGAGGCTCTTCGTTGGCTCAATATTGATTGGGATGAGGGTATTGACGTTGGCGGAGATAACGGGCCATACCGCCAGTCCCAGCGTATGGAAATTTATAAAGATGTGGCGCAAAAGCTTTTTGATGCAGGATACGCTTACGAATCCTTCTCTACTCCTGAAGAAATTAAAGAGCGTAATATTGCTGCTGGTCGTCCAGCTGAGTTTGGCTACGATGGTTACGATCGCAACCTTACTGAGGAGCAGAAGCAAGCTTTCCGCGACGAAGGTCGTAAGCCTGCACTTCGCTTGAAGATGCCAAATGAAGACATTACTTTTAACGATTTAATTCGTGGCGAAATCACTTTTAAAGCTGGATCTGTTCCTGATTATGTGATTGTTCGCCCGAATGGCGATCCGCTTTACACGCTTACGAACCCTGTTGACGATGCGTTAATGGATGTAAACGTGGTTTTGCGCGGTGAGGATATTTTGAGCTCCACACCTCGTCAGATTGTGCTTTACCGTTATCTTATGGAAATGGGCATTGCTAAGGAAACTCCGCTTTACGGACACATGCCTTACGTTATGGGCGAAGGTAAGAAGAAGCTTTCTAAGCGAGACCCTGAGTCCAACTTGTTCTTGCATAGGGATAATGGCTTTATTCCAGAAGGCTTGTTGAACTATTTGGCTTTGCTTGGCTGGTCTATTGCGCCTGATCGCGATGTGTTCACTATGGAAGAAATGATTGAAAAGTTCGATGTGCGAGACGTTAAGGCAAATCCTGCACACTTTGACTTGGACAAGGCAATTTCCATTAACGCTGAGCATATTCGCATGCTTGATTCGCAAGATTTCTTGAATCGCTCTGTGCCTTACTTGCATAAGGATGGCGTAGTTAGCGCGGACAATTGGGATGCGTTGACTGATCGCGAGCGTGAAGTGCTCACAGCTGCTGCTCCTCTTGTTCAGCCTCGCGTGCGTTTGCTTGGTGAGGTCGCTGGAATGGTTGGCAGTTTGTTAAGCGAAGATGGCTACATTGAGCCAGATGACGATGCGCGTAAACAGTTGAAGGAATCTGCAGGCGAGGTTCTTGATGCTGCGCTCGCTGCTTTGAATGGCGTTGACGCTTCTGATTGGCATACTGATTCCTTGCATGAGCTTTTGAACAAGAAGCTTGTTGAGGAAGCTGGATACAAACCACGCTTGGCATTTGGTCCTGTGCGAGTTGCACTTTCTGGCCGTCGCGTTTCTCCGCCACTGTTTGAGTCCATGGAAATCGTGGGCAAAGACGTGACATTGGCGCGTTTGGCTGGATTGCGTGAGCATTTGTAAATCGTAAGCAGCTTTTAAATCTCAAGTAGATTTTGTATAAAGCGGGAATGTAGTGTAATTCTGCATTTCCGCTTTTTGTTTTTATGCGTTTTAGTATATTTTCGACACGCCGCGGTTGCGTATTGAGCAGTTATGTTGTAAAGTCGACATTTGTTGCGTCAAGAGGCGTAGCAGATAAATGAAGCCCCCGTCGTCTAGCGGCCTAGGACTACGCCCTCTCACGGCGCCAACACCGGTTCAAATCCGGTCGGGGGTACGAAGACGGAACGGTTCCAAGAGCCGCGAAGCTTGCCAATTGGGGTATGGTGTAATTGGCAACACAGGTGATTCTGGTTCATCCATTCTTGGTTCGAGTCCAGGTACCCCAGCGAATAACCCTCGTATTCTGCGAGGGCTTTTTTGTATTTCAAAGATAAAAGATATAGCTTACATTGCTCGTACTTTTCTTGTTTGTTATATTTGTATCGCGCATGAGACATTTGTAACGTTTTTCGACTGATTTTCGTTATATTTGCATCATGTGAGCTACAAATATAACGCAAGCTATTGCTTCTGCTCTAATAGGCTCAGCGAATCGAGGTGATCTCGCGCATTGTGCAGCTCGAAGTCGTCGATTCGCGCAATATACACAAAGCATGACACAATAGTATGTAGTGTGTTTTTTGAAGGGAGCAGGTTCCGTGGGAAGTCGACAAACCTTACAGCGTTGGATGATTACAGTAGGTGGTGTCGAGCAGGCGCGCGTTGGAGCGGGTCAGTCTGTAGAGATCGGCAGAAAGCCTATACGACCTTTGCGCGAAGACGGTTTCATGCGTGTAGACATTGTAGATAATAAGCGCTCAATGTCTAAAAGACATGCGCTTTTTATAGTAGACACAAGTGGCGTGGCTACTATTCGAGATTTGCATTCTACAAACGGAACTTATCTTGTAAACGAAAGCGGCGATTTGCTGCGATTAGATCCAGATGTTGATTTTCATATGCCAGACAGCATTGTTCGCATGCAATTTGGAGACGTGCCAATTGACTTTGTGCGTATAGAAGAGCCAGCTCCTTTGGTTGAAAATAGTGCTGAGCCTGTGCGCGACTTGTTCTCTTATGCGGCTGACGGCTCAATTAAAGAGCCAGATGCTTCGGATTTGTCGGTCGATGATATTCTTGATATTCGTGCTGGGGAGCCAACAGGTGTTTTCCGTGCACAGTCTGTTTCGCACCCTAATTTAGTGTGGGATAATCAGTCCAAATTAAATGCTGCTGGTAAAGCTGATGATGTTTATAGTGCAAGTAAGTCTGATATTTCAATAAATCCTGTAAAACAAAGCGATCCCGTGATTGCTAGTCAGGTTGTTCTTCCTGTTGTGCGTGAAGATTTTGAGTCTGATGCAGAACCTCGTAATCTTTTTGATGATGCAGCACAAGTTAATAGTGACAAAACTAATAGCGATGAAACTGTGAATCCAGATAATATTGCGGATAACAGTGCTGTTGCAGGTAATGCTGCTATTTCTGACAACAGTGTTGTTGCAAATGATTCTTTTGATTCTCACGATGTTCAAGACGATTCTAAAATTCAGGACTCGCAAAATGTAGACGTTGAAAACGAGGATCATACAACGCAAGATTGGAATACTGAACAAAAAGAGATAGCAGAAATTCAAATTAATTATCAAGATGAGAATGAATTACAAGATGGGGCAGAAGATGAGTCGCCAGCAACCGACGATTCATTGCAAGATGAGCCTCAAATTCAACTAAATAATGAACAATTCATTCAATCCAATTCAGTCAATATTCAAGAGGATTCGCAATATACTCCAGCTTTTGAACCAGGGTCTGTGTTCGAAAAAGTGTCAAATGGAGAATTCAACGCGCATAAAGAAATTGTACAAGCAGGTGGATTCACTTCGGAAGAAGCTCAGAAAACCACTGATTTCTCTAAGCAGTTTGAGATAGCAAAATATCAAGAATTACTTCCATTTTTAGCCATGAATACAGGTCTTTATGACGATTTATACGCTTGGCTTTCAGCTCAAGGCAATGCAGACGTAGATGAAGCTTTAGCGCAAAATAGCGGGTATAACGCTTATCGCAACGCAGTAGGTTTATAAATAGGGGAGTTTAGTAGTATGAGCGGCGAACAGAATGATTTTATAAGCCAAGTAAATCAAGCACATAATGCAAGTGAACAAAATTATCAAGAAGCTTACGAGCAGAATGCGCAAATTAGGCAGGAAAGTACGCAGGCTACAGCTTCACGAGACGAAAAGTTAAGGCGAATAAACTCTTGGCGCGAACAATACAAGTCGCAGCTTGCGCCTTCGCCACTTGAAGACATAACAAAACTTTCCGCACAATTAGAATTAACGCATGCTCACCCATCTGGTATAGCGCAGCTTTTTGCGAGTGGAAAAGTAACTCTTCAGGCGTTATTCCGTGATTCTGGAATGTTACGCGCAGCAGGAAGAAGACTCGATAGGGTTTTTGAAGATAGAGACAATAAAGCGCACGAAAATGGTGTTTCGGAGCTTTCGCTCGTTGTTGGAGTGGCATCGTGGAGCGGTAATCATGTGCCAGTTTTAACATACCCAGTGCGAGTTATTCGAGAGTCGGGCAAGGATGAAACATACGCAACAATCTACTTTTCTGGCAATGTGCGTTTAAACCATGCTCTTGTTCTTAGATTGCAAGAGAGAGGCGTGAATCTTAGTGAAGACGCGCTTTTTGACGGCGCAAACTATGAGAGCGGAACACCAGAAACGTCAGCTGTTTTTGATGCAATTTGTGCATCTGCTCGCAGCGTGTTCCCGGATTTTGATATTGAACGAGATATTGTTCTTGGATGTTTTACTGATTCGGGATCCAGATTTTTGGCTGAAAGCGCTCAGATTTTGCAGGCGCTTAAAGTTGGGAATGTTGGAAACACTATGATTGATGCGGTTGCTGGCGATGAGCGTGCGCTTCAAGAGTTGGCGGCAAATGATAGGCAAGAGTATTCTCCTCTAGATGTAGACCCTCATGGTGAATATGAAGTCGGTGATGTAGATAATGTTGTGCGTTATGCATCTGGTTTAGCCGCTAATGGCGTTTCTCTGGCGCTAGACGTGGATGCTGGATCTGATTCTGCTTCTATCGCAGCTGCAATTTCTTCACGCTGTGTCCTTGCTGGAAAGTCCATCTTATATGTTCCAAATGTTATGGAACAACAGCGTCGATTCCGTCACGCTCTCAGTGCGAATGAGATTTCTTCGCTTGCGCTAGACGTTTCAGATTCTCACCTTGCAAAACATGTGGATTCCCAGCTCATAGCTGCAGTTGGGGCGCGTCAAAGCGTTGCTTCTAGCCGTTTTGAGCAAGTTTGTGACGAGTTAGTTGGTGTTAAAACTCGCTTAAATCGTTATTTGGGAGACTTGCACGGAGTAGATGAGCGTTGGGGCGTATCAGCATATCAGACAATGCAAAATCTTGCTGCTATTGCAATGTTGCCTACTCATCCTTGTACTCATGTAAGACTAGATGTTGCTGCTGCAAGATCACTTTCTGGTCATTTAGATGAATGGGCGCAAAAATTACATCAAGCAGATGAGCTTGGAGAATTTACTATAAAGCCTGAAGATACCCCGTGGTTTGGTGCGTCTTTGTTCAATGAGAATGAGGCTGTTGCTGTATATCAGCGCGTTGTAGATGTTCTACTAAAGCTTCTTCCTGCAGCACGCGAACATGTTAAATCAACTGTTCAAAACTGCGGTTTTCCTGTTCCTGCTACCGCACGTGAATGGGGTAGACAGGTTACGGTGTTAAAGAATCTTCGCCGAGTTTTAGATGTTTTCCAAGCAGATATTTTTGAACGTGATCTTAGCGCGATGATTGAAGCAAGTAAGCCTAAAGCTGTTCGCAAGCGTGAAGGTACAGTAATGGGCTTCTGGGAGCGTAGACGTCATATTAAAGAAGCGCGTAGTCTTTTGCGTGTAGGAGCTAAAGTAGATGATCTGCATGAGGCTTTGAAGATTGTTGCTCAGCAAGCTGCTCAGTGGCGTACTTTTGTTCCTCATGGGGGGTGGCCTGTGTTGCCGCCTAAGTTAGATGAGATTGTTAGCACTCAGGAGCTTTTGGATCGTAATCTTGTAGCTCTTGACGCTGTTCTTTCCACCACGCGTTTGGGTGCTGATCTTGAAAATGTTGAGTTTACTAAACTTGATGAGCGTTTGCAGTCTTTACATGACGATCGCGCTTCCTTAGATACTTTACCTGGTAGGTGCGTGATTGAGCGCGATTTACGCGGTGTTGGTTTAGAAGACCTTGTTTGCGATTTGCGTAGGCGTAATGTCACTGGTTCTGCGTTAGATGGTGAGCTTCACTTGGCTTGGTGGACTACGGTTTTTGAAGATATCGTTAATTCTTCCGCGATTATTTCTAACCAAGATGGTTCGGCTATGCAAGATGCTTCTGACCGTTTTGTTCAGGTAGATACTGAGCATGTGCGTTCTGTGGGACCTATGGTTCAGCAAGAGACTCTAAAGCGTTTGTGTGAACTTCTTTTCGCTAGGTCTCAGGAAGCTAATCAGCTTCACACAACCTTAGCAAGTAATAGTTCTGGCGTGACTTTTACCAAATTGATGAATTCTCATGCAGATCTTCTTCTTGCTGCTAAGCCAATTATTGTGGCTATGCCTTCTACTTTGACTATGATGACTGAATTTAAGCCGATTGTAGACATTGTAATCCTTGATTCTGTTGAGCATTTGAGTAATATCGAGCTTCTTAGCATTCTTGCTCGTGCACGCCAAGTTGTGGTCATTGCTCATAAGAATACGGTAAGTTCGCAGAGTGTTAACGATTTGATTAGTGTTTTGCCTTCTGTACATGTTAAATCTCGTGCTACTAGGCGTTCGCTTCGTCTTGCTAATTTCCTTGAAAATCATGGTTATGGTTCGCTTCGCCACGATGTTCCTGTAGATAGAATGCAAGGTAAAGTTAAGCTTCACCAAGTTGAGGCTTCTGGTGTTCCTGTTATGTCTACTGGTTTGATTGAGAGCAGCCAGAGGGAAATTGACGAGGTTGTTTCATTGATAAAACAGCGTGCTACGACTTTCACGGTAGTTCCTTCCAGCTATGTTCTTGCAGTTGTAACTCTTACAAGTGTGTTTAGGAATCGTTTAGGAGCGGAGCTTAAGGCTCTTGCTATTAAAGATGAAAATATGAATAGATTCCTTCGCCATGTTCGTCTTGTAGATGCTAGTGAGTCTGTTGGTGCTGCCGCTACGGATGTTATTCTTTCCTTATGCTATGCAAAAACTTCTCACGGTAGGCTTTTGCAACAATTTGGTGTTTTGGAAGAAGAAGGCGGTAAGGGCATACTTCTTGATTCGTTAGCATTAGCTCGTAGGAATTTAGATATTGTTTGCGCGTTTAAATCTAGTGATATGGAAGATGAACGTTTGCATCAGTATGGTCCTAAGCTGCTTAAAGAATTGCTTATTTGGGCTGAGCAGTTGGATGATAGTCCAGTAAATCCAACTGATTTTGATGAAGCAAAACCTGAATATGATCAAGATAAGGCAGAAGATAAGGCAGAAGCTGCAGGTGCGCGTGCGAAGGCTTTTGATTCTTCAGTAGACAGTTTTAATAATGTTTTGTTTACTGATTTGGCGGATCGTATTCGCGCTCGCGGATTGTGCGTAGCGGTGAATTACGGATTTGATAAGGAACACAGTATTCCTCTTGTTGTTGGTTTGCCAGATAAACCTTTTGCTCTTGCTGTTTTAACGGATGATATGAGATTCATGAATATAGAATCAACGCGTGAACGTCATCGCATGTTTGCTCAAGATTTAGAGTATCTTGGCTGGTCTGTTATGAATGTTTGGAGCGTTGGAGCATTCGTAAATCCTGAAAAAGAGGTTGAGCGGGTTGTTTCTAGAATAGGCGAGCTTTATGGTGAAGATCAGTGAGCCGTGATAGGTGAGTGACTATAGGTGAGTGACTATAATCCCAATCGCAGATGTTCTAGAACGCATAATCGAGTAGTTCGTAAAGGCTCTGAGCTTTTTGATGCTGATGGCGTTAAGCTGGAGCCTTCGGATTTTCAGACTTTAGACCAGCGCTCTAAAGATGACGATAATCGTATTCTTGGAGAGCTTCCGCCTCATTGGGCAGTTTTTAGTGAACGTGGTAGGTAAAACTGTTTTATCCTCGTATTGCAATAACCGCAAGGTTTGTAATAATAGATTGTGTATTTATTATCTGTAACGCAGACTCTGCAGGCATGGCTAGTAACGCGTTTTGAGATGAATTGCCTGTTTTGACTACTATTACATCGTGGATAAAAGAAATGTTTTTATTTTCTTGAACAATGTCATTCTCGTTGTGATCTCCTCTTGAAACTTTGCTAAATGCTATCGAAATATTTTCTCCAATGTTTAAATCTTGGTTGTTGCTTGCCAGTTTTATTGAAATCGTTGTGAATCCTGGTGGAATTTTTGCTTGTTGTGTAATCTGACTAGTAAAGATAGGCATACCATATTTGATATTGCAGGTTGCGATAATAGCATTTTTGATCAAATCTTTGTTAATAACATGATTAAAAACACTGTTTTTGGGCACGTTAACATAAGACAAATCATCTTGTTTAATAAGAGTGCCTTTAGATATATCTCTAATTGCTACAGGTATGATTTGCGTTTCTTGACAGCTCGTAATCATATTTATTGCAATAAGTGTTGCAACGCTAATAAAAGATACTGTAAGCGCATTTAACAAAAGTGCTTTCTGCCTGCGTTTTAAAAGCATGGCTGGCACTTGATTTTCGTGCGCATCATGCGTGCTAGATGTGTTTTTTAATATTGATATCATGCTCATAGAAGCATCATCTAATAAAAGGTGATGCTTCTACAAGATATTTTTGTCAATGTGGTTAAAGGTTATTTTCTATTGTAAATTAGACGATTTTATGCACTTTTCCACAAATTTGCTAATAAGCGAAATTGTTTATGCACATTTCCACAAATTGTTTGTACCTGCTTGAAAAATTATTTATCAGTGCGATAAAATCCGCTACCTTTAAAATTGATTGGTGGCGCAGAAAACACCTTACGAAGTTCTGGTTTTCCGCATTTTGGACACACTGTAATTGGGTCATCTTCAAACGATTGATATTCCGAAAAATCATATCCACATTGCTTGCAACGGTAATGATAAGTAGGCAACGGTTCCTCCGATCTTTATTTCCATCACATATCCTAGCTCATTCCCGCACCGCATGAAAGATGACTTAAAATATATGCAAAAAGATGCAGTAATTTGTAAAAATTTAATGTAATAATTCCTATAATTGCGACACGCCGAATTGGTTTTGGCTCTTCACATCCGTAACGCACTTTATATTTATACGTATGGGTTATGAATCGGTGAGTGCGTTAATTGTATTAATTATCATCATAGCCTTAATGTTTGGTTGGTTGCCTAAGCGCACTGTTAACAGCATGAAGTCAATGTTGGAGCACAGCGAAGATAGGTATTCACCTTCGCTGCATATTGTGGATGAGCGTAGTGCCTCGCTGTTCCATGAGTGTAGTGGTGCGATGGCGAAAGGGGTTGGAATGCAACCGTCAGAGAAGCGATCGAATAAAAATAAGAACACTAAAAATAAGAGCAATAAGTCAAAGGTGTTAAGAGATAATTTTACTCCGCAACATGTGGCTCGTATTCGTGCTCTTCGTCGCGCTGCGGTTCGTCGTCGCCGTATTTTGGTTTTTTCGCTTGTTTTCTTGACACTTGTGGTTCTTGTAGCTGGTTTGTCTGGATTATATTCTGCTTGGTTCGCTCTTATACCATTCGCTATGGTGTCAACAGTTCTTTACTTTGGCTCTATTGCGGCAAAGCATGCGCGAGATTGGGAAGCGCGCGTTGCTGCTTATAACAAATCTGCTGGAGTGCCGCAAAACTATGGTAAAAAAGGTTATGGCGAATCTAGTGAATCTATTGTGGAACCAGTTTTTGACGCAATTGTCAATTCTGTTGTAGCTCATGAAGAAGAGTATCAAAATTATTCATCAGGTTCTGTTACACAATATTCGTCGAATACTCAAGACAATACAGAAACTTCTGTTATGCAGCAGCGTGAAATTAGTATGGCTTTAGAACGCGTCAATTCGCAGAATGCTAATGGTTATGTATCTGCTGGTAATCAGTCATCGTCTTTGCCTGATGTATCTGATTCTTCTGGCGCGTCTGATTCGTCTGAATCTCATCAAGATTTAATATCTTTCTCGTTTGGGTCTGATTCTACAGAATCTTCTTCAAATGACAAGAATAATGGTCCGTTAAGCTTGGAAATAAAGTCCACTAAGCAGGTTGCTAAGGCAATTTCAGCTAAAAAACCGCTTTCTACTAAAGAAGCTTCCGATAATAATGTGGAACCACCAGTTATTACTGAAGATTCATTAGGAAAAGCTGATTTGCGAGATGTTTTAGCTCGTCGCACTGCATGAAAATAAGTTTAAAAGTAGATTAAAATACACATATTTTTAAAAAATTTTCCAAAATTTTAGCACTCTAGTTGGTAGAGTGCTAAAAACGCGCTATTATAAATCACAGTGCGCGATAGTTTTGACGTGATCGTCAGCCTCGTCAATATTATTTGTGCGAATAGTTACATTTCTCTTAAGAAAGAGGTGGCGACAGTGTCGATTAAGCTCACACCGTTGGAAGATAAGATTATTGTTAAGCAAGCTCAGGCAGAAACTCAAACTGCTTCTGGCTTGTATATTCCAGATAACGCTAAGGAAAAGCCACAACAGGGCGAAGTATTGGCTGTTGGACCAGGTCGTCGCGACGACAAGGGTGAGCGCATTCCTATGGACGTTAAAGTTGGAGACAAGGTTCTTTACTCCAAGTATGGCGGCACAGAAGTTCATTACGAAGGCGAAGATTATTTAATTGTTTCGTCTCGTGACGTTCTTGCAATCCTTGGCTGATTTTTGATTAATTGTTTGGTTGATTGCTTTGCTAATCGCTTGTAATTAATCAAATAATATTTGAATCTATTTAACGCTGAAAATAACGGTTCGCCGCTGTTTTCAGCGTTTTTGCTTAATTTGTTTAAGACGCGACTATTATAAAATCATGGATTACAAACACCGCAGTATTCTAGATAGTTTGCCAAATTACAAGCAAGGCAAACCAGCGCCCGCATTAGACGGCATTCGCGCATATAAGATTTCGAGCAACGAAAACCCATTTGAGCCGTTAGAAAGCGTAAAAGACGCTATTTCTAACCGCGCGCTTGGTGTTATTAATCGTTACCCAAATATGCGTGGAACAGAAGTTGTAGAAGAGTTAGCTAAAAAGTTTAGCGTTACTCCCGATGAAGTTGTGCTTGGCTGCGGCTCCACAGAGGTTATTACGCAGCTCGTAGACTTAGTCGCTGGTCCTGGAGACGAAGTTATATACCCTTGGAGAAGCTTTGAGGCATATCCAATTATTGTTACGGGTGCTGGTGCTACAAGCGTTAAAATTCCTAATCGCGCAGATGGGTCGCACGATGTGGACGCAATGATTGATGCAATTAATGAGCGCACGCGTCTTGTTATTTTGAACAATCCAAACAATCCTACATCCGCGCAACTTTCTGATGAGGATGCTAGAAAGGTTTTGGATGCTGTACCAAGCGACGTTTTGGTGCTTATTGACGAAGCGTATGTGCAATTTAACAACGCAAAAGGTACGGCAGATGGCATGCAACTTTACCGCGAATATCCAAACGTTGTTGTTGCTCAAACATTTTCTAAGGCATACGGTTTAGCTGGCTTGCGCATTGGATACGCTATTGGCGCTGCAGATGTTGTAGACGGCATGAGAAAAGTGGCTGTTCCATTTGGAGTAAGCCAAATTGCACAAGTGGCTGCCATTGCCTCTTTGGAACCTCAAGCGCTTGTAGAGATGCGCAACCGCGTAGATGCACTTGTTAAGGAGCGTAATCGCGTTGTAAGCGGTTTGCGTGAACAAGGGTGGAATATTGTCGAGCCGTATGCAAACTTCTTCTGGATGCCGTTTGGTGAAGACACAGAGCGAGCTAATCAGCGTTTTGTTGAGGCGGGTCTTTCTGTGCGAGCGTTTGCTGGTGAAGGTATTCGCATCACAATCGCAGAAACCGAAGCAAATGACCGTGTTCTTAAAATATGCGAGTCTTTAAAGAAAGATGGTTTTTCGCTTAAATAATCATATTTTTGACCGCATTTAGATGTGATTTTTGCCTTTCGGCGTGTCTTAATCTTGCATTAGTCTCGCGTTCGTGGCAAAATAACAAAGTTGCCGTTTGGAGATATTCTTCTCCGCTCGGAAACATTGGCGGGTTACCAGAGCGGCCAAATGGGACTGACTGTAAATCAGTTGCTTCGTGCTTCAGTGGTTCAAATCCACTACCCGCCACGCCTCGATAGCTCAGTGGTAGAGCACTTCCTTGGTAAGGAAGAGGTCGTGAGTCCGATTCTCACTCGAGGCTCTCTGGCGGGGTAGCTCAGCTGGCTAGAGCGTACGACTCATAATCGTAAGGTCAAGAGTTCGAGTCTCTTCCTCGCTACAATGGCCAGCAGGAGTTGGTCAACACACAACATTCTAGAGGTGAACGAAATGGCAAGTAAGAGCGCAGACATCCGTCCAGGCATTACGCTTGCATGCACGGAGTGCAAGGAGCGTAATTACATCACGACGAAGAATCGTCGTAATACGCCTGATCGTCTCGAGTTGAGCAAGTTCTGCCCACGTTGCGGCAAGCATACTCTCCATCGCGAGACTCGCTAAGCGAGTGAGCTTCGGCGAAGTTTTGTAGCTTTATTTACCCCGCGTTTTGCGGGGTTTTTTGTTATTTAGTGCTGTTAGGATTAGGCATATGAGTATGCAATCATCCTTATCGAAATCTGATAATCCAACTTTCGCAGACCTTACAACAATTGGGGTTGGGGGTAGTATTGCTCGTTTTGTAGAACCTAATAGCAGGGTGGCTGTTATTGAAGCTGTAGAAGATGCCGATTGTGCGGGATTGCCATTGTGCGTTATTGGTGGTGGATCTAACATGCTCGTTAGCGATGAGTCGTTTAACGGAGTTGTTGTGCGCGATGCTCGGCGTGAAATTTGTGTTTTAGATGAGGCGGCTCCTAGCGAAGATGGCGTTGATAAGGATAGTGGAGATTGTTTAGTTCACGTTAGTGCAGAAGCAGGATGCAATTGGGATGATTTTGTATCGCATACGATTCAGCTTGGCTTAGAAGGCGTAGAAGCGCTATCTGGTATTCCTGGAACTGTTGGGGCATCTGTTGTGCAAAACATTGGCGCATATGGTGCGGAAGTGGCGCAAAGCGTTGAATGTGTAGAAGTTTGGGATCGTAAAGATAAAACAACTTTTTATATGAATCTTGCGGATCTTAAGTTTGGATACCGCACGTCTGTTCTTAAAAAAAGCATGTATAAGGCGCCTGGTGTTGCTGCCGATTGCTTCTTCCCAACGCCTAGATATGTTGTTTTATCTGTTACTTTTTGCTTAAAGCATTCAAAAACGGGTGTTGTGGCTCATTCTCAGCTTGCTCACGCGCTTGGCGTGCAAGTTGGCGATAGGATGGAAACATCTAAGATTCGTCGCGAAGTTTTGCGCGTTAGAGCGTCTAAGGGCATGCTTGAAGATGCTATGCGTTACGCAAATAAGTGGATGTGCTACGCAAAAAGCGAGAGCGGTGTTGAGTCTGCGATTAGTCTTCAAAATGAAGACTATGTTTGTGGAGATTTGTTAGACGGCGATTCTAAGTATGCCGATCGTCATAGTTGTGGAAGTTTCTTTATGAATCCGATTTTGACAGAATCTCAGGCAGATTTGCTTCCAGAAGACGCTCCGCGATTTGACGCCACTTTGCCAGATGGATCTAAGGGTGTTAAGACTTCTGCCGCATGGCTTATTGATCATGCAGGATTCCATAAAGGATTTAGGCTTACGCAAAACAATGGTATAAAAAGTGAGGCTGGGTTGTCTTCTTTGCATACTTTGGCATTGACCAATCGCAATAACGCAAAATGCAAAGATATTGTTGATTTAGCGCGCAAAATCATAGATGGTGTTTATGATTCTTTTGGCGTAAAACTTGTTCCAGAGCCTGTTCTAATCGGCATTAACTTAGATTGTTAATGTAAGTTGTTAACACAAATTTAGCATAATTTAACATAATAAATCGCGATTTATGTTGTGATTTTCCGCTGAACACAGTACTATGCTCTTTTAATATCGTAAAAATTATTGTTTGATGGCACTTAATGTGTGTTGAACTGTATTTTTTGCTATTAATAACATATATACCCTTATATGGAATGTTTTAGACGTAGTTTTAGAGAAGGTTGGATTATGCAAATATGGAGAAAAAAGTCTGTTGAACAGACTATTGCAGAAACAATGGATGGTGATCGCCATCTTAAGCGTACGTTAAATGCATGGGATTTGGCAGTTATGGGAGTAGCTGTGGCTGTTGGTGCTGGCATCTTCTCCGTTGGCGCTCAGGCTGCAGCGTTCCACGCAGGTCCTGCAGTTATTATTAGCTTTATCATCGCTGGTATTGTTTGCGGAACGGCTGCAATGTGCTACGCTGAGTTTGCTTCGATGATTCCTGTTGCTGGTTCTGCATACACCTTTACGTATACCACAGTAGGCGAGCTTATTGCTTGGATTATTGGTTGGGATATGATTCTGGAAATGCTTATGGCAGGATCCGTTATAGCCAAATATTGGGGCGTTTATCTTAACGATTTAATGCACTTGTTTGGTCTTAATGTATCTACTTCTGTAAAGCTGGGTAATTTTACTTTCGATTTTGCTCCAGTAGTTATCGTTGCATTCTTTACGATTATGCTTGTTGTTGGAACAAAGCTTTCTGCTCGTTTTGATGGCGCTTTAACAATCTTGAAGATTGGTATTGTTCTGTTCGTTGTTGTTGTTGGATTCTTCTACATTAAGGCTTCTAACTTCACTCCATTCGTTCCACCTGCAACAGATGTTGCTAGCGTTAAGGGAATCCACGTTTCTGGCACAATGAGCCAGCCGCTTTGGCAATGGCTTACTGGCATGCAGCCAGCTGTTTACGGTGTTACTGGTATTCTTTCTGGCGCAGCACTTGTGTTCTTTGCATTTATTGGATTCGACGTTGTTGCAACTACGGCAGAAGAAACTAAGGACCCACACAAGAACATTCCTAAGGGCATTGGTCTTGGTCTTTTGATTGTGACTGTTCTTTACATTCTTGTTGCTGTTGTTACAACTGGCATGGTTTCGTACAAGGATTTGGCTAAGCAAGAGGCTCCTTCTCTTTCTACAAGCTTTGAGCTTGTAGGCGCAACTTGGGCAGCAAAGATTATTTCTCTTGGCATTGTAATCGGCTTAACAACTGTTGTTATGGTTCTTCTTCTTGGTCTTACGCGTATCGTGTTTGCTGTGAGCCGCGATGGTCTTCTTCCTCGTAGCTTCTCTAAGGTTAGCAAACGCGGCATTCCTGCACGTATTCAGATTGTTTCTGGCATTGTAGTTGCTATAATCGCTTCTACATTAGATATTGGAATTCTTTCTGATATGGTGAATATCGGTACGCTTTCTGCATTCTTGCTCGTTTCTGCTGGTGTTCCGATTATGCGTATGCGTAGACCAGATTTGCACCGATCCTTTATGGTTCCATGGAATCCAGTTTTGCCTATTTTTGCTGCGCTTTCTACGTTCTGGCTTATGCTAAACCTTTCCGTGCTTACATGGATTCGTTTTGCGATTTGGCTTGCGATTGGCTTTGCAGTATACTTCGGCTATTCCTACCGCAATTCTTTGCTTGGAAGGCAGTTACGCAAGGCTAAGAAGCTTGGTGTTCCTGTAGAGTCATTGTTTGCTCAAGATGCTGTTGCAGCTGAAAAGATGGCTCAGGGAGAATCTGAAGACCAGGCTCGTGCAGAAGCTGCTCAAGAGACAGGTAATAATTGATTATAAAATCTTGAATTAAGATATTATCTTATTTTTAGATTTATTGATTCTAATCACGTTGAGTCGGCATGCGGTTTTACGCGTGTCGACTCAATTAGTTTTGCGCGCCGTGTTTGCACTATAATAGAAAAGTTAAATTGTTTCATTAGAGCAAAAGAATGCAGAAGGGGGGCGTTTGTTATGCCTTATGTTATTGCAGAACCTTGTGTTGACGTTAAGGATAAAGCTTGTGTTGACGAGTGCCCTGTTGATTGCATTTATGAAGGCGATCGTACGCTTTATATAAACCCTAATGAATGTGTTGATTGTGGTGCTTGTGAACCAGCTTGTCCTGTAGAAGCCATTTTCTACGAGGACGATGTTCCAGAAGAGTGGGAATGGTATAAAGACGCTGCAGTAGAGTACTTTAACAAACTTGGTGATTTAGGTGGAGCGCAAGAAGCTGGTCCATCTGGCTGGGATGAAGATCGTGTAGCTGCTCTTCCTAAAAGAGATGCTTAAATACCTAGTTGCGCCGCATTGTTTCCATATTTTTCTCTTACAGCATCTAAAACATGTTCTGCGTGACTTATTCGTGCATAAGTATTTTTTACTGCGTTTTCTCTAATTGATGTTGAATTTTTGTATGTATCGTTGTTTATTACGGTTTCTCTTTTGCTTTCTTCAAGAATGTCATTAATAGTTGGCTGAATGAAAGTTTTGCTGCATTTCACAAGATTACTAGCGCTTACTCCTGCCAGCCTAACTGGGCTTAATAAGCAAATATTATTTCCGCCTAATTTATGATTGTGTACTATAGGGTCTGCATCCATTAACAATGAGTCAACGTGCTTATATAATTCATGGGAAGAATCCGTTGCGTTTCTTAACGTTTTAGATCTAGTAACATAGTGCAAATCGCTGAATCGTAGCTTTAACGTGACAGTTTTGGTTGCCATATTGCGTTTGCGTAGTTCTTGCGCCACGTCATTGCAGCAGTGCCTGATCAGGTTTTTCACTGCTGCAATATCTGTGGTGTCAGAATTGAGAGTTTGTTCTGTACCAATGGATTTTTCTGGAACATGGGGCATGACCTGCCGATTATCGATTCCGCGCGAAGTGTTATAAAGCATTTGTGCAACAATCTTAGAGCCAGCAATTCGTTCCAGAGTCTTTTCATCTATATTTCTTAGTGTTTCTATACTATTTATTCCCCATGCTGCTAGCTTTTTTGCCAGAGCTGGTCCAATTCCTGGTATTGCTCGTAATGGCATTATTGACACAAAGTCAGCGTTGCGGTTCTGGGGGACAACCAGCATTCCATTTGGCTTTGCATTTGTTGATGCCATTTTTGCTATTAATTTATTGGATGCTATTCCCACTGAGCAGGTGATATGAAACTTACGCGCGACTTCGCTTCGTATCCATTCGCCTATAACAATAGGCGAATGCCAGCGTAAAAGTGCGGAGTTAACATCCATATAACATTCGTCTACAGAGACTCGTTCAACCCTATCTGTGATTTTTGAAAAAACCTCCTTAAAAATCCTAGATGAAATGGAAACGTAGTATGGCATATCTACCGGTAAGAAAATGCCATTAGGGCACAAGCTTCGTGCTCGCGCTGTAGGCATAGCTGAATTGACGCCATACTTACGTGCCTCGTAGCTGGCTGCCGAAACTACGGAGCGCGAGCCTGTACCAATAATCACAGGTTTACCAAGTAACCTAGGATTACGCGCCGCCTCGAGTGATGCGTAAAACGCATCCATATCGATATGAAGTATTGTGCAGCCAGACGTGTCATGCCCCCAGTCGCGTTTAGCTTCTGTAACTCGCGGTGCTGTGCTCATGGATTTATAGTAGAACAAACGTTCGATTTTATCTATAGTGTGTCGCAATAAATTTTACGAAAAATATAGTCAAAATATGCAAATATAACTACTGCCGTGTAGGGTATGCTGTATGAAACAAATCATAGTGAACGCGCTAAATCGCATGCCTGTTTTGCTTATTGTTGTTGTGGAAGCGGCGATGGTTTATTTAGCAACATCAATAGCGAAAGTCGCGTTTAGTCAGCTCGATCCGTTGTATTCTGTGTGGTATCGCGTTGGATTTATGACTTTGTTTTTGCTTGCTTGGAGAAGACCTTTTTCGCACAAAAAACGCGCGCACAATTCTTTGCCTAAAACGTTAAAAGAATGGTTAGTTGTTGTTGCAGTAGGAATTTCCGTTGTTCTTATGAACACCATGTTTTATTTAGCTATTAGCTGTATGGCTGTGGGGGTCGCGGTTACTATCGAGTTTGTAGGACCGCTTATGGTTGCTGTTATAACAGGTAAAACGTGGCGTGAGCGCATTGGTATAGTTATTGCCGCGTGTGGAATCGTGCTTCTTGCAAGCGCTTCTATGGGTTCTAATGAAAGTCCGCATTTTCTTGTTGGATTAGTTGCAATTCTTATTGGCGGATCCATGTGGGGAATGTATATTGTCTCTGGGCGAATGTTGGCTAGAGGTTCTAATGCTATAGACAGAGTTAGTGTAGCTATTTTAATTGGATGGTTGTTGCAGTCTAGCGTACTTGCAGTTCCTGCGATTTCTCATGTTATATACCTTAAGCCAGGAGCTACTTGGGCTGCACAGTCTGGCGGTTCTATAAAGCTTTTAGCTTTGATGGTTGTTATTGCGATATGCGCATCTTTTATTCCTACGCTGTTGGATCAAGTTCTTTTAAAGCGCGTGTCTTCGGCAAGATATTCTGTTATGCAGGCTTTATATCCTGCTATTGCTGCAGTTGTTGGAATGGGATTTGGAGAAGTGCCAACTTGGATTGATGTTTGTGGAATGGCTCTAGTTATGTTGGCTGTTGCGATTACATTTTCGGGAGACCATAATCCTGCATAAATTTTGCTGTTTGGCTATTCAATCCACTTTTGTGTGTTTGGTGTGTCGCTGAAGCATTGTGCACGTCCTCAAGAGGTGATATAGTCTGAATCTGTTGCTATCTTGAATAGCTACAAAGTGGAGTCATGCCTGAGTGGCCGATAGGGGCACCCTGCTAAGGTGTTAGTCGTGTAAGCGGCTCGAGAGTTCGAATCTCTCTGACTCCGCGGTTTTAGCTCTAAATCGTTGATTTTTCAGTGATTTAGAGCTTTTTTTTGTTTTGATTTTTGGCCTATAACCCGCCGGGTCTGGGCGGACAGTATCTGTGCGCACAAAGAGGCGACGCCCTGGGCATCGGCGCGGTTGTTCTTGCTACGGAAACGCTGAACGTTCCGCGGATCGTAGCCTGCGGCGCCCAACGCCAGTTCGAAGGTGGGGATGCGTTCGGTAAAGCTGTATCGCCTGAATGACCCTGGTTGGGGGAATTCGACGAGGCCGACCTGCGGGTGCCCGAGATCGCGTATGTGCTCGGCGGCGTCCCGCATGGATGCGGTGTTATCGAGGAGCACCGCGGCGTCATAGCCTTCGGTGTCCTGCGAGTCAAGGCCGACGATGGGGATGTTGGCATCCGCCAACTGGGAGGATTGCTCGGGGCTGAGCAGAATCGAGGCGATGATGATGTCGTCGGTGTTCTTGTTCTCGGAGATGCTGCGGAAATAGCTGTCCATCTGTTCCGGGGTGTGCAAGACGATGGGAAAGAGATCATATCCGCTTCCTGCGATGGTCGTATACAGACCTTCAAATGACGTGGAGGTGAACCAGGTGTTGAAGCGGTCGACGAAGAGCGCACTGATACGGAAGGATTTGCGGGAAGCCAGCGCGGAAGCGCTTTTTGACGCACGAAATGCTCACGTTCGGCTATGGCCTGGATGCGTAGCCGGGTGGCCTCGCTGATGCGTTCATCGTTGTGTAGGGCACGGGAAACCGTCGAAAGTGATACGGAAGCCATTTCGGCTATATCCTTCAACAACATTCTTCTCTGTCCCGCCTGGAATCTCCTGCTTACTGCTGCAATTGTACTGTGCCATCGACCGCCCGCTATCCCATCGGCGGGACGTGGGGAGCGAAGTTCAGTGACTATTTATTGCTAGCGCTTGCATAAATGTTGTGCAACTGTTAGCATAACGATTGTTGTTCCAAACACTATCAATGACGATTAGAAGAAAGTCAGAGTTGACTATGAGTACAGATTCATTGAACCTCAAAGTATCCCAGGATGACACAACGGCCGTGAGTGTCGTATTCGGAACCGATGCGCAGGAATCCGACGCGCTGAAGGACGCGCTCTGGTGGAAACAGGCTTCGGTCTATCAGATCTACCCGAGGTCATTCAGCGACAGCACTGGATCGGGTTTGGGTGATATCAAGGGCATCACCTCAAGAATGGACTATCTGAGCGATCTGGGCATCGATGCGATCTGGCTCAGCCCTTTCTACCCCTCCCATTTGCTCGATGGCGGATATGATGTGGACGATTATCGCAATGTGGACAGTCGTCTGGGCACGATGGATGATTTCAGCGAAATGGTCGAGGCCGCGCACTCCCGCGATATCAAGGTCGTGGTGGACATCGTGCCGAACCATACCTCCAGCCATCATCCGTGGTTCCAGCAGGCCCTGAATTCGGAACCGGGTTCCGCGGCGAGAGAACGGTATATCTTCCGCGAGGGGCGGGGCGAGCATGGCGAGTTGCCGCCGACGAACTGGATCGCCAACTTCGGCGGTCCCGCCTGGAAGCGTGTGGCCGACGGCCAATGGTATCTGCATCTCTTCACGCCCGATCAGCCCGATCTCAACTGGGATAACAGGGAGGTGCGTGATGACTTCCTCAAGACGCTGCGGTTCTGGTGTGACCGTGGTGTGGACGGTTTCCGCGTCGATGTCGCACACGGTTTGGCCAAGGACCTGGACCGGGATGACCTTGACCAGTGGGATGTTGACGTATTCAAGCCCATTCCCTCCGATGGCTCGCATCCGACCTATGACCGCGATGAGGTGCATGAGATCTACCGTGAATGGAGGAAGCTGTTCAACCAGTACAATCCTCCGCGTTTCGCGGTTGCGGAGGCCTGGGTGAACCCTGACAGGCAGCATCTGTACGCCAGCCCCAAAGAGCTCGGACAGGTATTCAACTTCGAATTCGCGAAGAAGAACTGGATCCGCGACGAGATGCACGAGGCCATTGCCGAAGGCATCGCATCGGCGAAGCAGTCCGGCTCGACCTCGACCTGGGTGATGAGTAACCACGATGTGCCGCGCAATGCCAGCAGATACGCCTTGCCCCAGGTTTCCGTACCGGGGCATCAGCATCAGCTCGCTTTGGATTGGCTGCTGCGTGATGGCAAGACCTATGTCGAGGATCGCGCGCTCGGCACCAAACGTGCCAGGGCCGCCATTCTGCTGGAACTTGCACTCCCCGGTTCCGCATACATCTATCAGGGTGAGGAGCTGGGCCTGTTCGAAGTGGCAGATATCCCCTGGGACCGGCTCGAAGACCCGACTGCCTTGCGCACCGCCCGTTCCGGTATGAGCAAAGGCCGTGATGGGTGCCGTGTGCCCCTGCCTTGGGTCGCGGCGGATGCCGGTGTTCGTGATGGTGGGAGTGCTTTCGCGCAGACAGGGTCCTTCGGTTTTTCGCCTGAACGTACGCAGGACGGGGAGACCCCGACCCGGCCGCATCTCCCTCAGCCCTTGTGGTTCCGTGATTTCGCCGTTGACCGAGAGCGGGCGGACCGTAACTCGATGCTCAACCTGTATCGTCGGGCGCTCGCCTTACGTCATGAGTTGAAGCTGTATGACACCGATCTCGAATGGTTGGAGCAGGATGCGGAATCCGGAAGCAAAGACGGAGCGGACGGCAATGCGGGCGGTGTGATCGCCTATCGTCGCAGCAATGGCTGGGCGAATCTGACGAACTTCGGTGCCACGCCAGCCGCCCTGCCTGAGGGCGATGTACTGCTGTGCTCGGGAGAGCTGACTGCGGACGGCATGCTGCCGCAGGACACCAGCGTGTGGATGCGTTTGCGGTAACGGGCGGGGAGGAACATCACCATGAGTACACAGGTCCGGACCGCGGCGTCGAAACGCCCCACATCCCTCAGCACAAGTGCCTTCTGGCGCTTCATGATTGGTTTCTTCGTCTTCAATACCTTGATTTATGCGGGTTTCACGATGGTGACCGGCATATTGATGCCTCAGAAGCTCAAGGATCTCGGTATTGCGGATTACAGTTCAGCTCTCGGCACCATCAGTATGGTCGGGGCCGTGCTCTCCATGTTCATCAACGTATTCCTGGGTGCCCTTTCCGACCGGACGCGAACCCGATTCGGCAAACGTTCCCCCTGGATAGTCGTCGGTGCTCTGCTGACGGGTCTAGGTTTCTTCATCATCAGTCTGCCTGCGACCTGGGTGGGCATCGGCATTGCCTACTGTGTGTCTCTGATAGGTCTCAATATGATGGTGGCCCCTATCACTGCGGTGCTTTCCGATCGCATCCCGGAAACCCGTCGCGCCACGATTTCCGCGGCCTTCGGTGGCGGAGCCGTGGTCGGGCAGGCCGTCGGCAATCTGGTTGCCGCGGCTTTCATCATGCATGTGCTTCTCGGTTTCGGCGTGGCATCCGTGCTGCTGATCCTTTCCGGCATACTGGCGGTTACCGTATTCCCGCGTGAGGGAAGCAACCGTGACGATCCTCGTGAACAGGGAAGCCTGTGGCAGGTCCTTCGTTGGTCCTTCACCCCGCCCATACGGGGTGCCGGTGATTTCTGGAAGGCCTTCGTGTGCAGGACCGGTCTGATCATCGCCTATCAGATGGTGACCTCCTTCCAGCTGTACATCCTTCAGGATTACATCGGTGAATCCCGTCATACATCGGCGACCGCGATTTCGGTGATGTCGATTATCACGATGATCGTCTCCCTGGTGGCGACCTTCTCGTCAGGGCCTGTTACGGATAAAATCGGCCGGCGCAAGCCTTCGATCTTCATCGCAGGGGTGCTGTATGCGGTCGGTATCGCGATGCCGTGGCTGATGCCATCCCGGATGGGCATGTTCCTCTTTGCGGGTATCTCAGGTTTCGGTTACGGCATGTACATGGCGGTCGATCAGGCCATCAACGTTGATGTGCTCCCGGATGAGAAAACAGCGGGCAAGGATCTGGGCTTCCTGAACATCGCCACATGCGCCGGGCAGGCCATCGGATCTTCGGTGACTTCAATCGTCGTCGCGGTGACGGGTGGTTATTTCTGGGTGTTCCCGGTGGCGATACTGATGACTGTTGTTTCGGTGGTATCCGCACTGTCGATTCGGCGCATACGCTGATAGGGGTCCGGATATGCAATCAGGCTGGCGTAGGGGGCGCCGGCCTGAACTGTTGAGGAAGAGAGAAGAAGGATTCAATTATGGTTATCGGGAAGTCTGCAGAAGGGGAATCTGGGGCTAATGCCCATTTTGTGTGTCTTTATTTTGGTGTTTTTGCTGGTGGTATTGCGTAATTTGGGGTTATAGGTCAAAAAGTGTGTAAAGCTAAGTTGATGAGTATTCTTAAAATAGAAGCAGTCAGCTTAGCTTTTTAACAACTACTGGTAGTCTTCATGACTCTTATGGAACTCATTCCAATCAACACCAGTACCATATCTTGCTGGTATTCCAAATACTTCAGACAATCCTTGATTAGAACGCTCCCAGGCTTGCCTATAGAGTTGTTCTATACGTTTACTAGTAAAAGAATGAGTGACTATCCAAGACTTATCTCTTGGCTTACTCGTGTTTAAATAACACCACCAGCATATAGCATGTATACGTTTTAACAAGCTCAATCCACGATGATTACGTAGCATAGCGCGAATTCTACTATTCATTGATTCAATAGCATTATTAGTTGGTGGAATAGGATGATTGCAATCTTCTGGAGGATTAAGAAAAGTAAACATATAACCCTCGCAAATACGCCTATCAATCATTGATTTAGCACGAACTAGTCTTTGATGAGTATCAGCAATACTACCATCACAATACTTGCTTTTCTCTTTAAGAAAATCACTCCAAGTATTCACCCAATTATTGTAAGAAATAAGCCAATGACGAGCTTGATCTTCTGTTTTTATGCCAGAAACAATGTTAGCTAATGATAGTAATTGCTTACCAGGAGTAAGACGAGGATTAACTCCAGTTAAAGCTTTAATGTTAAGACCTATATGGAATAAGCAACGTTGTATTTTCGTGTTAGGCCAATATGTTTTTACTGCTTTACGAATACCACCAGAACCATCACAAACTACTACTAGCGGTTCCGCAATACGCTGCATGAGGTAACCCCACGCGCGACTATGCTCGCTACGAGCCACGTACCAGCCTAAAACATGTTTACCAGAGTAAGCGATTAATATTACAGATTTACGTTCTAAATGAATACCATCAACGTGAATGTAATCATAAACTTCGAATGGTACTTGTGGCCATAAGTCCCATAAAAGCTTATTTTTACGTCTTAAGGTACGGGCTGAGAAATCGTATGAATACTTATCTTGAGTTTTATTAGATAAAAGCCAATTTAAACTAACTGTTAAATCGTTTGATTTTTTATCATACGTTCTACTTTTAGAAGCTCCGCAGTTAGGACAACGGTATCCAGTAGTGCCAGCATTGGTGTGACCATTCTTGCTCATTTTGTGATGACAGTTATCGCATAGTGGGTTATTCATACAAATGAAGAATAACCCACATTCGATATACCACGAGCCCTACTGCCATAAGAGTTATGAGCTTATTTTTTACACACTTTTTGTCCGGGTGGCGAATGTGCAGAAAACAGATTCGATTACCGCAAAACCCTTGTATTGCAAGGCCTAAGGCATGATTTCTTACACACTTTTTGGCCTATAACCCATAATCCGATTCACTGTATTCCCTGTATTCCCACTTAATCGTCGCAAATTGCCAGCAGCCGCCGTAATTGTGTGTAATTGTGCACAATCGTGTATAACAATGTGGATAACTACCCTCTAAAATAGGCTTTAACCACATTGATAAATTTTTATTTACATAATTAAATCCCTAAATCATAGTTAGAGCATGAGCGATTTTTCGTTCATCGTGGCTAGCAAAACGTTTGTCACGTAAGAGAAAACAACGTTTAAGGAGTTGATATGGGAAAACATGTATGTAAAAAGATTCCAATCTTTTTACGCAATAAGCGCACGCGAATGTTCTCTTTACTGACAGCGTTGCTGGCGACTATTGCAATTGTTGTTGGAAATGGTGTAATTAGCGGAGCATATGCGTTTGACGATATTCCTACGTATATAAGCAATTACTCTGGTTGCGGAGCTGAAGGTGAAAATGAAAGATTGTATTCAGTTAATGACGACATTACATATTGCGTTGATCTTTATGAGTCTGGAAACGCGTTTGCAGATACTTCTTGGAATCCTGTAGTAAATAATCGTGATGTTGCGATTGCTGCAATGATGATAAAACTGAGCGTTAATGGAAAGTATTGGCGAGGTGACTATAGAGACAGAGTTGCAATTGCTTATGCTATTCATGAACATTTTGAAGATAAAGACAAATGGAATAATGCGAAACAGCATTCGTTCACCAGTACTAAAGATTTTAGTGAAATAGCTGCTAAAGCTGATGAACTTTGGAATGAAGCTGCTAGCAAAATTCCTACAAAAGTTTCATTTGAAAATTTGCATGGGACTTCAGGCAATTCTGGTGAAATAAAAGTAAAAGCAGAAGGAGTTCTAAGAACAGCATATAACGGTGATGACGGTGTTGATTTTAAAATAACTGCATCGAATGGAAATATTATGTTCAAAGATAACTATTATTACAACAATAGTGAATTAAAAGCAGAACGCAAAGGTTTTATACGTACAGACAAAGATTATTCAGATGAATTTGTTTGGGTTGCATCTGGAGAAGGCAAAGTTGATATTAATGGCGAATATTATCTTCCAAACTTGGAGAGAAGAGATACAAAAAGCGGTTGCTACTTGCTTAGGTTGTCGCAATCTCCTGTGAAATATAATATTGATAGTTCAATTTCTATTGATGCGCATAGAGATTTTTACCCAGCTGTTACATCAAAATCTGAAGTTAAAAAGTTAAAACTAGGCGATTCTGTAGAAGGTAATGTAAAAAGTAGCGTTAATAACGAAGAGAATAAGCCTTGGATTGAAAATAAGAAGATTCGTGCGCGCGGATACTACTTTGTAGGATCGTATGAAAATATTCTAAAAGAACGTGCAGTGGGTAGTAGCGTAGATGACTACATAAAAGAGTTGCGCGCTGATTCTAGCATTAGACAAGTAGGTGCAAGTGACGTTTACTTTACTAAATCAGGTGAAGAAGCTAAAACAGTTGTTCATGTAACAGATGGAGATATGAAACCAGAAAATCTTGAAAAAGCAACAGAATATAAAGTTGGTGAACAAGATGCTGGACTATTTGGTACATGGGTTTGGACTATTGCTAAAAATGAGCAAGATAATGACGTTAAAGATTTTGTTTCTAGTGATTTTATTGAAGGTTTTGGTAAAGCACAATCTACTTTAACTCATATGGCAAAAGTAAACATAAAACATGTTAAAAATGCTAAAAATAAAGATTCAAATGAAGTATCAGATACGATTGTTGTTAGTGGCGCGCCAAAAGATTACGGAATGTTTAAAGGCAATAAAGAGTATGGATTTGATGGCGATGAAAATATGAAAGTTCGCTTGTGGTGGATTGGGTATGAAAATGGCACTGTTGATAAAGAGTCTATGAGTAAGTTAAATCCAAAATCAGATAAAGAGCCTGAGGAAGACGATAATCACAAGAAAATTGGCGAATGGTCAGTTCCGCTTAGAAATGGCGTTTATACGATTGCTAACGGAAAAGTGATGCTAAAGGAAGATTCTGCGGATGGCGCTGGTAATAGTGGTGCTGTTGGCAATAGTGAAAAGGGTAATGAAAAAGAAGAGTCAGAGCTTGGAAAGAAAGTTGCCGATATTGTTAATTTGAAGTCTGGCAATTCGGGCGAAAGTGGAATGTATGTGTTTGTATATGATTTCCCTGGTTCTTCTAGAGCAGAAGCGTTTAAAACAGCGTTTAACGATGAAGACAGTAGAAGCAGATTTACTCAAGAAAAAGAAGAGCATAAAACAGTAAATAATAATTCTGAAGGTAATACTGGTGACGCAAAGCCGAATGGTGATGCCAAGCCAAGTGGAGACGCAAAGCCGAGTGGTGAAAGTAAGCCAAGTGGTGACGTTAAACCAAATGGTAATAAGCCAGATGGTGATGCAAAGCCGAGCAATAATAAACCAAGTGGTGACGTTAAGCCGAATGGTGATGCGAAGCCGAATGGTGGTAATAAAAGTGATAACGTATCTACGAATAACAATGATAATAAAGTAAACAACAATGATAATAAAGTAGAAGAATCTGGTGAAGTCACTAAGAATGAGATAGATCCAAAAACGTCTGCTGGAGGCGCTGTTGTAGACAATATAGTCAATAAGCAAGACTCTCATGATCAAGGTGCGCAACAAAATAATAAACAAGATACTCAGTCAAATACGCAGCCAAATACTAATCAAAATACACAAAGTCAAGGCAATAGTACCCAAACTGCGCAGAATCAAGGTGGTCAAAATGCTGGTTCGCAAAAACAACATAAGCAAACTGGTGATGTTGAAGGTAAACAAAATAGCAATATTAATGTAGATAGTTCTCAGAGTGGTTCTGATTCTCATTCTGCTGTTAATAGTGATAATACAAATGTAAACGGTTCTTCGCAAAAGAATAATGAAAGTAACAAAGTCGATAAAAGTGATAAAGAAAATAATGCTGGCGTAGTAGATAAAACAAACGCAGGTAAATCAGGTAAATCAGATAATGCTGGGAATGCTGGTAACACAGATAATGCTGGTAAATCAGATAATGCAAGAAACGCTGGTGGTGCTGGTAAATCAGATAAATCTGTGAATGCAGAGAATACGGAAAATGCCGATAATGAGAATTTGAGTAGCAAAAATGCTCACAGTGATAAAGCAGATAAGTCATCTAAGAAAGATTCTGGTAGTAGCGTAACTGTGCATAAAGGCAATACGAATAGTGATAAAAAAGATGGTCGCACAACAAAGAGAACAGCTTCTGCAGCGGTTTCCAGCCTAAATACTGATGAACAGAATGATAATAAATCTAAAAAAGAAGCATCTGATTTAGGATCTGAGTCTCTTGCAGAAAGCCAATCAGAATATACAAATACAAAAAGGAATAAGCGCAGGCATGCTCGTGCAGGTGTTGTAAGTGCCACATCTTTATTTAATGCTGGTATAAAAATTGAGAGTGTCTTGATGCTTTCTATGGCAGTATTACTTATTGCTGGTGCTATAGTTTTGGGAAAAAATATATATCGCGTTGTATATTAACAAAATATTAAATACAAATAAAATTGTTGCGTTGTATAATATGCATAATTTATTCTATAGATATCGTTTTCTATAGATATAGTTTATTGATGTGGCGTAGTTTATGCATGCATACTATACAACGCACAATTTTGATATAGACAATATGTAAGAAGTACTGTTTATACTACGAGGTTTTATATGAGCGACTACAACATAGATAAAGAAAAAATGTTGGTTCGTCTACATAGGGTATGTGGACAGGTTCATGCTGTTGAGAATATGATCGAAAAGGGAGAAGATTATACAAATATTCTTATGCAGCTTTCTGCTTCTACTGCAGCTCTTAGAGCTGTTGCTCTTATAGTTGCTCATCAGGAAATCTCAAAAGCTTTAGAGGCGGCGCAAAATGCTTCAGATCAAAAAGTTACCGACAAGAAAGTTGCTGAACTTGTTGATGTTGTAGATCATTTAATGAGATACGATAAATCGTGATTTGTGATTCTAACGGTTTCGTATGATTTATCGATAGCGTTTAAACTGTTTGAATTGAAAACGATTTGAATATTAAGTATGAATAATATGCGAACCGTAACTGATTTATGCGAAAATCCTGCGCACTTTGCCTTCGTGGAAAAGAAGTCTGAATTTATTTCAGATGCTTGCCATATAACAACTCTTGAAGAAGCAATAGATTTTGTAGAGTCTATTAGGCTAACACATCCTAAGGCGCGGCACGTGGCTTATGCTGCTGTGTGCGGAGACAATAATGGCAGACTGTGTGAGCGCATGAGTGACGACGGAGAGCCTTCAGGTACTGCTGGGAAGCCTATTCTAGATGTTGTAAGGGCTTCTAATCTTACAGATACAGTTGTAACAGTTACGCGTTATTTTGGTGGGATTTTGCTTGGCTCTGGTGGATTGATGCGCGCTTACTCACATGCAGCAGCTGGCGCTATACAGTCGAGCAAAATGGCAGATATCATAGAATGTAATTGTTTTTCTTGCAAAGTCGAATATGCTCAGCTAAGAATGTTTAAACGCTTATTGCTAAAGCATAACGCAGAAATTATGGATGAAGAATACGGAATTTCTGTAGATTTAAAGGTTTGTGTTCCTTTTGAAGAATCAGATAGATTTTTAGAATCAGTGAAAAATACATTTTCAGCTATAATAATTCCTAAATCATGTGGTGTTTACAGTAGGATTTCCTGATAAAGTTTTCTCACCTTGTCTGTTTTAGAATTTGTGGCGTAAAACTGATACATTATATTGGATATTGGTAGCTAAAAGGTTGGTGAGTAGATTATGAGTGATATACAAGATCAAAATAATCTTGAACACAATGATGATTCGCGTAGTAATTCTCATGACGATTCTCATGAAATTTATGAGCCTTTGACATCTATTTATGAGCGTTTACGCCACTCCAGTAACTCTAAAGAGCTTCACGAATTTGCTGTAAAAGAACTCCCAGATAGAGCAGATCAAGCAGAATTTTCTAGGGCTACGGCATTACTAGAAGCTGTAGCAGGCAACATAAATACTCCAGAAGAAGATCGTATTCATCTAGCAACAGTGATGCCATTCCCTAATATTTTGGTTAAACTTTCACAGGATAAATCTGATAACGTTCGTTTAGCTGTTGCTAAAAATCGTAATGCTAAAAATTGGCTAGTAGGAAGACTTACTAAAGATTCTTGCGGAGAAGTTAGAGATGCTGCATTGTGCAATCCACAGACATCATGGAAAATGCGTCTCGAGGGTGCTCAAACCGAAGGCGTTGGGGCAAAAACATTAGATTACTTAGCCTCACTTGGTGTAGATGAAGAAAGTAAGGATTCGCCAGTACTTTCCGCAATGGTAAGAAGAGCAGTGGCGCTTAATCCTGGTGTGTCGCAGTCAACATTGATGGCTTTGTCAAAAGACAAAGACCCAGATGTTTCCTCTGCCGCATTAGAAGTTTTAAATAAATAAAGTTTTAAATAAATAAAAAAATTTAGATAAGTCTTGAGTGTAAAATTAAATTAAACAATAATTACATACGTTTGCATAAAAAACTCACATATATACTACGATGGAAACTATGAACAATACAAATGAAGAAAGTACTCAGCAGACAAGCCCATTAAGGCGTTTGGCTGAGTTAATGGGAGTACGCTCCAAATTCGTTGGATCGGATGGAATAGAACATCAGATTGCTGATAACGTGCTTGTAAAAGTATTGCGCTCGCTGTGCGTAGATGCAAGCACCGATAAAGCGATTGAAGAATCAATGCAGAAGATTCTTTTGGAACGTCATACACGTTTAATTGCTCCAACGGTGTTGCATACGGTTGGTAAAGAAGACACCGTTATAATCAACACAGGTATTTTGGAGTATCCTACAGCAACTTTGATATTGGAAGATGGAGAACAGTACCAAGGTGACTTGCAGATTTCTCCATGCAAAGATGATGTTGCGTTCCCTGTTAATGGTACTTTTGTGGCAAGCTCTTTGTTGACGATTCCAGCAGACGTGCCTATGGGGTATCACACTCTACGAATAAGCGTCGCGGATCGAGTAGAAGAGGCGTCACTTATTAGTGCTCCAGAAAGCATTGATACTCTAGAAAAGCTTGAAAAAGATGGAAAGCAGATTTGGGGATGGATGGCTCAGCTTTATTCCATTCGTTCTTCTAAGTCTTGGGGTGTTGGCGATTACGCAGATTTAGCTGATCTTCTTGTGCAATCAAAGAAAAAAACAGGTGCAGATTTTGTGCTTGTAAACCCATTGCATGCAGGTGAACCAGTTGCTCCATTAACACCATCTCCTTATTTGCCAGTTGCAAGAGGAATGGTTAATGTAACCTATATTCGCCCAGAAATCATTCCAGAATACGATTCGCTTAATGATAAGGATCGTAAGACTGTTGACGATCTTCATAACGAAGTAGAGCCTCTTAATAATGATGCTCAAATTGTTGATCGTGACTCCATGTGGCGAGTAAAAATGCATGCTTTGTGGATTATTTTTAAATCTGGGCTTTCTGCTGAACGCTCCGAAGAATTTGAAGCATTTAAGCAGGACATGGGTGAGCGTCTTGAATCTTATGCAACTTGGTGTCTTTGCTACGATAAGTGGGGTGCTCCTAAGGGAGAAGACTGCTGGGAGAAGCATCTTACTAAAGATTCCGATGAAATTAGCTCTTTATGTAAACAATTCCCAGATACTCTAGAGTTTTATCGTTGGCTTGAGTGGATTGCGTTTATGCAATTGCATGATGCTCAAGTTGCAGCTAAAAATGCGGGTATGCGCATTGGCATTATGTCGGATATGGCTGTTGGCGTGCACCCATCAGGATCCGAGGTTTGGTGGAATCCAGAGCGATTTGCCAATGGTGCTTGCGTAGGTGCGCCTCCTGATTACTTCAATCAGCAGGGTCAAAACTGGTCTCAGCCTCCGCTTAATCCATTCGAGCTTGAGCGCACTGGATTTAAAGTGTACAAAGATATGGTTCACGGAATGTTTGCGTCTGCTGGCGCTGTGCGAATTGACCATATTCTTGGGCTTTTCCGCTTATGGTGGATTCCAGAAGGATCTACTCCAGGTGACGGAGCTTACGTTTACTACGATGCAGATGTTATGCTTGGCATTCTTGCGATTGAAGCCACGCGCGCAAATGGTGTTGTAGTTGGAGAAGACCTTGGTGTTGTGCCAGCTGAAACTTTGGAAGTTTTGGCTAAGAATAAGGTTCTTGGATGCACAGTTGAGTGGTTTGAACAAGGGGACGGCGAATTCCGCGAGCCTAAGAAGTGGCGCGAAATGACACTTGCTTCTGTAAACACTCACGATTTGCCACCTGCTGCAGGCTACTTAAACTACGAGCACGTTAATATTCGCGAGCGTTTGAATCTTCTTTCGGGATCCGTAGAAGAATTCCGCGCTGGTGCTGTTAAAGAGCATAATGCGATGCTGAAAATGCTTGTTTCTGGAGGTTTCTTAGACAAGAAGGCTCTAGAAAATGAATCTGAGCATGAGCAAGAGATTGTAGAAGCATTATATCGAGCACTTAAAGCTGCTCCTTCCAAGCTGCTTGCTGCATCCATTGTTGATGCAACGGGTGAGCATCGTGCTCAGAATCAGCCTGGCACCAATGATGAATATCCAAATTGGCGTATTCCTTTGGCTGATGCTAATTGTAATCCTGTTCTTTTAGACAACTTATTTGACTTGCCTAGAGTTAAGTCTTTAGCGCAAATCATGAATAAGTAGTTCTAGATGCGTGATTAATTGCGGGCTGCAGCGTTTGTTGATATTCGTGAGCGTTGCAGTCCGCATTGTATGTAAAATAGAAACTTGCAAATAGTCGTCATATGGCGATATACTTGCAGATTGTTGTGTTTCCCTAAGGGGTCCTTCAAAGCGCTTTTCCCACTCGCCATCGAGGACTTTCAGGGAGCCCACGGATTATGAGTAAAATATTTTCTATAAACCAAGAAGATATACGCTCGAAACACAATAGAGAAAAGGTACGATTGTGAAGACTTTCACACCGAAACCAGCAGATTTAACTCATGACTGGTATATTATCGACGCCACTGATGTGGTGCTTGGTCGTTTGGCTTCCCAGGTAGCCATTTTGCTGCGTGGTAAGAATAAGCCAACATTTGCTCCTCATGCTGATTCTGGCAATCACGTCATTATCATTAATGCAGATAAGATTGCTTTAACTGGCAATAAGTTGAGCAAGGAATTGTATTCTCACTCTGGTCGTCCAGGTGGACTTCGTCGCGACAGCTATGCTGAGCTTTTGGAGAAGAATCCAAAGCGCATCATCGTTTCCGCTGTGAGGGGAATGCTTCCAAAGAATCGTCTTGCTAAGGTTCAGCTTGATCGCCTTCGTGTGTTCACTGGTGCTGAGCATCCTCATATTTCACAAAAACCACAGGTCTTCGAGATCTCTCAGGTCTCTCAGCAGGCTAAGTGAATCGTAAGGAGAATATGATTATGGTAGATAACAACAACTCCGCGGTTCTTGAGAATGAAGAAGAACTGACTAGCTATACAACTGAGACAAACGCTGGTGCAGGCACTGGTACTTCTGCTGTTGCTCCAGGCTATGGCACTGGTCGTCGTAAGGAAGCCGTTGCTCGCGTTCGTTTGATTCCAGGTACTGGCAAGTGGACTATTAATGGTCGCGCTCTTGAGGAATACTTCCCATCTCGCTTATTGCAGCGTGAAGTTAATTCCCCATTTGTGCTTTTGAAGCTTGAAGGTAAGTTCGACGTTGTCGTCTTGGTAGATGGTGGCGGTACCACTGGTCAGGCAGGTGCAATCCGTTTGGGTGTTGCTCGTGCTTTGAATGCTATTGACCGTGATGCAAACCGTGCTTCCTTGAAGAAGGCTGGCTTCTTGACTCGCGACGCTCGCGTTGTGGAGCGCAAGAAGGCTGGTTTGCACAAGGCACGTCGTGCACCTCAGTTCTCAAAGCGTTAAGCTGCGAAGAATTTATATTTTCAATGGCTTCTGGCTTTTGCTGGAAGCCATTTTTGTATCTAATGCGGTTGAATGTTCTAAATGTTATTAATCGTTTATAAGTAATCATTAAATCTAACATTCTAGAAAATTTAGAGGATAATCGCACATAAATAGTCACAAATAATAACAAATAACGAACATTAGAGGATAAACCTCGCTCATAAATAGCGCAACTCGCTGCAAATCCAAAATAGTACAGTAAATCAAGTAGATTGTGAACTGTATCACATTGTTAGACATTTAAGATGTGTTTATAAAGAAGATTCTTCATGTAAATGTCTGCATATGAAATGTAAATATAAAAATATATGAATGATCGAGGAGGACCAAATGGCGCAGGCGCAAGAAAAGGCGCAAGAAACAGTGCTTGATGAAAAAGAGCAAGCCGCATTAGCAGCCAAACGAGAAGTAGATGAATTAGCTAAAAAAGCAAAGGTTGCTTTAGAAGAGTTTGAAAAATTAAATCAGGAGCAAGTAGACAGAATCGTAGCAAAAGCGTCTATTGCAGCGTTAAACAAGCATTTAGTCTTAGCAAAAATGGCTGTTGAAGAAACAGGTCGTGGATTAGTTGAAGATAAAGCCACAAAAAACATTTTTGCATGCGAACATATTACTCATTATCTTGCAGGTCAGCGCACAGTAGGAATTATTCGAGAAGATGACGTTCTTGGAATCGATGAAATCGCTGAGCCAGTAGGCATAGTAGCAGGCGTGACTCCAGTTACAAACCCAACATCTACAGCCATTTTTAAATCGCTAATCGCTCTTAAAACTCGTTGCCCAATTATTTTTGGCTTCCATCCATTCGCTCAAAAATGCTCAGCAGAAGCTGCAAGAATTGTGCGCGATGCAGCGATAGAAGCAGGAGCGCCAGAAAATTGCATTCAGTGGATTGAACATCCATCAATCGAAGCAACTGGAGCTTTAATGAAGCATCCAGATGTTGCAACAATTCTTGCAACAGGCGGTCCTGGAATGGTTAAGGCTGCTTATTCTTCGGGAAAGCCAGCACTTGGCGTTGGTGCAGGAAACGCTCCAGCATATGTTGATGCGGATGTAGATGTTGTGCGCGCTGCAAACGATTTGGTGCTTTCAAAGCATTTTGATTACGGCATGATTTGCGCAACAGAGCAGGCGATTATTGCGCATAAAGACGTGTATGAGCCATTGTTAAAGGAATTGAAGCGTCGTAAAGCATATTTCGTTAACGCTGATGAAAAAGCGAAACTTGAACAGTATATGTTTGGTTGCACTTCGTATTCAGGTCAAACTCCTAAGCTTAATTCAGTTGTTCCAGGAAAATCTCCTCAATATATTGCGCATGAAGCTGGGTTTGAGGTTCCTGATGATGCTGTGATCCTTATTGCCGAGTGCAAGGAAGTTGGCGAGATGGAGCCTCTAACAATGGAAAAGTTGGCTCCTGTTCATGCTTTGCTTCGCGCAGATAACAAGGAACAAGGCTTTGAAATGTGCGAGAAGATGCTTGTTCACGGAGCTGGTCACACTGCTGTGATTCACACTAATAATCAGCAGCTTGCTCGCGAATATGGCAGCCGCATGCACGCTTGCCGAATCATTTGGAACTCCCCAGGGTCCTTGGGTGGCGTTGGAGATATTTACAACGCAATCGCGCCTTCTCTCACTTTGGGCTGTGGTTCTTATGGTGGAAACTCTGTTTCTGGAAACGTTCAAGCAGTAAATCTTATTAATATAAAGCGCATAGCGCGAAGGAATAACAATATGCAATGGTTCAAGATTCCGGCCAAAACGTATTTTGAGCCGAATGCTGTTCGCTATTTGCGAGACATGTATGGCATTGAGCGCGCAGTTATTGTGTGCGATAAAGTTATGGAGCAGCTTGGCATTATAGACAAGGTGATTGATCAGCTTCGTGCTAGAGACAATCGCGTAACGTTTAGGATTATTGACTACGTTGAGCCGGAGCCAAGCGTTGAAACTGTTGAGCGCGGCGCGGAAATGATGCGCGAAGAGTTCCAACCAGATACGATTATTGCTGTTGGCGGCGGATCTCCTATGGATGCTGCAAAAATTATGTGGCTTCTTTACGAGCATCCAGAAATTTCCTTCGCTGATTTGCGCGAAAAGTTCTTCGATATTAGAAAGCGCGCATTTAAGATTCCGCCTCTTGGTAAAAAGGCTTGCTTGATTTGTGTACCAACGTCTTCTGGAACAGGATCGGAAGTTACTCCGTTTGCAGTTATTACAGATCATAAGACTGGCTACAAGTACCCGATTACTGACTACGCAATTACGCCTTCAGTGGCAATCGTGGATCCAGTTTTGGCACGCACACAGCCTCGTCGCTTGGCTTGCGATTCTGGTTTTGACGCTTTGACGCACTCTATGGAAGCTTTTGCTTCTGTTTATGCTAACGACTTTACGGACGCAATGGCATTGCATGCAGCAAAGTTGATTTGGGATAATCTTAACGATTCTGTGAATTCCAATGATTCTGAGCGCAAGATTCAAGCTCAAGAAAAAATGCATAATGCGGCTACTATGGCTGGAATGGCGTTTGGTTCGGCGTTCCTTGGTATGTGCCACGCAATGGCGCATACAATTGGAGCTTTGTGCCATGTTGCGCACGGCCACACAAATGCGATTTTGCTGCCTTATGTGATTCGCTACAATGGTCAAATTCCACAAGAGCCTACAAGCTGGCCAAAGTACAATCGCTACATCGCTCCGGAGCGATACCAGCAGATTGCAAAGAATCTTGGCATAGATCCTGGTAAAACTCCTCAAGAGGGCGTTGAGAATTTGGCGCGCGCTGTTGAAAATTATCGAGATAATCTTCTTAGTATGGATGCTTCGTTTAAGGCATGCGGTGTGGATGAAGAATACTATTGGTCTTTGTTGGATCAGATTGGCATGCGTGCTTACGAAGATCAGTGCGCTCCTGCAAATCCTCGTATTCCTCAAATCGAAGATATGAAAGATATTGCGATTGCAGCGTATTATGGTGTTTCCCAAGAAGAAGGACATCGTATGCGTTTGGAGCGCGAATCTAAGTAGAATCTAAGTAATTTTAGATCACGAATCTAAGTGATTTTCGAATGATTATTTAGATGATTATTGAATAATTATTGTATATTTAGTTGCAAATGGCAGAGGCTGCACTAGCTGTAGTTTCTGCCATTTTTCGTTGGAAAATAGCCGACACGCCCGATTTTTGTTAATCCAAGGTTGATGGTTTAATTACTTAGTTGCCTGTTTTTAAGGCTCGCATATTGTAATTCAAAAAAGCGAGCGCAGAAACAGAAATCGCAATTTTTGTTGATTTTTGTAGGCTGCGCACTGATGTGGAATGACCTTTAGTGTCTATTCTCCCGGTGCCCTTTGATACAGGTTGGTAAACAGTAAACGAATCGCTAGAAAGGGCGGACGGCAATGGCGGGACAGAAAATCCGCATCAGGCTTAAGTCCTATGACCATGAGGTCATCGACCAATCGGCGAAGAAAATCGTCGAGACGGTGACGAACGCGGGCGCCACAGTAGTGGGTCCGGTTCCTCTGCCGACCGAGAAGAACGTGTTTGTTGTTATCCGTTCTCCTCATAAATACAAGGATTCTCGCGAGCATTTCGAGATGCGCACTCATAAGCGCCTCATTGACATCGTAGATCCAACGCCAAAGGCTGTGGATTCTTTGATGCACATTGACCTGCCTGCGGATGTAAATATCGAGATTAAGCTGTAGGAAGGGGGGTAAATAATGTCGCAAAATAAGAATCGCACTGCTTTGCTCGGCCGTAAGCTGGGCATGAGCCAGGTTTGGGATGAAAACGGCCTTTTTGTCCCCGTAACTCTGGTTGAGGTTGCTACTAACGTAGTTACTGCTGTTAAGACCGAAGAAACTGACGGTTATTGCGCCGTACAGCTCGGTTATGGCCAGATTGATCCTACCAAGGTTACCAAGCCATTGGCTGGTCACTTTGCAAAGGCTGGCGTGACTCCTCGTCGTCACCTCGCTGAGGTGCGCACTGAAAATGCAGCAGATTACAAGCCAGGTCAGGAATTGACCGCTGAAGTATTTGCTGAAGGTGCCGAAGTCGACGTAACGGGTACTACAAAGGGTAAAGGCTTTGCTGGCACAATCAAGCGTTGGGGCTTCAAGTCTTACCGTCGTACTCACGGCTCGCACAAGAATGAACGTCGTCCAGGTTCTGTGGGCGCATGTGCAACTCCAAGCCGCATTTTGAAGGGCAAGCGTATGGCTGGTCGCATGGGTCATGTGACTTCTACTGCGCTCAACCTCACAATCGTTTCTTCGGATGTTGAGAACGGTATTTTAGCTATTAAGGGTGCTATTCCAGGACCTAAAGGTGCTATCGTTCTCGTCCGTTCGGCAGTGAAGGGAGCCTGATTTAAATGGCAAACGTAACTCTGAACGTAACTGACACCAAGGGCAATGCAAACGGAACTGTTGAAGCTCCTGCTGAGATTTTCGGCATCTCCAACGAAGACGTTTTGGCTCACGGTCCATTGGTTCATCAGGTCGTTATTGCTCAGCTTGCTGCTGCTCGACAGGGTACTCACGCGGTTAAGAATCGCGCTAATGTATCTGGCGGCGGTAAGAAGCCATGGAAGCAGAAGGGCACTGGTCGTGCTCGTCAAGGCTCCATTCGTGCTCCACAGTGGGTACATGGTGGCGTTGTACATGGTCCAGTTCCTCGCAAGTACGATCAGCGTACTCCAAAGAAGATGAAGGCAGCTGCTCTTCGTTATGCTCTTTCGGATCGTGCAAATGCTGGTCGCATTGCAGTTGTGGACTTTGGTATTAAGGATGTTCCATCCACCAAAGCAGCAGTTGCAGCACTTACGCCAGTAACTAAGGATCAGTTCACCACTGTTGTTCTCTCTCGTGAAAACATCAATGAGTGGATGTCTGTTCGTAACATTCCAACGGTGCATGTGATCTTCGCTGATCAGCTCAACACCTACGATGTCATCACCGCTCAGTACGTAGTCTTCTCCAAGGAAGGTTTCGAAGCCTTCGTTGCAGCTAAGACCGAGCCTGAAGTTAAGGAGGCCTGATTTAAATGGTCGCAGTCCATAACCCAGCACATGACATCATTTTAAAGCCAGTTGTTTCTGAAAAAAGCTATGCAGCTTCCGATCGTGGTCAGTACACCTTCGTGGTAGCTCCAAATGCTAACAAGGTTCAGATCAAGCAGGCTATCGAAGAAATCTTCAAAGTCAAGGTAACGAATGTTAACACCTTGAATCGCGCTGGCAAGCTTAAGCGCTCTCGCACCGGCTTCGGTCGTCGTGTGAATCAGAAGCGTGCTATTGTCACCGTGGCACAGGGCCAGACAATCGATATCTTTGGTAACTGAAGGCTAGCCGAGAAAAGTAAAGGAATACTACATTATGGCTATCCGCGTTTATAAGCCTACGACTGCAGGACGTCGTAACGCATCCGTTTCGGACTTCTCCGAGATTACGCGTTCCACTCCTGAAAAGTCGTTGGTACGCAAACTCAGCAAAACTGGCGGTCGTAACTCTTACGGTCGCATGACTTCCCGCCATCGCGGCGGCGGACATAAGCGTCAGTATCGTCTCATCGATTTTAAGCGTTGGGACAAGGATGGCGTGCCAGCAAAGGTTGCTCATATTGAGTATGACCCTAATCGTTCCGCTCGCATCGCATTGTTGCATTATGCAGATGGTGAGAAGCGCTACATTATCGCTCCTGAAGGCATTTCCCAGGGAGATGTTATTGAGACTGGCGCCCAGGCTGATATTAAGCCAGGCAACAACTTGCCTCTTAAGAACATCCCAACTGGTACCGTGGTGCACGCAATCGAGCTTCGTCCACTTGGTGGCGCAAAGATTGCACGCTCCGCAGGTGCTGCCGTTCAGCTCGTAGCTAAGGATGGCGCTTACGCTCAGTTGCGTATGCCATCCGGCGAAATTCGTAACGTGGACGCTCGTTGCCGCGCTACAATCGGCGAGGTTGGCAACTCTGACCACGCTAATATCGAGCTTGGTAAGGCAGGTCGTGCTCGTTGGCTTGGTCGCAGGCCAATCACCCGAGGCGAATCTATGAACCCTGTTGATCACCCTCATGGTGGTCGTACCCGTGGTGGTAAACCACCTGTTTCTCCATGGGGCAAGGGCGAGGTTCGTACCCGCCGTCCGAAGAAGGCTTCGAACAAGATGATTGTTCGTCGTCGTCCGAATGGTAAGAACCGCAAGTAAGGGAGTGTCGAACAGATGACTCGTAGCATCAAGAAGGGCCCTTTCGTCGACGCCCACTTACAGAAGAAAGTCGACGAACAAAACGACAAGGGCACGCATAACGTCATCAAGACGTGGTCGCGTCGTTCGATGATCACTCCTGATTTCATTGGACACACCTTTGCCGTAC
>CAMYPG010000006.1 GCA_947289115.1 uncultured Gardnerella sp.
ATGCACGTTACAAGATCCGTTACACACATTGCAAAAATCTCATGCGCATCAAATATGATTCCAGAACGATAGGTTGCAGGATTATCAATGCGCAATCGATATTCTTCTTCCGCAATATCACAAGGTTTTGCATTACTTTTAGACATTGCAACTATTGTGCGTATTGTTTTGTAATCCATAATGCGACTCCATTTACGTTATTGCGTTTACATTATTGAGGATTTTGCAGTAATGTCTTGCAATATTTTGCTTGCGATATCTTGCTTGCGATATCTTTACCTATACGCAAATAACGCATTTATCACAAAATGATTGCATAGCTAATGTAAAAATATATTCTATACCGACATTTTGCCAAAATGAAGGCATAGCATGCAAAAAATACTCATCTATACCTACATTTTGGGAAAACAGCGCTATAGAAATATTGACAGCATAGGCAACATCACCGTCCACTAGTCAAGCAACAGTAACGCTTGACGTTAGTAACGCAATACATTACCATAGTTTTATGGAAACCAGAGAAAAGGAACTTAATGATTACCTATACGGCGGCTCGTACCCAAAAGGTTATCCCACTGGATTAGAAAAAATCCTAAAAAGAAAGTTGCAAATACTAAAAGCTGCATACGATTTGCAAGATCTTAAAGCACCGCCAGGAAATCAGCTTGAACCACTCAAAGGCAATCTACTTGGATACTGGAGCATCAGAGTAAATAAACAATACAGACTAATTTTCAAATGGAACGATAATACGAAAGAAGCTTACGATGTCTACTTCGACGACTACCACAGATAACTATTTGAGCACTCCAGGCGAAATCTTGCGCGAAGAATTTATGGAACCTCTTAAAATAAGCTCATACAAGCTTGCTCACACTATCGGCACATCGCAAACAGCTATTGGAGAAATTTTAAACGGCAAACGCTCAATCAGTGTAACAATGGCATACAAGCTATCTAAAGCTTTTAGAACAACCCCAGACTTTTGGCTCAACCTTCAACGAGACTACGACATTTTGCGATTTGATGAATCCAGCATCGGCAACATCACGCCACTCGTTTCGGCGTAACATGATTTACACGCTTTAATGCTGAGCAAATCTCATTTCGCAAATTTGAAAATTTTTTAATTTTGCGAAGTGAGATTATATTCATAAAAGCTTAAGAACGCAATCGAAAAGTGCAAAAGAGAAGGGCCTTCACGCGCGAACGCAAACAAGCGAATGCGAGCGAAAGCCCTTAAAACTACGAAACCTTAAGCACTATCTCCTACTTAAGCAACCAATCAACAATGTTTTCAACGCGAATGCCATCGTAGTCATCATCTAAAGCCTTACTAAAAGTAATAACCAGTTTCTCGTAATTATTCTGAATCTTACGAAGCGGCTTTAACTCTCGCTCGCGCACAGACTCATCCATCATGCTTTCAGTTACTTGAATATAAAGCTTTTCGCAAGCAGAAGTCGCAACAAAATCCACCTTTTACAAGTTTAAGTTATTCATAACCTAAACTTTTATTTTTCGTAAGTTTAGGTTATTGATAACTCAAACTTTGTATTTTTAGAAGTTCAAGTTGTGCGCTATACCAAACACCACTTTCAAAAGTGAAAAAATATTACAGTTTTGAAAGTGAAAATGATATAATACTTTCAAAAGTGAAATAAAATTAAAGTTTTGAAAGTAAAAACACGAATCTACTTTCAAAAGTGAAAAATACTACGATTCTGAAGGCGAAAGGCGATTGAAATGAAACTAATCGAGAGAACAGATTATCTAAATCGCCTAAAGCGACTTAAAGGCACACCAGATATAAAAATCATCACTGGCATTCGACGCAGCGGAAAATCTGAGTTGCTGCGTGCTTACCGCACATATTTAGAAAACACCTACAGCAATCAAAGTAGCAAACTTTACGCGTCAGCAAAGCATGCGCAACTCCCAAACGCACTACAGCAACAAGATAACTCAAACAACCACGAACTTAACATAATCAACATTGACTTTAATAACCTAAATTATGAAAATCTGAAAAATTACAAAAGCCTTTTTGAATACGTTGAAAGCCGTTATATACCAGGCGCTTACAACGTTCTTATGATTGACGAAGTGCAATTGTGCCCAAAATTTGAGCTTGCAATTAATAGCCTTCACAATAGCAATAAATACGATATTTACTTAACGGGATCCAACGCATTCTTACTTAGCTCGGATCTTGCAACACTGTTTAGTGGGAGATTTGTTGAAATACCAGTATTTCCGTTTAGTTTTGCAGAATATTGCGAATACTTTGAAATAACAAGCAACTTTAACGATGCTCTGCAAAAGTATTTACAACAGGGCGGACTCGCAGGCTCATATGTTTACGCCAACCAAGACGATGCAAAAGCGTACATAAAAAACGTGTATACAACTCTTGTTAAACGCGATTTAGTAGACAAATACGCAATATCGGAAGTGTCACTTCTTGACTCAATATGCGAATTTTTAATGGATAATATTGCAAATCTCACAACCGCAAACAATGTAAGCTCAATACTTAAGCAGAATCAGATTGAAACAACTCACATAACTGTTGGCAATTATCTAAAATATTTATGCAATGCATTCATGTTTTATAAAGTAAAACGCTACGATATTCGCGGTAAAAAATACTTAGAAACAAACGAAAAATACTATTTAGCAGATACTGCACTTCGATACGCAATTTTGGGAACTCGCAACATGGATTACGGAGGAGCGTACGAAAATATTGTAGCACTTGAGCTTATGCGAAGAGGATACACAATTTATGTTGGCAAACTTTACCAAAAAGAAGTAGATTTTGTGGCAGTAAAGGCGAGCAAAAAGCTTTATATTCAGGTTTCAGACAATATTAGTGACGACGCAACGTTGGAGCGCGAACTTTCGCCACTAAAAGCAATAAAAGACGCTTATCCTAAAATTCTGCTTGCAAACACTCGCCACGATTCTTACGACGTTGAAGGAATCCGCGTAATAGACATAGCACAATGGCTAATTGTCGCAAAGTGAGTAAAACACAAAAAGGGTTTGTTAGAAGTAATCTAACAAACCCTTAAAACCAGAAGGAAGAATCCCGTCCCTAGCGGGAAACAACCAACCAGCAACAAGCATCAAGCACAATCAAACAACAACCCAAACTCCACATGGTAAGAAAAGGAAATTTTCGGCAAACCACACAAAAACCCAAGCCACTATTTGAAAGCTCGTGATACGCGCGAAGCAAAACAACACGCGCATCACACGCTCAACGCAAGCCTTTTAACTTAGTGACGCATCTTGCGAACAGCAGCACCCATACCAGCAAGCATAGAAGCAGCCAAAGCAGTCAAAGCAACACCAACACCAGCATTACCAAGCTTCTCGCCAGCCTTACCATGACCCTTAGCACCCTTAGCAGCAAGCTCACCCTTAGCAGCAGCCTTATCAGCAGTCTTCACATGAACACCAGGAACAACAGGCTTTGTTTCAGGCTTGGATGGAGTATCCTTATCATCCTTCTTAGGAGTTACTTTCTTGCTCTCAAGCTTAGCTAAAGCAGCTTCATCATCAGCAAGCTTCTTCTTAGCAGCATCAACAGCAGCTTCAGCCTTATTAGCAGCAGCCACAAGAGCAGCAACTTGAGCCTCGGTAACTGCGCCTGCCTTAACTAATTGGTTCAACTTACCATCTTTGCCAAGAACAAGAACATGAGTTGCTTGGCTTGAATCTGCAGGAACAACACCATCAACAGTAACTGTTGCTGTATTAGTGTTAGCATTAGCGTAAGCAGAGCTTACCTTATCATTCCAGTCCTCAGCAGCTTTGATTTCCTGCTTATCCTGCTCGATAGTAGCCTTAAGAACAGAAGCATCAGTACCATCAGAAACCTCAGCAAAACCATTATTCTGGTTATACATTGGTATTAGAGACTCAGCCATTGCTGGGGTTGCCATTGCGAAGCCGGCAAGCAAAGTAGCGCCAGCAGCGAAAGCGGCGATAGCCTTCTTATTCATCATTTTAATTTCCTTTCTTCTTCTCCTCTGCGTTAGGGGCGCAGAGAAAAATTTGCTCCACAATCCACAACACGTGAATAATGGTTTAAACACCAGCCAAAACTAGGAGCAGCTGGCGTTTGCTTATTAACATACCCCCCCCCCGTTTAAAAAAGTCAAGAGGCAACCACACAAAACAAACAGAAAAAAATAATGTTACACACAAACTAATCCACAATAAAAACTATTTTCACCATAATATTTGTGGATTAACACTAATAAAACCGTAAAAACACATTGTTTCAAGGTTTTTAAAGAATTTTCCCAGACTTTTCTCAGGAAACTACTCAAGCAAGAACACTAACACTATAAAACCATTGAAAAATCAACATTCCACACAACACACACACGCAACACGCCGACACCAACACAACGTCAAACCAACACCACACCAGTGCCACATCAAATGCCGCGCTACAAGACAATCGCACCCAACTAGATTCCCGCATTTGTTCCCTTTTTAGCAAAATAGAAACAAACGCGGGCAAAAAGAAACAAAAAGCAGGAGCCGCGATAAATAATCGCAAACTCCTGCTTATCGAGCGTACCTTATTACAAAAGTCAGCCTTAGATTAACTTAAATCACATTAAATCACTTTAGCGTTAGGCAACACATTGCCGTCTTTATCAACGTTACAACTGTGCTCAACAGCAATAGTAATATTGTCTGAGTCAACAGAAAAGAATCCGTCAGTCACCTTAAAAACATGACGAACGCCCTTCAAATCGTCAACCTTCACAAAACCGTGATCAATCAACGCAAGCACAGCCTCATGCCCAGGAAGAACACCCATTGCGCCATTCACAGAAGGAATAACCACAAACTTGGCATCGCCTTCCCAAACAGGATGCCTAGCTGCAACCACACTAACGTGCAGCGTTTTCACTTGCTTCTCTGCCATAATCACGCACCAAACTCTTGCTTCATATCGTGCCAACGACGCTCAAGATCGTCGATGCCACCAATGCCAGAGAACGCCTGCTCAGGAATCTCATCGTAAGTACCATTGCAAATTCGCGTAAACGCCTCAATGGTCTCATCAGCTGGAACATAAGAACCTGGACGACCAGTAAACTTTTCAGCCACATAGAAGTTCTGACCAAGGAACTGCTCAATCTTACGAGCACGGCTCACAGTGGTCTTATCCTCCTCACCAAGCTCATCAATACCAATCAAAGCGATGATGTCCTGAAGCTCCTTATTACGCTGCAAAATAGCCTTCACACGATTAGCGCAATCATAGTGAGCCTGACCAACATAACGCGGATCAAGAATTCGCGAAGTAGAAGTCAAAGGATCCACAGCTGGGTAAATACCCTTAGCCGCAATATCACGCGAAAGCTCGGTAGTAGCGTCCAAGTGAGTAAAGGTTGTTGCAGGTGCAGGATCGGTGTAATCATCTGCAGGCACGTAAATAGCCTGAAGCGACGTAATAGAATGACCGCGCGTAGAAGTAATACGCTCCTGCAACGCACCCATTTCATCCGCCAAGTTTGGCTGATAACCAACTGCAGAAGGCATACGACCAAGCAAAGTGGAAACCTCAGAACCTGCCTGAGTAAAGCGGAAGATGTTGTCGATAAACAGCAACACATCCTGATTCTGAACATCACGGAAATACTCAGCCATAGTCAAAGCAGTAAGAGGCACACGAAGACGAGTCCCAGGAGGCTCATCCATCTGACCAAAGACAAGCGCTGTTTTCTCCAAAACGCCAGCCTCAGCCATTTCGCCAATCAAATCGTTACCCTCACGAGTACGTTCGCCAACGCCAGCAAACACAGACACACCACCGTGATTCTGTGCAACGCGCTGAATCATCTCCTGAATCAACACGGTTTTACCAACGCCTGCGCCGCCGAACAGACCGATCTTTCCGCCCTGTACGTAAGGCGTAAGCAAATCGATAACCTTGATACCAGTTTCAAACATTTGAGTCTTAGACTCAAGCTGATCGAAAGCAGGTGGGTTGCGGTGAATTGGCCACCTTTCAGTAACCTCAATGTTCTCGCCTGACTTAGCGTTCAAAATGTTACCAGTTACGTCAAAAACATGACCCTTAGTAATATCGCCAACAGGCACAGAAATTGGTCCACCAGTGTCTCTAACTAAAGCGCCACGGACCAAGCCGTCCGTAGGCTTTAAAGCAACTGCACGCACAGTGGAATCACCAAGATGCTGCTCAACTTCCAATGTAATCTCGTGAACAGTATCTCCCTCCGTATTTCCAACGGTGTTGATATCCACTTTGAGAGCATTGTAAATATCTGGAAGATAGCCGACTGGGAATTCAACGTCAATCACGGAACCCTGAACACGGGTTACGCGACCAGCCGTTGGATCGGCTTCCTTTGCATCTTCTGGAGGTGCTGTGGTCTGATCTTCAGCCATATGCTCCTATTCCTCCTCATTATTCAGCGCGTCAGCGCTGCCGATAATCTCGGTAAGTTCTTGTGTGATGGAAGCCTGGCGAGAAGCATTAAGCTTTCTTGTCAAATCCTCCACCAAATTGCGGGCGTTATCTGTAGCCGTATGCATAGCATTCTGTCTACTAGCTGTTTCGGAAGCAGCAGAAGTAAGCAAACATTCGTGTATACGCGATTGAATATACTTTGGCAAAACCGAATCCAACACTTCGTCTGGACTTGGCTCAAAGCAATATTCCACAGCGTCCGGATTACTGCGGCTAACAGCTTCTTCTCGAGCCGAAACCGCACCCGTAGACGAAAGCGAAGCCGAAGGGCCAGAAGCTGCCTCGTAATCTGGACGATGCATAGCAAACTCTTCGCCGTCCTTTAAAGGAACCAGCTCAACTGGAAGCATGCGCAGAGTACGAACCTTCTGCCTCACCATGTTTATAAACTCGGTGAATACAATGTAAAGCTCCGAAACTCCTCCATCTTCTTCTGGAGTCATATACGCATCCATTAAAGTATCGGAAATTCGCTCCGCAATAGTCACATCAGGATGATCAGTAGACCCTTCCCAAGTGCCTGCAACATCGCGATTACGATACTTGTAATAGGTTGCGCCACGGCGACCATACACGTACAGCTCAGCGTGCTTTCCTTCCGCATCCAACTTTGCGAGCAACGCCTCGGTTTCTCGAATAATCGATGATGTAAACGCGCCAGCCATGCCACGGTCGGAAGTCAACGCCAACACGGCTACGCGATTACCCGAACGCTCTTTACCAAAAATAGGATGCTTAATATTCGCTTCATGATGAGCTACCAACGCCTGCACGGCATCGAAAATTGCGTCGCTATAAGGCTTAGCATTTAGAGCGATATCACGCGCTTTTGCTATATGAGAAGACGCAATCATTTCCTGAGCCTTAAAGATTTTACCTAAAGACTGTGTGGAAATAATTCTCGATTTCAATGCAAGTTGGGAGGACATACGCTACTTCCCCTCAGATTCACGATTATCCGACTTCGGCTTTGCAACAAGCTGCTCTTTTTCAACTGGAGCAGGGTTTTCAGCTGGAGGCAGAGAATCCTTAACAATCAAAGGCTTACCTGCAGAAGTCTTAAACATCCTACGGAAGTCCTCAATTGCAGCATCAAGCTTCGATTCTGTTTCTTTGGTGAAATCTTCAGTATCGCGAATCACTTGCAAAATGTCGGTTCCCTTATCGAGATAATCCAATAATTCGCTTTCAAAACGCAAAACATCTTTTACAGGAATGTCATCTAACTTTCCGTGTGTACCAGCCCACACAGAAACAACCTCTTGCTCCATGGAACGAGGCGAGAACTGCTTCTGCTTAAGCAACTCGGTTAAGCGAGCGCCACGAGTGAGCTGAGCCTTGGAAGCTGCATCCAAATCGGAAGCGAACATTGCAAAGGATTCCAAAGACTTGTATCGAGCCAAAGAAATCTTAAGCATGCCAGAGACCTTCTTCAAAGCCTTAGCCTGAGCAGCACCACCAACACGAGACACGGAAATACCAACATCGACTGCTGGACGCTGACCTGCGTTGAACAAATCGGACTGCAAGAAGATCTGACCATCAGTGATAGAAATCACGTTGGTTGGAATGTATGCAGAAACGTCATTTGCCTTGGTCTCAATAATTGGCAAGCCAGTCATTGAGCCGCCGCCCATATCGTCGGAAAGCTTTGCGCATCTTTCTAGCAGACGAGAGTGAAGATAGAACACATCGCCTGGATACGCTTCACGCCCAGGTGGGCGACGAAGAAGCAAAGAAATCGAACGATATGCTTCTGCTTGCTTAGACAAGTCGTCGAAAACAATCAAAACGTGCTTGCCGTTGTACATCCAATGCTGACCGATTGCAGAACCAGTGTATGGAGCAATGTACTTAAAACCTGCAGAATCCGAAGCTGGGCTTGCAACGATTGTTGTGTACTTCATAGCGCCTGCTTCTTCGAGGCTTTGACGTACAGATGCGATTGTTGAACCTTTTTGCCCGATTGCTACGTAAATGCAACGGACTTGCTTCTTTGGATCTCCACTTTCCCAGTTTGTGCGCTGGTTAATAATCGTATCGATTGCGATTGCTGTTTTACCAGTTTGACGGTCGCCAATAATCAACTGACGCTGACCGCGACCAATTGGCGTCATTGCGTCAATTGCCTTTAAACCAGTAGACAAAGGCTCGTCCACAGGGTGACGATGGATCACGTCTGGAGCCTGGGCTTCAAGAATACGACGCTCCTTGCACTCGATTGCACCTAGACCGTCGATTGGATTACCCAATGGGTCTACAGTACGACCAAGATAGGCGTCTCCCACTGGCACCGATAACACTTCGCCAGTGCGGTAAACTTCCTGCCCTTCTTCAATGCCCGTAAAATCGCCTAGAATAACCACGCCAATTTCGTGAGCATCAAGGTTAAACGCTAAGCCAAGGGTGTCGTTTTCGAAAGTGAGCAGCTCGTTTGCCATGCAGCCAGATAATCCAGCTACGTGCGCAATGCCGTCACCAGCCGTAACAACATAACCAACTTCTTGCGTTGGCATGTCTGCCGGCTTATACGAGTCAACGAACCCGTCAAGTGCCTTGCGTATAAGGGCGGGATCAATAGATAGTTCCGCCATAATTCTCCTTATTTAACTTATTTCACTGCCTGTGTCCAAGCACCATTTCGCGCAGAACGCTGCAACTGCTTAAGCTGCATCAACATTGTGCGGTCTGTTACTTGATCGCCTATACGTATTCGCATACCACCAAGCACGTTTGGATCCACAATTGGGTTTATGTAGGCACGATGACCCAACTTGTTGCTGTAAATCTCAATCAAACGCTTGATTTGCTTATCCGTAAGAGGCTGAGCGGTTGTAACCGTAACCAAAGTTTCGCCTGCTTCGCGCTCAAAACCAGACCATGCGCCTCCAAAGCTGCCCGTCTTGCCACTTTCTGCACCGCCATGCCAAGTACCTACAAGATAGTGCATAATGCGCAATACAACAGGATGCGCCTTACCTCCAATAAGCTCGTCAATCAGTCGTGACTTATCTTCCGAAGACCTATTTGGATCGGTAATAGCGTCAGAAAGCTCTGGGTACTTTTCTAGCGTATCCATCATTGTTGAAAGCTCATCAGATATGCGCTGAGCTTCGTCATGAGCATCTGAAATGGCTTGCGCAAGCGAAGAGCGTGATAAGTTTTCGCTTACTCGCGATGCCTTTTCTGGCATTCTTACCTCCTAATTCATGCAAAACTTAAGTAGCAATTAAGTAATACTAAAAAATCGTTTTAGCTACTCTTTTAACTACTTGTTTTGACCCGAACTCTTAACGTCTCCCACTTCATCAATAACATGATCAATGATTTTGGAGCCTACGGTATCGTCATCTAGCTTAGACGCAAGAATCTTTCCAGCTAATGCTGCAGCGAGTACCGATACCTCTCCTTGGAGGCTAGTCATGGCGTGCTTATGCTGAGCCTCAATGGAATGCTGAGCTTCGCTAATGATTTTCGCAGCGTCCTTTTCGGCACGCTGTCTTGCTTCATCAACAATCTTGGAAGCTTGTGCGCGAGCCTGTTCGCGAGTTTTTGCGGCATCTGCTTGAGCTTGTGCAAGTTCTTCTTCCATCTGGCTCTTTAACTCATCAGCTTCACGCTGCGCGTTTGCTGCTTTAGCCATTCCGCCTTCGATTTTTTCTGCACGCTCATCGAGAATTGCCTGGAATTTAGGCATAACGAACTTGTAGAAAAACGCTGCAAGAACAACTAAAATAACCAGCGACCATATAACGTCGTAAGGCTCCGGCAAGAACAACGCCAGTTTATTAGTTTCGGCTGCATATGCCATGGCTTGTCCTTTCTATTCTTTCAACACTTGTATGCGTTGGAACGAGTTGTTTCGTTCGGTTCAGCTTCCCATAATGTAGGCAACGAATCCGAGCAAGCCCAGAACCTCGATGAATGCCAAGCCAACGAACATGAACAGCTGAATACGGTTTCCGACTTCTGGCTGACGTGCAGTGGACTCCATAGCTTTAGCAACGACGATTGCCATGCCAAGTGCAGGAGAGATTGTTGCCACAGCAAAGCCAAGAATGCTCAGGTTACCGATCAGTCCTGCTAGAGCGATGATGTTATTCATTGGTTTCCTTTCTGTTAAAACAGTAACCAGTATAAACCCATAAGATGTGTAAAATCTGAGAGTTAAGCTAATGCACTATGCAACAGCAACAGCAGATTTTTCTTCTTCCTCTGGGTAACTTTCCGAAATGTATACGGATGCAAGCACGGTAAAGATAAATGCCTGCAATCCTGCTACCATAATTTCGAATAGGGTAAACAGAATGCCACCAAGCAGCCATAATGCACCGCCGAAGGCAAGGAGTTTATTGCTGGAATCCACCACAAAGAAGTTGGTGAATACTAAGCAAGTGGCCACCAGCAAATGGCCAGCAATCATATTCGCAAACAAACGGATTGTAAGCGAAAGTGGTCGCACAATTATTAATTCTATGAGCTGCAATGGCGAAAGAATAAAGTAAATCGGCCATGGCACGCCCGCTGGGAATAATGCTTCACGGAAGAATCGCAAAAAACCTTTTTCGCGTATGCCAGCAATAAGATATTGGCATACAACCCATAAAGCAAATACAAGCGGACCAGTAATGGTTGCGGTTGCAGCCATATTCAATCCTGGAATCACAGAACAAAGATTAAAGAAGAAAATTGTTATGAACAATGTAGACATCATTGGCACGTAGCGCTTGCCACGTTCTTCGCCAATCATCTCGTACACAATGTTGTATCGTACAAAGTCCATTAGGATTTCTAGCACGCTTTGGAATCTACCTGGAACAACCTTTGCGCGAGCAGCACCAATTCCAAAAACAATCATAACGATTACTGCCATAAGCACACGCACTAAAATAATGCGGTTCATTGCAAATGGTGTGCCTTGGAACAAAATCTCCGGAGGTAAAAACTCATCAATCTTAGGCAACTCTGGACTTTCTGAAGCTAGCAATACTGCCGAATTCACAGTGCCAGCTAAGACTCCGATAGCTCCACTCATCAGCTCCTCCTTATAAGGCGTCGTTTATATCGCTACTCACGTCTGGTTAATACCAATCCATCAAAAGCTAAGTTGTATAAACAGCAAATCCTGAAAATCTATTCGTTGGCGTGCGTACGAAACGAAAATACATCTCTAAAAAGCTGATTCTACTCTTGGTTCGTACATTTAAGTCATATCGTTGATTAATAACGAGTTTTGCACTTATAACAGAATTAGCAAGTCGATAGCCAATTGTTTATTGTACTCCACTTCTGTTTAGAATTAAACTACTTTTAGATTTATTTGTTGTATTTATTTTGCACAAAAATTACACAAATCTTCGGTTGCTGGCGACTAACAACACAAAAAACAAATAGAAACACGCCGAGAACTTGACAAATCACAATTTGCACCTATCGTAGATAGAGCTGCTAAAAGTAGCCGACGCGGGGTGGAGCAGCTCGGTAGCTCGCTGGGCTCATAACCCAGAGGTCCATGGTTCAAATCCATGCCCCGCTACTAGAAAGCCAAGAATCGCATATTTCTCACGAATGCGAATCTTGGCTTTTCTTTTACTTTTTATCCATCAGGTGCAATCATCCATAATCAATAAAGGAGAATTGCTAAGCGACGACGCGCACGATTCAAACGCTCATCGCCAGCTGGAAGCATCGCAAAATACTCAAGCATACGTTCTTTAATAACATCTGCACTATCGCGATGACCAGCAAGAAAATCAAGAAGCCTACTAAAAGCATCTTCAATATGACCATCAATCATATCTACATCTGCTACAGCAAGCTGAGCGGAAGCATCACCAGGATTATCGCCAGCAGCCTTACGAACTGCATCAACATTTGTATTTGCATTTCTGCCAAGAAGCAATGCTTTAGCGCGTTCGCGAGATGCCAAAGAATCATTCGGGTTAGCCTGCAATACTTTTTCATACTCACTTGCAGCTAAAGCATAATCGCCATTCATAGCCGCCTCATGAGCAATTTTATGTTCTGGCGGAACATCAGAAGAATCTACAGAATCCGCAGAATCCGCAGAATTATTGCCTACACCAGAATCACCTGCAGAATCAACTGAATCAACATAAGGAGCCATCCCAGCTACACCAGATTTTTCCGCAACTTTAACCAGCTGAGGCAGAATATCATTACAAATCTGCTGCAACTCATCTGCACTAGGCAATCCCTGACAAATAGGCATTGGTCTGCCTCCAACCAATCCATATACAGCTGGAAGCTGCTGTGCGCGTAAAGCTTGAGCAATTGATGGGCTTTCATCCGCATCAATACGAGCAAGCTGCATTCTGCCATCTAACGCAGTAATAGAATCCGCAAGTTTTTGTGCTAAATCGTAAGAAGTTTCATCGCTTTTTTGCCATACAAGCAAAATAATTGGAAAACTTACAGAGGTCTGAACCATCGCCTGAAAAGTTTGTTCATTAACATCAATCACATACCCACCAGCAGACGGCATCTTAGACTGAGGTTTTCCTGACTTTTCAGCCGCTTCTCGTTTTACAAGAGCTTCTGCTTTGCGCTTTACACCTTCCAAGTCCACTGCTCCAGCCAGAGAGAAGCCGCCTGGGTTCATACCCATTGATTGTGAATCAACCATAATTTCCTCTTTTGCTTATATTGCTTACAACTTTGCTTACATTTCTTATATTGCTTATACAACTGCTTACAGGGCTTCTACCTTTATAGGCTGACGCTCCGCTCCCACAGGAACAATCTGCGCATTAGAGCCAGCTGGTGGAACAACCATTGCTACAACATTTACGTAAGTTACACGCATTGTAGAAGTAGCCTTAGCATTTCCAAACAAAGCTTTCTCCTCGTCAGACGCTGGTCTTGATTCTCGACCTTCTCCAGCTCTTCTAGTCCACACGGAGTCAATACGCGCAACCACTAAATCACTACCATCGCTTGCGCGCATAACGCTAATCTGATTTGGAACTGAAGTAAAAACCTGTTCCTGAGAACCTTTGTTTCGCTCCATTCCTGCTTGAACAGTCTTAGATAATTCTGCTAATTTTGCGCGCAAATAATCACTAGCAAAACTCTTTGCAAATTTACTAGATTCTCCTTGCTGCAGAACATCAGCATAAGCCGCTGCTGCCGCATGAGGAGTCATAACAAGGCCAGAATCATTTGCTTTACCCATTGAAGCACCGATTGAAGAAACAGGGAATTTTGGCAGACGCACACCAGGGAACAGTCTTGCAACTGCCCACAATTTATAGTTTGAGCGTGCCCTATCCTGACGGATCACCAACAATCTCTTAGACTGCTGGTCTTTTGTTGTAGTAGTAATCGTCATCAAATCACGAGGCCAGTTTGCATTCGTAGGCACAATAGTCTGAGCAACTTCACGAGGAATTGTTGTTTTTGGATCCAATTTTCCTGTTTTAGCCGCAATCGCAAGCTCACTAGTTCGCACAAGCATTGCAGGACCACTCATATAGCAATCAAGATTACTAGAATTCTTCTCTTCATTCGCGCGCTCTAGAGACCTCAAAACTCTTAAACGTATATCTTTTTCTCTAATAGACGTTACGTTTGGAAGTTCCTTTGTGCTATGCCCCTCAGCGGCTTTAGGAACTTGACCATCGCAAGCGCTAAGAGCAAAACACATAATTAGCGTCATTATTGTAGCGAATGTAAATCTTACATAATATTTGATTTTATGCGCATAAAACATAGTCATACTTACTTTCCACACTCACTTTTGCTCATTTCCACGCGCATTATTTTTACGCTTACGATTCTGGTTATAGTTTGAATTCGTGTTGCCACCAGCGTTTCTGTTATTTGCATTATTTTCGCCGCTATTTCTATTACGATTATCTAATTCGTTAGATCGACGATTTTTGCCATATTTTTGCCCGCGCTGACTATGCTGATTATTCTGACTATTCTTACGCTGGTCGCGATGATTACTCAAATCACGATTATTCCCTTGATTTCGCGACTTGCTGCGATTATTTGACTTTTCATTGCTTGAGTCGCAAGCCTCCGCTGATTTACTACGATTATCCCTATATTTGCGATTTTCTACATCTCTACTACTAGAACGACCATCTTGATTGTCATGCGAATCACGATTTCTTCTACCATATCTACTATTGCGGTTGCCGCGATTGCTATGACTCGACTTTCTAGAATTATTATTGCTACTATTCCCTGAATATTCCTTTGAAGATTGCTTTTTATTAGAATCATCATTCAAAGAATCTTTGGAATCACGTATAGCATCTTCATCTTTAAAAGAATCATAGGAAGATTTATCAGAAGAAACATCAGAAACTTCTAAAACAGTAGACGAATCGCTATTATTCTTGGAAACATCCGAGAATGATTCACTAGCAAAACGAGCAAAATAAGACTGCAAATCTTCTTTAGAAATCACAGCAGTTTCATCCAAAGATGGAGTTGGAGAAGAATTTAAACCAGACTTTACGTTTACAGACAAATCCACGGTTGCTTGCGACTTTGCAACACGAGTTTTTGAATGAGAACCATGACGAGCATGAGAAGCTGAAGAACCTTTATGCCTTGACTTCTTATCTTTAGCAAAACTGCCAAAAATACTAGCCATTGTGCCAGCAAAAGCATCTGAGAATTTAACTTCTTCGCCTCTGGAGACACTTTCTACAGTAATAAGACCACTTCTACTAGCCACCAAACGCTTATTACGCCTGCGATGTGGAGCCATAGCGAACACAGAAGCAGAAAGGACACAAAGCAGAGCAAACAGTGCTCCAACAAAATACAAAGGAGTTGCAAAATCTGGAAGATTGTGTCTACGCCAACGAAACTCTACGAATGCTTCAGGAGAATTTTTACCTAAGTCAATAATCAGCACGCGTCGAGAAATCCTTGCACGCAATGCGGATGAAACTTTTTGATGATTCGACTGGCTATTTTCTTGATTTGCTTGATTTACAGCATTGCCACTGCTCAAATCTCCAGGAACAATGTTCTCAGATTGTTCAAAATCTTCCGCATTAACAAACAATTTAGCCAAACCCATTTGGCAAGTAGCATTAGTCCACAAATCTGAATCTTTAAAATCTACATCTTTAGAAGCCTTAGAATCAGAGTTATTCGCGGAATCTACAGAATTTTTGTTATTCACATCTGACTTTGCAGAATCATCCGCCTTCATAGGGACAGTAGAAAGATTCTCCCAATCTTGCAAACCAGTTATTCTCTGTACAGAGTAGCCACGAGTCCACCCACGAACATCTTTAGCCAAACCAACTGCTACACAAATCGGCTTACGAGTATTAAGAGCCGCAACACTAATTTTTACGCGGTAATCCACAAGATTTAAAACACCTGGATCCGTAACAATGTATCTTGAACCATACACGTTTGTATGAGCCGAAACAATAGAGTTTGGCTTCCAAACTGTGGCATTAAGAACACCAAGAACAATACTAAGCACAGCAAGCAACCCAAAAATAGGTGCCACGATTCCTCGCATAAACTTAGCTCGTTTTGTAGGTCGTTGCATCAAACCTCTTTCTGCATCCTAATCAGCAATAAATCATGCATTATGCTTGTAATCAGAGCATGAATTCTTTTTGATATTCGCCTTAATAATCGTCATATCGTATTTGCTCCTATCTATTCTACAATCTTTCATAATCTTTTATAATTAATCGATTGTTATATTTATTAATCTTTTACAATTCTTCGTAATATTTAATATATTTGCTACTGAATAATTAAAATCAGACTCAAGCGATAGTCTTAAACCTATGAGAAAAACCAGATTATACACAATCAAATCTTTTGCAATACGCGCAATTAGCACAATTAGCGCTGCAGCCTTGTGTTTTACAATGGCATCTTGCAGCGGGAATAGCACGAATGATAACGGAATGGCAGACCCAGCCGCGAATGCTGCTGGAATGCAAGTTTTAGGCGGCGTTAAGGCTAGTGGAACTTTAGGCAAACAACCAAAGGTCGATATAACTACTCCTATAGACGTAAAGCCAAATTCTTACGCCATTTTGCAAAACGGAAACGGTGCTAAAATCCAAGAAAATAGTCGCGTATGCGCTAATGGCATTGTGTACAATGCTAAAAACGGCAAAGAGCTTATGAACACATGGAAACAAGGCAAACCAGATTGCTCAATCGTTGTTAAAAAAGGCGTTACGAGTAAACCTTATTATGCACTGTTTAAGGGAAGAAAAATTAATTCCACGATTGCATTTGGTGTGCCTGCAAATCCGCAAACTAAGCAAGATGCGTACGTAATGGTGTTAACTCTTGTTTCTTCAATGAAATCTCTTGAACGCGCAACAGGCAATAAAGTTAAGGATATCCCTGAAAATCTGCCGAAAGTAACTCTGAGTAAATCTGGAGAACCATCGTTAGATAAGAATAACTACGTGCCAGATGGAAAGTTGGTTTCTCAAACTTTGATTGAAGGAACTGGTAAAGAGGTGACCAAAGAAAGCACTGTAACCGCTCATTACACTGGCTGGACTATCGATAAAGACGGCAAATTGCATCAATTTGATTCGTCATGGAAGCGCGGCACGCCTGCAGACTTCTCTCTTGCAGGTCAAGTAATTCCAGGATGGACTAAAGGCTTAGCTGGGAAGAAAGTCGGATCTCAAGTTCTTTTGGTAATTCCTCCAGAAGATGGATATGGCAAAGAAGATAAGAAGGATGCACAAGGAAATGTAACAATTCCTGCAAATTCAACGCTTTACTTTGTTGTAGATATTCTCTATGCTTCCTGATCTATTAATCTCTTAATGATTAATTCTCTTAATGATTAATTACCAATCGAATCATGCCGCGCTTGAATAAATCTTGCGCGGCATTTTTATACGTAAATTTACGTAAATTTCGTAATAAATTACAGATAAAGCAAAAAATCGTTAAGCTAAAACAGGCGAAGATCGTTAGACTCAACACCGCGCATTTCATCGTAATCGAGGATTAAGCAAGTAAAGCCACGATCCTCAGCCAAAACTCGCGCTTGCGGGCTAATAGTCTGCGCAGCAAAAATACCTCGAACTGGTTTAAGCAACGGGTCTCGATTCAACAACTCACAGTAACGAGTAAGCTGCTCAACACCATCAATACCACCGTGTCGCTTAATCTCAATAGCAACGTGAACACCGTTTGAATCCTGCGCCATAATATCCACTGGACCAATAGCAGTAGGATATTCTCGGCGAACCAATGTAGCACCATCGCCAATACGCTCAATTTGCTCAGCCAAGTAGCGCTGCAAATGATCTTCTACGCCATCTTTAACAAGACCTGGGTCTGTGCCTAAATCATACGAAGAATCGCTATAAACGTGTTGCAGAACAATGCAAAGCAGATCATTACCCTTTTTTGCAGCAATTTTTAAAACAGTTCCGTCGCTAAAAACACGCGAAAAGTCGAAAGCATCCGCGCTACAAGCGCCGACAGAACCATCTGAAGAAACAGAACTCGAATCGTCGCACCCATCAGAACAATCGTTCTCTTTAGAAACATTTCCATCAATAACACGCATAGTGCAAGGAGCAACCATCCAATTAAGAGGTTTATATGACCCTAACTCTGAAAAAATCAGTACACTACCATCAGCCTTAATAAGCAACACGCGCTTAGCTGATGGTAGGCTTGCATTAAGCCTACCCGTATATTCTGCACTACAATCCGCAACAATAATTCGCACACAAAAAGCGTAACATAAATCGCGTAACTAGCTATCCAGAGCTACCTACCCAAAGCCGCCGCTAAATCGCGATTCTGCCAATGCTGATGCAGAGCGCAATAGCCTCCAAAAAGAACAAGCCAAATAAGACCGCCAATAGCAGATCCACGAGTATCCTCGCTAATAAACAGCGTTATGTACACAAACACAAAGAATGCAATAGTAAGAGAATTAAGCAGCTTATAATGCGGCATAACAAAACCATCTGGCATAAAATCAGCAGAAGCACGGTACTTTCTGTGCGTGACCATAATCAAAATGTAAATCATGATTATCACTGCAGAAGAGGCAGAAGCAAACACTATAAACGCTCCGTGAACTCCAGGAATCGAGTTAATAATCGGCGAGAACAGAATTAGTGCAGCAGAAAAAACGATTGCTCGTGCAGGAACTTTAGCGCGCGAAACCTTGCGCAAATGCGAAAGAACAGGCGAATTAGATTCCAACGCAATCTGATACATGTGGCGTCCTGCAGAATAAAGCAGCGAATTAAGAGCAGAAGATGCTGCAGTAATCACCACAAAGAACACAAGTGCAGAAGCCCAATGAAGCCCCGCATATTGGAAAACCATTATGAACGGAGACATATAAACGCCTTTAGAATCGGTAGCTTTAAATTGTTGCCAAGGAACAATTAGCATGATTGAAGCAAGCGCTCCAACGTAGAAAATCAAGATTCGCATAATAATCTCGTTGATTGCCTTTGGCAAAACTTGGCGAGGATTCTTAGTTTCCGAAACTGTAACGCCTACAAACTCAATAAGCTGGTATGCGTAGAACACCATTTGGAAACTCATCAAAAATGCCAACCATCCATTTGGCATAAGCGAGAAGTTGTTGAAAATATTGTCAAAGCCTGCGTGGCCTGCAGGATTTGCAACGCCGCTAATCTGTGTTGCAGGGTAATGGTAGCCAATAATAACCATAACTGCAGCAGTTGCAATAAGAGCCACAATCAACGTGATTTTAATCATTGAGAACCAAAACTCTGTTTCGCCAAATAGCTTAACAGCAACCAGATTTATGCACACTAAAGCAGCTAAAAACGCTATTTCTATAAGCCATTTCCAGCTGCTAACGTCTATGCCAAAAGTCTGGAAAAACGTAACACAATACGTACTTACAGCCGTAATCTCACTCATGCCAATAAGCACAAGCACTATCCAATACGACCATCCTGCAAAATTGCCCCAGCCTTTGCCCAAGTATTTAGTAATAAAACTAATAAACGTATGCTGGTTTGGATCCTTGTACATAAGTTCGCCAATGCCTCGCATAAGCAAAAACATGATTAATCCAACGATTATGTACACAAACACAATGCTTGGACCCGTAAGACTAATGGATTTGCCCGAGCCTAAGAATAGTCCCGTGCCGATTGTTCCGCCTATAGCAATGAATTGCACATGCCTTTTTGTAAGGCTGCGCTCCATTTTATTAGTGTGACCATTGTTAGTGTGGTCAATATCACTCATTGCTATAACTCCATTCTTTTAGCCGTGAGCTTTCAATTTTATAAGAACCCGTAAATATTTGAATTTCATTATTCAACTTTATTCAACACTTTTAAGCGAACTAACAGGGTCAATGCGGTCCAACGCGGGATTAGTTGACCATTGAACGATTAAAGCAAAGACCAGCGTTGCAAAGCCAGCAATAGCGTAGCTTAATGGAGATACTTCAACCTCAAAATACAGAGAAGGCATGCGCAAAGCATTTGTTAACAAGCCTGCAACCAATCTTCCAAGAGGCAGACCAACAAGAATACCAATTACAGTAAGAGTAAGCATCTCCTTATGCACATAAGCATGAACTTCTCTACGATAAAAGCCAAGAACCTTTAAAGTTGCCATCTCTCGCGTGCGTTCCGAAATATTAGTGCTTGCCAATGTAAACAGCACAGCTAACGCCAAGCCTGCTGCAAGAGTTACTATAAGCGCTACAACAGCATTCATTAAATCAAAGCTAAACGAATGTTTCATGCGCGTAATGTTCATAACAGCTAACACGCCATCCCTATCTGACACATGGTCTGCGTAACGCATTTTTGCATCATCGTCTCCACGAAGGCGCAATATTAGCGCATTATTCTTAACGTTTTTCCCATTTTTAAAACTGAATATTCTTTCATAGCAACGAGAAGTCATATAGATATTTGAACCAATAAGATTACGCACGATTGCGCGCAACTTCACTTTTGCGCGCTTAAAACTGGAGTTTGTTATTGTAATATAGTTTCCATTCGCAATTCCCAACGACGATGCTGCGCTCTGCGAAAGAAGCGGACCATCATCATTAAGCGAAATATTTTGCAAATTATTGTTAACATCTTGTAGACGAACCATATTAGACAAAGCTGCAGCATCTTTAACCACTACAATTTGCACGCTTTCAGAATCTTCAACGATTTTATTATGCGAATTGTTATTGGAATTGCTATTAGATTTACCATTATTCGCATCGCTTTTTGCGATTTCCCCAGAACTAATGTAGGCAGGCAAAATAACATCAACAAGGTTGTTGGATTTATCTTTCTGCACACTTTTCTTCATATTTTGGAATGCGTCTGGAGCGGAAATAGAAATCATATCGTAGCGGTAAATGCCATCATATTGGCGGATTCCAAGAGTTGCTACAGTATCGTTTAATGCTAAAGCACACACGATTAATGCCGTGCAACCAGCTACACCGCCAATTGTCATAAATAGTCTGCCTTTAAAACGAGCCAGATTCCTTATAGATACTTTGTTGAGGAAACTTAGACGATTCCAGATAAAAGGTAGATGTTCAAGAAGCACGCGAGCGCCAGCTTTTGGAGATTTTGGACGCAATAATGCCGCTGGCACTTGCTTTGTCTCCCTCCAGCTTACGATTATTGTGCATATTGCAACTGGTATTACAAACGCGAGTACACAAATCGAACCATAAAGCCAGTCGTATCGTAAAACAACTCCTGGCACTGTATACAATCCGCGCAAAATCTTAAGTAATAAAGATGGAATTGCTAAGAATCCTAGAATATCGCCAATTCCACCGCCTACTAGACAGGCAAAAATCGCAAAGAAAGCGTGCCTTGTTATTGCTGCGCAACGACCATAGCCTAAGCTTAAGTATGTTCCAATTAGTACTCGTTCTTCTTCTACCATTCTTGCCATAGCTGTTAGGCTCATCATCATTGCCACTAGAAGAAAAAGCACTGGAAAAGCGTACCCAAGAGATTGAATCGAGGCAACATCAGAACGCAGGCGAGTATAGCTTCCGTTTGATATGCGAGCAAAAATATGCCATCTTGCTTGAGGAACATTCTTTTGCACTTCTGGCTTAATTTTTGCGTAAATTTGTGCGCGAGCCTTAGCTAAAACCGAGTCGGGAGCGTTCTTAAGCATCGGCATATTGGCTATAGTTTGATCTACTTTTTGATTAGTTTGATCTTCTACAACCTGATTTGTGCGCGACTCTTGGCAATCACTCTGCACACTGTCTTTAATTTGGTTTGAAGCATTTGCCACAATTGCGCGATACTTTTGCGAAAAATCGTTAACGCGTTGAGCCTCATTTAGTCGCACATACATAGCTGTGTATGGAAGATTATTTGTGCTTTCAGTAATCGCAGAGGTAAAAATAGGGTAGCGTGATATTACGGAATTGCGGAAAGCTTTTGATTGATACCCGTTTGGATTATCCAAATCGTTTACGTCTAACACACTTCCTGTAATTAGAAGCTTATATTTTTGATTTTGAATCGGTTGATTAGACGAATTAGATTGATTAGTGACTTGTTGCATACTCAAAAACAGTGTGCTACCAATACGCAATCCGCTATTGTGCAAAAATCGCTCGGTTACTACAGCTTGACGATTGTTTGTTGGCATATTGCCACGCATTAAATGCAGACGATTCAGTTTTTTAACATTGTGATTATATTGAACTACGTTCATTGCATAAGACAAATTGGCATTATTCGAAGGATGAGCAGTAGCTTTAAACGACTTTCCCGCCTCTGCTTCACTAACAAATGGCAATTTTTTGATTGCTTTAACATCTTTGTCAGTCAAACCAAGCGTAGAAACAATTTGTAGGTCGTAAGCTTTGAGCTTAGAGTAAGTGTCATTTGCTCCAAGAAGCATATCGTTGCATCCTGCATAAATGCCAGTCATAACAGCAACGCCAAGCATTGCTATAACTGCTAGTATGCAAAAACGACGCCATTCGTGAACCCACATTCTAATGGCGCTAATAAAAACCATTGGCAAAATAGAGCGTGAGCGCTTATTGCGAATCGCATCTTTGCGCTTGATTTTCTTAGATTTTACAGTTCCGCTACTCACTACAAATCACCACTCTACAAATCACCATTCAATATCTGCAATTGCCGTCGGATTTTCTTGTACTGTTTCGCTTACGACTTTTCCAGAATGGAATCTCACAACTTTATGAGCCATAGGAGCAATAGCAGCATTATGAGTAATAATAAGAACTGTCATTCCTTCTTTTTGGCAAATATCTTGCAATAATTGCAAAACAGCTTTTCCGGTTTCATAATCTAGTGCACCCGTAGGCTCATCGCATAAAAGCAACTTAGGCTTTTTAGCAAGTGCGCGCGCAATAGAAACTCGCTGCTGCTCGCCTCCAGAAAGTTGTGCTGGGAAATTATTAAGTCTTTTTTCCAAACCTACGTCAATAAGCGTTTGTGCTGGATCAAAATGATCTGAGCAAATTTGTGAAGCAAGCTCTACGTTTTCTAACGCTGTCAAGTTTGGAACGAGATTATAGAATTGGAAGACAAAACCAATATCTTCTCTTCGATACTTTACAAGCCCACGACCATTTAGCTTTGTAATATTTAAATCACCAACAGTTACACTACCGCTTGTTGCCGTATCCATACCGCCTAAAATATTCAAGGCTGTAGTTTTACCTGCACCCGAAGCCCCTAGTATTACGGTGAGTTTGCCGCGCTCGGCTGTAAAACTAGCATTATCTAGAGCGCGCACAACACTTGATCCAGATGGATACTCTTTTACAACATGATCAAAAGTTATGTATGCCACAATACACCTTGCTTACTGACTACCTGATGATGCTTTTGCTATCAACTTCTTAATTTATTAGATTAATATTTAATACTCTTCATTGGAATAGAGATACGCCACGACGCGCAGTACAATACGCGTTGCCAAGCCAAGTATGCCTTGAATTTGGCCATACAGCTCCAAGACGAGGAGCACCTTGACTCATCCAAATACTCGGCACTCTTCCATCGGAACTTTTAGACCCAAGAAGATTAAAACCATTTTTTATTTCAAGCCAATCTGGATGCTGAGTAACAATCGCCAATCCTTCTTCTAAAGTCAAAGGAAGACGCTCGTCTGAATCTATAAGTTTTCTGGCAACATCTGGCTCACGATTCAAATACGATGTACCTGTATGAGGGTCTAATGCCAAGTAAAATGGACCTTCTGGAGGCTCAAAACCATCTTGTGGCAGAAAACTAGCTATATCTCTAGGCGGCATTGTTGTAAAACCAGCCATACGATCAATACTCGTCCTAGAAATTAAGGATTCTGGCGAAACTAGCTCACGAGTAGGCACAAGAAGAATATTAGTACCCAAATCGCTTTGATCAAGAGCGCGAATAAGCGGCAAAGCTAAAGCACGAAACGATGCAGCACTCATATCTGCAACATCTGGGTAGCCAAGAGCAACAATGCGATCAAGCTGCTTTTGTATTTCTTGCGAAGCTATAGACATAATTACATTTTACGTAAAATTTTTTATAATAGCTAATTCGCGCAGGTCTAATCAATCTACAAGGTGTCGTTTTTTAGCTACGATTTCCGCCAATTGCACAGCGTTAAGAGCAGCACCCTTACGAAGATTGTCATTTGTAATAAACATTGCCAATCCGCGCTTTCCATCAACCGCTTGATCTTGGCGAATACGCCCAACGTAGCTCGCAGACTTTCCTGCAGCAAGCTGAGGAGTAGGAATATCATCTAGCGCAACGCCAGCGGCCGATTTTAGCACTTCGCGAGCCATATCTGGAGTTACATCGCACTCAAATTCGGCATTAATGCTCATTCCGTGACCTGTAAAAACGCCTACGCGCACGCATGTGCAGCTTGCTGCAAGCTTTGGCAGATGCAGAATCTTACGACTTTCATTGCGAAGCTTTTGCTCCTCGTCGGTTTCTTGCGAACCATCCTCAACAATCGCACCAATGAATGGCACAACGTTAAATGCGATTGTGCGCGCAACTTTTGTTGGTTGCGGAAAATCAATAGCATCCCCATCAAACACAAGCTTATCCGCGCCCTGATCTAAGGCAGCTTGCGCTTCGTTCATAAGCTGCAACGCTCCAGCTCTGCCAGCTCCAGAAACCGCTTGATAAGAAGATACAATAAGTCGCTTTAAGCCAAAAGCATCGGAAAGCGGCTTTAAAACAGGCATGCACGCCATCGTTGTGCAATTAGGGTTGGCAACAATCCCACGCGGAATATCATTTAAATCTTCTGGATTTACTTCTGCAACTACAAGAGGCACATCGTTATGCATACGCCATTGAGAAGAATTATCTATTACTATTGCACCCGCATCTGCAAATCGCGGTGCCCACACTTTGGATGTTCCGCCGCCTGCGGAGAAAATCGCAATGTCAATTCCACTTAAATCTGCTTTTTCTACATCTTCTACAACAACATCTTTGCTGCGATATTTCAAAACAGTTCCAGCGGAGTGTGCGGAAGCCAAATATCGCAAGTTTTTAATTGGAAAATCGCGCTCGTCTAATACGCGGCGCATAACCATTCCAACTTGGCCAGTGGCGCCTAAAACCGCAAGGTTTACGCCTTTGTTGCTTATAATTGCCATTTTGTCTCCCTTATTTTGCGTGTTTTTGCGATTTTCTTTGATTTTTGCGATTATTTAAGCGTGATTTTTGCGCGCGATTAGCGTCCGCTTCCTCCATAAACAACGGCTTCGACTTTGCTTGCGTCTAATCCGTAGGCTGTGTGAAGCGCACGAACCGCTTCGTCAAGCTGTTTTACTGGAACAATCGCTGCAATACGAATTTCTGATGTAGAAATCATCAGAATATTAATACCGTGATCGCTTAGCGCTGTAAAGAAGGTTGCTGCGAGACCAGAATAGGTTTTCATTCCAACGCCAACAACTGCGACTTTGCCAACAGAAGGGTCTACATCCATAGACGTAAATTGCAATTCGCCGCGCGCGCCCTGCAATACCTTGCACACAGCGTCTAGGGACGAGCTTGGAGCCGTAAGCGATATGTCAGCCGTTTCGGTGGATGCGCTTGCCTGAGCAATCATGTCTATGTTAACGTCTGCAGCAGCAAGAGTTGTAAACACTTTTGCAGCGTTTCCAGGCTTATCGGGAACGCCTCGAAGAGTAATCATAGATTCGCTTCTATCGTGTGCAACGCCAGAAATCACAGGGGTCTCTGGGCCTAAGTCTGGGAATAAATCGCCCATTGTTGAGCGAATGTCTACATTTGCTATTTTATTTGCCATTTTTGCCGCCTTATGTCTATTGCCTATGCGTTCTGTCTGTTGTTATACTTGTGTCTTCTTTAATAAATAATTAGCTTAAATTCGGCAAGCTCTTTGGATTTACTCCACTCGGCACAATTAATGTTCCGTTTCTGTGCGAAAACGAGCTGCGAACATGAAGAGGCATACTGAATCTTTGTGCGTATTCAACGCATCTCAAAGCTAACACTCGAGATCCGCAAGATGACATCTCAAGCATTGAATCATAATCGATAACAGGAATTCGCTTTGCGGTTGGAACAATTCGAGGATCTGCCGTAAATACGCCATCAACATCTGTATAAATCTCGCAAACATCTGCTCCAAGAGCAACAGCAAGCGCCACTGCCGAAGTGTCTGATCCGCCTCTACCAAGCGTTGTGTCGTCACCAATCTCGCTGATTCCTTGGAATCCTGCAACAATAGCAACACTGCCTTTTTTAAGCGCATGCTGAACACGATCTGGCTTAACAGCGCGAATATGAGCTGCTCCAAATTGCGCGTCTGTCATAAATCCAGCTTGAGAACCAGTAAAAGAGTATGCGTGCGAGCCTTGAGCATGAATAGCCATTGCTAGAAGACTCATCGAAATACGCTCTCCTGCAGTCATAAGCATATCCATCTCTCTGGCAGGCGGATGCGCATTTACACTCATTGCTTGGTCAATCAAGTCGTCTGTGGTATCTCCCATAGCGGAAACGACAACAGCAACATCATTACCAGCAGCTTTTGTATCAAGAATCCTTTTGGCTACACGCTGAATTGCGTCCGTATCTTCTACGGACGATCCACCGTATTTCTGCACTATAAGAGCCATTCTAACCCCTTATGTTCAGCCGTCACTGTTATCTAAAGCACGCTAATGCAATAAGAATTAATCCAAATATGATTAATCTGAAATTAGACTACCAACTGTGCTCTATTTATTTTTAGTTTTAGAGATATTGTGAGTGGCGTATATGCAACAAGTGGTTGCTGGCGACTTATCAAACGCGTTTACTTACGAGTCCACAAATCTTCTATACTTCTTGTCTTCCTGCAAATGCGCGACCAAGAGTTATCTCGTCTGCATACTCTAAGTCTCCACCAACTGGCAATCCGCTTGCAAGTCGCGTAATACTTATGTCAAGCGGCTCAAGCAAACGTGCTAAATAAGTTACTGTAGCTTCTCCTTCGATATTTGGATCGAGCGCTAAAATAATTTCTTTTACTTGCGCGTCTTTTAGACGCTCAAGCAGTTGCGTTATTTTCAAATCTGCAGGACCCACATTTGCCATTGGATTAATGGCACCGCCCAAAACGTGATAAACGCCAGCGTATTCGTGAGTTCTCTCAATGCTCATAATGTCTTTTGGCTCTTCTACAACGCATATTTTTGTGTGATCTCTTCGCGGATCTTGGCAAATAACACAAGGGCTTTGCTCGCAAACATTTCCGCAAATTTCACAAAATCGCACATTCTCGCGCAAGTCACTGATTGCGTCAATTAAATCCTGCGTTTGTACATCAGATGATGAAAGTATGTAGAATGCAATTCGTTGCGCGCCTTTTGGCCCTATTCCTGGAAGCTTAGAGAACGCATCAATAACTCTGCCTATTGCACCGTCATACGATGACACGTTATGCACTTTTACTTACTCCTCTTGCTTTCGCTTGTGTAATCCTGCATTTTTAGGATTTTTTGGATCACTTGCAGCGAATTCTTTTACAGATTTCACCTCAAACATCTTCTCTAAATCATCTATGCTCAAATTGGTTGCAGACTCTAACGATTCGTCCTGCATGGAGCATTCGTCTTCTTGAGCGCCGTTTACACCATTAGAGATTCGCGCTTTTGACTCATTGTCTACCTGCGATTCTGAATTTGCGCGCTGCAAATTTTGCTGACTTATCTGCGACTTTTGACCCCATTGCTGCGCGTGTGATGCAACGTTATCTGCGTTTTCTGAATCGTTTACTACTTCAGCATTAAAATCTGCATTCTGTAATGCAGCAATCGCATCTCCCATTGGAGCAGATCCCATACCTGCCCATGCGTCATCTTTTTCAATATCTAAATCTAAAGCACTTTCTGAAATTGCAGAACCAGATGAGTCGCAAGCCTCCGCACCAGCACTTGAATCGTCACTAGAGCCAGCATCATCGCTACTGGAATCCGCATTATTTGAATTTGAATCAGAACTTTTCTCGATTATTTTTCCGAATCCTTTTACGATTCCAGCTTTTCGCATAAGCAAGTCTCGCTTAACTTGTGCAAGTCGTTGCGGAGTCATTCTTGCAACAGACTCCACTTTTTCGCCGTTTGCAGCTACTAAATCTGGAGCTATTGCAACGTTTTTTCCAAATGCGTCTTTTACTTTGTTCATAACCACAACTGGCACTTTTTTACCATCGTAAGGTTCTGTTGTGCAAATCGCGAGCGCAAAAGCATGTTGGCTTATAGGCTGGTCAAAAGTTAATACAAGCCTTCTTTTTGCTGCATTTCCATCGTCTAATCTAACTTTTGGAACGCGATCTCTCTCTACGTATTCACGAACATCGTCTGGCAGATTTTTAACCAGATTATCCCAAGTTTCATCCACGTCAAGCTCTTGTGTTGTCTGTTTTTCAACGTTTGCAGTTGACCAATTCGCTTGCGTGTTATTGTTGATTTCAGTTTTATCATCAAGAGTTACTGTATGATTTTCAGCAATTTTTACTGGATTAACTGGATTTACTGGATTTACTGAATTTACAGCAGAATTTGAACCAATAAAATGCCTTGCAGAAGATGCAGGATGTGAGGAAGACTTTGCAAGAGATTGATTATTAGATTGAGCAAATGATTCCTGTACAGTAGTACCAGATTGCATATCAGCAAGCAATCTAGCCATAAGAATCTCAAGATTCATTCTAGGCGAAACAGCATTTGCCATTCCAGCAAAAGCATTATTGACGATTTCTGCCATTTTAGACAAGCTTCGCAAAGTGAGCTGACTTGATTGCCGTTGCAAATCTTGCATGTCTTCTGGTGATAAATCGCCTAACAAGTTTTTAGCACAATTTGGACCAGCAGAAACCAAAAGCAACAAATCACGCAATCGTCCGAGAAGATCTTCCACAAACTTACGAGTGTCAAATCCTCCAACTACAACTTTTTGTACGACTTCATATAGTTTTGCACCGTCTTTTTCGATAAGGGCATCAATAACATCTGCAATAAGATTAGAAGGCGTAAAACCAAGCAAAGCAACTGCTGAATCTAATGAGATAACACCATTATCTGAACCAATCATAAGTTGATCTAAAACAGATAATGTATCTCGCATGGATCCGCCGCCAGCGCGCATAGCAAGCCGCAAAACGCCCTTTTGCGCTTGAATACCTTCCTTCTTGCAAATGTCTTCCAAATACGGTCCCATTACTTCTGGAGGAACAAGTCTAAACGGATAATGGTGGGTTCTAGAACGTATAGTTCCAATCACCTTATCTGGTTCAGTAGTGGCAAAAATAAACATAACATGCTCAGGCGGCTCTTCCACAATCTTCAGCAAAGCATTGAATCCTTGCGGAGTTACCATGTGCGCTTCATCAAGAATAAAAATCTTATATCGATCGCGCGCTGGAGCAAAACCTGCACGTTCGCGTAATTCCCTAGCATCGTCAACGCCATTGTGACTTGCAGCATCTATTTCTACAACGTCTATTGAACCTGATCCGCCTGTAGACAAATCTTTACAGCTTTGGCATTTTCCGCATGGTTTAGAAGTAGGACCCTCTTTGCAGTTAATACAACGAGCAAGAATACGCGCAGAGCTTGTTTTTCCACAACCGCGTGGACCCGAAAATAGGTAGGCGTGCGTTATTTTGCCTTGATCTAGCGCTCTCATAAGAGGAACGGTAACTTGATTCTGTCCTATCACTCCTTCAAACGTGTCTGGACGATACCTTCGATACAATGCAAGTGCCATAACTATAACCTACCGTCACCTGAATATTAGCTCAACTCTACTTGAGCAAAGTTTCTGTTCTATTCTAAACATTTAGACATTAACATGCTAATCGCCTATTAACATGCTACATTATGACCAATCGCATGAATACTTGATATTTTCCACACACTTATTAGTCGCAATCTATTAAACCAGCTCTAGCCATTACATTTATCTTATTAACCATAGGAAGTCGTAAAGGCACACTTAGACTGATTAATACATCATCATCTTTTTCAACACAAGATTCTATTTTCCCATTATTTGCCTTTGCTGTGCGCTCTGCAACTTGACATGCATCATCTTGCATATTTCTCATAGCAACTGCACCTGATATAGCCGATGCATTTGCAAGAGCGTAAGCTCGGTGTTTTTGCACCAAAATTGACCCTAAAGTCGCACAAACAACAAGCATAGAGCAGATTGCTATTACCAATCCTATGCCTAGCATAGTTCCAGAACCACAATCTGCTCTACGCAAATGTTTAAAACTGTAATATTGCGTATTCAAAATGCTTAATCGTTTACATATTTTTTGACTCATATTAAAACCTGGCTAATGCGAGCTTCCACAGACAATGGCAATACTTTTAAAGGGTCTGGCACAACTGGGCAGCTTACAACAATATCTGCCATATTCCCAACATATTTGACTTTTACAGAACTATTAACTCCAGATACTTTAGATACTATATTTTGCGCATCTTTAGAATTGTGGTGCGAAGCAACATAGTATGCTACTTGACCTGCTGCATCATGGCAATTCATTGTATTTACTACTGATTTACCAACAAAAAATAACGTTAAAGCAAGTACCACAACTGCAGGAAGAATAATAGCAAATTCTGCGGTAACAGCCCCAGAATCTTTTGAATTATTTATACAATTATTCTTAGTCGTTCTCTTATCTAAAATGTTCAAAAATACATGATTCTCCATTTTGTCTCGTTTCTTTTCGCATTAGTTAAAATCCCACAACAAATCACATAAACATCACGGTCAAAAAAACTTTATAAATATTTCATATCACGTTTTTCAAAGTATGTTTTAAGTTTCACGCAATGTTTCACAGTTTTACAAATGACTATTTACTTAAAGCTAGCTAACATGTAGAGCTTTTGTAACAAGCTCACTGATAGCTGTACGAACAGCATCTGATTTGGCAATAGCAATAAGCACTGTAGCAAAAGCTGTGGCAGCTATAAGAACAACAGCATATTCTGCCGTAACAGCCCCATCATCACACTGCTTTAAATCTTTGCTCAAACGATTCTGCACTCTATTACATGCTTGTTCAGCTTTAATTAATCCTTCATTCATTCGCATTGAACACATGCAATACCATGTTGACAATGCAGCAGTAATTAATCTCATAATCACTCACCGTTACCTTTCTTTTTGTTATTTTTATTGTTATTTTTCTTTTATTTATGTACCCAATATTGGGATACAAATTTTTTATTTTTAGATTGCGATTAATACATAAATGCAGATACTGTCGGCAAAATTCCTACGAAAATAAACGCTGGCAGAAAACATAACCCAACAGGCAGAAGCAGACGAACAGAAAGCCTAGAGCTTTCTTTTTTTGCCACGTTTCGCATAGATTGCTCATAATTTTGTAAAATCGCTATGAGTACAGGAACTGGAGAACTTCCACAACTCCATGACTCTCTAAGTGACTGTCTAAGCCACATACTTAACACAAAAGATGCAGATGGATTTTTATCTTTTTTATCGAAGCACACATAAGGAGCACTCCAAGCTTCTATCCAAGTATCTCCAGAAAGTAGTGCTTTAGAAACATTCCTTAGCCAAATCCCTTTTCCTCCAGGAATAGATGATCCAACAGCGTCAAGCGCTCTAGTAATTGCGACTCCACTTTTTAAAGCAACTATCATCATTTGCAAACCCAAAATTGGATCTATATCTTCAACTTTGTTACGCCTAAAATCGTAATTGTCTCTCATAGAAATCGCAGGTTTACAAGCGCGCTCATAGCACGGGTTAAGAATCATCTGTCTAGTAAAAAATTTGCATAATGTAACTATATAAGCTACTAAAATAATCCAAACGATAATTGCCTTAAACATTTTCCACGATCCTTAATAACCATTAACTCATTAATCGACATTAGAAACAGCACTCAGCATTGCTTTTTTAGATGACTTCATGATCCATGTAACCCATAAAAGACCGATTACATAAAACAATAAGCCAATACCTAAGAGTGCGTATCCTCTAGAACTTGTAAAAATCATCAATATTGGATTTACACCCAACAATTGTCCAGTAAGAAGAGCCAAAAATGGTAGAGCAGTTAGCAATCTAATAGTTGCTTTAGGCATCGCAAAAACTTCTGAGCTTAAATCATTAACCCTCTTATTGGCATGATAAGAGTCAGAAACAGCTTGAACGCAATCAGTCATAGAGCATCCTATAGAACTGCTCAATTCGTATACAGACATAAGCGATTGTGCAACCTTGCGCATGTCTTTTCTAACTTTACTTCTTTGGCGAGCGCTAAGATTTTTAATCCTATTAGAACAGCGAGAATCAATCCATTTAAACACCGATTCAACGTTTATAACTTGGAAATAGCTTTCGCTGTTATTGCTGTTGTAATTGTTATTGCCATTATCGGTCTCTTCAATAAGTCCATTGCGATTCTCATTATTGCTGTCTCCTCTTATAATCGATTCAAAAGAAGCACCAGAACGCAAAGAAGACACAAGAGCAGCTAGTGATTCTTCAATACCCATTTTCAAAAAATCCTTTACTGTCGGTATCAATTACAGAAACAACCCTGTATTCAACGGTAAATGCCATTTAACAGCAAAATTTTTCCAAGCAGACGTTTCCTCTATCTGAGCAGAAAAATTACTATCATTAGAATTAACGCAATTTTTCAATCTTAAAATTGGCACACCTTCTAACGCGCCAGAATCCGTAGAACGCAATACTCCAAGTTCTTTTACAATTCGCATACCATTTACTCTTTCTACATGTATAACAACATCAAAAGCATCAGCGGCAAGAGCACATAGTGAAGAAGGTTCCAGTCCTGCAAGAAGCCCTAAAGACATTAATCTGGCTGGCACCTTTTGGACTTTATCAGCATGCAAAGTTGTCATTCCACCTTTATGACCACATGTAAAAACGCGTAATAAATCAGCTATTTCTTGACCTCTGCACTCACCTAAAATAATTCTGTCTGGTCTCATCCTCAAAGTTGCCTTTACAAGATCCGACAAGCCAACGCTGCCTACTCCTTCAACGTTTGCTTCTCTTGTAGCTAAAGACACATGATCCTTAGATAATGAACCTAATTCTCTTGTTTCTTCAACAGTAACTATTCTGTCTTTTTCATCACAAGAAGCTAAAAGAGACTTCATTAACGTTGTTTTACCAGAGCCAGTGCTTCCCGTAATCAAAATATTCGCACGTTGAGTTACCAATAAATAAAGTATTCTAGATAATTCAATAGGAAACATTCCTCTACTACTTAACTCTGTTAAGCAATAGCGTTTTAAAGCGGGAAAACGAATCGAAATAGCAGCACCACTTAAAACTATTGGAGCAATAAGAGCGTGTACTCGCACTCCTACTGGGCTAGAAGCATCTGCGATTGGGCATGAATCATCTAATCTTTTGCCTAATTGTGCACAAAGCCAAACTGCATATTCTCGCAAAATCATAGGATTATCAAATGGAATTCTTGGATTGTACTCTTGCAACCCAAAACCTTTATCTACCCAAACGTGACCTGTGTCTGTAACAACAATATCTGTTGTTTGAGGGTTATCTGCAAGCTCTTGCAGAATGCCAAAATCAATATCTTCTAAAACCATGCTTACCCCTTGATATTTTTGAGAATCTTTCAGATTCATATGATTGTGAATTTGATTGTTTATATTGTTGTTCAGATTGTTTTCCAGATATTTTCAAAGAGGAATTAGAGGAGTCTCCAAGCAACCATGTTGTTATTTTTTCTATTGGAATTTTGGCGGATTTTGGAATATCTCTTATACCGTAACCAGATATTATGTCTTCGTACATTTTAGGATCGTGACCAATTGGGCCTTCTACATCGCAAAGCAAATAATCACAAGCTTCATTAACATTTACAGGGCAAAACCTTTTAGAAAGACCACGCGGATTTAATCCTGCGACAATAGAAGTTTGTTTTCTAGAGTAATCTTTATGGTCAGATTCTAGGCTTCGCCAATATGCGCGCAATCTGGCAAGACCAAGAACACTAAGCTCTGCAGCAAATATGGTTGGAACTTGCGCTAAAGTTGGAAGATTCTTTAAAAGCCTTCTTGCTGAAAAACCAGATCCAATATCAACAATTACTACATCACAAGCGTTGGAAAGACCTCTAATAGCAGCTTCAATAACCCATGGTTTAGGCTCTTCACTTTTCCAAGGAGCGTAAGCCAAAATATCAACGTTATTCCAGTGCAGAAGTTCACAACGCAATACATATCCGTCTAATCGTCCTAAAGGAGCTTGAACCTCTTGCAATCTTCTACCCTCGTCCTGCTCCAATCCCAACAAAACATCTAATCCGCCGTTAGAAATATCTGCGTCGATTAGTGCAACAACATATTTTTTACTAGATATATGACTTGCCAGAAGAGCAAGAGTAGTGCTTAAACCAACTCCATCATTTGCCGATGAACCGATTACAACATTTTTTGGAAAAGGCTTTAGCGAATAGTTCAAGCTACCAATATTTTTTTGAACACTATGATTATCTAATGCATCAAAATCGCTATGAACTGAAGTAGAAGATACACCAGTCGCGTAATCTACATGATTTGCGTAATCTGCATTATCCACATGATTCGCATGATTCAAAGATGCGATAACAGTCGAATCTTCCAACTTATTACTATCAGATGTACTTTTGCGCATACTTTTTATCGCACTCGCCTGAGGCGGGTACGTTTCTATAATGCGCGGAACGCAAGAAGGAGCATCGTAATTATCAATAGTCATATTGTCCATGTGGCTATTGAATCGCATACTAAACCATTAGGCAATACTATTTAAACAATGTGGTTAAAGGATCAATAAACGTTGCAATTCCGCCAAAAAGTTATCCACATTGCTGTTTTTGTTGTATTAACGCACAAGTTTTGGATTAGAAGCCATATATCTTTCCAGAAGTTCGCCATAGATTGGCTTAGTGTGCAAAATATCGGATACAAGAAGCGCAATAAAAGCAGATGCAGCAACTGGAAGAGTGTGAATCATTGTTCCCGACATTTCTACAGTTAGCAAAATCGAAGTGAGCGGAGCTTTTACAGAAGCCGAAAGCGTGCCAGCCATAACACACACTGTAAAAATTGGCATTAGCTTTGCGTCAATGCCAAGAATCGGAATGCTTATTATTGCGCGAGAAGCAACGCCGCCTGCAAGTGCGCCGACAGCAAGAATTGGCATAAAAATTCCGCCAGGCGCTCCGCATCCAAAACTTGTAGAAGTAAATAGCATTTTTGCAACAAACAGGATGCACAGAAGCGCTATGCTTGCTTTTCCATATTCAGAGAGCTTAACAAGATTCGATCCTCCTCCAAGAACATCTGGCAAATATAAGCCAACAGGAATCGCGATTAAGCATGCTACAGATACGGGAGCCCACTTTGGCAAATACTTATACAGCGTTTGTAATCCAAGCAAGGATCTGTTCATTAAAGAGCCAATAAGCCCTGCAAAAATGCCAAGTGGAATCAGCCAAAAATGAAGTGTCATTGGTAAGTCTGGAATTCTTCCAAAGTCTAAAACAGGTCGAAGTCCAAAGCATGTTTGAGACACAAAGTCCGCGCAAATAGATGCAGCAGCAGCTCCCATAAGAACTGTAGAAGACAATCCGTGTTGAACTTCTTCCATAGCAAACATAAGCCCAGAAAGTGGAGCGCTAAACGCTGCAGATAAGCCAGCTGCCGCTCCAGCGGTTACAACATAATGCTCTTGCGTATCGTTTTTATTGCCCTTTCTAAAGATGCGAGACATCATTTGCGCGCCGCAAGCTCCGATTTGAATCGAAGGGCCTTCGCGCCCAAGAGACAAGCCAAATAGCGAACCCAACAATCCGCCTACAAATCGAACAGGCAAAATAGTGTTCCAACACATTTTTAGACCGCGTTGAACGTATCCAACAACTTGTGGAATGCCGCTTCCAGACGCCATACTTTCTTTGCGACTCATCCAGCCAATAAAAAGCCCAGCAGCAATTGCAAAAACCACGCAAGGCACAATCCAAAGCATGTTTTGCAATATTTGCGCATACATCCATCGCGCAAAATCGGTTCCGTACTCAATCCCAAGTCTATAAGTTGCTACAAGCACGCCAGAAACAAGACCAACAACTATGCCAGCAAGAACCATCTTCCATCTAAGATGCTTAAGCGTTTTAAGAACGCGATCAGAAAAGTCGCGCAAAAAATCGCGTATAAAACCGCCTACGTTCTTTAAAGTCACAATAAACCTATTCTTAAATCAAATCGCAAACAAATACATCAAGCATTTTAACATTTTTAATAACACAATAAATATAAATTAATAAAATACGTCAATTAATAAAATTCAAAACTTAAGACTTTAGAAGCATAAATATTACAAATGACGGTCCAGCGTATGCAATAAATGCGCACAAGAATGGCACTATTAGTTCGCTAATAAAAAGCCATAGTCCAAGCTTGATTTTCTTTAGCTTAAACAGGCTTACGATTTCTAAGATTGCGGTTGAAAACGTTGAAAATCCGCCTAAAAATCCCAATGCGCACGTGTAAATAATAGTCGAAGCAAAAGTTAAATCGTATATAATCGAAGAACTTAAAAATACAACTAAGCCCATTATAAAAGACGCAAAAGCGTTGATTAGCAAAGTTGCGATTGGAAAATCATGGTTATAAACGCGCCCGATTGCGTCAGATATTGCACAACGAAGAACAGCACCAAGTCCAGCGAAAACAACAGGCAGCCAAAAAAGAACATATGCGTAAGACATCATTTTGCACCGCCCCTGTTAGCGTCTATTTTATTGATGACGTTTGAATCACCAGCATTTTTTACGCTGCCATTGCCTTTAAAAGCAAAAATTTTATCTCCAATTAGACTCCCAACAAGCACTGCTAAAACGCCAAGAACCATAGACAACGCCATAATGGCAATTACTTCTACAATGTTCATTGCAGTAAATGCGGAATGCGCGCCCTCAAAAGCAAAAGTAGACATTGTTGAAAGTCCGCCGCAAAATCCTGTGCAAAAACCGTATTTTATTAAGTCTTTGTTCTTGCAGCTCTTCCCACTTACGACAAGTGAACTTACTAAAGCAAGAATAAAACATGCTAAAACGTTCGACAAAAGAGTTGCAAAAGTAAAGCGGCTAAAAAGCATAGAATATCCCGAGTCCCAATGCATGCCGTGCGTAAAACCACTTATTTCACTACGCACAAAAGCGCCAAGCAATCCGCCAATAAACACAACAAAATATGTTTTTGCACCAAGTGATTTATGCTTATGCTTTTTAGGCAAGTCGTGGCAATTACTGCTTGGAATACTCATAGTTTTTAGCCGCCTTAAATAGCCTTAAATAGCTATTCAAATAGTCACTAATCAATCAACGAATGAACGCTAATAATGTGGTCGCGCTGAGGACCAGTACCAATTGCCGAAATGCGGCACTTTGAGAGTTCTTCTAAGCGCTTTACGTAGCTTTGAGTATTTGCTGGCAATTCTTCAAACTTGTGAATTTGCGAAATATCCTCACTCCATCCTGGAAGCATCTCGTAAACTGGCTTAGCGCTAGCAAACAGAGACTGATCTACTGGCATTTCGTTCATTCTCTCAACGCTTCCGTCAGACAAAGTTACATCGTAAGCTACGCAAACTGGAATTTCTTTTAAGCCAGTCAAAACATCTAACTTAGTAAGGACAATATCAGTTAAGCCATTTACGCGAGTAGCATAGCGGCTTACAACGGAATCAAACCATCCGCATCGGCGAGGGCGACCAGTAGTTACGCCATATTCGTGACCCTGCTCACGCAGCCAATCGCCACTTTCATCCAAAAGTTCCGTAGGGAATGGACCTTCACCAACACGAGTGATATAGGCTTTAGCAACTCCAATTACTCGCGTAATACGAGTTGGACCAACGCCAGTTCCCGTGCAAGCACCTCCTGCAGTAGGATTTGAGGATGTTACAAATGGGTAAGTTCCATGATCGACATCCAGCATGGTTGCCTGACCGCCTTCAAAAAGCACGGTTTTGCCATTTTCTATAGCCTGATTCAGTATAAGCGAAGTATCTGCAACATAAGGCTTCAAACGCTTTCCAAGCTCCACAAGCTGTGCTGTAACATCATCAATATCTATTGGATGCTGGTTGTAAAGTTTAACTAACATCTGATTCTTTTGATGCAAGCTAGCTTCAACCTTATCCCTCAAATGCTCTGCATTAAATAAATCATGCACACGAATACCAACGCGATTAATCTTATCTGCATAAGTCGGGCCAATTCCGCGACCTGTTGTACCAATCTTGTGCTTGCCAAGGAACCTCTCCGTAACCTTGTCAATTACGCGATGATAAGGTGTAATCACATGCGCAGACTCGCTCACTTTCAAACGAGAGCAATCAACACCTCTAGATTCAAGTGCGTCAATCTCCTCAAACAGAACTTCTGGGTCTACAACAACACCATTACCAATAACAGGAGTTACATTAGGGCTGATTATACCGCTAGGAAGTAAATGCAAAGCGTAAGACTCGTTTCCCACAACAACAGTATGTCCAGCGTTATTACCGCCATTAAATCTTGCGACAATATCTACCTTAGAACCAATTAAATCAGTCGCTTTGCCTTTACCCTCGTCACCCCATTGAGCGCCAATAAGCACAATTCCAGGCATGCTGAACCTCCATTTTTGGGCTAACGTTGCCCAAATAAACACAATTCCTACGTGTTAAGACTAGCGCAAAGCCAATACCGAATTTAATTTGCAACTTGATGAACTTATAAGGCTTTACCGGCAGAGCCAAGCTGTACACAGGCTTCAACAACACGCTGAGCCATTGCTTTTTCTGCCTCTTTGCCCCAAGACCTTGGGTCGTAGAGTTTTTTGGCTCCAACTTCTCCGTCGATTTTAAGAACTGAGTCGTAGTTGTGGAACATGTGATCTGCTATCGCTCGAGTAAACGCATATTGTGTGTCTGTATCGATGTTCATTTTTACTACGCCGTAGCTTACAGCTTGCGCAATTTCTTCGGGAGTAGATCCAGAACCTCCATGGAATACCAATAAGAATGGTTTTGTTGGCACACCAAACTTGCGATTACATAAATCAAGCTTGTACTTGTTGTATACAGCGCTTTGAATGTTGTCTAGCAACTGTGGTCGCAGCTTGACAACACCAGGCTTGTATGCACCATGCACATTGCCGAACGTAAAAGCAGCCATATATCTTCCGCTCTCTGCCAAACCTAATCGTTCAACTACTCGCATAGCGTCCTGCGGCGTTGAGTATAGTTTTTCATCAATGTCTGCTCTATGACCGTCTTCTTCGCCTCCCACGGCCCCAATTTCAATCTCTAACACCGTATGAGCCTTCGCCGACGCCTCAAGCAATTCTTCCGCAACGTCTAAATTGTGTTCAAGCTTAACTGTGGATCCGTCCCACATATGCGACTGGAAAATCGGCTCTTTGCCGTGCGCAACTTGATCTGCCTCATAGGCTAAAAGTGGCTTAATCCAATCATCTAAATAGCTTTCTGCACAATGATCTGTGTGCAATGCAACCGTAATGTTTGGGTATTGTGCAGCAACTTGATGTGCGAATTGAGCAAATGCGATTGATCCAACAACGCGATTATTTACGCACTGTCCCGAAAAATACGCGGACCCCCCAACGGATACTTGAATAATTCCGTCGCTTTGCGCTTCTGCAAATCCTTGTAGTGCAGCATTTAAAGTCTGCGTGCTAGTAACATTAATTGCAGGGTAGGCGTATCCACCTTTGCTGGCGGCATCAAGCATTTGTGCGTAACGTTCAACGGTTGCAATAGTCATATTTTTATTATGACTCTAAGCGCGCATATTTTTTAGATTTTGCTAGATTTTTTACTAAATTTGACTAGATTTTTGATTAAATTTGTAGCTATTTTTAACTATTTCTGGCTATCTTTTATTTCTTGATGGCGCTTTTTTGCGGCAGCTACAACAAAATGTAAATATTCGAGCGCAATTTCTTCTTTTAATCCAGATTGTTCAGCAATTTTTTTAAGTCGATTTGCTTGGCGATTTTCTCTAGATTTATCTTCCGCAGCAAGATTTGCGTGCGCTTTTATTTCTCCGACTTTTTCCGTGAATTTAAAGCGCTCTGCAAGAAGTGAAACAACTGCATTGTCAATATTGTCAATCGATTGACGCAACGCAAAAATCTCGCTTATTGAATCGTTACAATCATTGCAACTCGGTTCAATCGAATGCTTGCGAGCGTCAACCGATTCTTTAGGAAATTCACACATATTACTTCTAGTCGAAATAAGTCTGCAAAACCATAGTTGTTTCTGTGCTAACTGGCACAATGCGGTGAATCGTGTTAATTAGCTCTTCTAGCTTGCTAGGTGTAGCAACACGAACTACGAGCATGAAACTTGGGCTTCCAGTGATAGAATAGCAGGCTTCAATACCTTCAATATCTTTCAACTTGGCTGGAACAGATGCTTCTTGCTCAAAGTCAAGAGGTGTTACAGCAACAAATGCGCTTACTGGCAAGCCTCTGCGCTCATAGTCAATCAACGCACGGTAACCAGTGATAATTCCTCTGCGCTCAAGCTTTTGTACTCTAGATTGTACGGCAGAAACCGATAATCCAGATGCTTTAGCTAGTCTGGTTAATGTTGCACGACCATCATGTTCAAGAATATCTACAATAATCGCATCTGTAGAATCTATAGGAGCAACTGTGCTCACATTAGCGTTCAAGCCAGAAGGAATATTATTTTCAATCTTATGAGAGTTTCCTGTCATACGACCTCCATCCTCATACAGCGCATCTTCCTGAATACTGTTGTAGATTTCAGATTGCGCTACCCTGCAGTCTCTTCAATCGTATCGTATTTTTTAACGAAAAAGAACAAAATTATATAAAAAATCACGGTTTTTCACATTAAATATCAAATGTTTATAGGAATAAACTTTTGACAAGTAATTATAATTATTTAATTTTTATTATTTGCATACGCATTATCAATAGTAAAAATTACCAAGAATAGTGTATTTTATAGGAAAATAATTATATATAAACGTATATTTTTTTATTTTAAAACACAAAATGAGTTTGTAATAAAAACAGTATTAAAAAATAAACAATAAAAATTACCCCTCGATTGATCAAACCAAGGGGTAATTAAAGTGTATTTTTTAAAGTTATATTTATAAAATTACACGAACATAACCTACTTAAGCAGCGGTTGCTGGCGACCCGCCATTTGTAGAGTTATTCGCTTGCTGCACAATCGCCGCGAGAAAATCGCGATTCGACGCAGTTTTCTTTAAGCGTGGCACCAAAGTCTGATAAGCCTGCTCTGGCTCAAGTCCGCCAAATAGTCGCCTTAAGCGATAAATAATAGGCAATTCTTGAGCAGGAGTAATCAACTCTTCGCGGCGCGTGCCAGAAGAATTAATATCCACTGCTGGGAACAAGCGCTTATCTGCCAAATCGCGACTCAAGCGAAGCTCCATGTTTCCAGTGCCCTTAAACTCTTCGAAAATAACTTCATCCATCTTTGAACCAGTTTCCACCAAAGCGGAAGAAATAATAGTCAAAGAACCGCCATTTTCAATGTTTCGCGCGGCACCAAAGAACTTCTTAGGAGGGTAAAGCGCCTGAGCATCCACGCCACCAGAAAGAATACGACCAGATGCAGGAGCAGCAATATTGTATGCACGAGCAAGACGAGTCATAGAATCAAGAAGAACAACAACATCTTGGCCAAGCTCTACAAGCCTCTTAGCACGCTCAATCGCAAGCTCCGCAACAGTAGTGTGGTCTGATGCTGGACGGTCAAATGTAGAAGAAATAACCTCACCCTGAACAGTGCGCTCCATGTCGGTAACTTCTTCTGGACGCTCGTCTACAAGGACAACCATCAAATGCACTTCTGGATTATTAACAGCAATCGCGTTCGCAATATTTTGCAAAGTGATTGTTTTACCAGCCTTAGGAGGCGAAACAATCAAACCACGCTGACCCTTACCAATAGGAGCCACAAGGTCAATGATTCTGCCAAGCATACGATTTGGTGTAGTCTCCTGCTTTAAGCGCTCTTGCGGATACAAAGGCGTGAGCTTAGCGAATTGTGGACGATTCTGAGCATCTTCTACGCTCATGCCATTAATGCTGTCAACGCTTTGCAAAGGAACAAATTTTTGGCGCTGATTCCTACGATCACCTTCGCGAGGAGCACGAATAGAACCTTGAACCGCATCTCCCTTGCGCAAACCATACTTTTTGATTTGGCTCATAGAAACGTAAACATCATTTGGACCAGGCAAATATCCAGAAGTGCGCACAAACGCATAAGATTCAAGCACATCTACAATACCAGCAACTGGAACAAGCTCTTCTTTTGGTTCCTCTCTACGAGAAGCTGATTCACGAGACTCGTGGTCTTCACGAATATCATTGCGATCAGAACGATCATTCCTCGTAGGTCGATCTTCACGCTCTAAATGATCAGAGCGATCCGAGCGGGAATCGTAATCATCTCTATCGCGTCCACGACCACGCATACGACGTTGATACCTGTCATTCCTATCTGAATGCGTATCATAATCGTCATCACCATTAGAACGCGAAGCTCCGCGTTGCCTGCGAGATTCAGAATCACGATTTGCGTTAGAATCAGAAGACTTTTCACTTGGCAAAGTAGCAAGAATCTGATCTAGATCATCTTCCGTATCATTTGCATCATCCGAGTTATTTCCGCGATAATTATCTTTAAAATCAGACTGACGACGACGCTGAGATTGATTATCACGCGTAAACTCACGACGACGCCTAGACTTACTGCTTCTATTTGAATCAACAGAATCATCAGAATCAGAAGATTCAACAGAATCAGGCAAGCCGAGATTTTCTAACAAATCCTCATCGGCAGACTTGCGAGCAGACTCACCACTATCGTCATCAAAATTGCGGCGCGACCTAAAAGATGAAGATGAATCGTATTTAGACTCATCCTCATCATTAAGCGACGAACGACTATCCCTAACAATGCTTTTAGGAACATGTACGCTAACTCCTGCTGGCGCATCCCCACCATTGCGCGCAGCGGTAAGCGTAGCGATCAAATCTGGCTTACGCATTGTAGACGTACCGCGCAGGCCCATTTGCTTCGCAAGATCCTTAAGCTCAGAAAGCTTCATATCATCAAGATTTTGGCTTGTTGCCACAGTTATACCTTTCCCTAACCCCAAGAAACAAACTACTTGGAGCTTTACATGGAAGATTTCGGAAAAATCCGTTGTGAATACAACGATAAGCACATAACAATGTGACTTAATCGCTGATAAATGTATGCTACTACACTCATGCGACTCACAACAACACGGCGTGGCAAAAAGAAAAAACGCTACTTCTTTTCGTGATATGACTTTTCTGTATTAACAGACCAAACATTATCTTTAGACTGTTTTCCACTGTTAATATTAGACACGGCTTCAATAGCAGTAGCCATAGAATGATCCTGGTTATTGTAACGATGCTGACCATTTCTACCAACACAATACAAGTTACCAAAACCATCCAAATACTTAACAAGCTCAGGCATCTGAGCATAAGTATCGAAATAAGCTGGATAAGCCTTTGGAACACGCTCGCGATGCGCATCCAAAACATCATCTTCGCCATCAATAACCTGCATACGAGTAAGCTCATCAATCGCAGATTTACGAGCCTCTTCGTCGCTCATATTCCAAAAATCATCGCCCTCATTGCAGAAGTATTCAAGACCAATCCACACAGTGTTGTCAACATCCTTAACGAGATATGGGCTCCAGTTGTTAAAGATTTGCAAACGACCAACTTTGTATCCTGGATCCTGCACATAAATCCAGCAATCAGGCACAATAGGAGGGTTACCTAACGTTGGAATATCAGTCGTATTACGCAAACGCATACGCTTAACAAGAAGTCCAACGGTTACGAAATCACGGTAAGGCAAGCCTTTAGCAACTCGTTGTAATTCGGCTGGAACCTGCACAGACTCATTTCCTTCGGCGCCATGCTCAATAGCTGCAACCAAATCTTTTATTGGCATAGAAGAAATAAACTGATCCGCATGAAGTTCTTGCTGCAAACCATCTTGATTTTCAACGACAACACTAGAAATTTTACCGTCGCACTGTTTAATAGCAACAACTTTTGCATCTGTTAAAACAGTAGCGCCATTTTCACGGCAACGACGTTCAACAGTCTCCCAAAGCTGACCAGGACCAAGCTTAGGATACCAGAATTCTTCAATCAGTGAAGTTTCAACTTCCTGATTTGCCTTCTTTTTCGGCATAAGCTTAGAGAAAGCATTCTTTAAAACTTCAACAATGCTCAAACCCTTAACTCGCTGAGCACCCCAATCTGCAGAAATCTGACTTGGATGCCTTCCCCAAAGCTTCTCGGTATAGCCCTCAAAGAACATAGAATACAGCTTTTTGCCAAAGCGATTAATGTAGAAGTTTTCGAGGTTTGTTTCTGGCAACTTGTGAATCATAGACCAAAGGTAGCTAAAACCAACCTTCATAGTAAGAACAAAGCCCATAGAGCGCAAAGTAGACGCAGAAAGAGAGATAGGGTAGTCGAAGAAATGATGATTCCAGAAGATTCTAGAAACGCGATGACGCTTAAGCATAACCTCATCTTCGACTTCTGGGTCTGGGCCGCCATTCTCTAAATCGTGGTGTCTGCCAAGTTTTTTGTCGTCGTAAGAAGGAGCGCCTTGAAGTGGCAGCATATCTCGCCACCATTGCATAATTCGATCATCTTTAGAGAAGAATCGGTGACCGCCAATATCCATGCGGTTTCCGTTGTATTTTACAGTGCGGGAAATTCCGCCAAACTCTTTAGATGCTTCAAGAACAGTTACATCGTAGCGGCTAGCTCCGCCATCTTTTACAAGCTCCCATGCAGCCGTCAACCCTGCCGGACCGCCACCAATAATCACTACAGATTGTTTCTGGGATTGTGTATCAGTCAATTTTCCTCCATACCTAAAAGACGCTTTATAAAGTCAAAATCGCAAAATTGCAAGCACGTATCTATATTAAAATCTAAACATAAGCTTTACTAGCATACTCTTATCATGCGATAGATTCTGGAATATCGATATCTGTTTTCTGCACTTCTTCCACATTTACGTCTTTAAACGTAACAATACGAACGTTTTTCACAAACCGCGAAGGGCGGTAAACGTCCCACACCCAAGCGTCTGTTAATTGCACGTCAAAATACACATCTTGACCTGCAGAACGCACGTTAAAATCCACCTTGTTTGCCAAATAGAATCGTCGCTCAGTTTCTACAACATACGTAAAAAGCTTAATAACGTCACGATACTCCTTGTACAACGCAAGCTCGGCGTCAGTTTCGTAATTGTCGAGATCTTCAGCGCTCATCGCTTCCCTTCCGCATTATTGCCATTAGTGTTACGCTTACGACCGCGTCCTATAATACGCCACCATGCGCGTTTAGAAGAATCTTCTTTGACTGTAGCCGCATTATACGGCCACGATTCGTCGGAATTATCTTTGCTAACAGGTATTGCAATTGAATGCTCATGCGCACTTAGCGCTTCACAAACACCAGGATTATCTTCAATAACGTGCAGACCAAAAGCGTCTAAAGAACGAATGGCATCATATTCATCTACGAGAGTGTCCATAACAACAAAATCTTGATATTTTTGATTTTGTGAATCCCACAAAGCATCTCTAGCTGTTCCAGTTTTTACAAAACCAAGAGACTGATAAACAGAAAGAGAACGCGTATTCGCTGCTGGAACACCAACCCAAATCCTATGCAATGCTAAACCAACTGTGTCTGGAGCAAAACCATACGTCATAACTCTAGGCATTGCATCTCTAGAATACCCACGACCCCTATAATCGCGTCCTAGAATCACCTGAATTCTAGCGGATTTAGACCAACCATCAATGTCGATCAAAAAAATCATTCCAATAATATCGCCATTGGTATTTTTAGCGTCATCAATAAGATCTGGCACAATTGACCATGCGATTGTTGGGCGTGATTGAGCATCTCCAACAACCCCAGCATAATCAGACATACTTTTATCATTATTGCCCAAAGACCACTGCACAGAACGCTCAACCCACGCATGAACCATAGCACGTTCAGATTGTGAATCCTTGCCAGTTATAACAGCCGCACCATCAAAAGCATGTAATGAATCCATCCTCGCTAAATCTTCGATGGTTGCTTGCCTAAGACGAGCCATCTCGCCGCGTATTGACGGAATTACAATACTTTCTGGTAACTCTCGAGAGTTTGTAGAGTCAGCATTGACTTCCTGCATATTCACCTGTTTCCTGTACCTAATTGACCTTGCGTTACAAAAAGTTCTACAAAAAGCATAAGCAAAATACAAATGCGTAAGCAACTACAATATAAGATTACACTTTTTGCACTCTACACAATGCTATAAAACACAAGGTTAAAACGCAAAGCATAAAATGCAAAAAGTGCATCTATAAACTATTCTTTTCTAGCTAAATTTTAATCTAACTAAAATTTAAATCAGCCTTTAATCTTTGCCATCACGATCTTAGTAACAGCCTTAGCATCAGCCTGACCTTTAGTCGCACGCATAACAGCGCCAATAATTGCGCCCATCGGCTTCATATTTCCAGCCTTAAGCTTTTCTGCAACTTCAGGATCAGCAGCAAGAGCAGCGTCAACAGCAGCTTCCAAAGCGCCGTCGTCGTTCATAACCTTGAATCCGTGCTTCTTAACAACTTCATCAGGCTTACCCTCGCCAGCCAAAACGCATGCAACAGTTTGCTTAGCGAGCTTATCGTTAAGATTGCCGTCTGCAATTAACTTTTCAACTTCAGCCACATCTTGCGGAGTAATAGGCAATTCTTCCAAAGTCACGCCACGAGTGTTTGCTTCGCGAGCAAGCTCACCAAGCCACCACTTCTTAGCACCTGCTGCAGTTGCACCAGCTTTAACGGTTTCTTCAACCAAATCAAGAGCATCCGCGTTAAGAATATCTCGCATTTCAAGATCGCTAATACCCCATTCGCTTTGCAAACGGTTACGACGCTCGCGAGGCATTTCAGGCATTTGCGCCTTCATGCGCTCAATATGCTCTTTAGTGATGTGAAGCATAACCAAATCAGGATCTGGGAAGTAGCGATAATCGTCAGCATCCGACTTCACACGACCGCCAGCAGTAGTCTGAGTTGCTTCATCCCAGTGACGAGTTTCCTGCAAAATCTCGCCACCTTCGCTCAAAATAGCAGCCTGACGACGAATCTCATATTGCAGCGTCTTTTCAATACCGCGGAATGTGTTCACATTCTTAGTTTCGGAACGCGTACCAAATGGATCAGTCGACTTGCGACGAAGCGAAACGTTCACGTCAGCACGCATATTGCCCTGCTCCATACGAGCGTGGGAAATGTTAAGAGCGCGAACAATATCGCGAATAGCACGCATATAAGCACCAGCAATTTCTGGAGCGCGGCTACCCGCACCTTCGATTGGCTTAGTTACAATCTCAATTAAAGGCACGCCTGCACGATTGTAATCAACCAAAGAATGATTTGCGCCTTCAATACGACCGTCAGCGCCGCCAACGTGAGTATTCTTACCAGCATCATCCTCAATATGAGCGCGCTCAATCGGCACGCGGAACACGGTGCCGTCTTCCAGCTCGACATCCAAGTAACCGTTGCCGTTAGTAGGCTTATCGTACTGGGAAATCTGGTAATCGCGAGGCATATCTGGGTAGAAGTAGTTCTTACGAGCGAACTGGCTCCACTCAGCAATTTCGCAATGCAATGCCAAACCAAGCTTAATTGCATAATCAACTGCAGCCTTGTTTACAACTGGCAAAGAGCCTGGCAAACCAAGACTTACAGGAGTTAGCTGAGTATTTGGCTCACCGCCAAAAGATACTTCTGCTGGGCAGAACAGCTTTGTGCGCGTGCTAAGCTCAACGTGAGTTTCCAAACCGAATACTGGATCAAACTGCTCAACAGCATCGGCGTATTTCATAAGTTTTTCAGCCATGAGAATCCTTCTTACTTAAGCTTTGCTTAACTTTACTTAGCCAATGAATCGAGCCAGCCAGCCTTAAGCGACTTCCAGATTGAGCCGCCCCACTGCTCTTCGAGAGCAGCTTCCAACGCTGCTGCAGGCTTGTACATCTTTTCATCATGGCATTGCGGAGCAATAATCTGAATACCAACAGGCAGGGCATCGTCGCTTAAGCCAGCTGGGAGGCTCAAAGCTGGAACGCCAGCCATGTTTGCAGGAATCGTAGCAATATCGTTCATGTACATGGAGAGTGGATCGTTCATCTTCTCGCCAAACTTAAATGCCGTTGTAGGGCTTGTTGGAGAGACTAGAACATCTACCTTATTAAACGCTTCTTCAAAGTCGCGAATAATAAGCGTACGAACCTTTTGCGCAGAGCCATACCAAGCATCGTAGTAGCCGGCGGAAAGTGCGTAAGTGCCAAGAATAATACGGCGCTTTACTTCGTCGCCAAAGCCAGCTTCGCGAGTTGCAGCCATCATGTTTGCAGCAGTTTGAGGCTTGTCTGCTGGTGGCATTACGCGCAAACCGTAGCGCATGCCATCGTAGCGAGCCAAATTAGAGCTAACTTCGGAAGGCATAATAATGTAGTAAGCAGCCAAAGAATAAGGGAAATGAGGGCAGGAGACTTCTGTTACTTCTGCGCCCATATCCTTAAGCAATTGCACAGCCTCATTAAAGCGTGCTTCAACGCCTGGCTGGAAGCCTTCTCCGCTAAGCTCTTTAACAAGACCAACCTTTACGCCCTTCAAATCACGGCGAGCACCCTCGCGCGCAGCCTGAGCCATTGGAGGAACAGGAGCAGGAATCGAAGTTGAATCGCGCTTATCGTTGCCGCCAATGATTTCCTGCAAAAGTGCAGAGTCAAGAACGGTACGAGAAACAGGGCCAATCTGATCAAGCGAGCTTGCCATGGCGATTGCGCCAAAACGGCTAACTCCGCCGTAAGTTGGCTTTGCGCCAACAGTACCAGTTAAAGCGCCTGGCTGACGAATAGAGCCGCCAGTATCTGTACCCAAAGCAATAGGAGTCTCGAATGCAGCAACAGCAGCTGCAGAACCGCCGCCAGAACCGCCAGGAACGCGCTCAGTATCCCAAGGGTTGCAAGTGGTTTGGTAAGCGGAATGCTCGGTAGAAGAACCTTGAGCAAATTCATCTAGGTTAGTCTTGCCAAGAATTGGCATGCCAGCTGCCTTGAGCTTTTCAATAACAGTAGCATCGTAAGGTGGAACCCAGCCTTCAAGAATCTTAGAGGCTGCAGTAGTTGGAATGCCCTTAGTAACAATCATGTCTTTAATGGCAATTGGAACACCTGCAAGCTCAGGCAATCCTTCAGTCTCACCCTTAGCGTTCTTAGCATCAAAAGCATCTGCCTGCTCAAGAGCAATATCTGCAGAAACATGCAAGAATGCTTTGATTTCTGGTTCGGCTGCTTCGATTACTGCCAAGTGAGCTTCAACAAGTTCGCGGCTAGAGACTTCTTTAGCTTTTACAGCCTTTGCCATATCGGCAGCAGAAAGCTTTACTAAATCTTGAGTATTAGTCATGTTTTATTCCTCCCCCAAAATTCGAGGTGCTACAAACATGCCAGACTCACTTCTAGGAGCGCCAGAAAGCGCTTCTTCTTGAGTCAATGGCGTAGCAGGCTCGTCTGGGCGCAAATACGCTTCAAGAGGTACTGGATTTGCAGTAGGTGGCACATCTTCGCCAGCAACTTCCTGCACTTTGTTAATAGATTCTGCAATGACGTTTAATTCGCCTTGCAAGCGACTGATTTCTTCGTCGCTTAAAGCAATCTGGGACAAAACACCCAAATGCTCAATTTCTTCGCGTGTGAATGTAGGCATAACCTCAACTATATGTGTGATGCGTGACCTTCTTATAGAAGAAAAAAGCAATATTGATAAAAGATTTACACACGTTACTGTAGAAATATTTTCCCAATTTTAGAACATGATTGTCGATCCATATTTTCTAGGGAAAATTATGTGTAATATTAAAAAAATTTTATTAGTGAGACAATAAGCGAAATAACAATTATTGTCACATACAGTTTTCATAAAATTAACGAGTATAAAATATGTGAAAACGAAGGTCTATGCATGTCAACACGCCATGAAATGTAAATAATTCAATAAAAGAATGTTGGCATTCCAACCTTCTTCATACGTTTATTTGCAGAATAAAAAAATTTGTTTTATTTCACTATCCCAGAAATAAAAAAGCATGTAATAATAAGATGCTATGAGATATTAAGCTAATGCAGCGAAGCATGCCATGCATAGAAGCAAATAAGTTACGGTATCTCATAAAAAATAACAGAAAATATCATAATATAAGGATACATATGAAGAGTACAAAGTTCTACCGTAATGCAGCAATGTTGCTCCTCGCGGGCGCAACTATTGTTCCACAATGCTTAGCAGCACCAGCAATGGCCGCTCCTTCCGCTAAGGATTCTGAACCAGCTACATCTTGCGCAGCTAAGAAAGACTCGTTGAATAATTATTTGTGGGATTTGCAATACGATAAAACAAACATTCTCGCCCGTCATGGCGAAACCATTGAGAACAAATTCTCCAGCGACAGCTTCAACAAGAACGGTGAATTCGTTGTTGTTGAGCATCAGAAGAAGAACATCACCAATACAACTTCAAATTTGTCGGTTACTTCCGCCAACGATGATCGCGTATACCCAGGTGCTCTTTTCCGTGCTGATAAGAATTTGATGGACAATATGCCAAGCCTGATTTCTGCAAACCGCGCTCCAATAACGTTGAGCGTTGATTTGCCGGGATTCCACGGCGGCGAAAGTGCTGTAACTGTTCAGCGCCCAACCAAGAGCTCTGTAACTTCCGCAGTGAACGGCTTAGTTTCTAAGTGGAATGCACAATATGGAGCAAGTCATCATGTTGCAGCTCGCATGCAGTACGATTCTGCAAGCGCACAAAGCATGAACCAGCTCAAGGCTAAGTTTGGTGCTGATTTTGCCAAGATTGGTGTTCCGCTGAAGATTGATTTCGATGCAGTACACAAGGGTGAGAAGCAGACTCAAATTGTGAACTTCAAGCAAACTTACTACACAGTAAGCGTCGACGCTCCAGATAGCCCAGCAGATTTCTTTGCTCCATGCACTACGCCAGAAAGCTTGAAGAACCGTGGCGTTGACAGCAAACGCCCACCAGTTTACGTGTCAAACGTAGCTTATGGTCGCTCAATGTACGTAAAGTTCGATACCACCAGCAAGAGCACTGATTTCCAGGCTGCAGTAGAAGCAGCAATTAAGGGCGTAGAAATCAAGCCAAACACCGAATTCCATCGCATTCTCCAAAATACTTCTGTTACTGCAGTGATTCTTGGTGGCAGCGCTAATGGTGCAGCTAAAGTTATTACAGGCAACATCGATACGTTGAAGGCTTTGATTCAGGAAGGTGCAAATTTGAGCACCTCTAGCCCAGCAGTTCCAATTGCATACACCACTTCCTTCGTCAAGGATAACGAAGTAGCAACTTTGCAATCCAACAGCGATTATATTGAAACGAAGGTTTCCTCTTACCGCAATGGCTACTTGACTTTGGACCACCGTGGAGCTTACGTAGCTCGCTACTACATCTACTGGGATGAGTACGGCACCGAAATTGACGGCACTCCTTACGTGCGTTCTCGCGCTTGGGAAGGCAATGGTAAGTATCGTACAGCTCACTTCAATACCACTATTCAGTTCAAAGGAAATGTACGCAATCTACGAATCAAGTTGGTTGAAAAGACTGGTTTAGTTTGGGAACCATGGCGCACAGTATATGACCGTTCTGATTTGCCACTAGTTCATCAGCGTACTATTAGCAACTGGGGCACAACCTTGTGGCCTCGCGTTGCTGAAACTGTAAAGAACGACTGAATTCATAACACATGATTAAATATAGAAAAATAGAAAAGTAAACACAGGAAAGGGCTTTATCTTGTAGTCAGTTACGAGATAAAGCCCTTATTGTTTTTGCAAAATATTATTTGCAGAATATTTAAATATTTTAGATATCGCGCTAAATATCGCGATGCTTTTCAACAACGTGGCCAATTGCATACATGACTACGCCCCAAGCAAGAACCACCAAGCCTGATTGCCACCATGTGAAAATATATGCGTTTTGTGGAAGCTGTGCACCCGAATTAGGGGAGCCGCCCAAGAATTTCTCCACCGCTGTGGCTGGCAAAAGCTGTATAAGTATTGAATTCCACTTCGCGAAATTGCTCGCAAACATAATAATGCTAAGAACACTAGGCAAAATCATCACGGCTCCAATAACGCACATAATTCCGCCAGCAGTTGACTTGCAAATCATGCCAAAGCCGTACGCCATTGCTGCTACAACAACCATAATTGCAGGAGAGCCAAGAAACAGCGTAAGAGGCAATTTCCACGCGTTGCTTCCAGATAATCCAGAAGTGCTGTCTCCTATAAAGGCTAATTCTGCAGCGCCTAGCGAAACTGCCATTGCAATAAGTTGCACTACAAAAACGTAGATTGCAACAGCAATAAATTTAGCCGTAAAGAACATACCCCTTCTAGGTACAGCAGTAAGAGAAGCCTGAATCGAAGTTGTAGAATGCTCCGCGGTTACAGCAAGCACTGCAAAAATCGCTAGAACAATCAAAGATACAGAAGCAAAACTAATAACTAAGTGGAAAATGCTATCTTGAGATGCAATAAGGCTGCCTTTATTGCTCGGCCCAACAGTAATTGCAGCGCTTGATTTGCCTTGATTTGCTCCATTCTTAATGTCAACTTTAGACATTGCTTTTTGCACAATCGCTATAATAAAGCTGAAAACTACAGGCAAAACAATAGTCAATGCCATGCACCACCAGGTGGATGCAAGTCCGCGCAACTTAACAATCTCGGATTTAAGCGTGTGCATAAATGTTAGGCGCAAGTGTTGAGCGTTCATGCTACGGCCTGTTTTGTACGCGTTGGATTGGTGTGCGTTGAACTCAGAAGATTGCACTTGTTGATTTGCTACTTGCTCACTCATTTTGCACTCTCCTCATTATTAGATTGCTCTACGTTTTGTTCACTCGGCTTTTGTTCACTCGGCTTCGAGCCGCTGCTAGGAACAGCCTTCGTTACATACTGCTCTTGACCGTGTGTAAGAGCCAAATATGCTTCCTCAAGTGACGCGTGCTCGTAATTAAGCTGATATACCAAAATTTGATTATCCGCAATTTCTCGCGCAATCTGACTTAGTTCGCAATCTGTTATTCTAAAAAGTTCGCCTTCTTGAACGTCTTGAGGTGTGCGATTATCTGGCAAAATCTTGCACTCAGGATGATTTTGAGCAAGCACTTGCTTTAGCTTTTCGCCTTCTGGAGTTACAAGTCGCACAGCGTGCTGCGAATGTGCGTCAACAAAATCTTGAACCGTTGTGCGCTTCAAAATCTCGCCATGCGCAATAATCACAAGGTTATCTGCAGTAAGCGCAACTTCGCTCATTAAGTGCGAGCTAAGAAGTATTGCACGGCCTTCGCTTGCGTAATACTTGCATAATTCACGAACCCACTTAACGCCTTCTGGATCTAAGCCGTTAATTGGCTCGTCCAAAATAAGATTGTGCGGATCTGCTAAAAGAGCCGCCGCAATGGAAAGACGCTGGCTCATACCAAGCGAGAAAGATCCTGCTTTGCGGGTTTTAACACTTGATAATCCAGTAATATCAATCACTTCGTCAACGCGCTTTTTTGATATTCCGTGAGTTAAAGCCAATGAATACAGGTGATTGTAAGCCGTACGGCCCCTGTGAGCAGACTTTGCGTCAAGAACTGCGCCAACTTCTGTCATTGGGGATACGATTTTTGCGTAAGGTTTTCCGTCAATAAGAGAAGTACCACTATTGGCATGAATAAGATTTAACGCGCAACGCATGGTGGTAGATTTACCAGCGCCGTTAGGTCCTAAAAAGCCTGTGACTTTGCCGTCTTCGGCGACGAAAGAAACGTCGTTAAGCGCTGTTTTTGCGCCGAAACGCTTTGTAATATGTTGAAATTCTAACATAAATTAACAATATCACAAATAAAAAAAAATACACCTAAAATGTAAGTGTTTATGAGTACAGGCTAATGCGTTTTAATTAATATTTTTGTTGAGATCTTGCTGATGAAATTTTAATTAATCTCTTATTAAGATTCAGCAATTTGGTGCTGCATGTTGCGCAATCCACGCGTGCATGGAAACAGCTGCGGCTGCTCCTGCGTTTAGCGAGCGAACAGAGCCAAATTGCGAAATGTAAACAACGTCATCCGCCATTTTTAGTGCTTTTTTAGAAAGACCAGGACCTTCCGCGCCAAAAAGCATAAGGCAACGTTTAGGGAACTTGTAGGTTTCCATAGCAACTGCGCCTGGAATAATATCGAGCGCTATAACGCGAGCGTTTTTAGCGTCTTGTTCCTTGATATTTGCGATTTTTTCGGCTTCTTTATTGCCATCTGCTTGTGCTTTAAGCAAAAGTTGATGCGCTTCTTCTGTTTCTCGTGCTATATTTTCGCGCCAATTAGTTACTAGAGTTTCAATAGTTGGGCAGCACTCAACGTATTGGTATAGCTCAGTCATTAATGAGCCTTTACGATTCCATTTATGAGGCCCTACGATATACACTTTTTTCGCAGTAAACGCGTTCGCAGTGCGAACCATAGAGCCTATGTTGAAATCGTGAGTCCAATTTTCTACAGCTACTTCAAACTCATGACGGCCTTTAGAATCGAGATCCGCTTTTATGGCTTCTACTTTCCAGTATCTGTAGCGATCTAAGACGTTACGCTGGTCGCCTTCGTCTAGTAATTCAGTGCTAAACCGCGCATCATAATTTGGCGATTCTGGATTATCTGGACGAGGCTCACCTGGATGTTCTTCTTCCCATGGGCCAACTCCTATAGGTCGGAATTCTGGCTCATCGGAAGCTTTTGCAGCCAAAGTAATTGGATTCGGTTCGTGCATGTATAAGTTTTGCTCCGTTTAATACTTTTGCTTAGTATTGGCAGCTAGTCTTGGCAGCCGTCTGTTACGCAATCTCCTGTGCAGCCTGACTTGCAGTGGCCTCCGCAGCAGTTGTCTTCGCAGCATGGCTCAGTGCAACCGTCATGAGCACAATCACCAGTGCACTCTACCTTGCAATGGCCACCACAGCAATTATCTTCGCAGCATGGCTCAGTGCAACCGTCATGAGCACAATCACCAGTGCATTTAACCTCGCAATGACCGCCACAGCAGTTGTCGTTGCAGCAATCTTCGTGTTCTGCATCTGCACGTAATTCTTCTTCACCGAAAGCTTGAACAAATGCCATTTTAGTACTCTCCTTACTTATTGGATTTACTAATTGAAGATGCCTTGCGCCTTGTTCATCGGCGTCAACACCACCAATTAATGCAACTATAGCAAGAATTTGCGCGCCTTGCTGATGAACAATGCCAAAATCAAGACTTAATTCATTTCCGTGTCGTAAAGTCACAAGCGAAGAAGTTTGAACATACGATTTTTCAGAAAGCCAAGAGTCAAGCAACAGCACTCGCTTGCCTTTAACTGACGAGCCTTTTGTTGCAGGAAAAACAAAATCCATAACAAAGCCGTCGAGTGCAATTCCTTTACGTTCTGCAGCATGAATAAGTGCAAAAACCATAGGCACTGCAGCAGCAGTTAACGCACCAACAGCGTCAACATCTCGTTCTAACGAATACCCAGCTTTCTCAATTGCATCAAAAAGAACATCACCAACCAACTTGGAGCCGCGCTGAGCAAATGTAACAGAAAACAGTTCGCTAAATGGTTTCGCACTCATATCTGCACAAAGCATGCGTTTAAGCTCAGCGCGTTCCTCTTGTAATTCTGTCATTTTGCATTCCTTAGCTTTTCAAGTTCTTCAATTTTTTATGCTTTGATGTTTTATGCTTAACGATCTTCTACTGATACTTCCGGAGCGCTCAGCTCTTTAACATCAGCTTTATCGGAATCTATAAGATCTATTGAAGCAATAACTTTACTTTGATCTAACTTCTGAAGTTTACGCGCTGTTACCAACACTCGCGACTCAAGCGAAGAAGCAAACTTATTGTAAGCTGCAACTGTTCTTGCCAAAGATACGCCAAGTTTTGAAGCATTTTCTCCAAGTACCGCAAAGCGATCGTACAATTCTCTAGATAAATCGAAAAGTTCTTTCGCATCATCTGTAAGACTTTGCTGCTGCCATGCGTACGCAACAGACTTAAGCACAGCCCACAAAGTAACTGGGGAAGTGAGTGCTACTTTTTGCGCAAAGGCATCATCCATAAGCGTTGGATCCGCTTCAAGAGCCGCTTGAAGCAACGCTTCGTTTGGAATAAATGCAACTACAAAGTCTGGTGCTGTTTCAAAAGCCTGCCAATATGCTTTAGCTCCTAACACTCTAACGTGTTCTCGCAAAGCCTTAGCGTGCGCTTTTAGAAGCTCGCTCCTTCTAGCTAATTCTTCGTCACTTGCGTTATCTG
>CAMYPG010000007.1 GCA_947289115.1 uncultured Gardnerella sp.
GCAGCAAAAGCATCATCAAGATGCAACTTAGCAGTCTTCACAGCCTCAACAGCCTCAGCCTTCTTCTGATCATCAGATGGAGCAGCCTTTGGTTCTGGAGCCTTAGCATGAGCCTGCTCGGCAGCAAGATAAGCAGTAGCCTTAACAGTCTTATCCTGCTCAGCAGCAGTCTTAGCAGCCTTAGCATCAACATCAGCGTTGAAAGCAGCTACATACTTTTCAGCTTTATCATTGGCATCTTTTGGAGCATCAGCAGCAGCTTCAACAACTTTATGACCCTGAACCTTAGTGTCATCCTTAATCTTGACTTTATCAGTATCAGCTGGCTGATCACCAACAGCCTTCAAAGCCTCAGCAGTCTTAGTGGCAGCTTCATCAGCAGCCTTCTCAGCTGCAACAGCAGCCTCATATGCAGTACGAGCGGCGTCTAATTCTTTCTTCAAATCAGCCTTAGACTTCTTAACTTCCTGAGACTGAGTATTTGCACCGCCATCAGCAGCGAATGCTGGGGTTGCCATTGCGAAGCCGGCAAGCAAAGTAGCGCCAGCAGCGAAAGCGGCGATAGCCTTCTTATTCATCATTTTAATTTCCTTTCTTCTTCTCCTCTGCGTTAGGGGCGCAGAGAAAAATTTGCTCCACAATCCACAACACGTGAATAATGGTTTAAACACCAGCCAAAACTAGGAGCAGCTGGCGTTTGCTTATTAACATACCCCCCCCCCGTTTAAAAAAGTCAAGAGGCAACCACACAAAACAAACAGAAAAAAATAATGTTACACACAAACTAATCCACAATAAAAACTATTTTCACCATAATATTTGTGGATTAACACTAATAAAACCGTAAAAACACATTATTTCAAGGTTTTTAAAGAATTTTCCCAGACTTTTCTCAGGAAACTACTCAGACAAGAACACTAACACTATAAAACCATTGAAAAATCAACATTCCATACAACCCACACGCGCAACACGCCGACACCCCACCACTCTTCACTCTGCAATCTCTTCTCCCGCATTTGTTCCCCTTTTTAGCAAATATAGAAACAAACACGGGCGCGACGAATTGCCTTCGCGCTCAAAGCGTAGCGCGCGAATGCACCTAGATTCGCACAGCACAAACATCGCCAGTGCGAACAGTTATTATCTGCCCAGAATCCTTACGCACTTGAATAGAAGCATCACGCATAAGATTTTGAGCAACTCCTTCTACACTAGTAAAACTTTTTGCACCAACATCATAAGCATCAGCGTGATTAGAATCGTCAACTCCAGCATCAATCCCCAAACCGTCATCATTCGGCGCGCGAACAATCACCTTGCGCCCCAACGTCCAACATGCTTCACTCGCCTCTTTAAGCAAATCCAAAGAGCATTCATTAGCATTCTTTACAAACTTCCCCAACCTAATCCTAAGATTTTCCACCAATCGCGCGGCTATATTATCCCCAAGCTCAGCAAAATCTGGCAGATTATCGTAATGCATTTTAAGCGAAGTTGCTTCCTCGATTGGAAGTGACTGCTTATCCATAAAAAGATTTAAACCAATCCCGAAAATAACTCCAATATTAGGATCGGCAATATCGCCAGCAACCGTTTTTGGAGTCAAAACAATCTCCGTTAAAACTCCACCTTCTTTACAGTCACCAATAAAAATATCATTAGGCCATTTAAGACTGATCTTGCTATAATCTGGCAATTCCCCATTTTCAATCTGCGTAGAGCCAAACTCTTTTAGCGCGCCAATAATCGAATCTCGCGCAGCAAGACCAGCAATTATAGGCAGCCAGCCATTGTAACTTGGATTCTTAACAATGCTACTTGGCAAAATCGTGGCAAAAGAAGCTAGTAAACTCTCAAAAGGCTTACTAACCCATTTTCTACACAATCTTCCTTTGCCTTCTGTCTGATGGCAAGCAACAACAATATAAATCGAAGGCAATTCGTCTTGTCTTTTTACAAAATGAGTATTGTTGCAGTCATCAGTACACCCATCACAGCGCTCATCACAGCACCCATCAGTGAGAATTTTGCGTGCATAATTCTGTGTTGAATCAATAACGTCAAAATAAGCAAAACCGTCTGCAACATTTTTAGTGCGTTCAAAAAAATTACTCATACAGAAATTATAGAAATTTTAATATAATTTAAAAAGATTGTGCAACAGGTATAATTTACACAAGTACTTTACACAAATTACTTATTAGGATTAAAAATCAGTAGGTCACTATGAAATTCATTAAAAATGACTATGCGAGCGCAAAAACAGTCGCAGAACCTACTGATACTTGCAATGCAAAACCAGATACTAAAAACGATATAAAACCAGATACGAAATCTGAAATGAAAATCGATCCAAAAACAAGCACATCAAAAACAAGCTTGACAAAAACATCAATATTTAATCTCGTAAGTCAGCTTGCGACTCAAGCACTAATACTATTTACTTGCATCTGGCTTGCTTTTTGCACAAGCTTAGGCGTAATTTACCGTAATCAAGGATCTTTAACCGATTTTAATTGGGTTAATGCACTTATTTTTGCAGCAGTATTCTGCGTTTATTACGCAATTTTAAGATACATTATTCATTTTGGAAAAAACGACAAAAACGACAAAATACTAAAAATACTAAAAATCACAACTTATAAAATCACAAAACCACTTTTTCACTCATTTAGAAGCATCGCCGCTAAAAAGCCTAAGATAATTTTTTCAATAAAACGTACTCTAAAATGGTGTTTTTACCATTCAACTTGTAGAAAACGAAACATTTTCCTAACACTGATTATCGGCTGGCTGTGGGCACCAATAACACTTCTAGCAGCTTATGGAGCCGATATTTGCTCACAAATCCGAGAATACAGCTGGACATGGAACCAAATAACTGGCATAAAACAACCATACATTGGATTCTTTAGCTTTGTTCCAGCAGACATCTACCCAACAGCACACTATCTTTGGCCGGCAAAACCTACGTATTTAAGCGACCAACACAACATTGTTTTAACATTAATTTACGGTGCTGTAGCAGCAGTATCGCGATATTTTACCGAATCGAACGATGCTGGAATCATACTACTTGCAATTATGCAATTCGTTTTTGCAGCATGGTGTTGCGCCGCCACAGCAAACCGATTCCTAAACACGCCATGGGTTAAATCTAAAACAAGCGAAACTCAAACTGCCTTACCAACACCAATCTTCTTCCGCGCAGCCGTAATAATCACATTTTTATTCAGCCCACTTGTAGTTTTTTCAACAATCGCACTAACAAAATCACCATTATTCGCATTTGCATTCGTATGGTGGTTTGGAATATCTTACGAACTACACTGCACAATACAAAACGCAAAAATCTCACGCAAACACACGATTCTTGAACTGATAATAAGCGTTTGCATTATGCTAATCGCAGCAAAATATGCGTGGTATATTCTTGTTATCCAATTTGTACTTCTAATGTTTTACAGCATAAAACGTTGGAAAATCTGGGTTTTATGCATTCTGCTCCCAACAATTCTTATACACGGAGCCATAATTATAGCCATATCTAGTGGAGCCATAATAAATGGAGATCCTATTGAAAGCCGCGGAGTACAACTTCAGCAAATAGCCAGAATCGCAAAACTAGATCCAAAAAGCATACCGCATAAAGCAGCACGAGAAATTGCGCCAATTTTTAATCTCAACCAAACCGCTGAAGCATACACACCTCAAGACGCAGATCCTGTAAAATCTTCTGGCTTACAGTCTAAAAAAGTGAGCTACCGTTGGCGTTACATTACAAAAGACGACATGAAAAAGTTTAACCACGCATGGTGGCTTATGGTTAAACACAGTCCAATTGTTGCAACGGACGCATTCTTAGCCAAATCCTACGGTTATTTTGACATTCTAGACATCCCTTATGTCGGACCAGAATACTACATAAATACTGACAACATAAAAAACTCAGAGTGGATACGCTACTGGCTACCGGAATGGCGTGCAGGTGTTTCAAATACTGTTGAATCGTGGAGTAATACGCCGATTTTAGGTTGGCTGATTCACGGAAACCTGTATGTTGTTGGCACACTGCTTATCGGAGTTGCAGAAATCGTTCTTAAACGTTGGAAAACACTCGTTTTGCATATTCCTCTTGCTCTGTTAATAGGAGTAATGGTGCTGGCTCCTGCAAACAATTTTGAACGACATATGCTCCCTATTACGTTCGTATTCTTCTTTACGGCTCTAACATTTTTAAGAGAGTCTAAATTGCTTGGCAGAGATAATATTATAGATATAACGTCAAATACAAAAATAGAAAATACTTCACAGTTGCCAAAATTGCCAAAATTAAATATAGAAACGATTGGAGGTGACAAATGAACAACGAACTTTACGATAGCGCGGTTGCTGGCGACTCTACTGCTGACACAACCAGCAAGATTTATGACGTAGACTATAGTACTACTAGCAACATCACAGAAGATGTTGATTTTCTAACAATTCTTACAGGAATATTGCCAAACGGAAACAATATTTATAATAGGAACTCAAACGAAGCTAAGGAAAAATCGCAAGCAACCAGCGATGAAAAAGCCGAAGAAACTCAAGACCAAAACCAAACAGAAACACATAAAAAACATCATCTTTTATGGCGCAGAAAACAATCAAACGAAACTACAGAAAAAGCTACTAGCACAACACCACAATTTACGCCACTGCCATGCGCGCCAAAAAACGAAGACACAAGTGGAATATTTGACAATCGAGACGGAAAAATCTTCGACTCAGCAACACGCTTGCGACTACATACAATAATTGGAGCGTGCCTGATGAATGGCATTGCAGACAGCCGCGTAAGCGCACTAATGCACCTCTTGCAATGGCAAGAAAATACGCGGCTCCTGGCAATAGCTGGTACATACGAAACACTCGACATAAACGAAGACAGTCCAACACGCAAAACAACAACTCACGCGCCGCAAAACAACACAGACACTTTACGACGAACCATATGGACGCAACTTGGCGCATGTGGAGCATACGATGCGATAGTAGACCGCGTTCAAAAAGACGCAATTACATCTAGAACAAAAACATGGAAAATAGCCGCAAAACCTCAAGCAAAAGAAAACGATGAATTTCCCGCCCCGTCACACATAATCATCCTAGCTTTAAAAGAAAACCCAAGCCAAGACGCGCTAAACAAACTTTGCGAAGTATTTACAAAATCAGGTAAGCCAATTTGCATAAGCGAAATTGCAGTCGGCGCACAAGAAATATGCGAAGAAATCACAGCAACTCTAGCAGCGCTTGCTGTTGCACCGTCTGTAACACATTTGCCACAAATAATACGCTGCGACGATGTGCTGCCAGAGCGCGCGCTTATAGGCGACGAAACCGCAGTAGAAACCTTATATACTAAGGTGTATCAGAGCTTGGCACCATACAACCCAGACGACCCGACTTTGCAAACTGTAGATGCTTTCTTGCGATTTGGCGGCGCACTAGACCAAACTTCACACAACCTTAATGTGCACCCAAACACAATACGATATCGACTGCGCAAAGTTGCACAAACAACAGGCTGGGACGCCACCGATCCGCGTGAAGCATACGTTTTACAAACTGCGATTACGATTGGGCGCATCCGCGATTCTGCGCGCTAAAGCAAAAAGCGCCGAAAACAACGCATTCTATAAAAGAACACACTATTTTCAGCGCTAATAAAATTACTCAGCTATGCTTGGCTAAAATCACGCAGCAATGCTTGCAATATCCACTGGAACACCAGGAGCCATCGTAGAGGTAATCGTTACCTTAGTGATGTAACGACCCTTGATGGTAGTAGGCTTCAAGCGGCGAATCTCATCGGCAACAGCCTTGAAGTTCTCTTCAAGAGCCTTCTCGTCGAAGGAAAGCTTGCCAAAGAGGAAGGAAAGATTGCCCTGACGATCAACGCGGAACTCAATCTTACCACCCTTAATATCGGCAACAGCCTTTGCAACATCCATTGTAACGGTGCCAGTCTTAGGATTTGGCATCAAGCTACGAGGACCAAGCACACGACCAAGGCGACCAACCTTGCCCATCATGTCTGGGGTTGCAACAACGGCATCGAAGTCAAGGAAGCCACCGGCAACCTTCTCGATAAGCTCGTCATCACCAACGATGTCTGCGCCAGCTTCTTGAGCCTCAGTAGCCTTTGGACCACGAGCAAACACCAAAACCTTAGCGGTTTTACCAGTGCCATTAGGCAAGTTCACAACGCCACGAACCAACTGATCCGCCTTGCGAGGATCCACATTAAGGCGCATAACAGCCTCAGCAGACTCGTCGAAAGCGTGCTTTGGCATGCTCTTAAGCAAAGCAATAGCTTCAGCTGGGGTGTAAAGGTTGTTGCGGTCAATCTTCTCAGCCGCTTCACGATACTTCTTAGAACGCTTCACCATTTTTTCCACTCACTTTCAGTCGGTAACGGTAATACCCATCGAGCGAGCAGTGCCCGCGATAATCTTCATACCAGCTTCAACATCTCGTGCAGAAAGATCTGGCATCTTGATTTCGGCGATTTCGCGCACCTGAGCCTTAGTCACAGAGCCAACCTTGTGGGTCAATGGGTTCTCGGTGCCCTTAGGAATGCCAGCAGCCTTAAGCAACAAAGCAGCAGCTGGTGGAGTCTTAAGAATAAATGTAAAGGAACGATCTTCGTAAACAGTAATCTCTACTGGGACGATCTGACCCATCTTGTCCTTCGTCTGGTCGTTATAGGCCTTGCAGAAGTCCATGATGTTTACGCCGTGGGAGCCTAAAGCAGGACCCAGTGGTGGGGCTGGATTTGCTTTACCAGCCTGAATCTCGAGCTTAATAAGCGCAGAGACTTTCTTTTTTGGAGCCATAATATGGTTCTTCTTTCTTTTGAAGCGGTTCATTCGGCGCCCTAAAACGTTGATATTAAGCCGTTTTAAGGATCCTCCCGCAACTTATATTGCTGTGCTGTGCTAGCGGATTACTCCTCCAGTCACAAGCTTTCCTATTATGCCACTTTGCCGCGACGATTTTGGAAACAAAAGCAAAAACGGCAAGGAATCCGTGAAACCACGAAAACCTTGCCGCGTTAAAAACGCATTCGCGACTAGTGCACTAGCAAATTGCACCAGCAACCAGCCGCCTGCGTTAACAAAAGAGCCTAGAACTACTTAAGTTCAACAGTTGCGCCGGCTTCTTCGAGAGCAGCCTTAGCCTTGTCGGCATCTTCCTTCTTAGCCTTCTCGAGGACTGGCTTTGGAGCATTGTCAACAATGTCCTTAGCTTCCTTCAAGCCGAGGCCAGTCAAAGCCTTAACAGCCTTGATGACGGCAACCTTCTGAGCACCTGCAGAAGCGAGGACAACGTCAAACTCGTCCTTCTCTTCCTCAGCAGCGCCAGCGGCAGCGGCTGGAGCAGCAGCAACAGCAGCTACAGGAGCAGCAGCCTCAACATCGAACTTCTCTTCAAAGGCCTTGACGAACTCAGAAAGCTCGACGAGGGTCATTTCACCGAAAGCTTCAAGAAGCTCTTCGCTAGTGAGCTTAGCCATAATGGCTTCCTTTCTTACTTGGCCAGACACACCTTGTGCCTTAGAGCCATAACATTTTTATTATTTTTGGTCTCATGCAGCAAGCTGCAAGGGAATCAAGCGGCCTTTTCCTGCTTCTCGCGCAAAGCGTCGATAGTACGCACTGCCTTGGTTGGCAAAGCGTTGAACAAGTAGGCGGCCTTGGACATGGTGCCCTTGAGCGCGCCAGCCATCTCGGAAAGCAATTCTGGGCGAGACTTGAGGTCTGCCAGCTGCTTGGCGCCTTCGGCATCGTAAACGGTTCCATCTGCGAAACCGCCCTTGATGACGAGGGTCTTATTCTCTTTGGCAAAATCACGCAAGGTCTTAGCAGCCTCAATGAAATCGCCCTTTACAAAGGTGATTGCAGTTGGGCCAGCAAGAAGCTCATCAAGACCTTCAATGCCCGCTTCCTTAGCGGCAATGCGAGCAAGCGTGTTCTTAGCCACAGAGTAGGAAGTATCGCGGCCTAGCTTTTCGCGCAGAGTAGAAATCTGCGGAACGGTAAGCCCGCGGTACTCGGTGAGGTAGATAGCGTCTGCATTACGGAAAAGTTTCGTAAGCTCGGCAACTACCGCTTCCTTTTCGGGCCTCTTCATGGCGTTCCTTCCTAAATTGGCCGTCGGAATGGAAATAACATATCAAAAAAGCCCTGCGCACGGCAGAGCATCCAAAAAACACATAGTGTTAAAAAGTTTGTGAAAAATCGCAAATAAATTGCAACAATCACTGCTCAACCTGTGCTGGCATGACACATCATTTTCAGGAATCTTACGACTCCACCAACGGTCTGTGGTTTACGTTGGGCAAGTTTAATACCCACACGCGACAATGTCAATATTTTTCGCAAACTTTATAATTTATTTTTATTTAAGATTATTTAAGAGCGTACTCAACACGCGCGGTTGCTGGCGACTTATCCCAAACTAACGCGGAAAAGTCGAAAGCAACCGTACGCACCAAATACGCTCTTAAAATAATTAATTAAATTAATATCTAACTAATATCTAACTAATATCTAACTTAACTAATACAAACTAACAGATTTACAAAACTGCGTTAGCAACAAAATCAAGAATGAACAAAAGCGAAACAATCCAAAGCATTGGATGAACGTCTTTAGCACGCTTCTTGCAAGTCATAACTAAGCAATACATGATAAATCCAGCGGCGATGCCGTAAGAAATCGAGTAAGAGAACGCCATAAACACAGCGGCGAAGAACGCAGGAATAGCTTCAGAAATATCATCCCAAGCAATCTCCTTCAACGAGCTTGCCATCATGCAACCTACAACTACAAGCACGCCAGCCGTAGCAGCAGCAGGAACAGCGCTAGCCAAAGGCGCAAGCACAATCGAAAGTGCAAAGCACACAGAAACAACTACAGAAGTCAAACCAGTGCGACCACCAGCACCAATACCAGCAGCAGACTCAACGTAAGTAGTGGTGTTAGAAGTACCGCAAATTGCGCCAACCGAAGTTGCAATCGAATCAGCAAACAGCGCGCGATCCATCTTGGAGCTAAATCCAGAACCGTTTTCCAAAGCCTTCTCATCCGCCTCAGAGAAAATGCCAGTACGACGGCCAGTACCAATAAACGTGCCAAGAGTGTCGAAAGTATCCGACATAGAGAAGGCGAAAATAGTTACCAAAACAAGCGGAATGCGTGCTGGATTAGAGAAGAGAGCAGGGAAACCTTGCGGACCAAAAATAGCACCAAAGGTGGTTGGAAGCTGAGCAAAAGCATCTGTAACAGAAACAGCGTTATTTAACGAAGTCAAGCTAAGCGGAATACCAATCAAAGAGGTTGCAATAATCGTAATAAGCAAGCTTGCGCGAACCTTAAGAACAGTAAGAACAATAGCCAAAACAAGTCCAATAAGGAATAGCCACAAAACAGGATTGTTAATAACTGCAAGACCTGGAATAGCAGCGGTTGGCTTACTCTTAGCAGCGGCAGCAGGATCCTTGGAAGTAAAGGTTATTAAGCCAACGCTCATAATGCCTACGTATGCAACGAATAAACCAATGCCACCACCAATCGCGTGTTGCAACGAAGTTGGGATGGCGCGAATAATCATCTTACGAATCTTAGTAACGGTAATAATAATGTTAATTAAACCGCACAAGAACACCATACACATGGCTTCTTGCCACGTAAAATGCAAGCCAAAGCAAACTGTGTATGTGAAGAATGCGTTAAGACCCATGCCAGCAGCTTGAGCGTAAGGCACGTTAGCAAACAAGCCCATAACAAGCGTGCCAATAATTGCTGCGATGATTGTAGCGAGGAAAACGCCACCCTTAGGCATGCCAGTTTGGCTTAAAATCATTGGGTTTACGACGATAATATACGACATTGCAAAGAATGTAGTGAGACCTGCAGTGATCTCCGTTGATACATTCGTGCCGTTTTCTTTGAGATGGAAGAACTTTTCCATAAACTCTCTGTTCCTTGGTTTACAGCGCAAAAGACCATAAAAAGCGTGGCGATAGCACTTGAGCAATCGCGGACGCAATTACATTTGGGCATTCACGCAGAGGTTACTGCGACTCGCTCGACGCACAAAGCAAAAGCCGAATAAACACGCTAGAAAACTCACGAAATTTGAAACGACTTATAGAACTTTGAACAACCGAACAGGTTCGACCTTACGCGCACGTGCTGACCAAAGAAAATCATGTAAAGAACCATGCAAAGAAAACGTGTAGCGGATCGCACGAATGCAAAAATCACCCAAAGCGGCCAGAAATGTAGCGCTCCGCCTCCGTGTTGCGCGGATTGTTGAACATAGTGGTTGTATCTGCAAAATACTCAAGATGCCCTGGTTTTCCAACCGCCTTAAGGTTAAAGAACGCAGTGTAGTCGGCAACGCGCGCTGCCTGCTGCATGTTGTGCGTTACAATCACAATCGTGTAATCGCGCTTAAGCTCGTTAATCAAATCTTCTACAGCAAGAGTAGAAATCGGGTCAAGAGCAGAACAAGGCTCGTCCATAAGAAGCACTTGCGGATGCACAGCCACAGCTCGCGCAATACAAAGTCGTTGCTGCTGGCCGCCAGAAAGCCCGATTCCTGGCTTATCTAGTCTATCTTTAACTTCGTTCCACAAATTCGCGCCGCGCAAAGCCCACTCAACTAGGTCGTCGGCATCTTGCTTTGAAATATGGCGATTATTTAAGCGAACTCCTGCAAGAACGTTTTCTCGAATAGACATTGTTGGGAAAGGATTTGGACGCTGAAACACCATTCCAACATCTCGGCGAACTGCCACAGGATCCACATCTTTGCCATACAAATCACGGCCTTCAAGCAACACCTGACCTTCCACGCGAGCGCCTGGAGTAATCTCGTGCATGCGGTCTAAAGTGCGCAAAACCGTTGATTTTCCACATCCCGAAGGCCCAATAAAAGCCGTAACCTTGTTTGGCTCAATGCTTATGTTAACGTCTTCTACTGCTAGAAAATCACCATAGTAAATGTTCAAATGCTTAACATCAATGCGCTGACCCATTTGCGCCTCACTTTCTAAAATCCTTCGTCTTACTTTGCTTTTACTGAAAACACGCGCGCCACAACTCGCCCAACAATATTCAGCAGCAAAACAATCACAATCAAGGCAAGGGCCGCTGCCCATGCTCGCTCCATTGGAATCGTAGTAACGCACGAAGATGGCGCGTTAGCTGGGCAATTCGCCGAAAGCTTTGAATACTCTTGGTAAACGTACACTGGCAAAGTGGTCATTTGCCCGTCAAAAAGATTGAAATTCGTGGATGCAATAAACCCAGCTGCCATTAAAAGCGGAGCCGTCTCTCCAACCACGCGCGCAACCGCAAGAATGCAGCCAGAAACAATGCCAGGCAAGGCGGTTCGCAACACAATTTTTGTAATCATGCGCTGCTTTGTAACGCCTAGAGCCAGCGCCGCTTCTCTTAAATCGTTCGGCACAATTTTTAGCATTTCTTGACACGACTTAACAACAGTCGGAAGCATAAGCAGCGAAAGCGCAACAGACCCTTCAAAACCGTTGATTGTTCCAGGACCCACAAAAATCGTAAAGCTAGAAAACGCAAACAAGCCAGCCACAATCGAAGGTATTCCGCTCATAACGTCTACAACAAGATTAATCAACGTAGCTAAGCGACTTCCTCGCGCATACTCAATCAAATACACGGAGCACATAATTCCAATCGGAATCGAAATCAGCATTGCGCCAAAAGTAATCTCCAAAGTTCCAATAATGGCGTGCAAAATACCGCCGTAACCACCTGTGCCAGTAGCAGCGCCACCAACCACATACGTCATATTATGCGTTAAAAAGTCAAGGTTTAGTCGCTTAATGCCGTTTACAATAGTCGTAAAAAGCAAAGAAAGAAGCGGAATTAGAGCAACTACAAAAGACAGGAAGATTAGCACGCGCATAAACGCGTCTTTTCGCTTACGACTTGCGATTCTAGAACGCGTTGGACGGAACTTGTTAAAGTCGATTTTTGGAGATTCGCTGCTTGCGCTAACAGAGCCAGCTTGTAACGATTCTGAATTTTGCATCATGCACTCGCCTTTCCCGTGATTTTGCGAGCAATAAGGTTTACAGCGAATGAAATAACAAACAGCACCAAACCTGTAGCAATAAGCGCACTAACACCCAATCCGTTGGCTTCTGGGTATTGCGCTGCTATGTTTGCTGCAATCGTCTGGTTTTGTGAAGCTTGCAAAATGTTGAATTTAAAGGTGAATCCTGGAGACAAAATCATAAGAACTGCCATTGTCTCGCCAAGCGCGCGACCAAGACCAAGCATAGACGCGGAAACAATTCCCGACTTTGCAAACGGCAAAACCGCCAGCTTTATCATCTCCCACTTTGTGGCACCAAGAGCGAGCGCGCCTTCTTGCTGCAATCGCGGAGCTTGCTGGAAAATGTCTCGCGCCATAGAAGTTATAATCGGCAAAATCATAACAGCAAGAACAACACTAACGGTTGCAGCACTACGCGAAGGACTTGCCGCAGGACCTGCAAAAAGCGGAATCCAGCCAAAAATGTGCGAGATAAACTTCCAGAATGGGTATATGGATGGAACTAGCACCAATCCGCCCCAAAGACCGTAGATTACGGACGGAATCGCAGCAAGCAAGTCGACTACACCACTTAAAAGCGGCACCATTTTTGGCGGAGCATAGTGGCTTATAAACAGCGCGATTCCAATCGAAACAAAGAATGCAAGGAGCAGAGCGAGCGCAGACATAAGAACAGTTCCAAAAACCATTGGCGCTACGTAGCTTAGGAAATCGTGCGCTTTGCCTCCCGTAAAGTCTAAAAATACTTGACTTACTTGGCTTTTGTTTGCGCCTACAATCGGCAACGCTTGAAACAGCAAGAACAACGCCACAGCTGTAAGCACCATTAAAATCAGCAATCCGCAAGCAATAGCTACGCTTTTGAACAAGCGGTCGGCAAAATGGCCACTTTTGCGCACATCTTTACTGATTTCAGTTCTTTGTTTAGAACTCACTCATGCTCCTTTTGTAGTCATTATATAAATGCTATCAGCAGCAATATATTGACTACTCTATTAACTACTCTAAAATCTTGGCAAATTACTATTTTTACTTGCCTATCGACTGAATCGACTTGTTAATCCTGCCCATAAGCTTTTCTGGCAAAGGCGCAGTTCCAGCAGCACCTTGAGCCGCAGCCTGGCCATCTTTGCTGGTAACGTAGCTAAGCCAAGACTTTGCAAATCGTGCTGTTGCAGCATCTTTGTAAGCGCCGCACACAATATCGTAAGAAACTAGCACAATAGGATAAGCGCCTTTTTCTTCCGTTTTGTGGTTTATTTTAACAACAACGCGGTGCTTTGATTTTGCTGCAGCATCTTCGTCAACCTTTGAATCGTTAACGGTTATAGAGCCACCTTCTGGGCTAATCTCGTTGTAAGAATCTCCCACTTTTACTGCCACAGTTCCAAGCTTTCCAACTTGCGAAAAGTCCGCGTATCCAATCGCTCCGTCTGCCATGCGGATTGTGGAAACAACGCCAGACGTGCCTTTTGCGCCCTGACCCACGCTATTTGGCCAATTTTCGCTAAGATCGTATGACCAATCGCTTGGCGCAACGTCTTTTATGTAGCTTAAGAAGTTCTGCGTTGTGCCAGACTTATCGGACCTGTGAACAACTGTAATCGGCTTATCAGGTAGCTTTAGCTTTGGATTTTGCGATTTAATCGCATCATCATTCCAACGCGTAATCTTGCCGTCGAAGATTTTTGCGATTGTAGAAGCATCCATATTTATGTGTTTTCCAGCATCCGAAATGCCTTTTAGATTAAAGATTACTGCGATTGGAGAAACGTATACTGGAACGTCGAAAGCTGTAGTGCCATTTGCACAAACCGACTTTGACTTTTCTAACTCGTCGTCGCTTAGCGATTTATCGGACCCAGCCCACGCTGTGGCTCCCGTCATAAACGTTGTAACTCCTGCACCCGAGCCAGTTGGATTATATGCGATTTTTGCGCCAGGATTTTTTGATTGGAATCCTGCAATCCACGCTTCTACAGCAACCTGCTGGGAAGATGCACCCGAGCCTTGGAAGTTTCCTACGATTTTTGCGCTAGTATTTGCGGACGATTGCGAATTACTTGCAGGAACATTATCTCCACAAGCTGCAAAGCTCACTAAAGTTGCGGACGCTAGCAATCCTGCTGCAATCGCGCGAATGTTCAAATTTGTGTTCAACTTGATTGATTTATTTTTTACTGCATTATTTTTTACTGCATTTTTACGCATATTCTTCATTCCTTTCAAGAAGAATTGCCATCATGCCAGCCAATCTGCGTTTCTCGTATAACCTACCGCAAATTTTCCTCTTAAACTATTTAAACTAATGTCTAAAACTGGCATCTTTTATTTCTTATTACCTTTTTTCTTCTATTAACGATGCCAATCATAAGAGGGGGGTAAAAACCTTGCCGCCAAAATCTGATTGCACTCAGAAAATGGCGGCATTTAGCGCTACTCGCCTTTTGTTTGGCGATGCAGCACGTCGGCGACCACATCGGCGTGTTGAATTCTACAAATTCCTAACAATATTTACCGTCATTTTTGCAGCTGTATCCGCGTATTCGGATATGTCGAAAGTGTGGAACTCCTCGTATTTTGTGTCTGCATTATCGCTCATTGCGCGCACAACTAACGCTGGAACGTCGTTTCTTGCAGCAACGTGAAGAATCGCAGCGCCTTCCATTTCTACAGCATCCGCTTGAGTCGCCTCAATCACTTCCGCCACTTTTTCGGGCGTGTCTACAAAATATCCGCCAGAGGCGATTGTTCCCAAAATGTGGTTAATGCCCATCTTTGTTAAAACGCTGTCTGCAGTTTTAAGAAGATAATCGTCTGAATGATATTCGTTTGTAAACGGCTTCCACTGATTAATCATGCGCATGTCGGTGTCTAAATATTTTAATGTTTTTCCAAGAACAACATCATTCGTATGCAAATTTTTATTGAGATTTCCCGCAATTCCCGAAAAGATTACGGCCTGCGGCTTGTACGTATCAATTAAATACTGTGCAGTTGCAGCGGCATTTACAAGTCCCATTCCGCCAACTGTTGCAGCAACTTCGATTTTTCCGCCATCTTCGCATTCAAGCACGCCACAAGATACATCTAAGCTGGCTGCCTTATTATGCTTAACATTGCTAAGAGAACCGGCAATGTGAGTAACTTCTTCTTCCATAGCGCCAATAATGGCGATTTTTGTAAACTTAGGCATTCGTCAAATCATCCTTTTATCTTGTGCATTGAATTGCGTTTAATCAAAAATACGCTTACACAACACATAATAACAAAAGATGCGGTTGCAATTTTTAGCAAGGCGCTGCACGTAAATTCAAACCAAGGATTTGTGGAGGGAACATTCAAAAAACCCATGATTGAATCGTGGAACGCAATAAACCCAAAGAAAGACGCTATTAGCAAAACGCAAATCGTAGAGCCAACAACAAGACGCCATCCGCGCACAAAAACGCAAAGCACAATCAATGTAATAAACGGAACAATAACGCTAAGCCATAGTGCGGAACAGGTAACAACAGTGTAGCCTTTGCTGTGAGTGCCGCGATACCACGCAAACGCCAGAAGAAATGCGCCAGCAAGCAGAAGCGCAAAAATCGCGTATCGCGCGATCGTCAGGGCGCGGCTTGAAACGTTTTTATCTTGGTGAAGATTGTTACGATCGGGGGCTGGCGATTCGCACATTTTGCACACCTTTGTTCAGAAATGCTGCATATTTGAGGTTTTATTGTAATGCGAATCGACGACTTCGAGCTGCATAGCGCGCGAGAAGTCACCTCGATTCGCTGAGCCGCTTAGAGCAGAAGCACTGCTTCTGCGCGGCGAAGACGTGAGCGCGGCTAATCCGCGCGAACGCAGAAACACCCAGCCCTCACACAACTCCCAATAGGAATCGCACAACATTTTCGGCAAAATCAAGACTTAATTCGGCGAGAAGAAACAGACTGCGCAAGCGTGTTAAGCAATCGCTCAGTATCTTCCCAAGAAATGCATCGATCCGTAATCGACTTTCCGTACTCAAGCTCACTCAAAGGCGCAGGATCTTGGTTTCCGCCTTGCAAGAAGCTCTCCATCATAACGCCTTTAATGCCTTTTTCGCCATGTGCAAGACGATCCGCAATATCTCGCACAACTTGAATCTGGCGATTCTCATCTTTGCCCGAATTTCCGTGCGAGCAATCGATTACAACGCCATTAGACGCCACGCAATCCGCGCCGAGCCTCAAACGAACCGATGCAACAGCAGCAGCAACAGAAGCCGCATCGTAGTTTGGACCCTTGCTAGAGCCACGCAAAACAACATGACAATCAGGGTTTCCAAGTGTTTGTACAGCGCAAGCGCGTCCAAGATGGTCGATTCCAAAGAAAGTGTGATGCTGACTAGCTGCCAAACATCCATTGACGGCGGCTGTAACAGAGCCATCCGTTGCATTCTTAAATCCGACTGGCATAGAAAGACCGCTAGCAAGCTGGCGATGAATCTGCGATTCCGTGTTTCGCGCGCCAATCGCCCCCCAGCTAACAGCATCCGCAATAAACTGCGGGCTAGTCGGCTCCAAAAACTCGGTTGCTGCAGCCAAACCAGCGTCCAAAACGCCAAGAAGCGTGCGACGCGCCAAAAGCAAACCCTTGTGAATATCGTGCGTGCCGTCAATATCGGGGTCGTTAATCAAGCCCTTCCAGCCAACTGTTGTGCGCGGCTTTTCAAAGTAAACGCGCATAACAATCAAAAGTTCACCTTCGAGCTTTGCGCGCAAATCAGCCAAACGAGACGCGTAGTCAAGAGCTGCCTTAGGATCATGCACAGAACACGGTCCAACAATAACAAGAAGGCGGTCGTCATCTCCATTAAGGCATCTGCGGATTTCATCGCGTGACTCTGCGACAATATCTTGCGCATACGGAGAAAGTGGCAACTCACCAAGCACTTGTGCAGGAGTGGGAAGCGGCTCCAACTCCAACACGCGACGGTTGATTATACGATCTACTCCAACCTGGTCTTCCCAGCGCTCGAATTTAGATGAATCGAGTGGATTTTTCCCTTCTTCAACAGCTTTTTTAACAGCACGAGCATCCGAGTGATTTAAGGCATTGCTGTTAAACGATTTACAATTAAGATCACTTGTACTAGACTCAATACCACTAATATCGCTGATATTAATATCCAACTCCATAATCACCGCCAATCTTAAGCACAAAACACCACAGCTGCAGCCAATAATCTGATTAAATCAGATTCCAATCAAGCTAGATCAAGAAAAATCAGCCTAAACTAATCTAAACCAGCTTATCGGTTTTCAGCATCAGTTATTTCTCGCACTTTCTCAACATCGTGTCTCACAGCATCCTTAAGAGTCTCAACAGAATCGAAGGCATGTTGAGGACGTAAGAATTGCGCAAATTCAATGCAAATGCGATGACCATACAAATCCTGCCACTTATCCGTTAAAGCATAAGCTTCAACCACGCGATTTTCACTATCATTAGGATACGTGGCAGAATCGTCGCCAAAATCAGAGATAGAATCAGATTCAAAGATATCGCCAGAATCACCAGAAACTACATTCTTAACAGAAGAACCTTCATTCGATTCAGCAAAAGTTGGCTTAGTTCCAATTGAAATCGCAGCAGCCCAACGCCATGGCGAATGAACTCCAAGATGCAACTCATCCTTGCGCAAAACGCCAACACTCGGAATGTTAGAAGAATGCAAATTATCTGCACTAGCCTCGTCCGCATCTAAATCAACAATCCAACCAGCGTAAACTCCATCAACAGGCACATACCCATCAATACGCTCGCCCAAATTCACTGTTGGGAAACCGATTTCACGACCGCGCTCGGAACCATGAACCACAATACCCTCAACTCTATGCGGTTGACCAAGAACATCCCTAGCATCGCGAACCCTACCATTCGCGAGCATCCATCGCACATTCGTAGAGCTCCAAGCACGAACCTTCTTATTCGGCATACCTTTACTCCAAGCGCGATATTCCGCCTTGTTCATACCATCCGCAGGGTCTTTTGGCTCTCCATCTTCAGACGGAACTTCTGGCACAATTGGGTCTGGAACACGAACATCCCCTGGACCAAAATCGTCTACCACAACCAAATCAAAAACGCCCGTAGCCTGCGCAAGCTCCTTAATCGCATGAACATTCCCAGCTCTACGCGCTCCAAGAGCTGCATCCGACCCGAGTACAAGTGCACGCATACCAAGTTTTCCAACAAGCTGCCCTAGGAAGAATCTGTATGATTTTGCAGCAAAAGCTAAGCTATATCGAACAATAATCACATGATCCACGTCTAGCTGCTGCAAAACCCTAAGACGCTGACGAACACTTGTTAACGCCTGCGAATCCACTGGAATCTGCGCGTTATCTCCAAAATCGTCGAATAAATCTGGGTTTTCATGAACCACGCTTGGTCGCGGATCAAACATTATAACCACAGAAAACGCATTGTTTTTGCGAGCAAGATCAACGGTGCGTTCAATAACTTTTCTATGCCCTAGGTGCATGCCGTCAAACACACCTATCGTAACAATCGCCTTACGCTGAGCACTTAATGTTGGCCAATTAATCATGCCGTTGGCATCTGGTCGAATGTTGATGACCTTCATCATATCCTTACTATTCGCAACTATCCGAAATAAGCAGCATTACTGCCGCGAACCCTTATTTTCACACTATTAACTATTTTACCAGCAAACTAGCTTTGTACAAATACCACAATAGGTTTAGCTTCTATTTGATTTATATTTTTTTCATTTTTTTCTTGTAACTTGGAGAACGCTCTGCTTCCCCCTGCGGTTGCTGGCGACTTTTCAGCGGTTTCCAGAACTGCAACAACATCGTTTTGCTCATCTTTTTCGGCTTTTACGTATGCAATAGTATTTTTTTCGCTAATCGCAGGAATCACTATTTTCCTACCAAAACGCAAGTCTTTAGCCTGATTTTCGCTGATTTCAACTGTTTGCATGGTTAATTTTGCGGATTCAAACATACTTAGAACACGATTTTGTAAATCATAGTTTTTTTGTGCAGATTTTCTACAAGAAGAATCTCCAGATAAGTCGCAAGCAACCGAACTGTTAGAAACACTGTCAGAAAAATAGTCAGAAACACTATCGTGTCTGTCAGCTACAACAGCCTTTGCGCGAGTCTGAGTCACGCCATTCTTGTCCGTAAATGTACGAATCCTAGTTTCAAGTTTAAGAACCCTATCATCTTCTACCGAAAATTCGCCAATTCGAGTTCTCCTAAGACTTACTAAATGTCCTCCTACACCAAGAACACGCCCTAAGTCGCGAGCAAGTGCGCGAATATACGTGCCGCTAGAACAAGAAATACTCGCACGCACATCAACAACTTTTGCACCGCTTACACCCACATTAAAACGCGCATCCAGAAGCGAAAAGTCATGAATAACAACTTCTCTCGGCTCTAAATGAACATCTTTACCTTCACGCGCTAAGTCATAAGCACGCACACCGTTTATTTTAATAGCCGAAAAAGCCGTTGGAGTTTGCATAATGTGCCCAGTAAAATTCTTAGCGATTACGCAACGCAATTCTTTAAGAATCTCATCAGTATTTGCAGAGTTTAGAATGCTATTTTCATCATCAACACTTGAAACGACATCACCGTCTGCATCATCCGTATTGGTTGATTCGCCAAGACGAATCACAGCCTCATAAGTCTTATCGTGACCAAGCAAATAGTTAAGCAAGCGAGTGGCGTTACCAAAACCAAGAATCAGCAATCCTGTAGCCATTGGGTCAAGCGTTCCCGCATGACCTACGCGTTTAGTGTGCAACAATCCTCTTGCACAAGACACAACGTCATGGCTGGTAACGCCTTTCGGCTTATCTACTAATAAAATGCCTGAAGATGATGTTTGAGAACTACTCATTACTAAATTTTATTTGATTAATTATTTGATTTAAAACTATAATTCCAAATGAGCAGAATCATCTAAATCGTCGGTTGCTGGCGACTTATCTTCTACAAAATCGTTTTCGCTGTTCTCATAATCCTCATACTCGTCGGAGTCATCAAAATCATCAGAATCATCGGAATCGTCAAAATCCTCATCTTCACGAGGCTTTTTATACGGATCCTCTTCACCAGCGTACCGAGCATTTTCTCGCGCTTTAGCTAGCTCCTCATCACGCTTACGCGCGGCGACCAAAATGTCTTCAATCTCATGAGCTTCACTAGGAACCTCATCGTAAACAAATTGGATTTGAGGAGTTAAACGCAATCCAGCCTTAGCTCCAACTAGAGTGCGCAAACGCCCCTTAGCCTGTTGCAAAGCTTGGGCTGCACGCTGACGCTCACCCTGCTCTTTACCAACAGTGCCAAGCTGTGTCCAATACACTTTAGCGATCTGCAAGTCGTTAGTAACTCTCACTTCTGTAATAGTCACATTAGCAAGTCGCTTATCGTGTAAATGAGCCTCCATGTTGGACGCAATCACTCTGTGAATCAGAGCCGCAATTCGCGCGGCTCTAGGGTTTGTTCCTGCCATAATTACTTGCGCTCAATCTGCTTCATTTCAAAGGTTTCGATTATATCGCCAAGCTCAATGTCGTTAAAGCTGCCAAGGTTAATGCCTGCCTCGTAGCCTTCGCTAACGGATTGAACATCATCCTTGAACCTACGCAAGCTGGAGATTTCAAGATCGTTAACAGTAGCAACACCGTTACGCAAAATACGGCACTTTGTACCGCGCTTAACTTCGCCGTCTTGAACCATAACACCAGCAATATTGCCAAACTTGGAAGAACGGAAGATTTCACGAATCTCAGAGTGAGAAGTAACAACCTCTTCAAACTCTGGCTTAAGCATACCCTTCAAAGCAGCTTCAATATCTTCGATAGCCTTGTAAATAACCGAGTAGTACTTGACTTCTACGCCCTCGCGGTCTGCCAAATCGGCAACCTGACGGTTTGGACGCACGTTGAAGCCAATAATCACAGCCTTATCAACTGTTGCCAAGTTCACATCGTTCTGAGTAATTGCACCAACACCGCGGTGAATAACCTGAATTCCAACTTCGTCGGAAACCTCAATCTTCATCAAGGAATCTTCCAAAGCCTCAACAGAACCAGAAGAATCGCCCTTAATAACAATGTTGAGCATATCCACTTCGGACTTAGCAAACTGTTCCTTAAGGCTTTCAAGAGACACAACCTTGCGACGCTTAGCAAGCTGAGCTGCACGCTCTGTAGCTTGGCGCTTTTCGGCAATCTGACGAGCGGAACGATCGTCGGATGTGACTAAGAACAAGTCTCCTGCAGTTGGAACAGAAGTCAAACCAAGCACCTGAACTGGCGTAGAAGGACCAGCTTCCTGCAAGTGGTTGCCATTTTCGTCGAGCATTGCGCGAACACGACCATAAGAGGTACCTGCAACAATAGAATCTCCGACTTTAAGCGTTCCTTGCTGAACAAGAACAGTAGCAACAGCGCCACGACCCTTATCAAGTCGAGCTTCAACGGTTGCACCACGAGCATCCATGTTTGGATTTGCCTTAGGGTCAAGCTCAGCGTCAGTTGTCAAAAGAACAGCCTCAAGAAGCTTATCTACGTTAGTTCCCTGCTTTGCGGAAATATCCACAAACATGGTGTCGCCGCCGTATTCTTCTGGCACAAGACCGTACTCTGTAAGCTGACCGCGCACCTTATCTGGGTTTGCTCCAGCAACATCAATCTTGTTTACAGCAACAACAATAGGCACGTGAGCAGCCTGAGCGTGGTTGATTGCCTCAACAGTTTGAGGCATAACGCCGTCGTCTGCTGCAACAACAAGAATTGCAACGTCTGTAAGCTCTGCACCACGAGCACGCATAGCAGTAAATGCTTCGTGGCCTGGGGTATCCAAGAACGTAATCTTGCGCTTGTCTCCATCTAAAGTAACCGTAACCTGGTAAGCGCCAATACGCTGAGTAATTCCACCAGCTTCTCGAGCTACAACATTCGACTTACGAATAGTATCAAGCAAACGAGTTTTACCATGGTCAACGTGACCCATAACAGTAACAACTGGAGGACGAGTTACAAGATTATCGTCTTCTTGAAGTTCTTCTTCATCCAAATCAATGTCGAACTGTTGAAGAAGCTCTTTATCTTCTTCTTCTGCAGAAACGAGATTAATATTCCAACCGATTTCTTCGCCAAGAATCTGGAATGTTGTTTCATCCAAAGACTGAGTAGCTGTAGCCATTTCTCCAAGATGGAACAAAACAGTTACCAAAGCAGCTGGATTTACATCAATCTTTTCTGCCAAATCAGAAAGCGTTGCACCTTGACGAAGTCGAATCGTAGCGCCATTTCCAGAAGGAATACGCACGCCGCCAATCACTGGTGCTTTAAGCTCTTCGTATTCTCTGCGCTTTGCAAGACGATTCTTGCGAGCCTTAGAGGACTTTCCACCCTGACGACCAAATGCGCCTGCAGCACCTGCGCGACCGCGACCACTGCCACGAGATGGACCAGCATTTGGAGCGCCTGCAGCCGCAGCTTGGAAGCTTGCAGCCTGATTTGCATTAAAGCGCGATTCTGCAGACGGACGAGAGCTTGCGCCACTACCGCCACCCTGACGATGTGAACCAGACCACTGCGAAGAGCGGTTCGAACCATTACCGCCGCCCTGACGAGCGCCTCCGCGACCACCGCGACCGCGACCACCGCCGTTGCCATTACCGCCGCCCTGACCAGGCTTTGCTCCACGAGAATTTTCTGCAGCAGCGCCTGGACGTGACATTGGGTGAGGACGAGGAATATCACCAGGTGTAGGAGCGCGCATACCTTGCTTTCGGCTGAACGGATTATTACCTGGACGAGGAGCAGAACCAGAGCCAGCACCCTGATGCGGACGAGGGCGTGGAGGCATCTGAGAAGAACGATCTGACTTAGAAGAACGATTTTCCCCGCGCTTATCGCCTCGTGCATCGTTACGATTTTCGCCACGCTTATCGCCTCCACGCTTAGAATCAGCGTTAGCGATAGCATGTGGCTTTACGTGACCAGCAGAAGGCTTAGGAATTACACCATTTAGAGTGGAAGATGAATGATTTTCTTTATTGTCACTATTATCATGATTATCATGTGACTTTTGCGAAGAATGCTGTTTTTCCGAAGCTTTTTCTGAAGACTTATCCAAATTTCGTTTTTCAGCATTATTCTGAGCCAACGACTCCGATTTATTAGAAGAATGATTAGTCTTATTCGAAGAATTATCAGCATTCTTATTTGCAGCAGGTTTCGCATCATTCTTTGCAGCAGACGATCCAGAAGATGATCCAGCGGACGCAAACTCTGTTTTTAATCTACGTGCAACAGGAGCCTCTACTGTTGAAGACGCGGACTTAACAAATTCGCCCATGCTCTTCAACCGCTCCAACACGGTTTTGCTGTCTACACCAAACTCTTTAGCTAGTTCGTATACGCGCTTTTTTACCACTCAGTGTTCTCCTCAGTCTGTGGCAGCGCAAAACGAACGCAGCCACTTTATATTTTTATAAGATTCTTATTCTTATGCTCTTTAGTGAGATACCTCATAACGCGATATCTCATCGTGCGACCATGATTTCAACCATGATTTTCCGTACCTCGTTCCCACTAGGCAGAAAGCTGCGCATAAGCCCAAATTGCAGCTTTCAGCATACTCGAAACGTTGGATTCTCGGGAGTGTCGCTAATGCTAATCCACGGGATGTTACTCTGCTGAAACCTTAGAATCAGCATTCATTTCTTCCTGCTTCTTAGCATGTTCTTCCGCAGACTCAATACCAATCTTCCAACCAGTAAGTTTTGCTGCAAGCCTTGCGTTTTGACCTTCCTTACCGATAGCAAGAGAAAGCTGAGAATCATGAATAAACGCTACAGCCGTCTGGCTCTTTTCACTAACAACATGAACCTGTGTTGCTGTTGCTGGAGAAAGAGCAGCGGCAACAAACTTCGCTGGATCTTCCGACCAATCAACAATATCTATTTTTTCTGGACCAAGATTCTCCATAACAGCACGAACACGAGAACCACCAGGACCGATCAAAGCACCCTTTGGATTAACACCTTCCGTGTTGGCACGAACAGCAATCTTAGTGCGAGCGCCAGCTTCGCGAGCAATAGCCATAATCGAAACTGCTCCAGAAACAAGTTCTGGAACCTCGCGCTCAAAAAGTCTACGAACAAGATCAGGATGAGACCTAGAAACAACGATTTCTGGACCACGCAAACCACGAGCAACGTTCACAACGTAAACACGAATACGCTCACCATGACGATATCTTTCGCCTGGAACCTGCTCACGACGCGGTAAAATCGCCTCAACATCTCCAACAGCAACATGAATATTAGAAGGATCTTTAGAATCCTGCTGCACAACGCCGTTAATCAACTTTCCTTTTTGTCCAGAAAAAGCACCAAATACACGGTCATCTTCTACTTTACGGAAAAGTTGAGTAATAACCTGACGTGCCGTAGCAGCAGCAAGACGTCCAAAATCACGAGGTGTATCATCGTATTCTTCGCCAAGAGTTGGTGCTGGATGAGGATTATCTTCCGTAGGAACTCCAGGAATCTCGTCTTTTGCCCACACTGTAAAGCTGCCAGCACGCTCATCTAATTCAACGCGAGCATGCCTAGCTGGGTGAGAAGTCTTCATGTATGCAAGACGCAAGGCCTCGGCGAGTGCCTCGTCCAGCTCCTCGGCATTAATCCCCTGCTGCGCCGCAAGCTGATGCATTCCCGCCAAATCCAATTCCATCGTGCATGTCCTCCTGTTGAAAATTCATTTATAAATTCACTTATAAAATTAACTTATTTTTCTTTTATCGCGATTAGCACACAACAAACGCGTTAAAATCTAAATCTAACAACGGTTGTAAAGCACAAAATCTTATGACTGCAATTGAAAATGTTAAGCATACAATGCCAAACGCAAAACAAGCAAACATTGGTCACAGTCACGGACTATTTTAGTAGATTATGCAGACACAGTTTGTTTTGTTAAGAAGCCTATTAGAGCGCACAAAACACAATCAAAAGCGCAATCAAAAGCATACGCAAAATCATCTTTTAATAGTTGCAGCATTAATGGCAATAACGATGCTTTTCAGTGCATGTTCTAGTACAAAAGAATTAAAAAACAACAATCTGCATTCTTTGCAAAACCACGAACCTTGCTACAAAATTATGCAAAAAGCAAAATCAATCCAAGAAAAAGTGGATAAAAAAATAAATAACTTAACATCTAAAGACTTAAAGAATGCTTCTGACACATGGAAAAAAGTCGCAGTTCAATGTAACAGTAGATTCGCTCAAGGCGTTGTGTTCAGTGCCCAAAACATTTGGAAATTAGCCAATTTAAATCAAACTGGAAATGCTGAAACAATTAAGCTAGCTGAGCAACTAGAATTAAACTCTTACAAAAAAATCCAAGACTTTGCAGACAATAACAAAAACCTATACTGGAATCATGATCCGCTAGCAAAAGCAGCTGTAGCACAAGACAAACTCGCATTTCTATTGCAAACACTAGCTGCTAGAGATGCAAAAAACGTTTCACTTCGACAAAGCGACATGACGGCTACAATTTCAAACACACTTATGCACTTTGCTTCAAACGGAAGTGACTTGCGTCAAAAAGTCTATGAGATACCTAAGCAAAACCTGGAATCAGGAGTTGCTAAAGACAACGCCACAGGAAAAGAACTCCCTATTGTTGCAATAGCCTATATGGATTGTGCAAGAGAAGAACTAGACGCGTTAAATCAAATGATTTTCCCAGTAAACAAAGATGAAAAAATCAACAATGACGCGATTGCAAGTATCGAAAATCAAGATTTTATAGGTGTACTTGCAGATATCGTAGTTTCACACATAATAAGCGCGTATTCAAACGGATATCCAACTGACGATTCTGCAATCTTTGAACAATAAGCACACTAACCTGGCAACTTCGAGCTTAAAGCGTAGCGCGAGAGGCGCTTTGACTGAGCTTGAAATTGCATAACGCATTTCAAGCTCCTTCAAAGCGTGATTTGGCTCAAGCATAAAGTCCAGTGGAGTTTACGTTTGAGCGGCTCAGGCGCGCTCGCCTAGGCTACAACATTCGCGCGGTCTACACGCGCGAATGTCCTCGCTGCAGCAGAAGCAATGCTTCTGCCCTAAGCAGCTCGGGCGCTTTGGAGTAACGCGAAGCGCATTATGCAGCTTCGCGTTAAGCCAAAGCGCCCATTGGGTCCCACGCTGGTAAAACGATTGCTGGCTCTTCAAGCGCCTTGCGATACTCCTCTGGCAAAAGCGCCTTAGGCACAGCAACCTCATACACGTACTCAGTAAACCAATCGTCACTCATAGTAAAGTAACCCTTGTCGGCAATATCCGCGCCCCAAGAGTTCTCAACACGCCAGCGGCGAGTAGTTGTACCATCATCAGCAACGTCAACTCCAGCAAACGCCATCGCATGGTTCATCGCCGAATCAGCAAAACGCACACGCTGCTCCTTGTTTAAATCAAAATCAACGCCATAAACGCGATCATACTCAAACAAATCCGTAGCCCAAGCACCGTTTACACGATCCATCATAGGATGGCAATCCGCGCCAAACCAAACTGGAATGCCCTGCTCAACGAGAATCTTACGCACACAATCCTTCATAAACTGATTTGGTACATTCAAATATTCCGTAGCGTCTCCACCGGCAACGTTACCCAAGTGCTCAATAGCAATCTTCTTTCCCTTTGGATGCTCCGCACGCGGGTCGTCTACTAAGCAAACGTAGTCTTCCAGCCCAGCTGTAACGTACTTCTTCCAAAACTCAACTGGCGTAATCTCGCCATCGCGATGGAACTTTCCGTCCTCGTCCGTCCATTCCCAATCGAAGCTCTTTGGCGGCTCACCCAAGTGGATTGTAAGAATCCTATGACCTGCAGCAGTAGTTTCCGCAACTATGTCGTCAATATCTGCAGCATTAGCGTACATATGTGCAACAGCCGTTCGCAGCAAACGGCGAAGCTGAGTGTTCATAGCGTCCGTATCTTTAGACGACTCCGTTTCTGGATACAAGTCTTTAGGCACGGCACCATACTTCTTATAGACGTTCATAGCCATTGTCCACTGACCACCGTCACCCATAACGTCGTGCAACAAATGCTGAACTAGTCTAGAATCAGCTGGTTCACCAGAACGAACAAGAGCAGCAACATCCTTTAAGAAATAGTTGATTCGCTCAAGCTTATCGAAATACATTGCGTAATTTTGCGAAAACTCAAAATCCTTAACTTTAAGCGTTTTTTTAGCCACAAATCGCGCAACGTTCAAAGAGCTAAATAGCCAGCAGCGACCAGAATGATCCTGATGCCTTGCATCACCATTATCCACAACCGTTGAGAATCGGCGCTGCAATAAACGCGCGCTGTCATAGTTGCGCGCTACCTTGTCGATTCCAGCGGCAGTAACACCGTTCATTGCTAAACGATTCAATGGATTTGCGTCAAAATCGTCACGCAAACCTTGCAAAGCTTCGGCACTTAATTCAGAGATCTCAGTCACTGTCTAACCTTTCTTGTTTTTCCTTATTTTATCTTTATTTTTTATAGTTTATTTTAGCTTTTTATGCAAATCTTCGGATGCTTGCGACTTTTCCGTGGAATCTCTTTACTGCTTTTCTTTATGAGTTTTCACTTATAAATCCGCCACAAAGCAGAATCCGCCACACAGAGCAATTCGCTACTCGCTATTCGCCACTCAGGATTCCTGCGCGATAGCTTCTTCAACTTGAGCTTGTGCGTCTTTCCTCGCCTGTTTTTGAGCATCAGCATCGCTATTATCCGAAGCATCCGCATCTGCAGAATCGCCAGAATGCCCCTGTCCAGAAGCAGCATCACCAAAATCAAATCCAGAAAAAGCGTTTGCAAACAAAGACCTAAGCTCGGTAACACGTTGCGTAATTTGCGCTTCCCTATGCTGCAGCTGTGTTAGGCGCGCCGTCATACCATCCAGCTCCTGCTGAGCTGCTGCCCTACGCTCTTCCACTTGAGCCGTAGCATCTTGCATAGCTTTACGAACGATTTGCGCAGCCTGAGCATCTGCATCCTTATGCGCCTGTGCCGCATAATTATCCGCATCCTGATGAACAGTTTTTGCCCTAGCAACAAGCGCATCAGCTTCTTCTTGAGCAGCATGTTCTCGCTCTTTCAATCCAGATATAAGTTCGTTCACCTTTTTTGTGGCTTCTTCTTGCTGAGCTGCAATATCGTTTCTAATTTGCTCAACTTCTGCACTAACCTGGCTTAGCGTGCGCGTGCGCTCAACCTGCGCTTCGTCCGCAATCTCCTGGGCTTTTGCCGCAGCAGCATCTGTAATTTCTCCAGCCTTGCGCTGCGCATCCGCCATCATCTTTGTTGCTCTCTCCTGCATGTCTGCAAGTTTCTTGTTTGCTTCTGCCAAAGCCGACTCAATCTGATCATTTGTCTCTGCTTTAGCATGAGCAATTTCCGCGTTTGCCGCAGACCTTTGTTCCGCGATTTTCTGCGCTGCATCCGCTTTTAGCTGTGCAATTGCACGCTCCTGCTCGGATTTTTCGGATGCCATTCGCTTCGTGTGTTCTTCTCTAGCGTTGTTTATTTCCAGCGTTGCAGCATCTCTTTGTGCAGTAACATCTTTGTTTGTTGTTTCACGCAAACGCTGCGAGTCTTCTTTTGCCGCACTCGTCATCTGGCTTGCCTTGTTGCTTGCTGTAGAAAGCAGCGTATCCGCTTTTGTTTGAGCCTCTTGCAGCAAATGCTCTGCGTCTAATTTTGCATTGTTCAGCAAGGTTCCAGCCTGCGCTTGAGCCGTTTTTTTAATCGATGCAGCGTCTTGTTTTGCGCGTTCAATTAGCTGCGCACTCGTCTGTTCTGCAGACGCAAGTAATTGTTGCGCATTTGCGCCCAAAGATGCAAAAGTATTCCCGCTTTTTGCACGTTTAACATTATTTTTTTCTTCTTGCAATTGTGCTTGCAATTGAAGAATAGATTCGTCACTAGATCGCACTTGCTCACGCAGACGCGATATTGTGCGCTCGTAGTTAGAAAAGGCTTCGTTGACTTTATCTTTGTCGTATCCGCGCAAAGCAGTTGGGAAACGATCTGGCACCATAGTTTTTCCTTTCACAAACCCCCGCACGATTCACTAACTTATCGTGCACACTCCATCAGCAATAACGCTATCACTTTAGACGCAAAAACACTCGGGCGTGTCGAGCGAACTACTCGAGCAATATGCTTAAAGATGAAGGTTTCATATAGTATTTTACGGCTTCACGAATTATGTTTTGACCAGCTTTTATTTGCGAATCTAACGGCAGCCCATGCCTAGCGTCATGAGTTGCAACTACTGGAGGAAAACTTACAAATCCTGCAATTATCTGCTTTTTAGAATTATTGGACGCCCAATTTAATAGCCTATAAAACAGTGAGTTGCAAACGTATGTTCCTGCATCCGAGCTTAGTGTTGACGCTATTGCGTCGTGAGCAAAATCGTTTAGAATCATTCGCAATGGCAACCTAGTCCAATACGCAGATGGTCCATTTTCAACAATTTGCACACTTTGTGGAGTGTGGTTATCTACGTCTGGTTTAGTTGCGTCCATAATATTTGTGGCGCACCGTTCTAATTGCACTCCGCGAGCAGTATGTTTTACTCCTGTTGCAATTACAATATCCGCATTTTGCGCATTAATCGTTTCTAAAAGCTGAGGCCATGCGTTTGCAAAGCTAATCGGCAGCATTACAGACTTGATATTTACGCTAACATCTTCTGGAAGATCAAGCTCCTGACTTGAATATTGTTCTAAAGCCAATGGCACTTCGTAAGACGGGTTTACGCTAAGATCAACATATGGTCCAAATCCTGAAATAACTACGTTAATTTGCTTCATAACAATAGCTTTCTACGAATAGCTTTGCTTTTTACTTATCTTTGACTATAAGCGCAAGCAATCGTCCTTCATGTGATTTTCCAGCAAGACCTGCGCGTCTATGAGAATACCAGAGTGGATTTTCCAACGTGCACATTGGGTTTTGCAACGCCTGAAGGCGACTTTTCAGCGTTCCACCTTCGCAATCAACATCGCAAACTGTACTCAATTCTTCGTCTTCTGCCAAATATTGAGTTGCGGCTGTAACTCGCGGTAAAGCGTCAACAACGTTTGCAACTCCTGCCAGCGCTAAATCAATGCGGGCAGCTTCAGCAATATCAATTCCCACTCCACCAAAACGCGTTTGTGTTACAGTTTGTGGATATCTGCGTTCAAAGTCGCTAGCTATTTCTTCGCCAACTTCATAGCAATCGCCACAAATACATGGTCCAAGAACAGCTGTTATATTCGAGCGTTCGGCTCCTTTTTCACACATTGCTTCAATAGTAGAATCAAGTACTCCAGACATTAAGCCTTTTCGTCCGCAATGCGCTGCAGCTATTACTCCAGATTCACTATCGGCAAGTAAAACTGGTAGGCAATCTGCAGCAAACATTCCTAAAGCGAGTGAGCATGCTGTTGAAACTTGCGCATCAGCCTCAATTCGCACTTTTGAATCTGCAAAACCTGTTGCATCAAAACCATACTGAGTGTTCCACGAATCAACTATTGAATCTGCATCAAATACGTTATTTCCATGCACTTGGCTAACAAGACACAAGTCGGCTTTAAGAGTATTTTGCAAAGCACAACGGTTGCTAAACACAGCTTTAGCATCGTCGCCAGCTTTGCCACCTAGGTTAAGCGACGCAAAATCACCTTCGGAAATGCCACCTAATCGTGTTGTAAAAACGGCGTGAGCGTGCGATCCCAATGGCACTGGAATTGTCACTGGAATTGGCAACCCATGCTCGTCTTCGTGAGCAAGTGGCATTCCTGCTACGCTAGTTTCCTGCATATTATTCGCTTTCGTTTTGTTTTATTTGCCGTAACAAGTTATTTGCCGTAAAAGTTAGCCCAAATAAGCTAATTCTTCATCGCTTAACTGCAAATCCGCAGCTTTTAGACTATCCAATATTGTAGCTGGTCTATGAGCGCCTGGAATAACAAAAACGTTATTTCCCTTAGCAAGCTCCCAAGCCAAAACAACCTGCTGATAGCTAACTTTATGAGCATCTGCCACTTTGCGGAATGGGTCAAAAAGATGCTCGTCATATGGGTGACGGAACCCTCCAAGAGGACTCCAGCAAATAAACGCAATCCCAAGCTTCTTGCAATACTGCAACGTGTCTTCGTTTTCTAAATGCACTGGCGAATACTGGTTTTGTACAGCAACAAGCTTTTCTCCCAGAATCCCGCGCGCAATGTCAATCTGCTCAACAGATGCGTTAGAAATGCCAATTTCGCGCGCAACTCCTTCATCGAGCAACTGTTGCATTGCTTCAATCGACTCGTTGTATGGAACTTCTGGATCTGGCCTGTGGAAGTAAAGCAAATCAATCGTATCTACGCCAAGAGCCATTGCTGACTCTTTAGCGTGAGCAATCAAATGCTCTGGCTTACCATCTTTACCCCATGTTGGCTTTCCATCTGTAAAGTTGCGGAAGTGACCGACTTTTGTTGCAACTAAAATAAAGGACTTGTCTCCATTCCAACTTTCTAAAGCCTCGCGAACAAGCTTTTCTCCAGTTTGTTCCTCGCCGCCAGAACAATAGTATGCCCATGCTGTATCGATATGAGTGCAGCCTGCATCAAGAGCTGCATGAATAGTTTCAATACCCATATCGTGTCCAAGATTGTTTTCAATCGTCAATGGCATTTCACCAAAACCAATAGCAGTGGTTTTAAATGACCCTAAAGTGCGATCCATAATAGTATTTCCCTTATTTTAAGCCGTTTTAAAATGCCCCCAAGTGCAAAAGCTACTTGAAGGCATTTAGAATTATTTTTATTTTATGCGACTACGCTTTTGTGCGTTCATCTATTTGACTTAAGATTAATCCTCGTCAAATGGGTCAAAATCGCGACGGATCCTACGACGAGGGCGCTCAGAACGCTCTTCGCGAGATGCGCGATACTCATCATAGTGATCGTCATCAGCTGCGTAACGTGGATTACGGTCGTTTCCACGACGATCGGCATTGCGATGAGCAGACCTATCTTCATGGCGATCATCACGATTATCCCTGCGATCATCCCTATCATCATAACGATCTTCACGTGGAGCGCGTCGGCGAGGACGATCTTCAAAATCGTTGTTATCGTAACGATTATCCCTGCGATCATCCCTTCTGGAAGAACGATCCTCATAACGGTCAGAACGATCGCTTCTATCGTTTCGATCATTCCTATCGTCATAACGCGAATCGCGATCATCACGAACGTTACGGCGGCGAGGACGCTCATCCCTATCGCCCCTATCATCCCTATCGTCACGCGGAGCGCGTCGGCGATCGCTTCTGCGATCATCCCTATCATCACGATCTTCGCGAGGAGCGCGACCACGGTTTTCGCGAGGCGCTGGAGCAGAAGATTCCTGATTCTCAAAACCTGGAATGGCCAAAGAAATCTTACCGCGCTCATCCACGCTTTGTACGATTACTTCTACGTTATCGCCTTCCTTAAGCACATCTTCAACAGTATCAATGCGCTCGCCATTAGCAAGGTTACGAATCTGAGAAATGTGCAGCAATCCGTCACTTCCAGGAGTCAAGTTTACGAAAGCACCAAAGCTTGTCGTCTTAACAACCTTGCCAGTGAAAGTTTCACCAGCTTTTGGAATACGAGGATTTGCAATAGAGTCGATGATTTCCTTCGCCTTCTGAGCAGCTTCGCCGCCTTCAGAAGAAATATAAACAGTACCATCATCTTCAATGGCAATCTCGGCACCAGTTTCTTCTTGAATCTGGTTAATCATCTTGCCCTTAGGTCCGATTACTTCACCAATCTTATCTACAGGAATCGTAGTTGTGATAATGCGTGGAGCAAATGGGCTCATCTCAGCTGGGCAATCAATGCACTCGTTAATAACTTCAAGAATCGTTGCACGAGCTTCGTGAGCCTGCTGCAAAGCGGCAGCCAAAATATCAGCTGGAATACCATCAAGCTTAGTATCAAGCTGCAAAGCAGTGATGAACTCGGAAGTACCAGCAACCTTAAAGTCCATATCTCCGAAAGCATCTTCTGCACCGAGAATATCGGTCAAAGTCTTGAAGATATGCTTTCCATCTACGTCTCCCGAAACTAAGCCCATAGCAATACCAGCAACTGGAGCCTTCAAAGGCACACCAGCTGCAAGCAAAGAAAGCGTAGACGCGCAAACAGATCCCATAGAAGTGGAACCATTGGAACCAATAGCTTCCGAGACTTGACGAATAGCGTATGGGAACTCTTCGCGACTTGGCAAAACCGGCACCAAAGCCTTCTCTGCTAAAGCACCGTGACCAATCTCGCGACGCTTAGGGGATCCAACGCGACCAGTTTCACCAGTGGAATATGGAGGCATTTCGTAATTGTGCATATAGCGCTTGGTTTGTGGACCAGAAAGCGCATCCACTTGCTGCTCCATCTTAAGCATGTTCAAAGTAGTTACGCCCAAAATCTGGGTTTCACCACGCTGGAATAGCGCAGAACCGTGAACGCGAGGAACAATATCTACTTCGGCACTAAGAGTACGAATATCGCGCAAACCGCGGCCATCAATACGATAATCTTCCGTCAAAATACGACGACGAACAATCTGGCGCTGCAACTCCTTGAAGGCGTTACCAAGCTCCTTTTCCTTCTCCTCATCGTCCATATCGGTAAACTCTTCGGCGATTGCAGCACGCACGCCTTCCTTAATCTCCGCAATACGGTCTTGGCGTGGAAGCTTTTCAGCAATAGAAAGAGCCTCGTTCAAATCAGCATGAGCAATCTCATCGATTCTGGCATAAAGTTCGTCAGTGTACTCTGGGAACAGCTGGAATTCCTTGGTTTCTTTAGCAGCAATACGCTTCAACTCGTTCTGAGCGTCGCAAATAACCTTAATAAACGGCTTTGCAGCTTCCAAACCACCAGCTACAACTTCTTCATCTGGCTTGATTTGACCCTCATTGTAAATCAAATTCCAAGCGTTCTTACCAGCACCAGCTTCGATCATTGCAATAGCAACATCGCCATTTTCAATAACACGACCAGCAACAACAATCTCAAATACTGCACGCTCGCGCTCGCTCCAACGTGGGAAAGCAACCCACTGGCCATCAATCAAAGCCAAGCGCACACCGGAAACTGGACCTTCAAATGGCAATCCAGAAATCATAGTAGATGCAGATGCAGCATTCAAAGCAATAACATCGTATGCATCATCTGGATTAATTGCCAAAATCGTTTCCACAACCTGCACTTCGTTACGCAAAGTGTGTGGGAACAATGGGCGCAATGGGCGGTCAATAATACGGCACGCAAGTGTTGCCTCATTTGACGGGCGTCCTTCTCTGCGGAAGAAAGATCCTGGAATCTTTCCAGCAGCATACATTTTTTCTTCCACATCAACAGTCAATGGGAAGAAGTCGTAATTTTCCTTTGGGCTAGATCCTGCAGTCGTCGTAGACAAAATCATGGAATCATCATCCAAATATGCGGCAACAGCACCGTCTGCTTGCTGAGCAAGGCGACCAGTTTCAAAGCGTAGAGTACGCTTTCCAAATGAACCATTATCAATAACGGCTTCTACAGCCTTAATTTCGGGACCCTCCACGGGTTCCTCCTTTTCTTAACTTACCTAATCAACCAACATGCGTAATAACATTGACAACTTCGCTTTTGTTATTTGTTTACCTCTAACATCCATGCGAATTTGCAAATTTGCATATGCCAATGCTTCTTTTCGTAGTGTTTTTTGTTTCGGCTACTTCAATCATCCATATTCAATTATGCTTCTAAATCTTCAGTTATAAATCTTATGAATCCTAAATTCTAAAATCCAAAAATATAAGTCTCTACAATATTTTCTATAGTTTTTCTATAACTTTACAAATTAGACACTATAAGTCTGTTTAAAACTAATAGATTTAATTCAAGCTTTTCTATTCTACTTCAAACCCACTAAAACCGATAAACCCGATAAATACATAATGAAAATATTCATCATGAAAATATAAAAGCCCGAGCTTATGCCCGGGCAAAAAAGACTTATCGACGCAATCCGAGTCGATCGATCAAAGAACGATAACGGTTGATGTCTACACGCTTCAAATAATCAAGAAGACGACGACGATCACCAATCATGAGCATCATACCACGACGAGAGTGGTGATCATGCTTATGCTCCTTCAAGTGATCAGTAAGGTCAGCAATACGCTTGCTCAACAAAGCAACCTGGACCTCTGGGGAACCCGTGTCACCCTCATGTGTCGCGTATTCGTTGATGATGCTCTTCTTATCTTCAGCCGTCAATGCCACGGCGTCCTCCTTAATATCACTGCGCGGTGCTGCAACCTTATGATGCAGCGCTCTCAATCCGCGGGCGTTACACGCCAAATGTTGATTCTACAACAACGTGTTAACAAGATTAATTCGATTGAATACTCGTAATTCTACTAATACCCTACTTCTCCAAACATTTCTTAGCTTTGTTAGCAGCATGAGCTTTATAAAGTCCAATAAACGTTGGTACAAGAGAAATCAGCAGAATCGCCACTATAACAAGCTCAAAATTCTTCTGAACAAAAGGAATATTGCCGAAGAAATATCCGAGCATTGTAAAAAGCGACGACCATACCACTCCACCAAGAATCGAGAAAGGAGTAAAACGAGTCCAACGCATTCCAGAAATACCCGAAATAAAAGGCATAAAAGTTCGTATAAACGGGAAAAACCTACCTAAAAACACAGCAAGAGGACCCCATTTATCAATCATCTTCTCTGTTTTAGCAACGCGTTCTGGAGTCAATGCCTTAACTTTACCAGATTCAACAATTCTTCTGCCGAAAAAGTGTCCGATGAAATAATTGCACTGGTCGCCAACAATAGGTGCTATCCACACAACCGCTAGCAAAAGCATAAGCGGAAGAGAACTTTTACCAGTTTGCGAATCTGGAGCAGCAAAGAATCCTGCTGCAAAAAGCAAAGAATCTCCAGGCAAAAATGGGAAAAACACAACGCCTGTTTCAATAAAAATGATTAAGAATATTAATCCCAAAGCAGGAGCTGTACCCATAGCAATCCAACCAGCTATAGCTGAACGCGGGTCTTTAAGAAGATTAAGAATAAAATGAATAAATCCCATAAGAATACCTAAAATCCTGTTTTGTAGTACCGTGTTGCATTTTCTCGGCACGCATTTTGCGCGGATTAACAATTATATTGCACGCTTTAGATTATAAGATTACGATTTGAATCCCGACTTTGTTTCCTTTCTGAATCCCGACTTTGTTTCCCTAAAGCCGATATTTGACTACAAAACCAGGAACGCTAGCGCACTTACCGTGCACACGCAACACAGACTAACGATTAAACATGATTAACAAGCTGATTAACAAGCTAACGATTCGAGATTTTTTACAAACAATCAGGCGTTTTTCGCGTATATTTTATTTTGCTGGTAATGTAGTCATTGAGAATTTGATATTACAAATTTGATCTAGCTTTAAAGTGTTTAACGCGTTTAAAGGAGAGTGGCAAAAGATGGATCAGCGTAAAGCAAACACTGATGCTAACGCAGATAAAACACTTGGATCACCTAACGAATTGGAATCTGAGCTATCGATAGCAGATATTTCCAAACGTCACTCTAATCCTAAACGCTGGATACTCTACTTTGCAGTGCTTCTAGCAGCAATAGTCATTCCATATTGGATAGGTAGAACATTAGCAGTACAACACACTTCATGGGTTGTTCAACATTATTCTGGTTTAACACCACAAGGCGTTGTGTTTATAGCATGGGTTACAACCGTTGCAACAGCTACAACACTAGCAATGGCATTAATAGAGTCTAAAAAATGGCTGTGGAGATTTTTATTCGTTATTTTTCTAACGATTGAACAATTTATAAGCGGCTTATGCTTGCTAAGACTAAGCTTTTGGTACTCAACATACGTCGTTTATGGGTCTGCAGCTGGACTAGCTAATGCAGCAAACCTTGGAATAATATCTGCAGGATTTGGCGTTGCTGTATACGCTGTTTTATTCGTAGGACTACTTGTAATAGTGCCTAAAACATCACGCTTAAATGTGCTGACTTGCAGCTGGGCATCATTTATAATGTTCTATACTATTGAAGTCTTAGCGATTCTTGTGGTGATTTTTGGCGGATTTATGACAGCAATGTAGCTTCCACATATGCATACTAAATGTGTGCACTATATGAAAATACAAATAAGTATTAGGCGCATTATTATTGATATTTAAACGTTTTTTGCAACACTCCATACCGGTTTAGCATTGTACTTTTACGCACCTTGTAGTACAGTGTGCAGAGTTGTTGTAGAACAATGGGGCTATAGCTCAGTTGGTAGAGCGCTTCGTTCGCATCGAAGAGGTCGTGGTTTCGATTACCATTAGCTCCACGAAGCCCACTGCATTCATTCCACCGCAGTGGGCTTTTTCTTTTCTTACTTACTATTGCGCGATTCCTTGTTTGCTGTTGCGCGAAGTTTGAGTATTTCTCTCCTCGCAAGTCCCGTCGCTACGCTCCTCTTTTATTGCTCGTATAGAAATACATCAAACCTTCTGAATATCTAAAACTTTTGCGTATCTTTCATCACCGAGATTCTCGATTTTTCTTGCTTCTTCAGCGAATCACCATCGGAGGACTGCGAATCGACTTGCATGAGCGCTTAAAGCGTAGCGCGCGAATGCACTTCGATTCGCTGAGCTTGCTCAAAGTTGAAAGCACAGTGTGCTTTCAACGCAAGCGAAGACGTGAGCGCGCTGTAACGCGCGAGCGATACGCTTCATCCGCTGCAAAAAATCTCGAATCTCCACCGCACCTAGTGAATCCTTAAACATCAAATATCGCCATTGTCAAATATATTTTCAATTGAATCAATTAACGGATCCGCTTGGCTCATTATCTGTTTAACTCTATTGTCAACGTTTTTATTTTGCGACTTTATAGACCGCGCTAAATCTAACGTGTCGTCAAAAATATTTTCAATACTATCTTGACTAACAGCATAAGACTTAAATAAACCAGTCCACGATTTTAGCGAATTAAAAACAAGTTCGCACGCATCTATTTTTACAATCTCGTTCTGATTTTTCTTAGCATTTTCAATAAAATTATGCAATTTCGTAATATAATCAACATTTTGCGGCTTGGATTTTCCTTCCGCATAAGATGCAAAGCTTAAATACTCGCTTCCAATCGAATAATACATTGATCCCAACTCATAGTCTTTTGATTTAACACCTTCTAACGCTTCTTTAAACCATTCAGACGCTGCTGTTATGCGAGTTTTTCTATTTGAATCACTAACTTCTTCCCCGTTTTCAACGCTATAGTACCAATATGCTTTGCCCACAGATAAGCACAACTCATACCAATCTTCAGATTTTTTAAGCATGTTTTTATACTCATTGATCAATGCTGTAAAATCTTCTCTTTCATCAAGAGTCCACCGAAAATCTTCAATTTGATGCACTAAAAGTCTGAGTATTGGTTGAATGGAAAGAGGCTGAATATTGGCATTAAAAAGTTTTATTTGCAATCGCATGGCTTGCTTAACATTTTGAATCACCTGCTTAGAATCCATTGATTTTGCCGCTGTTCTCATGTAGTTTTTATATTTTTCAACATCACTTATTTTCTCTATAGCATTCTTGTTTCTTTTTTCATCATTGTAACGAGCCACTCGCGCATAATCATTTTTTCGACTATTTATTTGACTATTTGATGTTAAAGAATGCAACGATGTTCCTATCAAAAAGCAGCCAACAACAACCATCAGTATGCAGCAAATAATTTTGATTACAATATTTCGATAACTATTCCTACCACTCTTTTTATGAGTATTTTTACGGATACTCCTACGACTACTCTTACGCCTATCGCGACGATTATTCTTATAATGATTTACACGCGACCTGATATTTTCTATACCCTCTACGTCGGAATCTAAATTGTCACCTAAATAATTTTCTAAGCAATCCTCTAACGACTGAGCAAATTCTTTACAATCCGCATAACGCTCCAAAGGATTTTCTAACATGGCGCGCATTAAAACAGCTTGAAGATTGTTAGCAAAACCACCATCTGCTAAGTCGAAGTTAGTAAAGTGCTTTGTAGCATCATAATGCCCTGAGTTCCCTGAGTTTTCTGAGTTTATAGTCTCGTTATTATCAGAAAAACATTTACCCGTAAGAGCAAACCACAATGTAGCACCAAGAGAATAAACATCAGTAAAAACGCCTATTTTAGATTCAGGCTTAAAAAGTTCTGGAGCAGCAAATCCACGAGTAGCAAAACGCGCATCTTGTTTAAATCTGCTTGGTTGCACCAATACACCATCTTTATTTTTAATTTCTAATGCAGATCCAAAGTCAATTAAATAAACTTTTGAATCCGCACCAAGCATAATGTTAGATGGTTTTAAATCACAATAAACAATAGAAGGATTAAGTGAATGAAGATATTGCAACAAGCCGCATAATCGTATGCCTAAATTACACACTTCTGCAGGATTCATAACACCTTCTTGTAAAATCATTGATTTTAAAGAAAATCCGTCAACATAGTCGCGAACAGCGTATGTTCTGCCATTCTCCTCAAAAAAATCAACAATTCTAGGTATAGAAGGATGATTGCAATGATTTAAAACCTCAACTTCTGCACGCAAAGACTGCAAAATCAAGGCTCTTTTATCGTCATCAAAATCAGTAGCAGTTTCTTTTATAGCCCACTGCTTATGAAGAACATTATCTACCGCAAGATAAACAGTAGATGTTCCTCCAGCTCCCAGTTTTCCGAGAATCTGATATCTTCCGCCCACACAAACCATATTTGCCGCACTTTCATAAAATCAAAATGACAATAATCCTGTGCTGCAAACTTTATAGACTAATTTGCGTATTGAAAATACTTACAGAACAATGTGTACCAAAGCCATCAAAACCCTAGAAAAATAAGGGAAAAGTTATCCACATTGCTCAAATCGCCCAAATTACTCAAATTGCTCAATCAATATCCGCGCCAAGAGCAGTCAACTTACCGCGGAAATCTGCATAACCACGGTCAATAAGCGAAATACCCTTAACGTTAGATGGACCCTTAGCTGCAAGAGCAGCAATAAGATGACTAAAACCACCTCGCAAATCAGGAACATCAATATCTTGACCAGTAAGAGGCGTCGGACCAAAAATCACAGCAGAATGCTTGTAATTACGCTGCTGGAATCGACAAGGAAGAGAACCTAAGCACTCGCGATACAACTGAATCATAGCGCCCATTTGAACAAGTGGTTTTGTAAACCCAAAACGATTCTCATAAACAGTTTCGTGAACAATACTCAAACCTTTAGCTTGAGTTAAAGCAACAACAAGAGGCTGCTGCCAATCAGTCATAAAACCAGGATGGACATCGGTTTCAATAGCAACAGGATGCAAATCACCACCCGGATGCCAGAAGCGAATACCGTTATCAGTAACGTCAAACTGACCACCAACTTTACGGAACACGTTTAAGAAGGTCATCATCTCCGGCTGAGTAGCCCCTTTAATAAACACGTCACCATGAGTTGCGAGCGCAGCAGAAGCCCAAGATGCTGCCTCAATCCTATCTGTTAAAGCCGTATGATTGTAGCCTTGAAGCTTATCAACACCCTCAATCCTAAATGTGCGATCAACGTCTACAGAAATAATAGCGCCCATTTTTTGCAAAACAGCCACCAAATCCATAATTTCTGGCTCAATTGCAGCACCCGAAAGCTCTGTTTTACCTTCTGCAAGCACGGCTGCAAGAAGAGTTTGCTCAGTGGCACCAACCGATGGATAAGGTAGATGAATTTTAGTGCCATGCAAGCCGTTAGGAGCAGTAATATGAATACCATCCTCATGATCTTTATCTACATTCGCACCAAGTTTACGCAAAGTTTCAAGATGGAAATCTATTGGACGCCCTCCAATATTGCACCCACCTAAAGCTGGGATAAAAGCCTCACCAAGTCTGTGAAGAAGCGGACCAGAGAAGAGAATAGGTATTCTCGAAGATCCTGATAATGTATCTACGTCTGCAACATCAGCAAGCTGAACGTTGCTTGCGTCAATACTAACAACGCCTGCAGCGCCATCGACATCTACGTTTACTCCATGCAAACGCAGCAAATCAGAAACAACGTGAACATCTCTGATTTCTGGAACATTCTTTAACACGGATTTCCCAGGAGCAAGCAAAGCTGCAACCATTGCTTTACTAACAAAGTTTTTTGCACCACGAACTTTAATAGCTCCGTTAAGCGGCTTGCCACCTTCTACATGCAAAACGTCTGCAGCGTCAATGCCACTTTCGTTCTGTTCAGCCGTATTATGCGCAGACACATTTACCTCTTTCGTTTGCAACTAAAACTAATCACTATAATACCGACATGCGTGCCAATAGCACATACCAATTCGAGCATTAACCAAGCTACTTTGCTGCGCGAGACCGCCATCTTCTCAATAGCCTTGCAAAAAGCGAAGGTTTTTGCAATAAATCTACTTCTGGCAAATCGTGATCGCAATCCGCGTTTAGACCATAAGTATACGCCTTTTTAGATGAAGGTTTTCCAACTAAATCACCAAATTCAAGCATTTGCGTTCTAGGCTCATATGGGTGACGTATGTCAAATTCGATAAGTCTTGCACCACATTTAGATGCAGCTGGCCCATAAGATCCAAAACCACACGTTGCAGTAGACATAAGTAGCATATCCGAATCTTTACAACGTCCAGCAAACGCGTTTCTGTGATCATGCCCTGCGCAGAAAGCGAAAGTGCCAATCTTTTGCAAAATATCATATTCCCCACTGTCTTTATCTGGGCAACTCACACCTTCTCCAAGATAACCATCTGGCAAAACGCGATTATCGTCTAAAGCATAATATCTCCCAGCAAAACGCCTGTACCCCTCAATCGCATGTTCCTGAGACGCATAATCTTTAGAAACTTCACGCATTAAACCATAGTATTGAGGAAGAGGAAAATGCTGGAAAACACAGAATTTTGGAGGCGATAACTTTGGCAAATTTCTCAAAAAATCAAGTGCCTTATCCGAAGGTTTCCCATAACCTCCACTCTTCTCATAGTCTCCAGAATTAACCAAAACTAATGAAAATACAACATTTTCCTGATTCACATCCATAACTGGAAGCGCAAACGTACCAGCTTCACAAGGAAAAATAATTTGATTTGGCAATATGCATTTAGTGGATTGCAAAGCTGCAACATTGCAACTAGAAGAATCATAATTATTCGACTTGTTTTGCGAAGAACGGTTCATGCAACCCTTAAACTCTTGATACAAAGAATCCAATTCTTCATTGCTTAACCCACATTGAAAATCATGGTTTCCGTAAGTCAGCGCCCATGGAATTGAACGATCTTCCAAAGGCTGCACCATACGCTTAATGTGCTCAATAACTTTTTTTCGCGTTGCATCTAGTTTTTCTGCATACGACTCATCCTTAGGCGAGTAATTATCAGAAAATCGTCCTGAGGAAGAGTCGAAAGCCTCCGAAGACCAGCGTCTGCGTACAAATGTATCCGCAAAATCTTTAACATATCCAGCAATTTGATTACCCGTAAAAATCACAATATCTGGCTTAACAGCATCACAAGCGGACTCTATAAGCCTAATTGTATCTTTGCTAATTTTTGGAGCATCCTGAACATCTGCAAACTGCAAAACACGAAATTTGCCAGAAAGATGGAATTGCAATTTACCTAATCGTGCAGAAATAGACATCGGCAAATTAGCCGATTCAGAAGAATTAGCCGATTCAGAAGTGGGTAAAACTTTAGACTCATCGCGATTCGTAGATTCTGCAATTTCTGACATGATTCAAGCATACGGCACATCAGAGAACAGTATCAACAAAAGATTTAACAAAATTCAAAGAATTTAACGCTAAATTATTAAGACTGCACTCGAACTACAGAAAAATAAAGAAATATACACAAAAATAGCGAAACGTAGGGATTTTTTACAAGATTTTCAGGTAATTCACAGGCAATAACATCTTTGTCTTAAGTAAAGGATGCCTATTATAGAGACATCAAGGAAAAAGCAAATCAACATAACGAATGATTTGCAAGAACCAATAACTGAACCTCTCTTCTTCTCTTCTCTTTCATAACCCCGGGTTACTAACCCGGGGTTTTTGATTACATTATAAAAAATTACATTACAAAGTTACATTACAAAATTGCGGATTATTCCCCAAAAAACAAAACAAAAGTCGGAATGCAGCAAACACCACACCCCGACTCATGCACTGATAAAATCAGATACGCGCAACAATCACAAAACGCGCATTAAAAATCAAACAATAGGCTCTACCTGGTTAAATCCAAGCTCCACAGGAGTTTCGCGACCAAAGATAGAAACAAGAACCGTAAGCTTCTGCGTTGTAGGATCCACATCCGATACCACGGCAGCCATAGTCGCAAATGGGCCATCGGTAACTGTAACTTGATCGCCAACCTTGTAAGCCACCTCAACGGTACGCTTACGAGCCGCAGCAGGCTTATCTCCAGCCTTCTTCAAAGCCTCAGACGCAATCATAGGAGCCATCATATCGATAACTTCCTTACGGCTAAGAGGAGCAGGCTCCTTAGATGGGCCAACAAAACCAGTAACGCCTTCAGTTTCGCGCACAATACGACGAGCATTCTCATCTGGCCACATACGAATAAGCACATAACCTGGAACGCGAACGCGGGTAATAACCTTCTTACCCTTGTCAGTGTGCTTTTCAACCTCTTCCATTGGCACTTCAATCTGGAAAATCTTGTCTTCCAAACCAAAGCTTTGTACACGAGATTCAACGTTAGTTTTAACGCGCTTCTCGTAGCCAGAGTAGGTGTGGAGAACGTACCACTTGCCTTCAAGAGTGCGCAAAGTTTTAGAGAATTCCGCAACAGCGGCAGCACCAGCATCTGTAGCATCAACTTCTTGCGCAGCGGAAGAATCGCCAGAAACCGTTTCAGCAGGCTCAGCAGGAGACTCGGTCTCACCAACTACGTTTTCACTATTTTCAGAAGCATCTTCTACGACAACAGTATCTGCAACATCTGCGTTCTCAACATTTGCAGCATCAGCCGAAATATCAGCTGCGTCAAAATCCGCAAGATCATTCACAGAATCAACATTTTCGAGATTCAACTCGTCAGTCATATTCGCACACCCTCAAAATTCGTTGAAATCAGCCAAACAGCCACATAACAGACTTACCCAAACCGAAGTCCATAACAGTGACGAAAACCATCAAGAAAATAACAAAAATAAACACGGAAGCTGACCAAGCAAACAATTCCTTGCCGTGAGGAGCAACGACTTTGCGAGTCTCATCAATAGTTTGCTTAATGAACATGCCAATACGCATGAACAAATTCGGCTTCTTCTCTTTTGCCTTAGCCATGCTTGAATCCTTCGTTTGAAAATTGTTAACAATAAAACTGGCAGGGACGGCGGGACTCGAACCCACAACCTACGGTTTTGGAGACCGTTGCGCTACCAATTGCGCCACATCCCTAGGTGAACTTGCTAATCATACCTTAAAAAGATTGACTTGGCAAAACCGCCAAGTAGATATGTTAGCGGAAGGGCAAGATTTAAGGGTTTTATTATGATTAGCGAGTGTCGCTAAACGCGCGGTTGCTGGCGACTTTTGCGCGCGTAAACAACGCGCTGGCGACTTTAAAACGCGCTTCCGCTTTCAATCCACTGCTTCATACGCCTCATACCTTCGGCAAGCTGACTGTCTGCTAAAGCACACGAGAATCGCAAGTGGCCAGGCGCACCAAAAGCCTCTCCAGGAACAGCGGCAACATGCGCTTCATCAAGTAGCATTTGCGCGAGTATGGACGACGTGCCTGGAATCTTAGAATCCTTGCCCATCGGGCACTCAAGCAGTGCCTCAACGTTTGCAAACGCGTAGAAAGCGCCGTGCGAAAGAGGGCAAGTCACGCCTTGCATGCTGTTTAACGCTTGCACAATCGCCTTGCGACGAGCGTCGAAGGAATCGCGCATTTTTGCAACTTCATCTAAGGTCCCACCAACCGCTGCAAGAGCTGCTCGCTGTGAAATATTGGAAACGTTAGACGTCATGTGGCTTTGAAGCTTAATCGCAGCTTTTGCGACATCAAGCGGCGCAACCATCCAGCCAACACGCCAACCTGGCATTGCGTACGTTTTAGCAACACCGTTCAAAACAAGCAGCTGGTCGCGCACTTCTGGCACTTCTACGCCAATATACGACGTTTTTACGCCGTCGTAATGCAAGTGCTCGTAAATCTCGTCGGAAAGCACCCAAATATGGTGTTTTACAGCCCATTCGCCAATCGCGCGAATCGTTTGTGCGCTCCAAATAGCGCCTGTTGGATTAGAAGGCGAAGTTACAATAATCGCACGCGTGCGTGGGGTACGAGCCGCCTCAATCGCCTCAATATCTGGCTCAAAACCGCGATCCGCGCCAGACATAACAGGCACAGGCACACCACCTGCAAGTTTTACTGCCTCTGGGTAGCTTGTCCAATATGGCGCTGGGATTATAACTTCATCGCCATCGTTTAACAAAATCTGGCATGCTTCGTAAACAGCTTGTTTGCCGCCATTCGTTACAACAACTTGATTTAGGGAAACATCGTAGCCAGAATCGCGCTTGACTTTGCGCGCAATCGCCTCGCGAAGCTCTGGAAGACCAGCCGTAGCCGTGTACTTGTAGTTTTTTGGGTCTTTGCATGCGGCGGCTGCGGCTTCAACAATGTAGAGCGGCGTTGGAAAATCAGGTTCGCCTGCGCCGAAGCTAATAACGTCGATTCCTGCGGCTTTCATTGCTTTTGCTTTGCCATCTACAGCAAGCGTTGCACTCGGTGCCACTTTGTTAATGCGATTGCTCATAGAGCGCCATTGAGAGTTTGATACGTTTGCTGCGATTTGCAACTCGTTTTCTGCCATATTTGCTGCGATATTTTCTGCCATACTTACAGTTTAACCATTACACGTTATTTCCCGATTTTGTTTACGTTTCAACCAGCGCGGATTCCTGTTTGCTGTTGTGTGAGGGCTGGCTAATTCTTGTCTCACAACGCTCTGCCTCTTACGCGTTGGCTGGTGTTGCGGTTGTTCCGATTTGGTTTTGATTCTGTTTTTTGGTTGAAGTTTGTTTGTAGTGGTGACTCATTGGATTGTTTGGTATCGGCTGCCGCTCTTATATTGTTCGACCAAGAATCACCCAGCCCTCTTACAAGTCTGAACAATTGCGTATTGCTTAATCACCGAGATTCTCGATTTTTCTTGCTCTCTCGGCGAGTCACCACCTTCGGCGCTGAGGCTCACCTCGCTCGCTGCGAAAAATCTCGAATCTCTACCTTGCTTGGCGTAATTTTAAGCGCACATGCAAATCGATTAGCAAGTAGAAGATTATAAAAGCACAAGATTGTCGCGATGCACCACAGGATGCGCGTATTGCCGCCCCAAAGTCGCCTCTAAATCATCTGTTGTAAGCCCCATTACCTGCGGTATCTCATCTGAATCAAATGCAACTAGCCCTTTGGCTAAATGATTGCCATGCTCGTCATCAATCCACACTGGATCGCTTGCAGAAAAGTCGCCAGCAACCCCTACGATTCCAGCAGCCAACAAGCTTGCTCGTCCTCCTCGAACTGCTGCAGCTGCACCAGCATCTACAATAATCGAGCCATGCGGATTAGACGCAAAACCAATCCAAAGTCTTCTGGAAGACGCGCGCGAATTTAGTGGCGCGAACACGGTTCCAACTGCATCGCCAGATAGCGCGTCCTCCGCGTTACTAGCACATGTCAAAAGCGTTGGGATTCCAGAAACAGCAGCAACGTGCGCCGCATCCATTTTGGTTATCATTCCGCCTGTGCCTACACCCGAAATGCTGGAGCCAACTTTAACATCGTCTAGCGCGCGCGTAACATCTGGAACAAAACTAATCCGCTTAGCATCTGGTTCGCTAGGCGGAGCCGTGTAAAGCGCGTCAACATCTGTTAAAAGAACCAGCGCATCTGCTCGCACAATGTTCGCCACAAGCGCCGCAAGCCTATCGTTATCACCAAAACGTATTTCGTTGCTAGACAGAGCATCGTTTTCGTTTACGATTGGCACAACGCCTAATTCCAGCAGCCTAAGCATTGTGCGTTGGGCATTACGATAACGCGAAGGGCTTATAGTAACGTCTGCCGTTAGTAGCATTTGCCCTACTCTTATGCCGAATTCCGCAAATGCTGACTCATATTGGTACATGAGCAAGCCTTGTCCAACTGATGCTGTTGCTTGCTGAGTAGGCACATCTTTAGGACGTTCATTAAAACCAAGTAGTCCAAATCCCGCTGCGATAGCACCAGAAGATACTAAAACTACATTAGCTCCAGACATTTGAGCACGGCTAATAGCCGTAACAAGAGCACGTAATTTTTGCACGTCTAAATGACCAGATAAGTCTGTAAGCGAACTAGAGCCAACTTTTACGACTATTGTGTTCGCATTGCTAATTGAACGCCGAATCTCATCTTCGGTAGGCTCAACTGCCTTATTAATCATTTACTCACCACGTCCAAATAAACTCTGCTCATCGTGTTTGTCGTCATCTACCGATGGATCTGCCCAATGACCTTGCTTTCTCTCCGCCATCATCGCATCTCGCACAGCGCTCTTTGCATCCATCATCATGTGATAATCGCGTCTGCGCTCAGCGTTTGTGCGTCTTGCACCTCTAGGGTCATTTGCTTCAAGTCGCAAGTCTTTTCCACGCGCGCCCAAGCTAGCACCGTCCAAACCTTCCGCACCTGCTGCAATGCTTGGATCCCAGTCGAAGCAAACCATGCGGTTTCCGCGACCAATCCTAATCTCGTCTCCTGGACGCGCACCCTTCTTGCGCAACTCGTCTTCCACACCAAGTTTTGCTAAGCGATCCGCCAAATAGCCAACTGCCTCGTCGTTGTCGAAGTTTGTTTGCACAACCCAACGCTCTGGCTTAGCGCCCGTAACAGTAAACCAGAAGTCGCCATTTTTGTCTTCTTCGCGCTCGATTGTAAAGTCGCTAGCACTTCCGCGGCCATCATCTCTGCGTCGTCTCAATGCTGGCTGTTCAAGCGGCTGAATAACAACTCGCTCTTCTTCTCGCGCTGCCTCTTGCTCAGCAAGCTTTTCGCGCATACCAGCCACCATCTTTCCAAGCGCAAAACCAAGCTCTTTCAAGCCTTCGTGAGACGCAGTAGAAATCTCAAAAACTGGAAAGCCCATTTTTTCAAAGTCGCTTCGCACAAATTCTGCCAACTCTTTTGCCTCTGGCACATCAATCTTGTTTAGCACAATAATTCGCGGACGCTCTGGAATCGGAATCGCTCCAAGTGGCAAATCCAACTTGTTTGCGTATTGCGAAAGCTCGTGTTCCAAAGCCTTATAATCGCTGATTGGATCGCGATTGGATTCAAGCGTTGCGCAGTCGATTACGTGGGCGATTATTTCCGTGCGCTCAATGTGGCGCAAAAATTCTAGACCAAGCCCTTTTCCTTCGGAAGCTCCTGGAATCAATCCTGGCACGTCTGCGATTGTGTAGCGGTATTCACCAAAGCTGACCACACCAAGGTTTGGAACAAGCGTTGTAAACGGATAATCTGCGATTTTTGGTTTTGCAGCGCTGATTGAAGCTACAAGACTTGACTTTCCTGCAGACGGGAAGCCCACTAGCGCGACGTCTGCTATCGACTTTAGCTCTAGGATTACGTCTCGTTCTTCGCCAGGTTCGCCTAGTAGTGCAAAACCTGGAGCGCGGCGAGTTTTATTGGCAAGAGCGGCGTTTCCAAGTCCGCCTGCGCCTCCTGCTGCGACTACGAATGTGTCGCCTACGTGTTGCAAATCCGCCAAAACGTTGCCTGGCTTTTTTTGCGCGCCCGATGCGCCCTTCGCCTCAAAAACTACGGTTCCGACTGGCACTGGCAACATAAGGTCTTCTCCTTTGGAGCCGTCCTTTGTATCACCTAGACCCATTGTGCCACTCTGCGCTACGCGATGAGGCATAAATCGATAATCAAGCAAGCTATTTGCATTGCGATCGGCTACGAATATAACGCTTCCGCCGTTTCCACCATTGCCGCCATTTGGACCTGCAAGTGGCTTGTATTTTTCTCTACGCACGCCTGCGGATCCATTGCCGCCGTCGCCGCCTTTAACATGTACCGTTACTCGATCTACAAAATCGCTCATAACTTTTACCTTACTTGATGCTCAATACTCGCCAGATTTGACTGCGTTTGTTTACGTTTTGGTCGATCTTGGAAACAAACACAAGATCATTTCCCGATTTTGTAGCTCAAAACGCCAAAATCAACAACAAAAAACGTCAATACTCGCCAGATTTGCAAAAACAAAAAAGCCGCACCGAACGGGGTGCGGCTAGAAGATTAATGGGTTACTCAGGCGGTAACTACGTCTACAACCTTGCGATCGCGACGAATGCCGAACTTCACATTGCCGTCCACCAAAGCGTACAGCGTGTGATCCTTACCCAAAGCAACGTTCTGTCCTGCATGGAACTTGGTGCCGCGCTGGCGAACAATAATGTTTCCAGCCACAACAGCTTCTCCACCGAACTTCTTAACGCCAAGATATTGCGCCTGTGAGTCGCGACCGTTGCGCGAGCTAGACGCACCCTTCTTATGTGCCATCTTGCTGTCCTTTCAGGTTTATAACACCGTCAATCAGGCGATGGCCGTGATCTTGACGAGAGTCAACTTCTGACGATGACCCTTGCGACGAGCCACACCAGTCTTGTTCTTATACTTCATAATGCTAATCTTTGGACCTTTGGCTTCGTCATTCAAGACTTCTGCCTTCACCGTGATCTTAGCAAGATCCTTGGCGCTTAAGGTCACCTTAGCACCGTCAACAACGAGCGCGACCGGGAATTCCACGGTATCGCCCTTCTTTGCATCGAGACGGTTCACGAGAATGGCGTCGCCAACCTCGACCTTCTCTTGATGGCCACCGGCCTTCACAATCGCGTACATAATTCGTTCCTTAGCTAAATTGAAAGCTTTACTATTGCCTCACGCGCAGCGTTGAACCTGCGGCAAGACACCGACTATTAAAATTACACCGACCCCTGTACTAACGTCAAGTCTTAATTCATAAAGTCGAAATAAGCAATAGACATTATTGTACTCGAGCCGTATACTTTGCGTCTATTTTTTAGTTTTCACTAAATTCTTGAGAGCTTTCTGTGGATTCTTGAGATTCTTGAGATTCTTGAGATTCTTGCGAATCCTCAGATTCCTCAATTTTCCCGACTACCTGCGATTCTCCACTGCTTTCTGCAGATTCACTACTCGCATCTGCTGCAGAAAAGTCGCCAGCAACCGAAGATTCGTCAACACTGTCAACACTGTCAACAACACTATCGCCTGCATCGTCACCATTATCAACGTCATCTGCAACTACAGCATTCACATCATTATCGTTATCGTCTTTATTATCGTTACCGTCTTTTTCGTCACTTTTACGCAAAGACTCCTCCAAGAAAGCCGACGACGCTGCAGCAGCCGCAATACGCGCTAATTTGGCGCGAACATCCGCACTGGACTCCTGTTTAACCACAGGCATAGGGTCCGCAATACTTCCATGACCATGCTTATTGGTTTTAATAAACGGATCACCGCCCTTAAGCGCGTAAGGATCCGCATACTCCGAAGACACAGTCGGCTCGTCGTGAAGAATAAACCCACGACCCTTGCAAGTCGGGCACTCCTCCGAAAACGCCTCGACCAAACCCTGTCCAACACGCTTACGAGTCATTTGGACAAGACCAAGAGATGTAACCTCCGCAACCTGATGCTTTGTGCGGTCGCGCGCAAGACACTCAACAAGACGGCGCAAAACAAGATCGCGGTTCGCTGGCATAACCATGTCAACGTAATCAATCATAACCATGCCGCCTATATCGCGAAGTCGCAGCTGTCGCGCAATCTCCTCGGAAGCTTCCAAATTGCAGCGAGTCACAGTCTCTTCCAGCGACTTTCCGCGACCAATAAAACGACCCGTATTTACGTCAATCGTTGTCATTGCCTCCGTTCGGTCAATAACAATCGAACCGCCTGCAGGAAGATAAACCTGGCGCTCCATGCCCTTTCTAAGCTGGCTGTCGATTTGCCACTTGTCGAACACGTCTTTACCTTCATGCTCTGCAGGATCCCAGTACTCAATCTTGCTTCGCAAATCAGGAGCCATCATCTCCAAGTATTCGCAAATGCGGTCGTATGCACCCTTGCCTTCCACAATCATCTTTTGGAAGTCATCGTTAAAAATGTCTCGAACAACGCGAATCGCCACATCTGGCTCGCCTTGCAAAAGCTTTGGACGCTTTCCGTGCAAGAACTCTTCTCGCTTCGCTTCGATTCGTTCCCACTGTTTTACAAGCGATTCAAGGTCTTTTTCAATCGCATCTTCACTAGCACCATCTGCGGCGGTTCTAATGATTATGCCCATGTCTTTAGGCGCGATTTTGCTTACGATTGCGCGAAGTCGGCTGCGCTCACGGTCGGATAGCTTGCGACTTACGCCCGTCATCGCTCCAGACGGAACAAGCACAAGGAACCTACCAGCAAGCGTTACTTGAGATGTTAGTCGCGCACCCTTATGGCCTATAGGGTCTTTAGTAACTTGCACTAAAACAGGGTCTCCTGCCTTAAACGCAAGCTCCATTCTTCGCGGCTGTCCTTCTAATCGGGTTGTATCCCAGTTGACTTCGCCAGCGTAAAGTACGCCGTTTCGGGCTTGACCAATGTCTACGAACGCTGCTTCCATGCTTGGCAGCACATTTTGTACACGACCAAGGTAAATATTCCCAACGGTTGCAACTTCTTGAATATCAGAAACATAGTGTTCTACAAGAATATTGTCTTCAATTACAGAAATTTGCGTGTGACGATCGCGTTCACGCACAACCATAAGTCGGTCAACGTTTTCACGCCTTGCCAAAAAGTCTTGCTCCATAAGCAAGTTTTGACGATTACGCTCTCTGCGATTGTCACGACGACGCTGTTTTTTGGCTTCAAGTCGCGTAGAACCTTCAATATCCGTAATCTCGTCAATATACTGCTGTTTTCTAGATCTTCGACTAGATGAATCGGAGTCTATTGACGCAAAACGCGATTGTGTGCTTTGTGAATTTTGCGAACTTTGTGAGCTTGAGGAACTTTGAGACGAATCGTCAGAAGATTTCGACCTGCGACGACGGCGACGACGAGTGTACACTTCCTCGTCATCTTGAGATCGCAACTCGTCTGGATCTGGAATTAAATCGCGGTCTTCTTGAGACACTTCTATTTCGTTTATGTCATAATCGTCAGCATATGAAGAATCATCCGAAGATAGGTCGGATGTTGTTCTACGGCTTGATCTATCAGACTTATCTGTCCTATCTTCCTTATCTGCGCGAGACGGTCTGCGACGACGGCGACGACGGGTTATCATTTCTCCGTCTTCATCATCATTATTTTCTAAATCAGAAGTTTTTGTATACTTGCGGGTTGATTCAGAATCTACATCATTATCTGACTCAACACTATTTTCAATTCTTTCGTCAATTACATCATCGATTGGAGAATAAACTATGTCGTCGTATTCAAGGTCTTCTTCTATTTGCTCGACTTCTGCGGCGGCGCGTCTTTCGGCAGCGTTTAGTCTGCGATTCTTGCGTGACTTTCTATGATTTTGATCATCGTAATTATCCTGATTGTCACGATTCTTACGACCATTATTGTTATTCTCGCTATATTTGTCACCATTATCTTTGTCAAGGTTAGCTTTATCAAAATTAGACTTATCCAAGCTATCCTTATCTAGATAATCTCGATTATTTCTACTTATTCTGCTATCGCTTCTATTATCAATTTCGTTTAAATCTTCAGGATTTGCACGATTGGATCGATCTGTGCGATCTGCACGATTTACTCTAGAACGCACACGAATAACACGTGTATCATCGTCAGATTCAGAATCATAGTTATCGTCAAAATTGTTACGATTATTGCGATTTTTGCGACTACGTACTCTACTTAAATCCTCGTCTTCATTGCGATTCTTCCTGTCATTCCTGCCAGAACGCGTTTTACGCAACTTTCGTGAACTGCGACTATTGTCTTTGTCTAAATCATCTCGACTGTTTTCTCTATCGCTTTCATTTGCATCATCGTCGTAATCTAAATCGCGCATACGACTATTGTTTTCAGGCAAACGATGAGGTAAAACAGGCTCCTGAAAAAGTAGCGATGTTATCGGCCTTACAGGAGTTTGGTGCTCAACAACACTTTCAGATTCAGTTTCCTCAGAGCGTGTATCGTAATCGTTTCCGCCTTGTACGTGTAGTTTCATCGATTCGCCAGCTGCTCCTGCAACTCTTACAACGCGTCTTCCAGCACGCCTGCGTCTTGTGCTTGACGCTGCGTCTTGCGAACCTGAAACCACATTGACAACACCTGCTGTAACGGGTGATGTAACAGTTGAAGCAGCTGCTGATCTTTGATCGTCAGCTGCGTTAGTAGATTCGTTCGCGCTTGAATTTGCTGCTACGAATGAAAGATTTTTATCTTCATTTTTATCATTATTGGCTTCGGGCACGGTGAAGCCTTCTCGTGTTACTCTGGGCACTATGCTCCTAGCGAAACTCTGCAATAGTTTCGCGCTCTTAGCCTGAAGAATGCACACGCTTATGCGAGCCACCCCTAAGGCTATCAATAAAGTCTAGCTGCACGACAGCGGACACCAGCCTCGCCCAAAATCATGCGTGAAAATCACGTGAGGGGATCGACGCCGTCGAATGCTCTGGCGGCTTGCAGCGCCACCGTTTTCTAGTATGCCATATTGCAACGTCAAATAACATGCGCCAATAAAAGTAACATACGCCAATAAAAGTCGATTGCGCATTACCCACAATCCAAAAATCAGCGCTAAAATCGTTTTCATGGGTTTAATCAGTGCTATGCAAGGCTTTTGCGTAATTGGCATCGTAATCGCCGCTGGATATGTAACAGCACGTCTTCGCATCGGCGGATCTCAAGCACAAATGGTGCTTAATCGCGTAAGCTTCTTTGTATCTAGTCCTTGTTTAATGTTTGCAATCCTTGCAAAAGAGCCAATTTTTGAGATTTTCCACTCGTCAATTTTTGTTGCGTTTTTCTCCGCAATGATTGTTGGCGTTGCATTTATTCTGCTTAATCGCCTGTTTTTCCACCTTCCTGCGGCAGATTGCACAATTGGCGCGCTTAACTCGCTTTACTTAAACTCAAACAACATTGGCTTGCCTGTTGCAACTTATATTCTTGGAAACCCTGCACTTGTTGCACCGATTTTAGTTATGCAGCAAGCTGTTTTTACGCCTGTTGGACTAACGGTTTTAGACGTTACAACTACTGGAAAGTGCTCGCTTAAACGCATTGCTCAACAGCCGCTTAAACAACCACTTTTAATTGGTTCACTTGGAGGAATTATTATTTCGGCAATTTCCGCAAAAATTGGCTATTTTCCTGTTCCGAATTTTCTTTATGACCCGATTAAAATGATTGGCGATTCAGCGGTTCCTATGATTTTAATGGCTTTTGGAATGTCACTTTACGGCAGCAAGCCGCTACAAAAAGATTCTAATCGTGCTGCTATTGCGACTGTTGCTATTCTGAAAAACTTGATTATGCCAATTATTGCGTTTTTATTGGCTTATTTTGTTATGGGTTTCCGAGGTGCCACTCTTTACGCGTGTGTTGTGCTGGCGGCGCTGCCGACTGGTCAAAACGTGTACAATTACGCTGCAAGATACAATGTTGGCTTGAGTTTTGCGCGCGATGGAATCCTGTTTTCTACGGTTACGAGTCCGATTTGTATTGCGTTAATCGCAGCAGTTTTAGGGTGACTAATCCTCCCGCATTTGTTCCCTATTTAAGCAAATCTGACTACAAACATGAGCGCGAGACCTGCCTTCGCGCTCAAAGCGTAGCGCGCGAAGGCAATTCGGAGCGCTGAGCCGCTCAAACGTAAAGTCCGGTGGACTTTACGCGCGGCGAAGACGTGAGCGCGCTGTAACGCGCGAGCGATTTTCCCGAGATTGTTTACGTATTTGGAGATTTTGGAAACAAACACGGGCAAAAACGTGAGCGCACTCTACACCAAACACAATATCCACAAAACAACACAAAAAGCCCTCAAACACAAAAAATGCTTCCGGTTTTGCAAGCCCCTAGTAGCAAACAAAACCGAAAGCAA
>CAMYPG010000008.1 GCA_947289115.1 uncultured Gardnerella sp.
AGATTCCTCTACGTCTCGTGGGCTCGGAGATGTGTATAAGAGACAGGATAAGGATGAGGTCGGAGGTTCAAGTCCTCCCGGGCCCACGAAATTGAGCATTTTGTTCTTTTTCTCCAATGGGGCTATGGCGCAGCTGGTAGCGCATCTGCTTTGCAAGCAGAGGGTCAGGAGTTCGAGTCTCCTTAGCTCCACAAACAGGGTTTCTAGCCAATCGCTAGAAGCCCTTTTTCATTCATGGGGTACGTATTGTGTTTTGTGCGTGTTCCTTGTGTTTGCGCGCATCTTGTTATATGAGAATGCTTCTCATCAAGTCCGTTTGATAGACTAAATTTGTTAAGTCAATATAACCTCTTACGCCGTGTATTGAGTTTGCTGTTATAAATAGCTGCTCAATGGGTTAACAAGGCGTGAAATCGTGTGTTAGCAGCGTTTAGCGCAGTTAACCTGATCAGCGTAAGGAAAGTGTATGCGTAAACTTTTATCGTATTGCCGTCGTGCTCCTCAATTAGTAATAGTTTTAGTTTTATTCCCGTTTATTGCGGCGTTTTATTCTAGCAATCTGACTTTTATACTCGATTTTTGCAAAGCTATAAGCAAGACGTTAAATTACCTATTTTCATTGATAAATTTTGATTTTAATGTGCAAATAAGCCTTACAATCGGGCAAAGTATAATAACATGTTTAGTTTTATATACATGTGTTAAGTCGCTTTTAAGTATGATTGATGATTTAATGCATGGCACACTTGGAATTGACTTGCTTGCGTTTGTTGCATTGCTTGCAACGCTTTGTATAGGCGAATTTTGGGCAAGTTATTTGATTGTTGTAATGGTGTTTACAGGCGAAGCAATCGAAGACTTTGCGCAAGATGCAGCGCAGAAAAATCTATCTCTTTTAGTAAATGCGTCTCCTCAAACCGCGCATTTAATGACACTTCCTGGAATAGTGTGCGGTGAATCTTGTGAGCAATGTGCTCTGCTTGATCATAGTCATTTTAGAAAAGTCAGCGATGAATCTTCGCTAGAGGCATTGCAAGAACATAAAGATTTTACTAGTTGTGAATCGTGTAAAAAATGTCACAATAACTCTAAAGAATGCCCAATATTGCAAGAGGTAAAGTCTTCTAGCCAATTACAAAGATACAAAACAGTTCCAGTTGAAGATCTAAAAATCGGCAATGTAATAGTTGTTCTTCCAGGAGAAACAGTTCCTGTAGACGGTGAGCTTTTAAGCGGTTCCGCTGTTCTAGACACAAGCGCAATAAATGGCGAGTCGCTTCCGCGTGAAGTGTTTGCTGGCGCGCAAGTGTTGTCTGGATGCGTAAATGGCGGTGTTGTGTTGATTATGCGCGTAACTAAGTTATCGCAAAATTCGCAATATCAAAAAATCATGAAGTTGGTTGAATCTGCAAGATCTTCTAAAGCTGCAGTAGTGCGATTTGCGGATATGCTTTCTGTGCCTTTTACTGTGCTTTCATTTGTTATTGCAGGCGTTGCTTGGGCTGCATCTGGTCAGGCTTTAAGATTTGCGCAAGTTTTGGTGCTAGCTACTCCTTGCCCGCTCTTGATAGCTGTTCCAGTGGCGTTTATGGCAGGAACAGGAAGACTTGCAAAACTTGGTATTGTGGTAAAAAGCCAAGATGTTTTAGAGCAGCTAAGCCGAGTAACAGATGTGTTCTTTGACAAAACGGGAACGCTTACTGTTAAACAGCCTCAAGTTGTTAGAGTGGATTTAGCGAATCATCAAGATAGCGAAAATCAGGAAAATCAAGAAAATAGTGGGTTGCAAAATAGGATACTAATGTTTGCTGGTGTTCTGGAAACATACTCACAGCACATTCTTGCAGGAGGAATTGCAAAAGCTGGATCGGATCTTTGGCAAAACACGCATCCATCTGCCGTTCCGCAACTTCCAAGCGTGCGTGAATACCCAGTTATAAGCGGTGTTAAAGAAACTGCTGGTCAAGGTATATGCGCAAGTGTGGATGGCGTAAACGTTAGAGTAGGTCGCAAAAAATACGTTTTGCAGGCGTCAGCTGGCAATCCCGAGGATGAGTCGCAAGCAACCGAAGATAAAGCCAAACGTGCAAATGTAGAAAATATATCAAAAATAGAAAGCAATTTTGAAGAGCTTTCTGCCGACGAAATGGCGACATACGTTTCTTTTGATGGCAAACTTGTTGGGCGAATCGTTCTAAAAGACGTGCCTCGAGAAAATGCAAAATCTACGATTCAAAAACTAAAGGAGTTTGGTGTTCGTTCAATAAGCATGCTTACTGGAGATGGTCTGCAAGCGGCTCAAACAATAGCAAAAAGCGTTGGAATCGAGCATGTGAAAGCGAATTTGCTTCCAGAAGACAAGCTTGAGTGCGTAAAACAGCACTATAAGAATACGGATAGTGTTAATGCGGATAATAAGTATTCGGAAGGTAGCACAAGCTTACTGAGCACGGATGCTTTCGACTTTTCTGGCGGAAAAACACAAAAATGTAGCATAACGATGATGGTTGGAGATGGCGTAAACGATGCACCAGTTTTGGCTGCAGCAAACATTGGTGTGGCTTTGACTGATGGCACCGATACAGCGGCTTCGGAGTGCGCGCAAGTTGTGATTATGAACAACAACATTTATGCTGTAGCAAACGCTGTAAGTGTTGCAAAACACACGAAGCGTGTTATGGTTCAAGCTGTTATGTTGGGAATTGGATTAGCTGTTATAAGCATGATTGCGGCGGCTTTTGGGCTGATTCCTGCGGTTCTTGGAGCTATGATGCAAGAGATGATTGATGTTGTGTCAATTTTATGGGCGCTTACAGCGTTGAAAGGAAAGCGCGCGTAAGAGTAAATGTGCATATGTGCATAAGTCACAAGTTACAAGCACGCATAAGCAAAATGTATATAAGTGACAATATTCACTTTGGTCTTTTCTTGAATGAGTCAAGGCGCTAGTCTAAGTAGTGGAGCATTTAAGGAAGCGACTTATAAAACAGTTTACAAAAGAGTTCAAAAATGCTTAAGAATGCTTGAAATACTCAATATGGGGAAATTTTATGGAAACGAATTATAATGCGGATGCGAGCGAATTGCGAATCGCAGTTATTGGCGCGGGGCCTGCTGGAATATACTCGTCAGATATTTTTCTTCGTCAGCTTAAAAAATTGGGTGACGAAATGGGATTAGGTACGAGCGCTAGAATCGATTTATTTGAAAAACTACCAGTTCCATTCGGGCTGGTTCGATATGGAGTTGCGCCAGACCATCCGAGCATAAAATTCATTGCAGATGCTTTGGCTAAAACGCTTGATAATCCAAATATTCACTTGTATGCGAATGTTGAATTTGGCAAAGATATTACGCTAGAAGATTTATTGCCTCGCTACGATGCAATTCTGTTTGCTACGGGCGCTGTAGAAGATAAGCCGCTTAGTATTCCAGGAGCATCGTTAAACGGCGTGTATGGCGCTGCAAAATTTGTGGAATGGTACGACGGATATCCTACCAGTGAGCGCACGTGGCCGCTTGATGCAAGCGAAGTGGCTGTTATTGGTGGCGGAAACGTTGCTATGGATGTTGCGCGCGAGCTTTTGCGAGACGCGAATTATCTTAGAGAACACACGGACATTTCCGACGACGTTTACAATGGTTTGCTTAAAAACCAGGCTAAAACATTGCACTTGTTTATTCGACGAGGCGTTGCTCAAGCTAAATTCTCTGTGCAAGAATTGCGCGAGATGGAAAAGCTTTCTGGCGTGCAAATAGTTGTAAATGAAAACGATTTTGACTTGGATGACGAAACGATTGATGTTGCTGGAAAAGACAAATTGACTCGTCAAATGGTAGAAGAACTTTTTGCTATACGCGATTTGAGCGAAGATATGGAAGATAGTGGAAACGTTGACTTTGAAGGCAATCCTGCAAATCGACGCTATATTATTCACTTCAATTCTGATCCAGTTGAAATTCTGGGAGAAGATGGGCGAGTGTGCGCTATTCGAGTAGAGCGTACAGTTACAAGCGCGGACGGGAAAATGACTCGTACTGGAGAGTTTGAAGAATACCCTGTTCAAGCGGTTTACCATGCGATTGGATATAAGCCTGCTAAGGTTTCTGGCGTTGCTTACGATGAGAACAAAACTCTTCTTGCGAATAAAGATGGTCGCATAGTAACTGATCCAGATGGTGATGTTGTGCGTCCACGCTTGTATGCAACTGGCTGGGCTAAGCGAGGACCTGTTGGATTAATTGGTTCCACAAAGTCAGACGCTTTGCAAATAGTGGCAAATATGTTGGAAGATTTATCAAAAAGCTCGCTCGAAGAATGTGAATCCGCACTTCCTGGCAGATTGGCAATAGATAGAGAGCCTAAATCTATCGAAAATCTTCTCGCTTCCAGAGGCGTGGATGTAGTTGATTTTGATGGGTGGAAAAGAGTTGACGATTTTGAAGTTGAATCTGGTATGGCAGAAAATCGCGCTCGCAAAAAAGTTGTATCTAAGCAAATGCTTATAGATATAGCGAATCATCAACAATAGTTTGTTAATTTTTAGTGGTCGCTTACGTTATGCACATTTGCAAAACGTTTAGTGACCACTTGTTAACAGATTATAAATCTTAAATACACTAATTAGCATTAATCTTAAACATATTAATTATAAATATACAGTTTTCATTCAGCAAAATTACAGTTCCGATTATTAGAATCGTAAACATGTTCAGCAATATAGGAATGCGATGCCGCAATTATCTGAAAACAGCAGCACTGTTCTCAGTAATCTGGTTGATTCTTGCCTTAATTTGGGCTGCCTGTGGATTGCGCTTACCTATGCTGATTTGGTTTGTAGTTTTAGGAATAATTCTCAGTGTGTGCGCGTATTGGCTTTCTGGCAAGCTCGCAATTCGCATGGTGAATGCTATAGAAGTCAGTGAAGATGAAGAGCCAGTCTTGTATGGTATTGTTCGCGAGATTTCTGCGAGAATCGAAAGACCGATGCCGCATCTTTACGTTGCTCCAATGGATAGTCCTAATGTTTTTGCAATTGGTCGCAGTGAAAGACATGCTGTTATTTGTTGTACGCGTGGACTCTTAAACATTCTAAATGAGCGTGAGTTGCGTGGAGTTGTAAGTCATGAGCTGATTCATATTTATAATCATGATATTTTGAATTCCACTATTGCTTCAGCTATTGCGACAATTATGACTTATGTTGGCTATGTTCTTACGTATTCCAAAAAGAAGCATACTGCTGATAGTGAGTTTGCTGTTAGATCAGAATCTTCTAAAAGCCGTTGCCCAGTGTTAAAGATTGTTGGTCAAGTTTTAAATGTGATTTTTGTGCCAGTTGGAGCATTGATGATTAAGCTGGTGGTTTCTAGAAGACGCGAATTTGACGCAGATAAAAGCGCTGGAATGCTTACGGGAGATCCTGCAGCTTTGGCTTCTGCTCTAAATAAAATTTCTTACGGTGCAAAAATACATGAGATGAGTAGAGCCGCTGGATTGCAGGCAATGTCTTCGCTGATGATTGTAAATCCATTTGAAGATGATAAATCAAAATTATTGAAGATGTTTTCTCATCAGTCAGCTGTTAAAGAGCGAGTTAACTTCTTGAGACTAATGGCTAAGTCGCAAGAGGATAATGCTGAGTATTCTGGGTATGCGGAAATGTCTTATGAAAGTGAAGCTGCTGCAAGACCAGATGAATTTGATAAGTCTGAATCTGTATTCAACATCCGATATGGGAGAAGATTTCCTAGTGGAGTTGTAGCCGTAAGCGGAGCATGATATCCTTATATGGTTTGTTGTCTAGATTGATTAATCGAGTCATTTGAAGGTATTAATCGCCAGCAGCCGAACATGCGGACATAGTTCATCGGTAGAATGGAAGCTTCCCAAGCTTCAGAGGCGGGTTCGATTCCCGTTGTCCGCTCCATGTGGGGAGAGCTGATATATCAACGTTCTTCGCCTGTTATTACACCTTAAAAATAGTCTAAATGTGAAAATAATGTGCAAAATTCTGTGATTTTTTTTTAATATTGACACGAAAATCTTAGTTAAATTAGAATTATATTGAATCCGCTATGGAAGAGGATTTAATTGGTCAGGAGGGTTTTATGTTAGATATGTTGTTTGCACTTGTTGCTGTTGCATCAATGTTAATAGGCTTGGTTCTATCTGTAATTTTATGGGTTAAAAGCAGCAAATCAGCTAAAGAGTTGTATAAAGATGCGTACTCATATGCAATTATTGATGTTGTATTAGGCGTATTGTCGTATATTTCTTATGCTGCGACTATCAATTCCGTAGATGTTGATGTGCGTGAATTCTACACAAATTATTTCACGGCGCCATTGATTGTTCTTGCTGTTCTTGTTGTAAGTATTGCTGCTATAACTTTTGCTAAGTCTAGAAAAATAGCATAAATCGTAGTTTTTGTGTATACAAGTTCTTATAAGCATGCTGTGGGAATGCGATGCGTTTGAGTGAATATTGCATAAGTTTTATATTGAAGAAAGTTTTAGTTTGGTCTTATCTGGATGCTGGAATACTAGACAATAGTTCAGCTCGCCTGAGTCTTCTCGGTGTGGGATGATTTTCTTTCTCCACTAGGATGTTCTTGTGCCAGATAAAATCTTTGTGAAATAACCCAGAATAGTTGGATTAATCAATATAAAAAGCGCTGACTTATTTATGCGTTAATACACATTTTGTAAGTCAGCGTTTAGTTTATTGTTAGTAAATTACACGAACCAGTTACCTATTGCTAATTACAAATCACTAATTAACAATTAGCAATAAATTAGAACGTGCGAACATTGTAGAAATTATTAAGCTCTTCCATCCAACGCCCAGTACCAGATATATCTCCTCTAGTTCCTACGGTAAACCCTGGGAAATTGTTCATTCGTGGTTCAAAGTAGCTTCGAGAGCCATGCCCTTCTGCAGAATTGCCAACACTTATAGCTCCTGCAAAATTGCCGACAGAACGAATAACTCTGTCGTTGTCTACTTTGTAATGAACAGCATAACCTTCGCGAGTCAGACGATTCCCTGCGTTTGCTGCAGTGCGAAGCCAACGGTTGAAGATATTTCCCCAAATTTGAGGAGCATTGAAAGTGTAGATTTTCTTAAGCCAAGAATATCCTTTACCGTCTGCACGAATCAAAGCTCGTTGAGCCAAATAGCCTCCAAGAGAATGACCAGTAATATATAGATTATTTACAGTGTGTTCTCTGCCATAACGCTCAATAAGTTGTTCAACATCGTAAGCCTGATCTGGATTGCGACCTACAGCTATTGCAAGATCATCGTCATAATCATTAAATTGAGAAGTTCCACGAATTGCAAGAACTTGAACAGTTCCTTGCTCTAAGAACGGATAAGGACTTACATTTTCAAACAAGACAGCGTCAAAACCACCCCTATTGTGGTAGGTTTCTTTAACTTTCCAGAACGGGGCTATCTCATTGTGCATAAGATGATATTCATTGCGGTTCTTATAAATGTCATGAAGTGGTTTAGTGTAATCAAGAACCTTGTTTATATAACTATCATCGCGATAAGAAAGTTCAGAAAATAGCGTCATATCTCGTGGGCTTATATCCCATCTGCGAGGATTGCTGTCTTGATTATCTGGAATACCATCGCCATCGGTGTCATTCATCATAGGGTGAGAATTGTACCCATAATAAGTTTTACCGTTTTTAGTATAAGTGTAAATTTCTTGTCTATTAGTTAAGCCGTCGCCATCTAAATCAGCATTTGGGTCTAAAGGCTTTTTATGATACAAAGCCATGTCTAAAGCTCCGGGAAGCTCCAGCTTTATATCTCCATTTGAAATCTGTTTAGCTGTTTTCTCTGTAAGAGGAGTGTGTCTTTCTGTAAGCTGCTCGTTTTGAGTATATGCCATCGCTGGTGTAGTGATGCTTAACATGCTTAGCATAAGACACAGGCTTGCAGATAAGCCTATTAGTTTGAAGCTTTTCTTCATGATTCCTCCTACTTTTGTCATTTATTTTGGGAATTAACCCGAATTAACTCGTTTTGTGAATTAATCCTTTGTTTTTTACTATCTTGTTAGCGCGTTTTACGCTTAAAAGCTACAAATAGCAAGTTATGTAAACTGCACCTTCGCTTAATTACAATTACAGTAATGCTTAATTTTCTTCAATAACTCTCTGCAATCAACTTTGACGATATGAGTTCGATTAAGAAAATCCTAGATGCTGCTAAGTGTTCTTATATGCTCAAATCCGCGCTTGATGTGCACAAATCTACGCTTGTATTGGTGTAGCTTATATGACCATGCTACAGCATTAATCAATTAAATACATCATTAATTAGCATAAAATAAGTGAAAATTGTTGCGTTAATGTTGTTATGACTTTATTACATTAAGCTGCTTTAGTTTGAAAACAATTTAGTCGCAAGTACAAAGATTTATCAGACGTCTGACGAATTGTAGTGATATTGGTGTAATCTACGAATCAAAAGACGAGTCAAAAGACGAGTCAAAATACAAGTCGAAAGATAAGTCAAAAGATAAATCAGCGACGATTTCAAGGAGGATATCATGCTGAAAGCTAAATTTGTTGTAGGCGCATACGCATCGTTACCAAAAACTCGCGAAGATCAAGAAAAATACTACGATTTGTTAGGTAAACAAAGCTGGATTGCTGGAACAGAGATTCCGTACCCAGGAGATTTGGCAGATTCACAAAATCGCACGTGGCTAGCGTCGGCAATACCAGCGCATTGGCATGCTAACACTATAACCGCAATACCTGGGACAATGAGGCACATAAACTTTGACCCAGATCCAGAATTTGGACTAGCAAGCCCAAGCGAAGAGGGCAGACATCGTGCGCTCGCATTCTTTAAGGATATTCGCGAAGCCATAGCTGATGTTGCAGATAAACGAGATAGTTGTGATATATCGCACGTGGAAATACACACAGCGCCAACTCGAATAGCACAAGCAGACGCAATGAAAAAGTCGTTGGAAGAACTAGCACAACTAGATTGGTGTGGAGCAAAACTGGTTATAGAACACTGCGATCGATATATCGAAGGACAGAATCCGGAAAAAGGATTCCTACCTCTAGAAGAAGAGATTCAAATTGCTAAAGATGCTGGGGTTGGAATCACAATAAACTGGGGAAGAAGCGTTGTAGAAGAGCGAAATGCTCAAGCTGCTATAGAACATGTGCGCGAAGCAAGGCAAGCAGGAGTATTGCAGGGATTAATGTTTTCGGGAGCTGGACCAGAAGCAACGCAATACGGATATGAGTGGATTGATGGTCATTTGCCAATGAACCCAGATGAGCCAACGTCATTAATGACGTCTAAAGAAATTCAAGAAACTACTCGCGAGGCACTAAAAGACGATTATGCAATCGACTATTTGGGTGCAAAAGTGTGCGTTCCGCAAGACGCGAGCGTTGAAGAGCGCTTGGGGTATTTATCGCGTATTCATGACGCTGTGAGCGCTGCGCAGGGCGAGTAAATAGGCAAAGTCGCAAACGCAAGAAAGAAAACGGAAACTACTTATGAATGAAACAAAAGATTCTCGCCCTACATATCTTGCTTTTGACATAGGCGGAACAAAAATCGCCTATGGATTGGTGACTTTGCCAGATTCTAATATTCGCCAAGAAAATGCAGATTACGTATCTCCAACAGTGCAAGAGCATGGTTCAATGCCAACAGAAGCTGCAAAAGGTGGAGAAAATATAAAGAATCGCCTAGTGGAAAAAGTGTCGCAAATCATAGAAGAAGCGCAGAAAAATGGCAAAACTATTAGCGGAATTGGAATAGCGGCTGCGGGAGTGCCAAATAGTAAAACTGGCGAAATTGTAGCTGCTACAGACATTCTGCCAGGTTGGCGAGGGCAGCGAATTTATGACGCATTTAAGAGCGTAACTGACTTGCCAGTTTATATGATTGGCGATGTTGGTGGACATGGTTTAGGCGAAGCCATTTACGGCGCAGGTCGCGGAAAATCAATTGTATTTTCTGTTGGCATAGGCACTGGAATTGGTGGGGCGATTATTATAAACGGCAAGCTGTTTACAGGAGCGCACGGAGTTGCTGGGCATGCGGGTCACGTTGTTAGTGATTTGGGAGTAGGTTTTGACTGCTCGTGCGGAGCGCGTGCGGGCCACATTGAGCCAGTGGCTTCTGGAACGGGGCTTGCGACTCTTTACAATCGAAATCTTCCAGCTGGTACTCAAGAAGCCCAAAATGGTTATGATGTTTGCGTAAGAGCAAATTCTGGTGAGGAATATGCAAAAGAAATTCTTGCTAGAAGCGGTAAGGCTTTGGGTGAGTGCGTAGCTGGAATGGCTAATCTTATAGATCCAGATGTGATTGTGCTTTCTGGGTCTGTTGTAGAAGCTGGTGATATTTGGTGGAATGCTATGCGAAGTGGATTTGAAGATTCTGCTTTGACATTGATTAAGAACACCCCAATTTTAAAGGGTCAACTTGGAGGATCTGCTCCTCTGATTGGCGCTGCTTGGGCTGTTCATTTAAGTTTGAACCATTTTTAATCATTTTAAAAAGGAGGAATCTATATGAATCCTGTAATTGAAAAAATTAAAGGTGGCTTAGTCGTTAGCTGCCAAGCTTATCCTGGAGAGCCGCTAAGACACCCAGAAACAATGGCACAAATGGCAATGGCTGCCGTAGAAGGTGGTGCTGTTGGCATTAGATGCCAAGGATTGTCGGATATTTCAGCGATTAAAGGGCAGGTAGATGTGCCTGTAATCGGAATCTGGAAAGACGGTCATGAAGGAGTTTATATTACGCCAACTTTGCGCCATGCACGCTGCTGTGCTGCTGCTGGGGCAGATATTATTGCGATTGATGCTACGGATAGACCGCGTCCAGATGGTTTGACTTACGAGCAAACTGTTCGCGCTTTGCATGACGAAGGCATAGTGGTTATGGCTGATTGCGGAAACTTTGATGACGCTAAGCGCGCGGCGGATTGTGGAACAGATATTATATCTACCACTTTGGCTGGCACTTCTCCCGGAAGGCCAAAGACTGATGGTCCTGATTTTGAGCTTTTAGGTCAGATTTTGCAAGCTTTCCCAAACTATCCGATTATTTGCGAAGGTCGTATCCACACTCCTGATCAGTTGCATAAGGTTATGCAAATGGGAGCTTGGGCTGCGGTGGTTGGAACTGCAATTACACATCCAACGTCGATTACGCGCTGGTTTGCGGCAAAGTTGTAAAACGTATGCATCTGTGAAATATTTTGTGTTTATGGGGCAATTTTTCTCCTAACTTTGCCCTATTGCCCCATAAACATGTATAGTCTGTTTTTGTTGGTTGGAAAGTTTTATATATTCATTAAGTTATCCGATATAAGCAAAAATAAAATCCAGCAAATATCATATTTGCTGGATTTTATTTTTAGTCTTGAGTATTTTCACATCTCAGTATTGATTCTATAGGCTCATAATGTTTTATTATTGCTTGTCTATATGCATTAACATCGCCAGCAATTGCAGCTTTTAGAATATCTTTATGAGCATCTGCAGTTTGCTCAATTTCTGCGGAAACAGGTATTCTTAACTGAGGTAATACAGCCATATGTACAAGCCAGAATGACTTTACCATTTGTTTAGCAACATTATTATTCAGTTGGCTCAATACGCCCATATGAAAATCAATGTCGAGCTGCATAAAGGTTTTCCCTTGCGCAGCGTATTTTGACATTTTATTGACAATCTCAAATAAATTAGACTGTTCTGTTCCTGCGAGTGATTTAACCACTTCTTCAGCACAGCCTATATCTAGAAACTTTCGCATTTCTACAACATTTTGTAAATCAATCAAATTTTTATCTGCTGATATCAAGGCACGAAAAGCTAAGGTTTCCACCATTGGGCTAAGTGAAAGAGATCCAATAAAAGTTCCTTTTCCGTGTTCTACTCTTACAATATTTAATGCTTCTAGTTTTCTTATAGCCTCCCTTATTGATGATCGTGATGTGCAAATTTGATTGCACAATTGTACTTCTCCTGGCAAAGCATCATCTGGTTTAAGATGTTTGCGCAATATGTATGATTTAATAGCATTTATTGTTTCGTCGCACCGGCTTATTGGAGCTGTTGGATTATTTTTGTGATTCTGATAATCAGAAAGTGTTGCGATAGAAGCAATAACGGATTTTATGGACATTGTTTCCAAGTCATCAATCTCATTCATTAACTGTTTCCTTCTGATTAAGTTTCCATGCTAATTTTCAATCCAGTCTAGAGGTAATTTGGCGAAGTAAACTCCAGCTGTTTCCCTTTCCCAAAGTAATCCTAATGAATTATCTGGAAGTACTGTCATGCATTGATATACATAGTGGTATGGATTAAAACATTTATGATTAGTCCAAGTATGGCATCCATCTTCGCTAAGACGTAAAATTCCGCATCCTCTGTATGGGCGCATTAAGCTTGCGTTGGCGAATACTACACGATTTGAAGCTGTTCCAGATTCCCAATTTTTTGAGTCTATTGGGGGGAGAGTAACCGCATTCGGTTGGCTGAATATATCTGGGATTCCTTCCTCAAATTTCATTTCATCCCATGTTTCTCCGCCGTCATGGCTAATGGCTTTTCCTACTAGACCAGAATTATGCTGATTTCTGAACAGCACAACAACATCACCGTTTTCGCGTTCAACGAATGTTGATTCATGTGTTGTTTCGTCATCTTCTACCAAATTGCGCTCATCAACAATTTGACCATTGACGACTCTACCTTGATTTATTGCTTTTCCTCTTCTCCACGTAAGTCCTCCGTCGTCTGAGATTAGCGCACCTCCAGAACTAAATTTTGGATTTGAACCGCAGCAATAATAAGGGATTAGAAGGCGTCCTAGATGTTTTTTATTACTAAGCTGAATTCCATTTCCTGGAGAAGTACCAAGGAATCCCATCCATGGCTCTTTAACCATATGGCTAATAAAGCGAGGTTTTGTCCATGTAGCACCATCGTCGTCTGAATGTACCTCTACCAAGTAGCTTGTACGTTCTGTTAACAAAGTTTCATTTGGATCAATGCCTTCTTTAAAATGAATATTCCCAGCATCTTTACCATTTTTCTTAACATAACCATCTTCGTCAACGTGAAATTCTGTAATTTGACCATTACTGTCAGTAACAGATCCATCTGATTGAAGTGTAAAAAGATTTCCATTTTGGTCATGTAGAATTAAATGACCCTCTTTGTCTAAACCAATTGATTGTTCAGCATTTGCAAATCCTCTTCCTCCTGGGAATTGGTCTATCAGAACAATAACACGTTTCTTTATTCGATCGTATACGATGCAAGAATCTATTACGCTAGGACCATTAATGCCTTCTCCAGGGAATGCAATTACTGTTTGTAATGGCAACCAAGTTTTCCCGCTATCTAGTGAACGTCTAATGATGAAATGTATTTCATTAGGTGAGTCATTGGATACTACTACGCGCTGATCAGATCCAGCAATTACTACACCATTAGAAGTTGTAATCATCGAGGGAATCCTGTAGCTGGCAGATCCTTCATATCCCTTATCGAAAAGTGCTGTATTTGTTATGGGAGTAACTTGGGATAACCTCTTAATTTGTCCTTCAGTTAATGGGTATTCGAAAATTCCGCCGTTGCGTACCTCTCCGCATAGACGAATTCCTCTTGTATCTTCTCCTATGCTTACCTTTGATATTTCTGATAGTGAATTGAAGAATAATTGACCTGCTTGATGTAGTGCAAGATAACCATCCATGTAAATATCGATTGCTCCACGGAAACTGCGAACAACAAGATCATGCCATCCTCCGTCGTTCCAGTAGCCGTTTGCGTGATATTCATAAGAGGAATTGCCGGAAATTACCTTATATGTTATTCCGCTGTCGCCTATATAAATATTCATATTTTCTTCGTCAGAACTGCTTGTTGCTAAGATTGTTCCAAATTGGTTTACGCCTCTAACGCGAAAGCGTGCAAAAATTGTTCCATTGTGAAGATTATGCAGGCTCTTAATGTCGTATTGAGATAGGCTAGCTGACGCAAATTCTATATCTGGAGTCAAAACTGGAGTGGATTTTACTATCTCTTCTGGCGTAAGTATTTCTTGCCATATTTTGAAATCAGAAACAATGTTATCTAAGAATTGGAACTCTCCTTTTCCTGCAATCGTTGCTGGGCATAAGTTTGTAGCGCATGAAAATACTTGATACCCATCTAAATAAACACGAGTACCGAAATCTCCGAAAGTTATTGCAGTTTTATGTAGACCTGATAGAAGCATGCCGTAAGTATCTTCTATGTCTAGACTTATGTTCATAGGAGTTGTTGAAGCTCTAAGTATTAGTGATCCTTGTTCAATCCCTAGGGTAAATAAAGTATTTTTTTCTTTTCCTATCTTGCTGCATGTTAGTAAGTCAGAATCAGTTTTTGTGTTGATTGTGAAGGTTATACTGCCACTGTTATTGGTGAAAGAAGAACTTTTCCAGTTTATATACTGGTTGACCATGGATACTCCTTTAACTAAATTCGACTTTGAATAAGTTGTATGATGTCTGATGACATGCTCATGCTAGCACAATGATTAACGTGAACACAAGGTGTTGGCTTATGTAAAGGAATCGGCGTTTCTTTAGAGGAAATTGGTTTAATGCATGTTCAAAAAGTAGTTTTGCTGCACTAAATGTTTATTTTGACTTGCCATCAGACGTCAGATGTCATACAATTTAATTGAAGGAGGAAACGGGCAGCATAGTCATGTTGCATAACCGTAGTCCAAATTTGCTCAATGACGAGGAGAATTATGTTGAATAAGAAGAAAATTCTGGAGGTTGCATCTGTAGCCTTCGCTAGTGTTTTGGTGTTCTCTGGCTGCGGTGGTCATACTGCTACTAAATCTGTCAAGGGCGGAACTGTAGTTCCTAACACTATTACTGCTCAGATTGCATATAGTAGCCGAGATTTTAACCCATTGACTACCACTATGGCTTTACCTCAAGCTGGTAATTGGCATGTTACTGAAGCTTTATATACGTTGAACATGGCTAAGGGTTCAATTGTATCTGGATTAGCGAAAGGAGAACCTAAGAAAATTTCCGACACCGAGTTTGTTGTTACCATACGTGATGGTGCAAAATTCTCTGATGGAAATCCAGTAACCGCTGAAGATGTTAAGAGTTCCTTTGATCGTATGATGAAGGATGGTAACATTTATCAGCCTATGCTTTCATTTATTGATAAAGTTGAAGTGAAAGATGAGTCTTCTGTTACCTTTAAGTTGAAAGCTCCATTCTCTCTTATGAAGGAACGAATGTCTCTTGTGCATATTGTTCCAGCGAAGCAAAGCGATGAAGATTTGAAGAAAATGCCTATCGGCTCTGGTCCTTGGAAGTATGTTGAGATTAATGATCAGCAGGTGAAATTCACTAAGAACGATAAGTATAATGGTGAGTTCCCAGCTCAGACTTCGCATATGGTTTGGAATGTAAATGTTGACGATACAGCACGCGTCACTGCAATGCAATCTGGCAAAAATGACATTATGGAGAATGTTCCAGTTAAAGCTTTCCAGACGTTGAAGTCAGCTGGTAGTGAAATCAGGAAGGTTGATGGTTTTAATCAGCCATTCCTTATGTTTAACACTAAGAAGAAGCCATTTGATGATAAGCGTGTTCGTCAGGCGGTTCTGTATTCGATTAATACCGATAGCTTAATCAAGAATCAGATGTCTGGTGAAGCCAAAAAGTTAACTGGTTTTATGCCTGAGAACAGTAAGTACTATCACAAGGCTAAGAATATTTATTCGTACAATGTTGAGAAAGCAAAGCAGCTTTTGAAAGAAGCTGGTGTTGAGAAAGGTCTTAAGTTTACGCTCTATACGACTGATCAAACTTGGATTACTCAATTAGCTCCACAGATTAAAAATGATTTGTCTGCGATTGGTTTCCAAGTAGAAATTAAGTCGATGAAATCTTCAGCTTTATTCCCTACAATTACTGATAAAGATGACGCCGATTTTTCTGTTGTTCTTGCACCAGGAGATCCAACCGTTTTCGGCAACGACCCAGATATTTTGTTGAATTGGTGGTTTGGCGATAACACTTGGACCCATCAGCGCACATTCTGGTATGGATCCGAAGGTTATAAGAAGTTGCATAGCTTAATGGATTCAGCTGTTTCCACACAAAATTCTTCTGAGCGACAGAAGTTCTGGAATAAGGCTATGGACGTACTTAGCGATGAGGTTCCTTTGTATGGCTTATTCCATAGGTCTCTATCAACCGCTTTTAAGACCACTTCATTTAAATCTATGGATGCAATTGGTACCCCAGGTATATATCTGTTGGATAGCAAATTGAAGTAAATAGTGCTTGTTGTTTCTGAGGGACATTAATGTCCCTCAGAAACAACAAATACTTGGTCTCTATTAAAGGTCAGTGATTTTAATGAGTAATCTTTTTCGTCTTTTAGGTAGGCGTCTTATATCGTTGCCGTTAGTCGCTTTTGGCGTCGTTTTCCTTGTATTCTTCCTAATGTCATTTTCTCAATATGATCCTGCTGTAACTGCATTAGGAGAAAATGCAAGCGCTGAGCAACTTGCTGCGTATCGTCATGATATGGGATTTGATAAGCCATGGTATGAGCAATTCTTTGTATATTTGTCGGGTCTATGCAGGGGTAATTTGGGTACTTATGGGGTAAATAGGGATCAAGTTTCTGTACGCATCTCTCAAGCTTTTCCAATTACTGTACAGTTAACACTTATCTCGTTGTTAATTGCTGTTGTCTTTTCTGTGATTTTTGGAGTTTTGGCAGCACTATATCGTGATACTTGGGTTGATCAATTAATTCGACTGATTTCTATAATTTCAATTGCAACACCATCATTCTGGCTTGGTGTTCTCATGATTTATGTATTGCAGATTAAGCTAGCTTGGTTACCTGGATCAGGTGAATTTATCCCATTCAGTGAAGATCCTGCAGCTTATTTTGCAAGGATGGCTATGCCAGCATTCTCTTTGGGATTGCCAGTAGCTGGACAAATGACGAGAATTATACGAACTTCGATGGTAGAAGAATTGGATAAGGATTATGTGCGAACCGCAATCGGCGCAGGTATTCCTAAGAATGTAGTTATTGCACGAAATGTATTCCGTAATGCGTTGATTACACCAGTTACAGTGTTAGGTATGAAGATCGGCTACCTCATGGGTGGTGCAATCATTACAGAAATTATCTTCGCTTTACCAGGAATGGGAACTGCGCTATTTGAAGGCATTAACGGAAATGAACCTATCTTAGTGCAAGGTGTAGTTTTGGTTGTTGCATTAGCCTTCGTTTTTATTAATGTCATTGTAGACATGCTATATGTCTTGATTAATCCAAAGATTCGTGAGGTGTGAAATGCTCTTCGGCAAAAAGAATATTGTTGCTTCTGTAGCAAAACCTAATGTTCATTTTAAGCGCTTTTCGAATTTTACATTAGGCTCCAAGCTGTCGATGATATTTATTATCTTGCTTGCTTTAATAGCTGTATTTGCTCCTGTGCTTAGTACGCAAGATCCCTTGAAAATCACCGTCAGCTACCAAGCTCCGTCTGCTGATCATTGGTTTGGAACTGATCATGTAGGGCGCGATGTTATGACGCGCGTTATGTACGGTGCTCGCTACTCGCTCGTAATCGGCTTATTGTCAATTGTTTTTGCGCTTGCTCTAGGAGCATTACTGGGTTCTATCGCAGCAGTTTCAAGGCGTTGGATTTCAGAAATAATAATGCGCATTATTGATGTATTTATGTCAGTTCCAGGAATCGCATTGGCTGCTGTATTTGTTTCCATTATTGGTCAATCAATTCATGGCATTATTATTGCAATTGGTATTTTGTACGTCCCACAAATCGCAAGAATTGTGCGCGCAAACATAATAAGCGAATATGGAAAAGACTACGTTCGTGCAGTAATCGTTTCTGGCGCTCGCGCACCTTGGATTTTGCTCAAGCACGTAACACGTAACATTGCGGCTCCAGTTATGGTGTTCACTACGCTTTGTGTTGCAGACGCAATTGTTTTTGAGGCTTCATTGTCATTCATTAACTTAGGCATTAATGAGCCAACGCCAACATGGGGCAACATTTTATCTTCCGCAAAGGAAGGCGTTATCTTCGGATACTGGTGGCAGGCATTGTTCCCAGGCTTAGCAATCATGATTACCGTTTTGTGCCTAAACATTCTTTCTGAGGGCATTACGGATGCAATGGTTGCAGCTCCAACCGCTCCAGTGGCTAAGAGTGCTGCAGATGCGGATGCGGCTCGCAAGGAAGATAGGATTCTCACCGACCCAGTGGCAGCTTACAAGGAGCAGCACGACGCTTTGGTTGAGTCTTTGGCAAAGCTTCGCGAGGCTGAGTTAAAGCGCACGGATCGCTTGCAGCCAACGTCTACTGAGCCTCCAGTTATTGAGGTTAAAGACTTGTGCATTCAGTTCCCACGCTACGGCAGCGTAAATGTTGTAGACCACTTGAGCTTCTCTGTTCGTCCAGGCGAAACAATGGGCTTGGTTGGTGAATCTGGTTGCGGTAAGTCAATCACTTCTCTTGCGATTATGGGCTTGCTTGATCCAAAAGCTAAGATTAGCGGACAAATCCTGTTTAATGGCAAGGATCTTGTAAAGCTTAGCCCAAAGGAGCACAATGCTTTGCGCGGTCACGAAATCGCAATGGTTTACCAAGACGCGTTGTCTTCCTTAAACCCATCAATGCTTATTAAAGCGCAGATGAAGCAGCTAACTTCTAGAGGTGGAACTCGTAGCGCCGAAGAGTTGTTGGAGCTTGTAGGCTTGGATCCAAAGCGCACGCTTGAATCCTACCCACACGAGCTTTCTGGTGGTCAGCGTCAACGCGTGTTGATTGCAATGGCACTTACGCGAGATCCAAAGTTGATAATCGCAGATGAGCCAACAACCGCTTTGGATGTTACTGTTCAAAAGCAAGTAATCGACCTTCTTAACGAATTGCGCGAAAAGCTTGGATTCGCAATGGTGTTTGTAAGCCACGATTTGGCTCTCGTTGCAAAGGTTGCACACTCGATTACCGTAATGTACGCAGGTCAGGTTGTTGAGCAAGGCTCCACTAAGGAAATTCTCACCGATCCGCATCATGAGTACACGCGCGGCTTGCTTGGCTCCGTAACCTCCATTGAGGCTGGTGCTCCAAGATTGCATCAGGTTCCAGGAACTGTTCCAAGCCCATCCGACTTCCCTAAGGGAGATCGATTCGCACCGCGTTCTTCTCATCCAGATCAAGGACTTGACGTGCGCCCAGTAATGAAGCGCATTCCAGGAACATGGCACTTCTACGCTGCGCCTCCAGAGCAAGAATCGGATGCACCTTCCGCAATTTTGACCAACTCCGATAAAGGAGATGTGCGATGAACATGAATGTTAATGACGCAAACAAAAATCAAAGCGAAAATGGCGATGTTCCAATCATCGAGTTGCGCGACGCCGAAGTGGTGTTCACTACTCGAGCAGGATCTGGCTTATTCCATAAGAACAAGATTACAGCCGTAAACAAGGTAAATCTTAAGCTTATGCCAGGCAAGACGATTGGTATTGTTGGCGAATCTGGTTGCGGAAAGTCTACTACTGCAAACATTATGTGCGGTCTTCAGCAAGTTACAAGCGGCAAGGTTTTGTTCAAAGGTCAAGACGTTACGCATAGAACTGCAAAAGAGCGTATGGATATTGGACGCGTGGTTTCCGTTGTGTTCCAGGATCCAGCAATGGCTTTGAATGCGCGCATGAGTGTGATTGATCAGTTGATTGATCCGCTTGTTGTGCACAAGATTGGAAGCAAAGCCGAGCGCGATGCTAGAGCCAAGGAGCTAATCCGAATGGTTGGTTTGCCTCATTCTGTTCTTGGCGCTTTGCCAGGTCAGCTTTCTGGCGGTCAGCGTCAGCGCGTGGCAATTGCTCGTGCACTTTCGCTTAACCCAGATGCAATAATCGCAGATGAGCCAACTTCCGCTTTGGATGTTTCTGTGCGTGCTCAGATTTTGAATCTTCTTTCCGACTTAAAGAAGAAGCTGAATCTTTCAATGGTGTTTATTAGCCACGATATTCAAACAATCCGATACATATCTGACGAAGTTGTTGTTATGAATCACGGAACGATTGTTGAACGCGGCGAAACTCACCAAGTGATTAACAATCCGCAAGATGAGTACACAAAGATTTTGATGGGCGCGGCGCCTTCGCTTTTGCATCCAACGGAAGAAGAGTGCAAGTAGTGCGAGCAAGCGCTAGTTGTTAGTTGTTGGTCGCTAGCTTGAATGCGAGGGCGGTCTGTTAAGACCTTGCAGTAAATCCATGCAGGCCGCCCATTAATTCCAAAATCTAAAGTCATAAATCATAAATCAATAAGTCATAAATAATAAAAAATACGAAAGAAGTTTAATCATGGCAGAAAAATTCCACGGCGTTATCCCACCAGTAGTTACGCCATTAACGGCAGACGGCGAAGTAGACGTTGTTAGCTTTGAGCGTTCGCTTAACCGAATGATTGAAGCAGGCGTAGACGGCCTGTTTACGCTTGGATCTTCTGGCGAAGTTGCGTTTAGCACAGATAAGCGCCGTCGTGAAATCATTGAAACCGTAATGCGCATTGTTGACGGCCGCGTGCCAGTGTTGGTTGGGTGCATCGATACGGAAACAAACCGTGTTATTGAGCATGCAAAGGAAGCTAAGGAGCTTGGAGCGGCTGCAATCGTTGCAACAGCGCCATTCTACGCACTCGGCGGCATGGCAGAAGTTGAGCGCCACTTCCGTCTTATTCACGAAGCTGTTCCAGATTTGCCACTGTTCGCTTACGATATTCCAGTTTGCGTACACACAAAGCTACCAGGCGCTTTGCTTGTAAAGCTTGGTAAAGATGGCGTACTTGCAGGCGTTAAGGATTCTTCCAACGATGACGTGTCGTTCAGGTTCCTTGTAGACGACAACAATAAGGCTGGCCACCCATTGACTTTGCTTACGGGTCAAGAGGTTGTTGTTGACGGCGCATACATGGCTGGCGCAGACGGTTCTGTTCCAGGACTTGCAAACGTTGAGGCAACTGGCTACGTGCGCATGTGGAAGGCTGCTCAGGCTGGCGATTGGGCAACAGTTAAGAAGGAGCAGGATTGGCTTGCTGCTTTGATGCGAATCGTTACTGTTCCTAGCGGAGTGGCAGGCTTCGGCGCAGGAGTTGGAGCATTTAAGACCGCAATGGCGTTGCTTGGCGTGTTTGACACAAATCAGATGCCAGATCCAGTTTGCCCACTTAAGGGAGAAAATGTTGAAGCCGTGGCTCGCGTTCTTAAGGAAGTTGGCTTGACTTTGGCAAAGACCCCAGAAGAAGTAAGCGATTCTACTAAGTGAGTATTTTTATCAGATAATTTAAGCAAATAATTTAAACAAAATCGTTTATTCATGGTGCATAGTAAATAAATGGTATTGCGGCGTACGCTTAAACGTATGCCGCAATGCTAATATTTGCTTGGAGTATTTGCAGAATCAAAAATCACCAAAGCTTTAAAGGAGAAGCTAAAGATGGCTGAAGTTATTATTGTAAAAGATCAGGATGAGGCAGGCGAGCTATACGCCGAATCTGTTGTAGATTTGATTAGTCGCAAGCCAGATGCAGTACTAGGGTTGGCAACAGGATCAAGCCCATTAAAAGCCTACGAGCATCTTGCAAAGCTTGTAAAAGACAAGAATGTTGACGTGAGCCGCGTACGTGGATTTGCGCTTGACGAATACATTGGATTGCCATTAGAGCACGAACAGTCTTACCACAGCACAATTCGCAGAACCGTAACCGATTTAATCGGCCTAAACCCAGATTTAGTGCACGTTCCAGGAGATGTTCTTAATGGAGCACCATTAAGTGAGGGTGATAAGATTGCGCACGCTGGAGCCGACTACGATGCTGCAATTGCGGCCGCTGGCGGAATCGACGTGCAAATCTTGGGAATTGGCTCCGACGGCCACGTTGGATTCAACGAGCCAGGCTCTTCGCTTGCGTCTGGAACGCGCGTAAAAACCTTAACCGAGCAGACTCGCGTAGACAATCGCAGATTCTTCGACGGAGATATTAACCAAGTTCCAACTCATTGCATAACGCAAGGAATTGGAACGATTTTGCGCGCTCGTCATCTCGTGCTTCTTGCGTTTGGTGAAAATAAGGCAGATGCGGTAGCTGCAACAGTAGAAGGTGGAGTAAGCTCGCTATGCCCGGCTTCTGCGCTTCAAATGCATCCTCATGCAACAGTGATTATAGATGAGTCTGCTGCAAGCAAACTTAAGCTTGCTGACTACTATCGTTGGGTGTATGCAAATAAGCCATCTTGGCAGGGGATCTGATACACAAGTCTGAAATTTAAGATAATAAATTTAAGATAATAAGATATCAAATAAGCACAAGCATAGGTGAATGAAATGTCAAAAGATGTGTATTTAGATGCCGTAAAGAAGATTGATGATTCACTAAAATCAAACGAAGAGCGCAATTTTGTAGTGCGCAACGTGAACGTTGTAGACGCTCGAGGAATTGTACCCAATTCGTGGATTTTGGTTAGTGACGGCGTAATTCTAGAGACTGGCATTTTAGACGAAGACCTTGCTTTAGCTATTAGCACTCGCGGCTTAAGCGCATCTGATTTAAGTGTTGTGGATGGGTGTGGCTGTTTTGCTACGCCAGGGTATATTGATCTGCACGCTCATGGAGCCTGGGAGCATTCGTTTGACGATGGTGCCGAAGGTATTGCTATAGCGCGCGCGTATCACATGCTTCATGGAACAACTAGGCAAGTTCTTAGCTTGATTACAAACCCTCTTGACGTAATGCAAGAGAATTTGCGTACTGTTAAGCGTGTTATGCAAACGCGTCCAGATGTGCTTGGGTCGCATTTAGAGGGTCCGTTCTTGGCGTTGTCTAGAAAAGGCGCGCACGACCCTAATTGCCTAGTGGACCCTACTCCAGAGCGCGTTGAGGCGTTGCTTGAGGCGGCAGATGGAACTTTGCGCCAAATTACTTTGGCTCCAGAGCGAGAACACGGCATGGAAGCGATTAAGCGTTTTGTAGAAGCTGGCGTGATCCCAGCAGTGGGGCATTGTGATGCAGATTATAAAACCGCGCGCGCGGCTTTTAATGCTGGCTCTACGCTTATGACTCACATGTTTAACGCTATGAACGGCATTCATCACCGTAAGCCAGGTCCAATTCCTGCTGCTTTGGAGGATTCACGCGTAACTATTGAGCTTATTAACGATGGTTTCCACGTTGAAAACCCAGTTTTGCGAATGGCTTTTGATGCTGCTCCTAATCGCATTGCGTTTGTAACGGATGCTATGGCTGCAACAGGTTGTGCGGATGGTGCTTACAAGCTTGGTGCTCTAGACGTTACTGTTACAGACGGTCACGCAAGGCTTGTTTCTAATGGAGCTATTGCAGGATCTACCCTGATCTTGGAAGTGGCAGTTGAGCGCGCTGTTAAGGAACTTGGCATTGGTTTGTCGGCAGCTATTGCGGCTGCAACTCTTATTCCTGCCCGCGCACTTGGAGTAGATAAGCCGAATGCTATAACTAGCGCTCCTTTGGGCTTAGTTGAAAAGGGGTACGCAGCCGATTTGCTTTTGCTTAATCCAGGAACTTTGGCAGTTGAGCACGTTTGGTGCGACGGTCATAAAATTTCGTAACGTAAAGCGTATCGTTGCGATTAATCGTGATGCTGTAGTACTCAGGCATCACCATTGAAGATGAAAGAACCGCTCTCGTTTAGTTAGGGAGCGGTTCTTTCATCTTATGCATACCAAGTGCGGTAGAGATTCGAGATTTTTCGCAGCGGATGAAGCGAACCTCAGCATCTTTGATGGTGATTCGCTGAAGTAGCAAGAAAAATCGAGAATCTCGGTGATAAACGCTACGCAATTGTTTTAGTACGTAAGAGGGCTGGGTGATTCTTGGTCGAACAGTATAAGAGCGGCAGCCGATACCAAATAATCCAATGATCAACCACTGCAAACAAACTTCAACACAAAAAACAAAATCAAAGACAAAACGGAACAACCGCAACAACAGACTACGCGTAAGAGGCAGAGCGTTGTGAGACAAGAAACACCCAGCCCTCAGCAACTCTAAATAGGAAAATCGCGCAAGACCAAGCTAAGTCACAGTGCTCATACAAGTCGATTTGTAAGAGAATGTACGTGCTTTAGTTCTTTTGCAGTCTATTAAGCAAAATAGACTGAATTGGCTCGTAATGGTCGTTTACAGCCTGTCTATATCCATCTGCGTCTCCCGCAATGGCCGTTTTTAGCATAAGCTCGTGCGCTCTAGCGGTTTTTTCAAGCTCGTCCGAAACTTCCAACCCCAATTGTGGCAAAACAGCCATATGCACAAGCCACAAGCATCGCACGAATTGCTCTGCAATCGTATTGTTTACCGCGCGCAAAATGCCCGTGTGGAAAGCAATGTCTTGTTCTAGGAACGTTTTTCCAGCATGTGCTTCTTTGGTCATTATTTCCGAAAGCGCCTCCAATTCTGGCTGCTGTGTTCCTTTAAGTGACTCAACCACCTTATCCGCGCATCCAAGGTCTAGGAATTTTCGCATTTCTACAACATCGCTTAAATCTTCAAAATTCTTATTTATTGAGATTAAAGAGCGGAATGCAAGTGTTTCCACCATTGGGTCAAGCGATAATGAGCCAACAAACATGCCTTTTCCTTGCTTAACTTCCACAATATTAAGCGCTTCCAGCTTGCGAATCGCCTCGCGCACCGATGACCTTGATGCACCAATCAAGTTGCAAAGCATTGGTTCTGTTGGCAGCATATCTTTTGGCTGCAAGCGTTCTCTTAAGATAAGCGACCTGATTGCATCCATTGTTTCATCGCAGCGTTTTCTAGCTGTGATGGGAGCGGAGTTTGAGTTTGAGCTTGCCTGTAAGAAAGATAAACGATCTAGTGTTGTCATCTCGTCGTCTTCATGGCTGCTAAATGTCTCTTCCATGTTGGCTCCTTTCAGTTCGCGTAAGGCTTCCTTCTTCTAAATCTTTCATTTTTTCACTTGTGTTTATTTTATTTTTTATACAATCTAAGTCTGTATTGTTTAAACTTTTTGCATTGCTTTTAAAATCTATTTGTAAATTATCCTGCTTCCAAAGATTGGAATCTATTGCTGTTATATAAATTCCAGTAGTCTCTCTTTCCCACAGTAGTTGCAAAGTTCGTTTATTGCTAGAGCTAAGGCATTGATAAACGTGGTGGAATGGGTTTATGCACACGTTTTTTGCCCATGTTTTTCCGCCGTCGTAGCTAAATCTCACAACTCCGCGACCGCGATAAGGCATCATTTGGCTTGCGTTTGCAAACGCTATGCAGTCTGCGTTGTCTGCATTTTTGCTGTTAAAACAGGTTGCGCTCGGCTGGCTGAATATCTCTGGCAAACTTGTGTCAAAAATTAGCTCGCTCCAAGTTTCTCCGCAATCATGACTAATGGCTTTGCCTACACATCCCGAGCGATTTTGATTTCGGAAGAAAGCCAGAATATCGCCATTTTTGCGTTCAACAAACACAGTTTCGGAGCTTGTGGCATCGTCGTCTTGCATTGTTATAGGATCTACGATTTTTCCGTTGATTAATCGCCCTTCGTTAATCATTTTGCCTCGGCTCCATGTTTTGCCGTCGTCGTCCGAAATAAGCGCTCCCGAAGAATAGTGCGATTTGCTTTTGCCGCTGCAATAGAATGGCACAAGTATTCTGCCGTAATGTTTCTCGCTTTGTCTAATAACTATTCCGTTCCCTGGGCATACTCCAGCGAAGCTCATCCATGGCTCCTTAACCATGTGGTCGATTAAGCGTGGCACACTCCATGTTTTGCCGTCGTCGTCCGAGTAGATTTGAGCTATATAACACGTTTTTTCGGCAAATAATGGCTGACTTTCGCTTGCAATTCCTTGCGATTTCCATATGTTCCACGTGGAACTGTCGCAAGTTTGTTTACTGTGCGAGTTATTGCGTAAGTCATTGTGCGAATCGCAATTTTTTATACTTCCGTCTGGGAAAACTAGCCACTTTGTTGCGCATTCTTTTTCGCTAGAATCGCATGGCAATTTTACGGCCGCGCTTCCATCCATTGCCGCCGCGTAGTTGCCACCTAAGCGGTCTATAAGCTTGATTCTTCCGCACGCGTCTACGCCTACAGCGGTTTTGCAATTTGTTAGCCCAATTCCGCTAGGATTAAGGTCTATTAATACGTTAATTCTTTCGCTTTTTCCCGCTGGATCTAAAATGGGGCAGGAGTCGATTGCGCTCGCGCCCAGTTTTCCAAGGTTTTTGCCAGGCATGTTGATTACGGTTTGCAAAGGCTTCCACGTTTTTCCGCCATCTGTGGATCTGCGAATCACAAAGTTTATGTGGTTTGGAGCGTCGTTTGAAACGCTTGTTCGCTGGTCTGCTCCTGCGATTAGCGTTCCCATGCGCGTTTTTACAAGAGACGGTATTCTGTAGCTGCGAGAGCTCGCATATCCCGTATCGAATAATGCGGTTGTTACAAGCGGCTTTACTCTTGATATTCTTTGGATTTGTCCTTCGGTTAGTGCGCTAAAGTAGATTCCGCCTGTTCTAGCTTCGCCCATTAATCGCACTCCGCGCAAGTCTTCGCCTATACTCACTGCGTTTAATTCTGGTATGTTTGCAAACCAGAATTGTCCTATGTTGTGCGACTGGCTGTATCCGTCTACGTAAATGTCGGTTGCTCCGCGATTTGCGCGAATAATCAAGTCGTGCCATTCGCCGTCGTCAACGCTTGCGGCTGCTTCGATTACGCTTTTTACGCACGTTTCGCTGTCGATTAGCGTGATTTTTATGCCTTCTGGTCCTGCGTACACGCTTATTTTTCCGCTAGATTCTAGATTAGTTTTTGTTCCAACAGTTCCAGCAGCAAAAAGCACTCCATGTTGGCCAGGTCCGCGCAATCTAAATTGAATGTGCAAAGTTCCGCTTGAGTTGCAAGATACGCGTTTTATGTCTCTTGCACAAATCGTAGGTCCTGCAAACCATATGTCTGGCTGTGCTTGAGTGGCCGAATTTGCGATTTCTTCTGGATTTGGCAAGTGACTTGAGTAGTAAAAGTCGTAGATTTGCGAAGATTCTGCCTGCGCTGCACACACTTCGGCCGCTTTTCCGCTCACTCTTTGCGGCCCAAGATTCGTTGCGCTCGCAAAGCATTGGTATCCGTCTAAATAGAATCGGCTTCCAAAACTTCCGTACGTTATTGCAAAATCGTGTTCGCGCCCGTCGCATGCGCCTAGCGCATCTTCCATTTGTAGTGCAATTTCTTTCGCACCGTTTGCGTCGGCGCTATCTTCTAAAAGATTTTGTGCACTAAGCAGGGGAGCGTCTTCTTTAATACTTATTTTTATTATTGGAGTTGTGTGCTCTTGTTGTGCAGAAGCTTCCGACTTTTGCGCGGGCTTAATATCTAATAAATCACAATCCGAATTTGCTACAAATTTAAACCCTATTATTCCTTCGTTCTGATTTATTTCCTCGTTTTTATCTTTGCGATTGATTCCCGATTCGTTTTCGCTATATTTTTTGATTTCACTAGATGGTGTAATTTTTATTGTGGCATGGTTGAATCGCGTGTGCTCCGAACCTTTGATATCCGCGATATCTTCAATAAGGCTCGTCGTCTTCGTTGAACGACGTTCCATTTTAGTCCTCCATGACCAGAAAAATTAAAACCACTATGTTTTAACACGTCTGACGTCTTACGACATCTACTTATTTAGTCTATCACATATTTTTAAGCAAACGCGCAACTGTTGTAAGATGATGCTACAAAATAAAAAAGAACGTCGAAAAATCAACGTTCTTAAAGAGTGCGAACGGCGGGACTTGAACCCGCACGAGTATACACTCACTGCCACCTGAAGACAGCGCGTCTACCATTCCGCCACGTTCGCATACAGACCACAAAGCTACCATATTTGCAGCCGTTTAGCAAATATGGACATTCGTGTGTTTATGCAAAACTCGTCAACTTTTCCGCTTTTTGTTGCTCTAATTGCTGTTTTGAGCTACAAAGTGCGTAATCATGTAGTGCGTTTGTATCAAAAAACACCAAAATTCAGTACAAACGCACTACATGAAAGCACTAAGGCAGGTCGTCGCGCAAGTGAGGTAGAGATTCGAGATTTTTCGCAGCGTATGAAGCGAACCTCAGCATGAAATGGTGATTCGCTGAAACAGCAAGAAAAATCGAGAATCTCGATGATTAAGCAATACGCAATTGTTCAGACACGTAAGAGGGCTGGGTGATTCTTGGTCGAACAGTATAAGAGCGGCAGCCGATACCAAATAATCCAAATGATCAACCACTACAAACAAACTTCAACCAAAAAACAAAATCAAAACCAAATCGGAACAACCGCAACAACAGACTACACGTAAGAGGCAGAGCGTTGTGAGACAAGAATTACCCAGCCCTCGCGCAACAGCAAACAGAGAATACCGTTCGCGCGGCTAATCCGCGCGAACGCAGAAACACCCAGACCTCACACAACGTTAAGTAGGAAATTGCACAACAACAAGTAAGGATTGCGCAACACCAAGCAAATTATCCGCGCGAGCCATTTTCGTAGTAGTGCGCAAGCGATTCATCGCGGAACTCTTCAAAATATCCGCCGTCAATCGACGCGCGAATGTCGTCTAGAAGCTTAACAAAGAATCGCTCGTTGTGAATCGTAGCAAGCGTGTATCCGTTCATCTCTTTAGCGCGCAGTAAATGGCTAACATACATGCGCGAATAATGCGTGCAAGTGTAGCAATCGCATCCAGCTTCAAGCGGTCCCTGATCGTGCTTAAATTCGGCGCGCTTTACGTTGTATCGTCCGTGGCGAGTAAAAATCGCGCCGTTTCGGCCGCATCGCGCAGGGGCAACGCAATCAAACGTATCTCCGCCGTTTTCTACGCAAGCAAAAATGTCGTCAACTGCAGCAATTCCAAGCACGTGGCGAGGGCGATTTTCTGGCATAGCATCGCAGATCCAAGCGCAAGTGTCTCCAATAATGCGCTTTTCAATTGCTCCACCAATTCCGACGCCATCAAAGTCGAGCGAAGCAATCTGCTCTGCCGCGTGCCTACGCAAATCCTCGTAATTCGCTCCCTGAACAACGCCATACAACGCCTGATACGGCTTTCCTAATCGCGCCTCGGTTAATCGCTTGTGTTCGGCAACACAACGCTTAGCCCAGCGGAAAGTGCGCTCAACCGACTCTTCTTGATATCGACGAGTATTCATCAAAGTTGTAAGCTCATCGAAAGCAAACATAATATCCGCGCCAAGCTTGTGTTGAATACCCATTGAGATTTCTGCGCTAAATCGGTGAATTGAGCCGTTTAGAGGGGACTTAAACGTTACGCCATCCTCGTCAACGAATGCCATACGCTCTTTACCTTCTGCAATAACATCGTCGGACTTCATGCCTGTAACGTCCATTGCAAGAGTTTTCTTAAAACCAGCGCCAAGCGAAAGCACTTGGAATCCGCCAGAATCCGTAAAAGTTGGGCCATCCCAGTTCATAAACTTTGCAAGACCGCCAGCTTCGTCTAAAATGTCTTCGCCAGGGCGCTCATATAAGTGGAATGCGTTAGAAAGCATGCATTGGCCGCCCAAGTCTTTTATTGACTCTGGCAGCACGGCCTTCATTGCGGCTTGAGTTGCAACAGGCACAAAAGCAGGCGTGTGAATATCTCCGTGAGGCGTGCGAATCACGCCAGTTCGCCCGTATCTAGCTCCATCTTTTCCCTTGCCGTCCGCCGTATTTTCCAAACGCGTTTTTGTTGTAAACGAGAATTCGCTGCGATCTCCAGGCTTACCAGGCTCTGCTCCGCGTGGGTGTTCAATAAGATTAGTCATACCTTTTACTCTATTAGAAGGCATGACGATATGCGCATAAGTTGTGGCATTGTACGCGGAAAAGTCGTCAGCAACCGTTCGTTAAATTTTACGTGTTTATGTATTTTCTATAAAAACCGCTAGCTAATTTTACGGTATTCATACGGTAACTATATGGTATTTATACGGCATTATATGGCTAAATATTCAGGTAATTTTAAGAGCAAAACGTTTAACTCATATTGTAAGAAAATTAAATCTTAGATTTTAACTTACGCTTTATTTGCGTGTAGAAAGATTAAAGCGCGTAAAAATCTCATATTAACTTGTATGAATGCGTGTAATCAGATTAGAGTATGTTGTGTTAAAAGATTTAAGGAGGATTAATGGCTGACGATATTTATGATTCTAAGGCCTATGATTCTAGTGAAGTGCAATCTGAGCAGTCTTCACAAGGACAGTCACAGACGGAGGAGACTAAGCAGACTGGTCAGGGTGAACCTCAGATTTATCGTCCTGCTCCGGAATATGGTGCATATGGTCCTGTTAATACTGGCGACGGAAGTGATGAAAATAATTCTGCAAACTCTTCGGTTGCTGGCGACTCTTCTGCTAATGATGGTGAAGAATCGTCAAGAAACACAGTTAACGGAGATTATGCGCGTTCGGATGACAATTTGGATAATCCATTCTTGCCTTATGGTGATCCCTATAGCGGCAATATTAAAAATTCTAGATTTGGGAATCCTTATGATTTGAGTGATGATGCTGCTGATGGCGATGCTGCTGATAGAGATGCTGGCGATAATCAGGATGATGCAGTTCATGGCGAAGTACAGGTCGTAAATCAGGGTTCAAATCAGAATCCAAATCAGGGTCCAAATCAAGTTCCACATGTAGTGTACAAAAAGCGTGGCGCTAGAAAAGAGTCCAGAGAAAACTCAAATATAACAGTGGCGATTGTATCGTCAATTATTTCTGCAGTGGTATGCGTTGTTGTAATGTCATTCGCTATTACTCAAGGACTAATTTCTATTCCAGGTTCGGGAACGCTTGCAGATGTAGGCACACAATCATCTTCAAAAGGAACAGCAGTAGTAAAAGGTGGTCAATCTCCAGATTGGCGTTCGGTTGCTAAAAACGTTTCTGGCGGCGTTGTGTCTATTCAGGCGCGCAATGACAAGAATATGAGCAAAGGCTCTGGGGCAATAATCGACAAGCAAGGTCATGTTGTTACAAACAATCACGTTATTGCTGGAATGCAACAGTTGCAAGTAACGCTATCTAATGGCCAGATTTACAAGGCAAAGCTTGTTGGAACCGATAAAACTACCGATTTGGCTGTGCTTAAAGTAGACGGTTTACCAAGTAACGTAAAACCAGTTGAGTTTGCTGATTCTGATGCTCTTGCTGTTGGAGAACCTGTGATGGCAATTGGAAATCCTCTTGGTTACGACGATACTGCTACAACAGGCATTGTTTCCGCGCTTAATCGCCCAGTTTCCGTTATGGATGATCAGAGTCGTTCGGAAATCGTAACAAATGCTGTGCAAATTGACGCTGCAATCAATCCTGGTAATTCTGGCGGACCAACTTTTGATGCTGCTGGAAAAGTAATCGGTATTAATTCTTCTATTGCCGCAACTTCTGCTAGAGGCGGCACAGCAGGGTCTATTGGAATTGGATTTGCTATTCCGTCTAATCTTGTTAAGCGCGTAGTAAACGAGATTATTAAGAATGGTTCTGTAAAACACGTTGCTCTTGGAATTATGGTTAAAAGCGTGAACGTAACGCAAAATAACATTACGCGCGGCGGCGCTCAAGTGGCGTCTGTAACTCCTGGCGCTCCTGCAGCAAAAGGCGGAATGCGTGCTGGAGATACAATCGTGGCGTTTAATGGAAAGCCTGTGACAAGCAATTATTCGCTTTTGGGATTTGTGCGCGCTACCGCTTTGGGAGATAAGGCAACAATAACGGTTGTTCGTGGTAACGGAACTGTCAATCTAACAGTCAAGTTTAACCAAGAAGAAGCTGCTGTTAATGGCGCAACTCGTCAAGACCCTCGATCCTTGAGGAAGCGCGGAAGTAAACAGCCTGATTCTTCCGATAAGAAGAGCCAGAACAACAATGGAGGCGATTCTTCAGATGGAGATGATGATTCTTTGGATCAGCTCCCTCGAGGCGGAGACGACGATTCTGACGATGGTGGCATTTTTGACCCATTCGGTTTCTGGTAAACTGATAGCATGACTTACAAAGATTTTTGCCAACTTGCATCGGAGCGGTTTTCTGCACGCGACTTTTTAAACAAGCCGATTGAGCAAAACATTTTAGAGTCAATATTGCACACCGCTTCTCTTGCGCCAAGCTGGAGCAACACAAGAGCTTATGCGATTGCGATTGCACAAGGTGGCAAAAAAGATCGCATTGTGAAAGCTTATTTAGATAAGTGCAATGCAATGCTTAAAGCCAAAGATAAGAATTTGAGCGAATCTGAGCGCGCTCAGTTTGCTCAAGAGTCAGCGCCTAATGGTGACGTTCCTGTTGCAAAGCCGTACCCCGACGATCTAAAACAGCGAAGCGCTAAACTCGGTCTAGCGTTATATTCGCATTTAGGAATCGAAAGGCACGATTTTGCAGCTAGGAACGCCCATACGCACAGAAATTTCGAAGCTTTTGGAGCACCCGTTATTGGCTTTGTTTTAGCTAGACGCGATTTTATGCCATTTGCTGCAATGGATGCAGGTCTTATGCTACAAACGCTGTTTCTTGCTGCTAAAGATTTAGGCGTTGACTCTTGTCCGCTTGGAGTTTTGGCTACTTGGCGAGATCCGCTAGACGCGGAGTTTGACGTTCCAGAAAACATGGAGCTTTTAACTGGATTTGCGCTTGGGTATGCTAGCGATTCGCACACAAACGAGTTTAGAGCAGAGCATCCAAAGATTGAGCTGCTGTAGCGATTGCGAAACAATTGTTTTTGCCTATTTTATATGCGCTTTGCGCTCGTAAATAGTAGACGTGCTTTCATAAACCCAAGCTTTCCAAGACGTTTTAACGTTGGAAACAGCGTGCGCATTGTAATGCGAAATGTTGTAGTTTAAAGCCAAGAAGTAGTACCACGGCTGGCTGGATTCGCTAACAAAAAATTCTGGCTCGCCCTTTGCAGCGCAATCCGTCAACTCTTGTGCTTGCTGGCTTGCAGTAGGGCTTTCATTCGTTATAAAAGTCTTGTTTTTGTAAGCGCAATCTATAAGATTTTTAGAAAAATAAGGGTTTGCGCCTATTAAAAGCCACGAATATTGGTGAGTGTCGTTTTCTTCGTGAGAAATAACTTTTCCACTTTCGTCAACCTGCTCGTCGTTATGAAGCCAAGATGCTACAAAACGCTTATTTTGCAAGTGATTACTAGATATGTATTGTGCTACAGCTCTAGAAGGCGAATAGTCAAACAGAATGTCGTTTACGCAAGCAAACGCGTTCCAAATTAGGCTTGGTGCAAGGATTATCGATATTAGTAGGTTGATTTTAAAAGCTTTGCTTTTTATAAATCTGAATTTAGTAGGGGCGACTTTAACAAAAATCGCAGGAATATCCTTGTTGCTAAGCGGCTCTTTTATGTAACTAATCCAAAGCGCACTAAGCAAAAACACAAAGATTAGACCTGCGTGGTGAAGCGTAAAATAGCGAATAGCTACGATTGTAAGAACGAGATAAGGGATTACAAGAACCGCAAGGAGTTTTCTGCGCTTGGCGATTTTAATTGCAAATGCCCAAATCACAAGACTAAAAATTGTGCATATTGTAATCGGCAAAAAGTCAAAAGTCATTCTTCGCATTGAAATATCGCCATAAAAGCTTGTAAACATGCTTTCGGAAGGCATTACGAATATAAAAGCGAAGCATTTTGCAATTGTTGAATTGCCATCAATCGTTGCGCGAGTGGCGAATGCGTTTTTTGCTGGCCATGCAAGAGCAAGGTTTGCAGCGCCAAAAATGGCGATTAATCCCCAAGATATAAGTCGCGCCCAATTTGATGCGATTGTTGCTTTAATCGCGTGAAGAATGGAGCTAAAATTAAGAGTTTTGCTAATATTCTTGCTAAAAACTCGCCAAATCCAAGCAATTGTAAAGCCTGCAGCAAACGCAATCCCGTACACGCTAAGCAAGCACATAAACATAAGACTAATCGCAAGTTTCCAAGCGCTAGAAGTCTTAGAATCCGCACTATTCCAATAATGTGCCGCTACTAGCAAGCTTAAGCAAAGCAAAGCGTATGGTCGCGATGTAACACCGTACTGGAAGCAAGCAAAATAAGTAAACGGAATAAGAAAAGTTGCAAGGCTGCTTGCGCTTTTAAAAGGCGACTTAAAAATAAGCCACGCACCCAGTAGGCTTGCGCAAACCAGTTGAATACCCTTAATTCCAAACTCGTATGGAACGCTATTTTTAGCTGCAAGCGCAAGCAAAAGATTCCAAAAAGGAGGGTGACCCTCGTAATGGGGTCTAACGCTAATAATGTCTGTAAGCGACGAATCGCGCGCAATCAGCCAGCTTTGAGCTTCGTCAAACCAAGGTTCGTGGAAACACATTACGATTGCAATAATCGCAATGTATAAAACAAAAGCTAATAATAAAGCCAATGTGCGCGCGTTATGTGAATCTTGTAAATTGCGTGGCTTAAAAATCCGCATGAGTGTTAACTCTTAATTCGCAATGCTAATTACTAATTTTGACTCAAGGCGGCAAGCCTACGAGCGTTAGCAACAGCATACAAGCTGATTCCAGCTGCAACGGATGCGTTAAGCGATTCAACAGCGCTAGAGATTGGGATTCCAGCAATAGCATCGCAAGCTTCACGCGTTAGGCGACTCATGCCCTTGCCTTCGCTTCCAAGAACTACAACAAGCGGATCTGTTTCAAAACCAGTTTCGCCAACAAGCTTGTCGCCGCCGCCATCAAGACCAATCGCGTACCATCCGCGTTCGCGCAAACCTTGAATCGCCTTGTTTAAATTCACAACGCGAGCAACAGGCAAGTGTGCTGCAGCTCCTGCAGAAACCTTCCAAGCGGCAGCCGTAACAGATGCGCTCCTGCGCTCAGGCAAGATTACACCATTTGCGCCAAAAGCTGCTGCGGAACGAATAACAGCACCAAGATTTTGCGGATCAGTAACGCCATCTAGTGCTATAAACAATGGGCGCGCGTTAATGCGAGCGGCTGAAGAATCCGCCGCCTCCATAGCGCGAGACTTCTTTTCTGCGCGATCAACAAGCTCTTGCAGCGAATAATATTGATAAGGCTGCACTTTTAATATAATGCCTTGATGATTGGTGCTGTGAGCAATGCGATCCATTTCCAAGCGATCCGCTTCCAAAAGCCGCAAGCCTTGCATGCCAGCAAGCTTAACGATTTCGCGCGTGCGATCGTCGTGCTCAATGCGATTTGCAACATAAAGCTGCGTGCTAGGAACGCCTACGCGCAAAGCTTCAAGAGCTGCATTTCGCCCAATTACCAACTCGTCGCTATCTGTGCCCAACTTATCTACTCTTCGTCTAGCTGCCAAACGCGGATCTGCAAATGTGCGCTTAATCGCAGCCTTTTTAGCGAAATAAGCCTTATGATACACGCGGTCCTCTGCTTTAGGAGTAGGTCCCTTGCCGCGCAATGCATTACGATGTTTTCCACCCGACCCCTTGGTCGGTCCTTTTTTCATAGCCATATTCTTATTTTCACATGCCCCCGAGGCATTGACGATGCTTTGGTGCTGCATTAGCGAGGCATTAGTATTTGGCGCTTTATGTGGCATAATAGAACGGTACTTAATTATTGTTATTGCAATAATCCACAACCGCGCAATAATCAAGATTTTGAGTCAACTTTACGTAAAAATTTTGATTATTGACTACTCCGCGGCGCTCCCAAGGGGGGAAATATGGTTGATCAAAGCGATCAATCCAAAGATCCGTCATTGCAAGACGTGCAAAATGTTGCAAATTCGCTTAATGTAAACGTTTCTACTGGTTTAAGTAGTGATGAGGCGGCTAAAAGGCTCGCGCAATTTGGCTCGAACGTTTTAGCTAGCGCTCCTAAAACACCAGCGTGGAAGAGGTTCCTCGAACAGTTTAAAGATCCGCTTGTTTACTTGCTTATAGCGGCTACTATTATTTCCGCAATCGCATGGTTTGTTGAGCGCGCACAACATGGTGGCGAAAGTGGCGGCGAAGTTCTGCCGTTTGACTCAATAGTTATAATCGTGATTCTTATAGCAAACGCAGTTTTGGGCTATATTCAAGAGTCGCGCGCGCAAGAAGCAGTTGAAGCGCTGGCAAAAATGAGCGCTCCACAAACGTCTGTTCTTAGAGATGGGCGAGTTATGCGCATAGATACGGCAGATGTTGTGCCTGGAGATATTTTGGTTCTTGGCGAAGGCGATGCTGTTTCTGCAGATGCAAGGCTTATTGCAGCCGCTTCTTTGCGCGTTGCGGAAGCAAGCCTTACGGGAGAATCTGTTGCTGTTAGCAAGCGTCCAGAAACTCTAGCTTCGCCAAAATCTTTAGCAGACCGCACAAACATGGTGTTTAATGGCACTGCCGTAACGCAAGGCACTGGTCGCGCAATCGTCACGTCTACTGGCATGAAAACTCAGGTTGGAAAAATCGCGGATATGCTTTCTAGTGCGCAAGAAGAAGCCACTCCTCTCGAGAAGGAGATGGTTCGCGTATCTAAGGTTCTTGGAATCGCAGTGTGTATTATTGCAGCCGTTGTGCTTGCGTCTATGTGGGCGCTTGAAGGATTCCGCACTATTGAAGATGTTATAGATTCTTTGCTTCTTTCGGTATCTCTTGCTGTTGCTGCTGTTCCAGAAGGCTTGGCTGCTATTTTAACGGTTGTTCTTGCGCTTGGCGTGCAGCGCATGGTAAAGCATCATGCTGTTGTAAAAAAGCTTTCGTCTGTAGAAACGCTTGGCTCCGCATCTGTTATTTGCTCCGACAAAACGGGTACTTTAACTCGAAACGAGATGACTGTTGAGCGTGTTATAACGCCTAGCGGCCAAGTACAGCTTACGGGTAGTGGGTATAAGCCAGAGGGACGAATGGTTTTGCTGGATTCTTTAGATGCGGATTTGGCGGTTCATCCAGCTCTAGCTACAGAGGTGATTGGAGCGCTCGGCTCTGGGTATTTAGCAAACGATGGCGATTTGAACCATAATGAATCATCTGGCGCATGGCAGCCAGTTGGCGATCCTACCGAGGTTTCGCTTATTGTTGCGGCGCGCAAAACCAAGGCGGACAAGCGTTACGCGCATCTTAGTCGCGTTGCGGAAGTGCCGTTTACTTCTGAGCGCAAGCGCATGTCTGTTGTTGTTAAAGACGATTCGGATTCTGGAAATCTTATTGTTTGCGCTAAAGGCGCTCCAGATGTTTTGCTTTCTTATTGCACGCGAATCGCAGTTGCTGGCGCTGTTCGTCATCTTACAGACGGAGATCGCGAAGAGATTCTTGCAAACGTGGAAAAGCTCTCTGGCGAAGCGTATCGCACTCTTGCAATGGCGTATAGGCCGCTTGGCGTAGATAGTTTAGCTAAAGTTGACGGCATGGTTTCTAACGCTGCCGGCCAAATCGCAGACGTTGCTGAACAAAGTGATGTTTTGGAGTCTGATTTGATTTGGAACGGCATGGTCGCGATTATTGATCCTCCTAGAATCGAAGTTCGAGATAGCGTTGCTCAAGCGCATCGTGCTGGAATACGAACTGTTATGATTACTGGCGATCATCCGCTTACCGCTGCTCGAATCGCTCGCGACCTTGGCATTATTGGAAAAGATGAGCATGCGCTTACAGGCGATGAGCTTGACGAGTTGCTTTCTAGGGATGACGACAATATTGCTTTCGACGATGCGATTAGCAAAGTGAGCGTGTATGCGCGAGTAGCTCCAGAACACAAGCTTGCGATTGTTTCCTCGCTACAAAGGCAAGGCAATATTGTTGCTATGACTGGCGACGGCGTAAACGATGCTCCTGCTGTAAAGTCGGCAGATATTGGCGTTGCAATGGGTATTACGGGTACGGAAGTCACTAAAGAATCTGCCAAGATGATTTTGGCAGATGACAACTTCTCTACAATCGTTGCAGCAGTGCGCGAAGGTCGCGGAATTTTCGACAATATTCGTAAATTCTTGAGATATTTGCTTAGCTCCAACGTTGGCGAAGTGTTCACCGTGTTTGGTGGTGTAGTGTTTGCTGGCGCTTTGGGAATTACGCAGCCAAACTCTGTAGGCGTGACTTTACCTCTTCTTGCAACGCAGCTTTTGTGGATTAATTTGCTTACGGACGCTGCTCCTGCGCTCGCAATGGGTGTTGATCCGCAAACGGATGATGTTATGAATAGGCGTCCGCGAAGGCTTACGGATAGCGTTATTGATAAGCCAATGTGGGGAGACATTGTGTTTATTGGCGTGATTATGGCAGCTATAACGCTGATTGGCATGGACATGCATTTGGCTGGCGGATTGTTTACAGACCGCTCCACAACTGTTTTAACTCATGCAGCTCAAATGACTCACGCGCGCACAATGGGCTTCACTATTCTTGTGTTTGCTCAAATGCTTAATGCTCTTGCATCTCGCTCGCATTTGCAAAGCGTGTTTGTTGGCTTGTTCGCAAATCGTTGGCTTTGGGGTGCAATCGCAGTTTCCGTAGTGTTGCAGCTTGCTGTAATTTATATACCATTCCTTAATGGCCCGTTTGGCACAGTTCCGCTCGACTTTATGGAGTGGGTGGAGTGCCTTGGGCTTTCAATGGTTGTGCTTATTGCTTCGGAGTTAAGAAAGTGCGTTTTGCGATTTATTGCTAAGCGCAAAGGCGCATCTTCTGTTGCAATTTCTGCCTAATATTTTCGACCGCGGCACGCGCTACACTTGGCATATTAGTGTATTTAAGTGTTTGTTTTACGCGGTTTTATCGCAAGGAGATTTGACGTTATGCTGTTGTCTGATCGCGACATTCTCAAAGCTCATGACGAGGGTCATATTGATTTGACCCCATGGACCCCACAAATGGTGCAGCCTGCGTCGATTGATGTGCGGCTCGACCGATTCTTCCGATTGTTCAATAATCACGCTTACACCTACGTGGATCCTGCAGAAAATCAGGGGGAGTTGACTGAGCAGTTTGCGGTTGCCCCTGATGAACCTTGGATTTTGCATCCTGGCGAGTTTGCGCTTGGCTCCACTTGGGAGTATGTGAAGTTGGATTCCACAATTGCTGCGCGCTTAGAAGGCAAAAGTTCGCTTGGCCGTCTTGGAATTTTAACTCATTCCACGGCTGGCTTTATTGACCCGGGTTTTGAAGGCCACATTACTTTGGAGCTTTCAAACGTTAGCACTCTGCCAGTTAAATTGTGGCCAGGCATGAAGATTGGTCAAATGTGCTTCTTCAAGCTGAGTTCTCCTTGCGAAAATCCTTACGGGTCTTCTGTTAATGGATCTCACTATCAAGGTCAGCGTGGTCCAACACCATCTAGGTCTTATGAGAACTTCTATCGCGCAAATTTGGAAGATTAAATTTATAAGATTAGAGTTGAAAATCTAGATTTGAAAGTCTAAATTTGTAAGATTAGCAACGAATATCAAGAAAAATCAGGGGAAAAGTAGTAAACTTTCAGGAACTTATCAGCTAACGTACTAGCAGCACTAAGGATTATGTGTTTTCATAATATTAGTGAAAAACTTAAAAAGTAATTCACGAAAGCTTATTCATATTTTTTCCTTTAATTTAAACCCCGACTTAAACGGTCGGGGTTTAAATTTTTATGTAGCGTTTAGGCGTTTAGCGCAGTGTTCGGATTACAAGGGTTATAAATGCCAAAGCTGTGCCGTATGCTGTAGATATGACTAATCATAACGGTGTGATCTCAGATGAGTTCGACAACGGCGAGTTTGACAATAACGACAATAATGGCGATTTTGGCAGTGAGGATTCTGCTGCAAGCGCTTCAAATGGTCTACATGCTGGTCGCGAATCTAGTGTTGTTCCAGGCAGATTCGGCGAAGATTTACATGTAAACGCTGCTAAGTATTCTCGCGGAGAAGCGTCGGCTTACGCTACAAGACCTCTTCTTTTGCTTCTGCACGGGTGGGGTTCCAATGAGGATGATTTGCTTGATTTGCTGCGCGTTGTTGCCCCTTATAATGATGCGATTTCTTTGCGCGCTCCGCTTCGATTAGATCAAGGCGCTTACAGCTGGTTCCATGATGCTGTTCCTCAGGGAGATGACTTAGATCGAGATATGTATGCTGCAGCTGCTGCAATTGACGAGTGGGTTGCTGCGAACGTTCCTGAAGATCGCGCTGTTGTGCCATTTGGTTTTTCGCAGGGTGCGGCTCTTGCTGTTCATATTCTCAGGCTTAACCCTGAACGTTATCGTGCAGCCGTTGCGCTTTCTGGCTTTGTAGCTCCTAATATTGCCAAGGATATTTCTCTTAATGATGATGTTCTTGCAGATCTTAATACGCCTGTTTTCTTTGGTTATGGTTTGGATGATGCTGTTATTGCTCCTTACGAGTTTTCGGCGGCTGCAGCCTGGCTTGAGGAACATACGTGGTTGGAAGAGAAGCGTTACCGAGGGCTTGACCATGCAGTTCACATGGAAGAACTTGGCGATATTCGCTCTTGGTTTGCTTTGCACAATATTTCTTCGGGGCTAATGTGACTTTGTGCGCGCGCGAATATGTTCCGCTAATGCAAGAGGCATTGCGACTTGCGCAAGTTGCTTCCGATTGTGGAGAGGTTCCAGTTGGCGCTGTTGTTGTAGATGGTTCTGGTGTGATTATTGGCCGCGGCTCTAATCTTCGCGAGCGAGACGCGGATCCTCTTTCTCATGCAGAAATTCTTGCGATTAGGCAGGCGGCAGTATCTCGCAAGTCTTGGAATCTTAGCGATTGTGCGCTTGTTGTTACTTTGGAGCCTTGCCCTATGTGCGCTGGGGCGATTTTACAAACGCATATAAAACGTGTTATTTTTGGCGCATGGGATTCAAAACTTGGCGCATGTGGATCTGTTTGGGATATTCTGCGAGATCCTCATGTTGGCTCGCATCCGCAAGTTTTTGGTTCTGTTTGCGAATCGGAGTGTGTTCAGATTCTAAGCGATTTTTTTAAGAATTGCAGGTAGGTTTGATTTACTCAAGTCTTTTCTAGCTTTGTTTAGCCTTGTTCAATATAGTCTAGTTTTGTCTTCTTTTATTGTGTCTTATTTAATCTTATCTACTCGTATTTTTAAATTATTTTATTTTACTAATAATTATTTTAATAATATAAATTTCTTAATATTTTTATCTTGCAATTGCGCTTTTTAAATGTTATAGTTGCGGTAACGTTACCGCACAAGGTTTGCTACGGAAGCGAGAAGAGTGTGAAAACGTTATCTCATAGGTGACTTTGGTCAGCGCTGATGAAGCTACTTAGTGAGATTGAGGTTAGTAAAAACATCATATGCATAGATGCATAGTGTGATTCTCTCAAAAGAGAGGAGTATATGAAAAAACGTAATTTAGAATATAGAATACAAGAGAAAATCAGAGCATATAAATTGCAATGTAAATAATCTTAAATGCTGTACTTGTATAGTTTTGTATAGTGTTACCGATGGGAGGTGCTATGACGTATATTACGATTCGCGATGTTGCACAACATGCTGGAATATCAGTGTCAACTGTGTCTCGTGCATTAAACAACACGGGTCGTATATCGGCAAACACCAAGGCAAAAGTTGAGCGTGCGGTTGCTCAATTAGGTTATATCCCAGATTCGCGCGCGCAAGCAATGCGATCGTTACGCACAAAAACAGTAGGACTGCTTGTGCCAGACATTCGTAACGCATATTTTGCCGAACTCGCTTACACTGTTCAAGACTCATTGTTTGAGGCAGGCTATTGTGCATTTATAGGAACATCATCTGAAAGTGCATCTCGTCAAGATTCATTTATTACAAGTATTCTTTCGCAACGTATTGATGGAGCGATTATAGTTCCTCAAGGCGAAGTTACTGAAGCTATGGGAAAGCTGATTGAGCAGCGACTCCCTATGCTGTTTATGGATCGCCACGTAGAACCGCAAGCTGGCGGCTTAGAACACGTGCCAGTAGTTGATTCAGACCCAAAAAAGGGCATTCATGATGCGCTGTTAGATGTTCGGCAACATGGTTTTCACTCAGTTGGCTATATTTCTGGCCCGATTATTGTTTCGCCTTCGTTGCAAGAACGTGAGCAAGCATTTAGAACCGTGGCTTCAGAGATATTTGGCGAAGAGCATGTATTCGTAGAATCAACAGGATTTGACCAGTCGTCGTGTGCAAGCGTAATGCATCGCATGATTAATGTTGGAGTGAAAGCTCTTATTATTGGCTATTCGCCAGATGCGTTGCGAGTAATGCAAGTGATGGCTCAAGAAGGATTAGTAATAGGCAAAGATATATCATTGATTTCTTTCGATGATGTAGAAGTGTTTCGCCTAGCAACTCCACGTATTTCTGTGATTTCACAGCAAGTTCAACGCATTGGCCAGATAAGTGCTGCACTATTTTTAGATATGCTTGAAAATAATGGTGACGTTAAATCGCAGAGTGTAGAAACTGTGTATATCCCTCGCGAATCGCTGGGGCGAGCATAGATTCATAAAAAGCTGCAAAACATATCGTCATTACTTAATGGTTTATCTATCAGTATTTCAACTGATTATTGCACTGTAACTTTGTTGTATGTGTATTAATTGTTTGAGTGGACATTGTTCGTACTTTGTACTTTGCACATTGTACTTAATGTTTTATTCGCAATTCGCAAGTCAATATAAACGTAACTAAACAAACAATAACTTGACGTAATCAATGGTAATTTCGCGAGCGCATTGATGCTATAGCGAAGGAAGAGGCTAAACATGACGGAGCTGTCATTAGTAGGAGTATCGAAAATATTCGGTAATTCTACTGTAGTTGACAATGTGTCAGTAAAAGTAAAGCCAGGTGAAGTTCATGTTCTACTTGGTGAAAATGGTGCTGGCAAGTCAACTGTTATTAAAATGATGAGTGGCATTTATCAGCCAGATAAAGGTCATATTGAGATTAACGGTAAAACGGTGCGTATTCCTAATGTAGATGCTGCGCGCAAATTAGGTATTGCTGTAATACACCAAGAGTTAAATTTAGTGCCTGAACTTTCTATTATGGAAAATCTGTTTCTTGGCATGCTACCAACCAAAGCTGGTTTTGTTGATCGTGCAACTATGCGATCTAAAGCAAAAGAGGCATTGCAAGTTATTGGCTTAGAAGAAGATGTAGATAGGCCAATGGGAGAGCTTGGAGTGGCTCGTCAACAAATGGTAGAAATTGCTAAAGCGCTTATGCAACATGCATCTATTCTTATTCTTGACGAACCGACAGCAGCACTTACAAAACGTGAGTGTGAACAATTATTCAGCATTATTGCAGATTTGAAATCTAAAAATGTTGGAATGGTATTTATTTCTCACCATTTGGATGAGATTGCGCGAGTTGGAGATGTAGTAACCGTACTTCGAGATGGAAAATACGTTGACACTGTTAGTGCAGATGTTCCAGAAAAAGAACTTGTAAGGTTAATGGTTGGACGCGATATAACTAATCAGTTCCCACATGGAAACAGGCATCAAGGCAAGGAATTGCTAAAAGTAGAAGGATTAACGCGAAAAGGTGCTATTGAGGATGTGTCTTTTAGCGTTCATGCTGGAGAAGTCGTTGGACTTGCAGGCTTGGTTGGTGCTGGTAGGACTGAGGTTCTTCGTGCAATATTTGGAGCGGATGCTTACGATTCGGGATCTGTTTCAGTAGACGGAAAAGCGATTCCTAAAGCAAATATTGCTGGCAGCATTGCTGCAGGTCTTGGATTAGTGCCAGAAGATCGTCGCGTGCAAGGTCTTATTTTGGAGGCATCTGTTGCAGATAATCTTGGAATCTCTACGTTAATTCCTACATCTCATGCTGGTTTTGCAGATTTAAAAGGTCAGCGTGCGCATGAAGAAGAAACTGCAGAGAAATTGCGTATTCGCATGGCAAATATTGATCAGCTTGCTGGTTCGCTTTCTGGTGGAAATCAGCAGAAAATCGTATTTGGCAAGTGGTCTATGGCAAACGTAAAAGTGCTGCTTTTGGATGAGCCTACTCGTGGCGTTGATGTTGGCGCTCGCGTTGAAATCTATGAGCTTATTAACAATATCGTTGAAAACGGTGGAGCAGTACTTATGGCTTCATCAGATTTACCTGAAGTTCTAGGAATGTCTGATCGTATTCTCGTAATGTCAAACGGCAAGATCAGTGGAGAACTTGCTGCTAGCGAGGCTACGCAGGAAAAGGTTATGGAACTTGCTGTAACGCATCTTAGTGAATCAGATAAATAGGAATAAATAGCAATAAATAACGATAAACAACAATAAACAACATGGCGTGAAGTCATATTGAAAAATTAAAAATTGAAAGATTACTTGTAAAACGTAAAAATTGCGTTCTGCAGTTTGAAAAGCGCAAATAGGTGCTGTGAACTGTTGGAAACTCGTTAAAGGAGTATTTGTTATGAGTGCTACAAAGAGCGAAAAATCTCACCGTTTAGGGTATGGTGCAGACGACAAAGGATTTTTGCCAACGTTAAAAAAGTTTGCATCTCGTAATGGTGCACTTATTGGTTTGATTATTTTGTGTGCAGCGCTTTCTTGCGCTACGCCTGCATTTTTAACAAGTGTAAATATTCTCAACGTTGGCATTCAAGCTGCTACGGTAGCAATTTTGGCATTTGGTCAAACTTTCGTAATCGTTTCCGCTGGAATTGATTTGTCGGTTGGTGCAGTTGCTGCGATTTCTAGCATGCTTGTTGCTTACACTGGCGCTTCTATGGGCTTACCTCCAATATTGACTATTATTATTGGTGTAGCTACAGGTGCAGTTTTTGGCTTAATTTCTGGCGTTGCTAATGCTTTTCTTAAGCTGCCGTCGTTTATTGCCACGTTGGCAATGATGTCTGTGGCTCGTGGACTTACGCTGGTTGTTTCGGATGGTCGTCCTATTTCCACTTCGGGCATGGTGAATTTCTTCGGAGCAACAATATGCGGAATCCCTATGCCAATAGTGATGATGATTATTATGGGCGTTATTTCCGCAATAATCTTGAACTTCACTACTACAGGTCGTTCAATGTATGCTGTTGGCGGAAATATGGAAGCATCTCGTCTTTCTGGCATAAACATTCATAAAACTCAAATTATGGTGTTTATTCTTTCTGGCGTTTTTGCTGCTGTAGCTGGTTTAGTGATTGCAGGGCGTTTGCATTCTGCTCAGCCTCAAGCAGCTACCGGTTACGAGATGGATGCTATAGCGTCTGTGGTTATTGGTGGCGCATCGCTTTCTGGAGGCAAAGGTAAGATTTCAGGCACATTCGTAGGCGCAATACTTTTGGCTGTTATTCGTAATGGCTTGAACATTTTGAACGTTTCTTCCTTCTGGCAGCAAGTTGTTATTGGCTTGGTGATTGCGTTTGCTGTAAGCCTCGATACTTTGCGACGCAAGGAAGATACTCACTGAAATAAGGCATACTAAGCAATTAATAGACATATTAATAATCCGTAGAAACTTGATCTCCTTGCTTAGAAGGGGGGTGTTTATAAAGGTATTGACTTAATGGTGGCAAGCATCAATGCCTAAATGCAGCAAAAATATAATAAGAAATCTAACAAAAATCTAATAAAAATAATTTAAATTATAACTGAAAACAATTTAACAATATGGTAAATAAATGGCAAAAACATCAGCCTTATTTATGCAAATAATGTTTTAAATATTGTGATTTGCGATTAATAAGGCAATAGTCAAAGGAGATATGATGAATTATCTAGTTATGCGCCGTGGTATGAAGCTCGCTTGTGCTGTTGCAGCAGCATCGGCTCTTGTTTTCAGCATGAGTGCGTGTGGAAATGCAAGCTCTAGCGACAAGGTTGCGCTGTTAGTGTCTACGCTAAATAATCCATTCTTTGTGGATTTGCGTGATGGTGCGCAAGCGGAAGCCAAGAAGCTGGGAGTTGATTTACAGGTTTCAGATGCTCAGAACGATTCTTCTAAGCAGCAAGATCAGGCTCAAAACGCGCAATCTCAAGGTGCTAAAGCAGTAATTATAAATCCTGTGGATTCCGATGCTGCTGGCCCAGCCGTTGCGCCACTTCTTAGCTCTGGTATGCCTGTGATTTCTGTGGATCGTTCCGTAACTGGCGAAAAAGTTACTTCTCACATTGCCTCCGATAACGTGGCAGGAGGTGCTCAAGCTGCCGATGCGCTCGCTAAGAGCATGGGAGAAAAGGGCGAAGTTCTAATTTTGCAAGGCATCCCAGGTGCTGCTTCTACGCGAGATCGTGGCAAAGGTTTTAAAGATCGCATTAAGAAGTATCCAAATATTAAGGTTGTTGCGGAGCAGACTGCTAACTTTGATCGTGCTGAGGCGTTGAACGTTGCAACCAACTTGTTGCAATCTCATCCGAACGCAGCTGGCATTTACGCCGAGAATGACGAGATGGCATTAGGTGCAATCCAATCATTAGGTGCTAAAGCTGGTAAAGATGTTAAAGTAGTTGGCTTCGATGGTACTGCTGATGGCATGAAGGCTATTAAGGCTGGAACAATGGCTGGCACTATTGCTCAGCAACCAAAGGAGCTTGGGCGTTCTGCCGTTGCTGCAGCTGTAAAAGCTATTAAGAAGCAAACTGTTCCAAAGACTGAGCCAATTACTGTGAAAACAGTTACAGCAAAGAATGTAGCCGATTTCGAGTAATAGTAAATCAAGTAGTACAAAAAAGTAGTAAACCAAATAGTGTGAAAAGTGTACAAAAAGTAGTACAACATTTATATGGCGTTGAAATCGTTGACTTGTATGCTAAGCGTAACAATTAATACGATTTTATTGCATATGCAACGTGTATGTTGTCATCGTTTTCAACGCCGCACTATTTGTTGTTTTTAATATCACATTATTTTGGATGCATTATTTGTAAATATATAAAAAGTAAATATTTAAAATAAGTAAATATAAATAAGTAGATATTTAGTCTTATAACAATCATTACAGCAAGCATTTAAGCTTGATGAGCATTTGCTATTATGCGATTATCACTGTTGATAGTCACTAATGCAAGGTAAAAATTTAATATCATAAGGAGAAAAATGTTAACTCATGGCATCTTGAACTCGCAATTAGCGGCTGCTCTGGCAAAGCTTAGGCATAAGGATCAATTTGTTATTTCTGATTGCGGATTACCAGTTCCACAAGGCGTAGAGGTAATAGATTTAGCTTTAGTGTTTGGAATTCCACGATTTAGCGATGTGCTGAATGCAATCAAAGCTGATTTGGTACTTGAATCAGGCATAATGGCTAAAGAAGCATGCAATAAAAAGCCAGAAGAGTGGGTAAAAGAATCCTTAGGCGTGCCGCTAACATACGTTCCACACGATGGCGATGAAGGTTTTAAAGCTTTAGTTTCACAAGCAAAATTTGTGATTCGTACAGGCGAAACTACGCCATATTCCAACGTTTTATTGCGCTGTGGCGTTCCTTTCTAAATTTCTAAATTGTGGTGTTCTTTTATAAATTTTTAATATTAAAGATTAGTTGCTGATTTAGGAGAAAAATGCATTGTTATAGTAAGCTTGATTCGTTAAGTGGATTAGAAAATATTGCGTCGCTCCGCTTAAACGATTTAAAAGTTACGCAAGAGAATATGCAAGAATCACATAAAGCGGATTCAAACGCTATTGCAATAGTCGGCTCTATGAATGCGGATTACACTATTGTGGCAGATCGTCTTCCTAACCCAGGAGAAACCATTAATGGAAACGAGATTCGCGTGTTGCCAGGTGGAAAATCTGGTAATCAAGCTGTATCGGCTGCAAAACTCGGTGCACACGTTAAAATGTTTGGTGCAGTTGGCAATGATTCCAATGCTGATTTTCTCCTAAATTCTTTGCAATCTTCCGGAGTTGATACAACTTGTGTTCGTCGCGTAGAAAATAAAAAGAGTGGCGCAACTGTGATTACTGTAGATGCTCATAGCGGTGAAAACACTATTGTGTATGCTCCAGGTTCTAATTCTTTAGTAGATTGTGAGTATATTCAATCGCCATTAGTAAAATCCGCTCTTACTAGCGCAAAAGTTCTTGGTCTTTGTTTAGAAAGTCCTTTAGAAACTGTAACTATGTGCGCACAACTAGCGCATGAAAACGGCGTAAAAGTGCTTCTTAACGATTCGCCATTTTTAAACAAGTTGCCTAAAGATTTGATTGATTCTGCGGATATTTTGCTTGTTAACGAGCATGAGATGGCGCAACTTTTGAATATTGAAGAGCCAGATGATGGCGATTGGTATTCTTTTGATTGGAATCATGTAGCTCACGCTATGCATGATTTTGGCTTTGATGAAGCTGTAGTTACTCTTGGCTCTAAAGGCTCTGTAGTGTTGGATTATTCAAAAGAGGATTGCGTATGCATGATTTCCCCTCAGAGCGTTAAAGCTGTTGATACAACTGGCTGCGGTGATGCTTTTATGGGCACAATATTAGCTTGTTTGTCTGTAGATATGCGTTTAGACGAAGCTGCCGCGTTAGCGTCTTATGTTTCTGCGTATGCAGCTACTGGTTTTGGCGCTCAAGCTTCTTATGGCACAGTTGAACAAATTCGTCAATTTTTTAATGTCTAAGTGACTGAGTTGTAGGTGATTGCGATATACGCATATTTGTGAGCATTATTAGTTGGTAATTGCATTTTAAATAATACAAAATTTTGACATTCTCAAAAAACTGTGTAATATGCTATAAAAACCAAAAAGCAGTTGGCTGATTTTAGTCACTACAATCAGCCTTACTGCTTTTTACTATATTTACAGTCGCTTCGACGAATTTTCATGTATGCACGAATTTCGCCTAAGCACATTTTTACCTAAAAGGAGGTGTCACTATGAGTGGCATGAAATATGCAATGATCGGTTCGGGAGCTATGGGATATCGCTATGGCGTTTTGTTGCAGGAAACGGCTGGCATTCATGTTGATTTCATTGATGCCTGGGATGAAAATGTGAATAAAGTTCGCGAGCAAGGCGGCGTAATGGTGAGCCGAGATCATGAAAATCGTCATCTTGTGCCAATCAATATGTATACCCCTGAGGATTATGACGGCGATCCAGATGTGTGGATTGTGTTTATGAAGCAGATGCAACTTGCTCAAATGTTGGAGCGTTGCAAGCATTTGTTTAAGGATCATCAAGTTGTTTTTGCTGCAATGAATGGTTGGGGTCATTTCGAAAAGCTTCAGCAATATTTCTCGGATGATCGTATTTACGGTGGTACTGCAATGATTGCAACCGTGCTGAATGGCCCGGGCGACGTTGATTTTATTGGTAAAGTCGGCGTTGGCACAATGAATATGTGCGCGTTGAATGAGCAGGTGAGCGATGTTGAGCTTGCTATGCGAGATGATTTTAAAGCTGCTGGCTTGAATCCTACTATTACGGAAGATTTCAAGGGTACTTGCATGGCGAAGGTAGTTTTTAATTCCGTAGTTAACACTTTGTGCACAATGTATCAGATTCAAATGGGTCAGTTTATTTCTTACCCAGGAGCTATGGATATGGCTCGCCAACTTATTGACGAGGCGTACGACGTGTGCGATCGTGCAGGAATTCGTATGGTTAATACGCGTCAGCAGGAGTTGGAGGCTATTGATTACGTGAGCCGAGTGGCAAATCCTTTGCACTATCCTTCTATGTATCAAGATATGAGTCGTGGACGAAAAACAGAGGTTGATTATATCAATGGCTATATTGCGAAGCTTGGTCGAGAAAATGATTACGTGTGCCGCACGCACGAGTTCTTAACGCACGGAGTTCATTTGGCGGAGCTTGCATTTAAATTGCATAATCAGCAGTGATTTGGAGAGCATTCTACAATTCGTACAATGAATGAGAAGGAGACGCGGCTCGTGGTTTTTACTGCGGGCCGCTTTTTATTATCCGCGCGTAACATCTAATATGCTGATAAAATTTAGAGTCTAAAATCATAAATACTATTAAATAAATAAAATTATTTGTAATAAATAAAACTGTAATAAAAATACTTATTAACGTAAATTAATGGGGATTAAATGACTACTTTTGACAAAGCGAACTTGCCAGAATCCGTGCGCACAAATGGGGCTACACCAAACCCTTGGTGGGCAAATGCAGTTGTGTATCAGATTTATCCGCGAAGCTTCCAAGATACTAACGGCGACGGAATAGGCGATTTGAAGGGCATTACTTCGCGTCTTGATTATTTGGCTGATTTAGGCGTTGACGTGCTCTGGCTTAGCCCTGTTTACAAGTCTCCGCAAGACGATAACGGCTACGATATTTCCGATTATCAAGATATTGATCCGCTTTCTGGCACTCTAGAAGATATGTATGAGCTTTTGGCACAAGCGCATAAACGCGGTCTTAAAGTTGTGATGGATTTGGTAGTAAATCACACTTCCGACGAGCATGCTTGGTTCCAGGCTTCAAGAGATGCTTCTAGCGATTACGCAGACTGGTATTGGTGGAGGCCAGCGCGCAAAGGTTGCGTTCCTGGGGCTCCGGGTGCTGAGCCAAATAAGTGGGGTTCGTATTTCGGCGGTTCCGCGTGGACTTACGATCCAAAGCGCGGCGAATATTACTTCCACCAGTATTCGCCAAAGCAGCCAGATTTGAATTGGGAAAATCCTGCGGTTCGCGCTGCCGTGTACAAGATGATGAATTGGTGGATGGATCGCGGAATTGACGGCTTCCGTATGGATGTGATTACGCAAATTTCTAAGCGCGTAGATAGCGAAGGGCATTTGCCAGGAGAATACGGTTCGCAGATTGAAGATGCGCCAGCAGGCGATGACGGCTACTCTTCTCCGTATTTCTTCTGCTCCGACGGCCCTCGTTTAGACGAGTTTTTGCGCGAGATGCGCGAAGCGGTTTTCAAGGGTCGCGAAGGTTTCTTAACTGTTGGCGAGGCTCCTGGAATTTCCGCGCATCGAAACACTTATATTACAAATCCTGCTAATGGTGAGCTAGACATGCTCTTCTTGTTCGATCAAGTTAATGTTGATTGCGCAAATGGCACTAAGTGGAATCCTATTCCTCTTAAGTTGACGGCATTAAAGCGCGCAATGGCAGATCAGCAGCAGGCAGTTAGCGAGGCTGGTTGGGCGAGCTTGTTCTTTAATAATCACGATCAACCGCGTGCGCTTTCTCGCTGGGGTAGTGAGGCTAGCGATGAGATGCGCGTGCTTTCCGCTAAGTCTATTGCAATGCTCTTGCACATGCACCGCGGCACTCCGTACGTGTATCAGGGTGAAGAAATTGGCATGACAAACGCGCACTTTACGAATCTCGAGCAGTATCGCGATTTGGAAGCGTTAAATATGTTTAAGCAGCGCGTAGAAGAAGCGCATATTCAGTCTGCGGAGTCTATGATGGATGCGCTCGCAAAGCGCGGTCGCGATAATTCTCGAACTCCAATGCAGTGGAATGCGTCTAAATATGCGGGATTCATGCCTTTTAATGTTCCGTCGCAAAATAATGCGCAGCCTTGGATTAGCGTGAATCCTAATTATGTAGATATTAATGCGGCGGAGCAAATGGAAGATTCGGATTCCGTTTACTCGTTCTACAAGCGTTTGATTGAGTTGCGCCATTCGCAGCCTGTTGTTTCGGCTGGTTCTTGGAATTTGATTGATGCGGATGATGAGTGTGTTTACGCGTTTATTAGGAAGGTTGAGCAGACTTGTGAGAATGCTAAGGCAGATGAGGCAGGTCTTGAGCATGGTGTGAGTTCTTCAAGCGCGGTTGCTGGCGATTCTTCCTCTGTCTCGATAAAGAAGCTGCTCGTAATGGTAAATATGACGGATTCGTCTGTGGCAATACCTGCTCAAAGTGCCGAATTGTTGCGTAATATCGCCTCTAATGGCGTATCGTATGATGATGTGATGATTTCTACCTACAGCGCGGATCATGCTCTTAAATCACTTAAAAATGGCACGCTTGCGCCTTGGGAGGGAATCGCTGTTAGCTTGCAATAATTATTTTGAAATAGTCACTTTGTAATATTCACTTTGCAATATTCACTTTGCAATAGTTTCGTCTACTAATTTTGGCAGAGCTTTCGCAATATCTTCGCGTATTATGCGCTCTGCCAAATAATCGTATTGCGTAGCGCCCAGGTTCATTATTGTAATCGGCACTCCTGCGCGAGCGGCTAGCGGCACAAGGCTTGCAGCTGGAAACACTTCTAGCGTGGAGCCAATAACCCACAACTCGCTTGCGTGCATAATCGCCTGCGCGCTGCGTTCCATTGCGCCTTCGGGAAGTGCTTCTCCAAAATATACAACATCTGTTTTTATAAGACCGTTGCAAGGCATGTTTCCGCGGTATGGCAGCGCGCGCCTGCAATGTGGGTCTGGGTGTGCGTCTAAGTTGCGCATAATGTCGGCTGTATTGTAGCTAGCGTGGCAGCTCATGCAATGCGATGTTCCAATGCTTCCGTGCAAGTTCACTACAATATCTGGGCTGTTTCCAGCTTTTTCGTGAAGCGCATCAAAGTTTTGAGTGGCGATTAAGTCCAGCATCCCAGCTTTTTCAAGTTTTACTAGCGATTTGTGTGCTGTTCCTGGCTGAGCGTTCCAAACTGGCGACTCTTTTTGCCAGCGCCAAGAGTAAATGCGTTCCTCTTCACTGCTTAAAAACGCGTCTATATCGTAAACACTCATTTGCTCTGGGTGTTTAGTCCAAACTCCATCTGGGCCTCGAAAGTCTGGAATGCCAGCGCTTGTAGATATTCCCGCGCCTGTTAGAGTCACAATGTGATTGTGTGAGTTGTTCTTGCTGTTTTTCTCGCTATTTCTCATATACCTATATATAGCACGCGAACGCATAGCACGTACACATGTTGTATGTATATATTTTGTTTACGTTGTTTGCGTTGTGTATTTTGATTATTTTGCTCGATTGCTTTGCGCGACACTCCCGGGTTTTGTGTTTTTTATGGTTTTTTGTTTGTTTTTTGGGTTGTTTTTGGTTTTGTGTTGGTGGTTGTGGTGGTTGTGGTGGTTTTAGCCGTGTTTTCAACACGCCGATGTTTTGGCTTGTTTTCAATGGTTTTGTGGTGTTTGTTTGGTGTTGGTTTGCGTTTTGGTGGGGTTTGGTGTAAGTTTATCTCTTGCTGCTCAGCGCGGCTGGTTCTCCTCGGTTGAGGTTGATGAGCCGGCTGGTGTGGTGGTGGTTTGAGAACTCAAGAGCGTGTCTGTACTACTTATTAGTTAATTATTGCCAGTTCATTGTCAGCCTCACGGATTGTGGGGTGCCTGAGAGATGGTTAAATGATGGTGAGGTTTTTTGTTGGGATGTTCTTTCCTTAAAGAATGTCTCGTCTTTTTCTTTTATATTGGAGCCTTTTGTTGGCTCTTCATTGAAGTTTTTCGTGGAGGGTTCGATTCCTGTCTCTTATACACATCTCCGAGCCCACGAGACGTAGAGGAATCTC
>CAMYPG010000009.1 GCA_947289115.1 uncultured Gardnerella sp.
CAATTATATCAAGAATGGTAGAAGCTAATTTTCAACCGCAAGTGTATCAAGCTATCGAGTGGGACAATTATATCAAGAATGGTAGAAGCTAATTTTCAACTAATAAATAAAAACGGGGAAGCTGGGAAGCTTCCCCTGCAGTGATAATCATCAAAACTGCTGAGCAATCAAACTGGATAACAAGTCCAGTCTTATTGAAAATTAGCATTTCTAATATATCATTTTTAAGAAATAGAAAACAAGTGATTTTTTTTAAGTTTTGTTAAAAGATTTGAAAAAGTAATATATTGATATAATTAGTGGGTAGCGTAGTTGAAAATATTTTCACTTTACGCATGTGTGCGTTTTCTAAAAAATGTCTTCTAGGAATGTATGTGTAGGATTATAGGCTCAAAAGTGTGTAAAGCTAGGCTGATGAATATTCTGTGCATAAACCATAGCTTCAGCACCGTTACTTTCTCAGTTATCTAACTGAGAAAGTAACGGTAATCACCCAAACACTGTTACTAACTCAGTCAGCAGGCTGAGAAAACAACGGTCATGCGTTACTAGTGCAGTACGTAATCTGCGTTAATAACGAATAAGCGGGGTTATACGTTACTAGTGCAGTACAAAAACTGCGCCAGTAACAGCGTTTGACGATTTATTGTTAATTCATCTAATACATGCTTCGAACGCCACTTAGCATAAGGAATAACCCACATTCGATATACTGCGAGCCCTACTGCAATAAGGGTTATGAGCTTATTTTTTACACACTTTTAGCATATAACCCCATATATCCATAATGGGAACGTTACTAATGTAGCGTTCCCATTATGTTGCTTTATAGTAAGAAAATTATTTAAGCGTTACCTGCGCGCGACAATCATTTGCATTATGCAACTTACCAAATGTGTGCGCGCTCAGCAGGGTCGAGCCACATCTCGTCGCCTTCTTTAACGTCGAAAGCATCGTAGAACAAGTCTACGTTTCGAGCAATGCCGTTAGTGCGGCATTCGGCTGGGGAGTGCGGGTCGATTTGAAGCAGCTGTTCCGCAATTTCATTACGAGCCTTGGAACGCCATACCAACGCGTAGCTTAAGAAGAATCGTTGCAAAGCAGTGAAACCATCAATTTTAGGAGCGTTCAGCAAAGTTTCGCGAATCGCATCTTCACTTCCGTCAATTTCATGCCCTTCACTCTTTTGCAAAGCGAAAGCGTATGCTTTAAGCGCAATAGTTACGCCGCTTAAATCGCCAATATTCTCGCCGATTGTTAAAGCACCGTTTACGTGAGGCATCGCATTGCGCTCTTCTTTGCTCTTCAAGTGAGAGTACTTAACAATAAGCTGCGTTGGTGTGAAAGCATTGTATTGCTCAATAAGCTTCTTAGTGCGCTCAGTGAAGTTGGTTTTGTCTTCTTCAGTCCACCAATTGTTAAGCATGCCGTCGCCGTCGTATTCGCAACCTTGGTCGTCAAAACCGTGGCCGATTTCGTGGCCAATCACTGCACCAATAGCGCCATAATTTGCTGCGTCTGGAGCGCTCGGGTTAAAGAATGGTGGTTGCAAAATTGCAGCAGGGAATACGATTACGTTAAGCAATGGATCGTAGTAAGCGTTCACAGTTTGCGGAGTCATCTGCCATTCTTCGCGATCCACGGGCTTTCCAGCTTTCGCAGTATTCTTACCGAAGCCAAATCGATAAACTTCGCGCATATTTTCAACTAAACCAGCGTCTTCCTTAATATTTAACGCAGAATAGTCAACCCAATGATTCGTGTAACCAATATTTGGCTCAAACTTGCTAAGCTTTTCCAAAGCCTTCGCTTTAGTCTCCTCGCCAAGCCAGGTGCTGTGCGAAATCGACTCACGGTAAGCGTTAATAAGATTGTCAACTAAGCCTTGCATATATTCCTTAGAAGACTCAGGGAAATGCAATCGCACGTATTCGCGTCCAACTTCCTCACCACAAGCATCGTCAACAACTCCAACTGCTCGCTTCCAACGGTCGCGCTGCTTTGTGGCACCAGAAAGCACCTTGCCGTAGAAGTCGAATCGCGCTTGTGCAAAATCTTCACTAAGTAAGCTTGCCCAGCGCAAAATCACGTGCACGCGCGCCCAAAGCTTTAAATCTTCTAAGTCGGCTTCTTGCCAAATCTTATTCAAACCTTCCATAAAGCTTGGCTCGTGAACTACAACTTTGTTAAAAGCTTCACGAAGGTTGATTGGCTGATTTGTTGCTTCTTCGCAATTATCGTACGCTTTTTGAGTAGCGTCTAAGAAAGCGTCGAGATTAAGCGCTTCAAGAGTTTTTGCTAAATCGGCATAATTGTAAGGATTATAGGTTTTTTGAGAATCGCGAGTTGCTACGTTATCCCAATGGTAGCTCGCTATTTTAGTTTCAACATTCAAGAAACGCTCGGCTTGCGCTTGTGTAGTAGTTGCGTCTCCGTAGCCTGCTAAGCGCAGCAAAGAAGCTACCATTTTTACATATTCAGTGCGAATTGGAGCGTAATTGTCTTCGCGATAGTACGCTTCGTCTGGCAAGCCCAATCCCGACTGCTCAATATGCATAATATTCGTCTTAGGATCCTTAGGATCTCCGTAAACGCCAAAATAAAACATTGCGTCCGGTCCGCCGTACGGATTAAGCGCGCCAATAGTGCGAACCAAATCTTCCTTATTTTCTGCCGCATCAACAGCGTCTAAATCGCTTTTAATTGGCGTAATTCCAGCTTTTTCAATAGATGCAGTATCCAAATAATTACGGTATAAAGTTTGCGACTTTTTAGCTGGGCAATCTTCGCTTTCTAAAATATCTCGAATTTGCTTTTCTGCATCTTCTGCAAGCTTGTGGAAAGCACCGTACATTGGGCGGTCGTCTGGAAGAGTGTAAGTGTCAATCCAAGGACCGTTTATGTAACGGAACAAGTCGTCTTGTGGACGAATAACCGACGAGAAGGAGGCTGGGTCAAAATCTACAGCAGAAATTTCCTTCTGTGATTCTTTATTATTTTCATTGTTATTAAGCATGAATTTAGCTTACAAGTATTAAGCGACACTATTAGCTAGTATTTTCGCAATATTTTCGCCATATTTTGCGCTATTTTCGTGCCTGCGCGTTAGTCTTAAAGCATGATTGAACTTAAAACTCCATCTGAAATTGAAGCGATGAAGCCTGCAGGTCGCTTTGTCGGTAGTATTCTTAAAGACTTGAAAGCAATGACCAAAGTTGGCACGAATCTTCTTGAGATTGATGATTTCGTTCGTCAGAGAATTATGAGCCGCAAAGGTGCGTCTTCTTGCTATGTTGATTACGCTCCTGATTTTGGTACAGGACCTTTTGCGCACTATATTTGCACGTCTGTAAACGATGCTGTTCTTCACGGAGTTCCATACGATTACAACCTTAAAGACGGCGATTTGTTGACTCTTGATTTGGCAATTAACGTCGACGGATGGGTTGGTGATTCCGCTATTAGTTTTGTGGTTGGAAATCATGCTGATCCTGAGGATTTACGCTTAATTAAGTGCACTGAGGAAGCTCTTGAGGCTGGTATTAATATGGCTCAGCCTGGCAACCGTCTTGGCGATATTTCTGCAGCTGTTGGTTGCGTTGCTCACGAGTATGGTTACAGCGTAAACCTTGAGTTTGGTGGCCACGGAGTCGGTCATATTATGCACGGAGATCCGCACGTTCCTAACGATGGCATTGCTCACCATGGTTATAAGCTTCGCCCAGGTCTTGTGATTGCAATTGAGCCATGGTTCCTAAAGACTACTGACGAAATTTATCAGGATTCTAAGGATGGTTGGACTCTTCGTTCTGCTGATGGTTCTCGCGGTGCGCACACTGAACATACGATTGCAATTACGGAAAACGGTCCTGAGATTTTGACCGTGCGCTAAACTTATCAATAGTTGATTTTGTAAGTATTTTGCGAATAGTAATTGCGTAAAACAGGTATGTAAAGAGGTACTTTAAGTAAATGGCGGAATTTGATTTTTCCCAAGCATTAAATGATGTTGAAGCAAAGTATTCTTCGATTTCTAAAGCACTAGACGTTGATTCGTTGAAAGTTACGATTGCTGATTTAGAAAAGCAGGCTGCTGAGCCTGGGCTTTGGGATGATTCGGAGCATGCTCAGCAGGTTACGAGTAAGCTTTCCGCGGCTCAGTCTCAGTTGAAGCGTTTGCAAGCTGTAGATCAGCGCATTGAAGATACTAAGACTTTAATTGAGCTTGGCCAAGAAGAAGGCGATGCTGATTCTATGAGCGAGGCTCAAGATGAGCTTGGCTCTATTGCTCACGAGTTGGACGATATGGAGGTTCAGACTCTTCTTGACGGCGAATATGATGCTCGTTCTGCAGTTGTTACGATTCGCTCTGGTGCGGGCGGCGTGGATGCTGCTGATTTTGCTCAAATGCTTCTTCGTATGTACTTGCGCTGGGCTGAGCGAAACGGTTACAAAACTAAGATGATGGACACGTCTTATGCGGAAGAAGCTGGTATTAAATCTGCTACTTTCCAAGTGGATGCCCCGTACGCGTATGGTCGTCTTTCTGTAGAAGGCGGCACTCACAGAATGGTTCGTATTTCGCCATTCGATAATCAAGGCCGTCGACAGACAGGCTTTAGCGCAGTGGAAGTAATCCCTTTGGTTGAAGCTACAGATCATATTGATATTCCAGATTCGGATATTCGCGTGGATACTTTCCAGGCTTCAGGGCCAGGAGGTCAGGGCGTGAACACTACGTATTCTGCTGTTCGTATTACGCATTTGCCAACCGGCTTGGTTGTTTCTATGCAAGATGAGCGCAGCCAGATTCAAAACCGCGCAGCTGCAATGGCTGTTTTACAATCGCGTTTGCTTGTGCTTAAGCATGCTGAGGAAGCTGCAAAAAAGAAGGAACTTGCTGGAGATATTAAGGCAAGTTGGGGAGATCAAATGCGCTCTTACGTGCTTCACCCTTATCAGATGGTGAAGGATTTGCGCACTGGTTACGAAACTTCACAAACTCAAGCTGTTTTTGACGGCGATATTGACGGTTTTATTGAAGCTGGCATTCGTTGGCGTCACGAGCAGCGAGTTGCAGCTCAAAAAGAAGCTGAAGCAGAATCTTAAATAAAACTAAAGCTAGAACTAAAAACCAACAATTACACATAATCTTCGGAAGGAATTGAAACAATGTCGCTGATTTCATTAGATCATGTGTCAAAAATATATCCTCGAGGTACACGTCCTGCATTAGACGATGTGTCTTTGCATGTAGATCGCGGAGATTTTGTGTTTCTTGTTGGCGCTTCCGGTTCTGGTAAAACTACATTGCTTAGTTTGCTGCTTCGTGAAGAAGAAGCAAATGGTGGGGAAATTCACGTAGCTGGTAACGATTTGCGCAGACTTTCTAACCGACAAGTGCCGCAGTATCGTAGATCTCTTGGCTTTATTTTCCAGGATTATAAGCTGCTTAATAATAAAACAGTTTACCAAAATGTTGCTTTTGCTTTGGAAGTGATTGGTACAAGTAGAGCGACTATTCGTTCGCTTGTTCCTCGTGTTCTTGAAACGGTTGGTTTGACTGGTAAAGAAAATAATTACCCACACGAGCTTTCTGGTGGTGAGGCGCAGCGAGTTGCAATTGCTCGCGCATACGTCAATCACCCTCAAATTATTCTTGCAGATGAGCCTACTGGTAATTTGGATCCAACTACTTCTCTTGGAATTATGGAAGTTTTGGATGCTATTAACCGAACTGGCACAACGATTGTTATGGCTACGCATAATGAGGAAATTGTGAACTCAATGCGTAAGCGAGTTGTGGAGCTTCATGCTGGAAAAATTGTGCGTGATGAGCGTGAAGGATCATATGATTCTGCATTGTATTTCCCAGATAGTGAAGTTGAGCATAATTCTAAAGCACAACAAACTGTTGAAAATTCTCAAGATCAATCAGATCGTGGTGCTCAAAAGTCAATTGCTCAATCTGAGCATACTGAACGTCATAAGAGGCTTTCTAAAAAAGCTCAACGTGCTGCTCAGGCGCGTGAAGTTGTTGACATGGTAACGCAATCGTTGAAGAGCGACACTTCAGAAAATGAAGGAATTGCACGTTTGGCTCAGTCTGTTCATTCTGGCAGAACTGGTCGTTACGGCGAAGTGTTCCAGTCTTTGGAAACAACGATGACTTGGGGACGAGGATTGATTTCTTCAAACGATAATGAAGATGTTGAAGAGAATGATTCAGAAGTTGAGATTTCGGAAGATAATAAAGAATCCTCTGAAGTTGCCGGAAATTCTGAAACTGCAGAAACTGCTAATACTACTGAGACTACTGAGACTGCTGATAATCACGAAACTGCAGAAACTAATGAATCTCACGAATCTCACGAAACTGCTGAAACTAATGAATCTACTGAATCTACTGAAAACTCTGAAGTGAGCGAAGAATCACAATCCGAAACCGGCGATGAGTTGCAGTCAGAAGCAGAAAGTAAGTTACAATCCGATGCTGAATCTGAGCGTAAATCTCAGCTTCCTCCTATGCCTCCAGCTCCGCCTAAGCCACCTGTTGCAGCTGAAAATACTAATAATGAGAACATTAGTGTTGACGATAGCAATAATGACATTAATAAAACTGAAGGAGCAGAGTAATGCGTTTACGATTTATTTTTTCCGAAACTTGCATTAGTTTGCGTCGTAATGTTTCGATGATTCTTTCGGTTATGCTTGTAACGTTCATCTCTTTCCTTTTTATTGGTGTTTCAGTGCTTATGCAAGCGCAGATTACCAAGGCAAAAGGTGACTGGTATGACAAAGTAGAAGTGGTTGCCTGGCTGTGCCCGGATGGAACTAGCCAATCTCCTTCTTGTGCTTCTGGGAAAGCGCCTACTAATGCCGAAATTGTAAAATTGGAGCATATTATTCACCAAGAATTAGGCGATGATGTTTCAAATATCACTTATGTTAGCCGCAATGAATTTTATAAAAACACATTCTTAAAGCAATATCCTAACGGAATGTATCAAGGACGTACTTTAACTGCGGCAGACATGCAAGATTCGTTGCGCTTGAAGCTTACTAATCCTATGAAATATCAGGTTGTTTCAGAAGTTCTTTCTGGACGCGATGGTGTGGAAGAAGTTGTTGATCAGCGTCAGATTTTTGATCCTGTTTTCAGTGTGCTTAATCGCGCTACTGTTGTGACAATTGTGCTTGCAGCAGTTATGGTTGTTGTAGCGATTATGCTTACTGGCACTACGATTCGAATGTCTGCTGCTAGCCGTCGTCAAGAAACCGAAATTATGCGCTTAGTTGGTGCCTCTAACTGGACTATTCGTATGCCGTTTATTCTTGAAGGAGCGTTCGCGTCGTTTGTAGGTTCTTTACTTGCTGGTGCTGCGCTAAGTTTAGTAGTTAAAGTTTTTGTAACTGATTGGCTTGCGCAGAATGTGCGTTGGATGCCATTTGTTACTCAAACAACTGTGTGGCTATGCGTTCCAATACTTGTAGCTGGTGCAGTAGTGTTATCTATAGTTGCTTCTGCTATTGCTTTGAGGCGATACTTAAAAGCTTAAAATGCAAAATAATAGGTGCGTAATTATTTGCGTTATTTTCGCATGAGCATTGTGAAAGTAATATTTTAGAAGATTTGAAGTAGAAACTCGCGTGATTCCTTGCATTACGGTATAATTCGCAATAGTGATGTTGAAAGGGAAGTGATATGAGCGAAGATCGACATAGCATGTATGCAATTCGACGCACTCACACTGTAGTGAGTTTAATAGTTGCTATTTCAATGATGTTTGCTGGTGTTGCTGGTGCATTATTTAATGCGTCTACAGCAAGTGCTGTCAACATGAAGGAATATAGGCGCAAAATACAACGAAACGAGAATTTGAAGCGCCAACTTGCTGGTGTAAGTAAACAACTTGCAAATAAGATCATTGAATTGAATGATTTAAATGAGCATAAAATTCCAAATCAAATACGAGCTGCTCAACAAGCAGAAGAGCAAGCTTCTCAGGCGCGCAGTCTTGTAGAATCAACGCAGCAGCGTCTAGAGTCTGCACAAAAAGATAAGCGTGATTTGGAAGAGAAAATTAAAAAAACTGGTGAAGATTTTGATGATGCTAAGGCTGCTGTAGCACAGCTTGCTCGTAAGAGTTTCCATGGTTCTCAGGCATCTAATGTTATGGATATTGTGACTAAATCAACTACTACAGAACAGTTTGTTGGAAAGTTACAATCCGAGGCTGCTGTTGCTAGAAGTGAAGCAAATGCTGCTAATGATGCTGCTATTAAGTTGAATACTTCTATGAATCGTCGTCAGCGTTTGGCTGCTATTGAAGCAGAAATAACCAAGTTAAAGCAGCAGGCGGATGTTCAAGCGCAAAGTGCTCAAATCGCTGCGAAAGCCGCCAATGATCGCAAAAAGTCCTTGCAAAGTTTGCGAGATCATGGTGAAGAGATTCGTAAGCAGCTGGAAGGTCAAAAGAGTAGTTTGACTTCTCAGTCTGCGCGTGAGGCTGCAGAAATTGTAGCAATGAAATCTGCCATCGATGCTCAAGCGCGTGCTCTTGCTAATAAGTCATTCGCTAAGGCTGATCCGAATGCTGGTAATCGCCAGCAATTGAATGGAAGCTCTGGAAAGAATGTTTACCTTCCTCCGATGCAACTTTCTAATGGTGCTGCTAATGGTATGAATTATACTGTTCCTGGAAATTGCGCAGAAGGTTCTAAGTTCTGCTACGGGCATAATACTGGAAACACTGTTGGTGGTTCTGCTTATCCTGCTCGTCAATGCACGTTATGGGCTTATTTGCGTCGTTCGCAACTTGGTTTGCCTGTTGGCTCCTACATGGGTAATGGTGCTGAGTGGGCGAATACTGGTCGTAGGTTTGGATATTTAGTTAATAGAATTCCACATGTTGGTGCTGTTATGGTGTTTGCTCGTGGTCAACGTGTTGGTAATTGGAATGCTGATTGGCAATATGGACATGTTGCGGTTGTGGAACGTGTGAATGCTGATGGATCAGTTCTTATTTCTGAAGGTGGAACTGGTTTTTCGACATTCCCTGCTTATGAAACTATTTATAATCCAGGCGATTACGAGTATGTGCATTATTAAATATAAGTACTTCAAAGTTTTCAATTTGTTGAAATTGAAAACTTTGTAAGTTTACGACTTATTGTTCTTGCCATAAGATAGTAGTATCTTATGGCAAGTTTCTTTTGTGTGTGATGTGTACTGGAGGGGAATTATGGCAAATAAGCCTGCGCAAGATGGCACTGTTACTGTGGCACAAAACCGTAAAGCGCATCATGATTATGTAATTGAAGATTGTTATGAAGCAGGTCTTGCTCTTACTGGTACTGAAGTTAAGTCACTTCGCGAAGGGCGTGCTTCTTTAGCTGAATCATTTGTGAATATTGATCGTCGTGGTGAAATGTGGCTTGAAGGAGCAAATATTCCTGAATATTTAAACGGCACATGGAATAATCATGCTCCTAAGCGCAAGCGTAAGCTTCTGCTTCACGCTGCTGAGATTGCTAAGCTTTCTAGGCAAACTGAGGCGAAAGGCTACACTGTTGTTCCTTTGCGTTTGTATTTTAAGGGAAGCTACGTAAAAGTAGAAATTGCTTTAGCGCGCGGTAAAAAGGAATTTGATAAGCGTCAGGCTTTGCGTGAGGAGCAAGATAAGCGAGAGGCTTTGCGTGAAATGCGTTACCGTAATCTGCGTTCTCGTAGTATTGATTAAGAGTTGACGCTTCTTTTTTATGCGTTTGTGAAACACTTGCTTGCTTCGCACGTGATAAAAAGTGAGGCAATGCGACACGCACATATTATACATTATTGCGAATAATATGCAGTTTTTGTTTATGAAAAGCATAATTATTGTGCAGATGTACCGCATGAGTATCTTTGTATATTCAATAATCGTATAAAAGGCTGTTGAATTTGTAGGGTTATCGTGTATAGTTATACACATTAATGCAAATTATAGATTCTTAGTACATACATGAGGAGAAGAACTATGTTTAAATCTATGAAGCCTGTTGCTATTGTTGCATCTTTAGTAATGATTGGCAGTATTGCTGCATGTGGACCTGCTGATTCTAAAGAAGCAGACCCTGATGTTGCTCGTAGCTATGATGTAAGTCATGTGCAAAAAGATGATGCTGTTGCAGCCTTGGTACCAGCACCAGTTGCAAAAACAGGAGAGTTAACTGTTGGTGTAAACGTAAGTTATGCCCCTGCAGAATTCTTTGCTGCAGACGGTAAAACTCCTGTAGGTTACGAAATTGATTTTTCGAAGGCTCTTGCAAAGGTCATGGGCTTAAAAGCAAAAATTATGCATGCTCAGTTTGACTCAATTATTCCAGCAATAGGAAGCAAATATAATGTTGGTATTTCTGGTTTTACAGTAAATGCTGAACGTATGAAGTCTGTAGACTTTATTACTTATGCAAACGCAGGTTTGTCTTTTGAAGTGCGTAAGGGAAATCCTACTAAAGTAGATCCAAAGAACCTTTGTGGCAAGAAAGTAACTTTGGAAACTGGAACTGTTGGCGAACCTATTATGGAAGAAGCAAAGAAACAGTGCGCAGCTAAAGGAAATAAGCCTCTTGAAATCATGAGCTTCAAGGAGCAAACTGACGCAACTACCGCACTTCTTTCCGGTCGCGCTGATGTTATGTATGCAGATACTCCTGTTGCAGGTTACGCTTCAATTAAGAATCCTGGAAAGCTTGAAATTTTGGAAAACAGCAAGGATTCTGAACCAATGGGAGCGGCTGTTAAAAAGGGTGATGCAGCGATGCTGAAGGCTGTAAAAGCTGGCATTGATAAGCTTATGAAATCCGGCGTCTACAAGGATATCTTGAAGAAGTGGGGCGTTGAAGATGTTGCTATTGAAAAGTCTGTAGTTAATCCAAAACTATAAAACTTTAGCTATGAAACTTTAGCTATCAAATAATTGAATAATTATCTAAAATGATATTGTTAATCTGAGTCGTGATTGAATTCTCGGCTCAGATTGTTTCTTTACTTTGCTGTTTTTGTATAAACGTACTTATTGGAGCATATTTTGAATTCTTTAATTGGTAACTCTGCTAAGAGCAAGTCCGGAGTAACTAACTCTGAACGTATTTTGCCAGTAAAAAAGCCAGGACCTATTATTGCCGGAGTCATTGTAGCTGTAATAGCATGTTCGCTTCTTTACAGTATTATTACTAACCCTCGTTTTGAATGGCAAGTAGTTGGAATATATTTAATAAGCGATAACGTGCTTTCTGGTATTGGCTGGACGTTACTTCTTACGCTAATTGCTATGGTAATTTCAATCGTGTTTGCTGTAGGCTTAGCGATGATGCGCAAGTCAGTTAATCCTGTGCTTCGTGGCGTAAGTTGGTTCTTTATTTGGTTTTTCCGTGGTACGCCTGTTTATACGCAGCTTGTATTTTGGGGCATGTTTGCAGTGCTTGTGCCGAGAATTAGTATTGGCATTCCTTTTACTTCTGTAGAATTTTGGTCTATTGATTCTAATGTAATTATGACTTCTCTTACTGCTGCTGTAGTTGGTTTGTCTTTGAATGAATCCGCTTATTTGTCGGAAATTGTTCGAGCAGGATTGGAAGCCGTTGATAGTGGACAAGTTGAAGCTGCTAAGGCTCTTGGAATGGGTAGAGCTTTAACTATGAGGCGTGTAATTCTTCCTCAAGCAATGCGTATTATTGTTCCTCCGCTTGGTAACGAAACAATCGGTATGCTAAAAACGACTTCGTTAGTTCTTGCAGTTCCGTTTACTCTTGAATTGCAATTTGCTACAAATGCTATTGCTAACCGTATCTATAAACCAATTCCGCTTCTTCTTGTTGCGAGTATTTGGTATTTGATTATTACTTCCATTTTGATGGTTTTGCAATACATGCTCGAGAAGCATTTTGCTAAAGGCTTTGAAGCAAGAGATATTGTAAAACATGCTCAACTTAATACTGATTCTGATCAGCGCGGCGATCAATCATTAGATGCTAAACGGAAAAATGTTAAAGGACGAAATGATGCTGCTATGCTCGGATTTAATGCTTAAATAAGCGCATAATAGCTTAAATTTTAATATTTTTCTTTGCAAACTTTAAATTTTGCATGAAACAAACAAATTGGATGTGAATAAATGGTAGAAGCAAAATCTAATCTTCCTGCGGTTGCTATTAGCGATGTGCAAAAATCTTTCGGTCAATTGCATGTACTTAACGGTATTAATATGACAGTGAACCCAGGTAGTGTAACAGTTATTTTGGGTCCGTCCGGTTCAGGAAAATCGACATTATTGCGTTTAATTAATCAACTAGAAACTTTGACTGCAGGAAGTATAAGTATTTATGGCGAGCGCATCGGTGTAAAGCAAGTAATGCATAAAGGTGAGAAATGTCTGCAGGCTCTTAACGACAAAGAAATTGCTCAACAGCGTGCGAAGCTTGGCATGGTATTCCAGCGTTTTAATTTATTCCCTCATATGACGGCTTTAGAAAACGTTATGGAAGCTCCTATTCATGTTATGCATATGAAAGCTCAAGAAGCGCGCGATTTAGCTATTGAAGAACTAAAGCGAGTTGGCATGGATGAGCGTATGAACCATTATCCTGCAGAACTTTCAGGCGGTCAGCAGCAACGCGTTGCAATTGCTCGCGCTCTTGCTATGAAACCGGAAATTATGCTATTTGACGAGCCAACATCCGCGTTAGATCCAGAGCTTGTAGGTGAGGTGTTAACCGTTATGCGAAATCTTGCTAAAGATGGCATGACTATGATTGTAGTAACTCACGAAATTGGTTTTGCGCGTGAGGTTGCAGATCAGGTTGTGTTTATGGATGGCGGTGTCATAGTTGAGCAGGGTAGTGCAGATATTATTACTAGTCCGCAAACTGATCGTTTTAAAGATTTCCTAAATCACGTATTGTAATTTACGTAAGAAACGTATCTTATTTATGTAGTTTTGCATAGTTTTTGTGTGCTTCTCTGGCGTGCGCTCGCTCGCATAACGTACAATAGAAGATTATGTGTGGCATTGTAGGATACGCAGGTTTTGGAAAAGTTTGTGCAAAACCTTTAGAAGTTTGTTTAGGTGGGTTAGAGCGTCTAGAATATCGCGGATATGACTCTTCGGGCGTAGCTTTAGTTGCTCCTGGGATGAAATGTGCGACTGTGCGAAAGAAAGCTGGTCGTTTATCTGTTCTTCGCAACGATATTGATGCAAATCCTATGCCTGAAGCGAGTGCAGCTATTGGTCATACTCGTTGGGCTACTAATGGTGCTCCTTGTGACATTAATGCGCATCCTCATACTAGTGCAGATGGCAAAATCGCGCTTATTCATAATGGCATTATTGAAAATGCTGTTGTATTAAAAGAGCAACTTCACGAAGAAGGATACGAATTTTCTTCTCAAACAGATACTGAAGTTGCTGCAAAATTACTTGGCAAAATTGCGAATGATATTGTAAACGAAACTGGTAAGCCGGATTTATTCACAGCTCTTCGTCGTACTGCAAAAATGTTAAAAGGAGCTTTCACATTACTTGCTGTTGACGTTCGTCAGCCAGGTATTGTGGCCGCTGTTCGTCACGATTCGCCGTTGGTTGTAGGTCTTGGAGACGGTGAGTATTTCCTTGGCTCTGACGTTGCAGCTTTTGTTGCTTATACGGATCGAGTCTTGGAAGTTGGTCAAGATCAAGCTGTGTGCATTGGAGATGTAGATGGCAGCGGCAAAGCATCTTTGCTTCTAACTGATTTTGACAATAATATTGTTGAAAATCCTACTTGTTTTACGGTTGATTGGGATGCTTCTGCAGTAGAAAAAGGCGGTTGGGATTCCTTTATGGATAAGGAAATTCATGAGGATCCGCATGCTGTCGCTGACACTTTGCGAGGTCGCTTTGATGCGCAAGGAAATATTGTGCTAGATGAAGTGCATATTAGCCAAGATGTTTTGCGTTCAATAGATAAAATTATTGTTGTTGCTTGCGGAACTGCAAGTTATGCCGGATTGGTTGCAAAATATGCTATCGAGCATTGGGTTCGTGTGCCTGTAGAAGTTGAATTAGCGCATGAGTTCAGATATCGCGATCCTATTTTGACTCATCGCACACTGGTTGTTGCTATTTCGCAATCTGGCGAAACAATGGACACGCTTATGGCTTTGCGCCATGCGCGCGAGCAAGGTAGTAGAGTTCTTGCAATTTGCAATACGCAAGGTTCTAGCATTCCGCGCGAATCTGATGCAGTTCTTTACACGCATGCAGGTCCAGAAATAGCAGTTGCATCTACTAAAGCTTTTGTTGCGCAAATAGTTGCAGCCTATATGCTTGGTCTGTTTTTGGCGCAGGTAAAAGGCACTATGTATCGCGACGAAATTCAGCAAATAGTTGCGCAATTAAAAGAGATGCCGGATAAAATTCAGCGTGTACTTGATACACAATCTGAATCAATTATGAAAGCTGCTGAACATACTCTGGAAGCTAAATCTTTCCTTTTCTTAGGTCGACATGTTGGATATCCTGTTGCGCTAGAAGGTGCGTTGAAGCTTAAGGAAATTGCGTATACCTTTACTGAAGGTTTTGCTGCAGGTGAGCTTAAGCACGGTCCTATTGCGCTTGTAGATGAAGGTGAGCCGGTAGTTGTGATTGTGCCATCTTCTCGCGGTCGTGATGTGCTTCATGCGAAAGTTATTTCTGGAATTGAAGAAGTTAAAGCGCGCGGAGCTTTCACTATAGCTGTTGCAGAAGAGGGTGATCCAGATGCTTCTCGCTATGCAGATATTGTGTTCTGGCGTCCTAAATGTGCGACTTTGCTAAGTCCTCTTGTAGATGTAGTTGCATTGCAATTATTTGCAATGGATATGGCAAAGTTAAAAGGTTATGATGTTGATAAGCCACGTAATCTTGCAAAGTCTGTAACTGTTGAGTAAGCGCATAACAACGTTGAGTAACATAAAGTAACGGATGGCAAATCTTATGTCTGCATTTGCAAGAATTTTGCAACAACGCAATCATTTTTCACGCTTGCTTCTGTCGATACTTTGTGTTTTTTCTTTGCTATTTTCTTGCGGATGCGGAACTAAAGATTCTAGAACTCAAATTAGTGTTTGGTCTTGGGAACCAAGCATGAAGCGACTTGCTGAAGAATTTGAACTACATAATCCGGATGTTCATGTAATTGTAAAAGATACTAGCGGATATAGCAATCTTAATAGCGCTATTCAAGATGGCTATGGTATGCCAGATATTGTTCAATTAGAATATTTTGCTCTTCCGCAATATGCTGTAAGTGGACAGCTTTTAGATATTACTGATCGTGTGAAAAATACTCGCACTTTCTATACTCCTGGAACATGGTCTTCTGTACAACTTGGTGGACGTGTTTACGGTTTGCCAATGGATTCTGGCCCAATGGCTTGGTTTTATAATGATGACGTGTTTAAGCAGGCTGGTGTAGATGCCACAAAAATACACACTTGGGAAGATTACCGTCACGCTGCTCGTAAGCTTAAAGATATCGGTGTGTATATTGCAGCAGACTCAGGTGACGCAAGTTTTTATAACGCTATGATTTGGCTTGCAGGTGGACACCCGTTTATGACTTCTCATGATGGGAAAACAGTTACTGTTAGATTGAGCAAAGATAAGGGTACTGAAGAGTTTACAAAGTTCTGGCAATCAATGATTGATGAAGGATTGATTGACATTAGAACTAGAACTTGGAGTCAACGCTGGAAGAACGGTGTTGGAGCTGGCAAGATTGCTTCTGTTTTCTCAGGAGCCTGGATGCCTTCTTTGCTTCTGGAAAATGTGCCTGGAACTGCAGGATTGTGGAAGGTAACGAATGTGCCAACTATGCACGGAGAAAAGCGTAATGCAGAAATGGGCGGTTCTTCGTTATCTGTGCTTAAATCGAGTCGTAAGCCTGAAGCAGCAATGCGATTTGTGAATTTTGTATGCCATGATATGCATGGAATTCGTACTCGTGTCAATGGTGGAGCGTTTCCTGCAGATGTTGTTACGCTTAGAGATAAGTCATTTTTAGATAGAGCTACTATTCGTGATTCACGAGGCATTGATATACCTTATTTTGGCGGTCAGAAGTTTAATCGTGTATTTGCAGATGCCGCTAATCGCGTGGATACGGGATACAGGTATTTACCTTTTGAAGTGTACTCGCGAAGTGATTTTAGAGCAACTATGGGTCGAGCATATGACTGGAGTGTTAAATCTTTAGCTAGATTAAACGTGCAAGCCATGATTGATGCTGGTGTTACTCAAGATGATGGAAGTAAATTGTGGCTTCCAGATGATCCTGGTAAACGTATTTCTTTAAAAGATGGTCTTTTATTGTGGGAAAAAGATCTTCAAGAATATGGTTACAATCAAGGATTTGTAGTTAGATAATTTCGTAACTTATTACAATTAAGTGATTTCGTAAAAGCAGCTTAATTTTGTGTAAATGTAAGATTATTAGCAAAAGTAGTATAAATACAATAGGATAGTATACATACACATACAATACGTGCGCACGTGATTGCAGATTAACTTAATTAATCCGTAAATGCCAATATAGGAAGTAGGCACACATGTTATTAGCAGTAGACATTGGTAATACGAATATTGTGCTGGGTTTTTTGGAAAATAACCGAATTGTTGGCACTTATCGTATGACAACAAAGTCTAATCATACATCAGACGAGTATGGCATTATGATTGCACAATTTTTGCATTTAAGCGGATTTACAATAAACGATGTTGAAGATGTTATCGTTGCTTCTGTTGTGCCGAAAGTTATGCATTCATTCCGCGCTAGTATTATCAAATTTCTTCATATTGATCCTATGATTGTAGGACCTGGTGTTAAAACCGGTATGAATATTCGTATTGATGAGCCAAGAACTCTTGGCGCGGATTGTTTAGCTGATTGCGTTGGTGCGTTTAGTGAGTATGGAGGATCTGCACTAGTTATTGATTTTGGTACAGCAACAACTTACAACTATATAGATAAAAGTGGTGCTATTACTTGCGGACTTATTTGCACAGGTATTCGTACTGCGGCTGCGGCACTTTGGGATAACACGGCTCAGCTTCCAGAAGTGGAAATAGCTAGACCGCAGTCTGTTCTTGCGAAATCTACTAAACTCGCAATGCAAGCTGGATTATATTACAGCTTCTTGGGTGGAATTGAGCGCACAATAGAACAGTTTAAGACGGAGATTGGTGAGCCGTTTAAGGTAATTGCTACTGGCGGATTGGGTAGATTGTTTGAAAAAGACGTGAAAACGATTGACTTTTACGATCCTGACTTGATTTTCAAAGGTATGGCTGAAATTTATAAGCGCAACCTGCGGTAATGTAATGCGAATTTGCTGTTGCGGATATTCGTCATAGCGATTTCGTTTGTTGCGGCGATTTGTTATAAAAATTTGCTGTATAAATTTGTTATTAGTAAGTTGTTATACCAATTTTTCGCATTTGGGCGTATACTATGAATAGTTATGTGTAAAGATTGCGTTCGCCGGTGAACTTTCTTTGATGCGCACTTGTTTTTTGTGTACCGCTTATACGCCGGTAGGGGATTTGCTCACATGAGAGGAAGATTGATGAAGGAGAGAAGGAGAGATTGTATTCTCTCGACAATTGGTGCCGTTTCATGCGTAGTTTCTATGATTTTAAGCGTAACTGTGTTGCCTGCGATAGCTTATGCCAACGTAACGAAGAATCCATTGTTTGCTGCTGTTTTGGCTGCTGCTGCCGAGAATAATAGGGGTCAAAATAAGTCGGGTGAAGGTGGAGCTGGTAAAGAAGTTAAAGGGGATAAGGCTAAAGAGGTAGATAAAAAAGAAGGTAAGAGAAATGATGGGGCAGCTAATGGGGAAGCTGGTAATGAATCTAATGGGGGGGGGTCTGTAGATAACAGCAATGCTGGCAAAGATGCCAGTAAAATTGCTGGAAAAGGTGCTGGCAAAGATGCCAGTAAAGATGCTGTAAAATCTGGTAAATCTGACAAAAATGCTGACAAAGCTTCTAAAAAAGATAGCAAAGACGCTAACAAAGCTAAGGGCAAAGATCGCAGCACTGGTGATGGTGAGAAATTAAGCCTAGAAGAAGTTAAAAAGCTTCCTGCTTGCGTGGTTCATTATCTTCCAGACAACTTCCCTGATACAGTTCTATTCCGCCCTAAATCTGGTTCTGGAAATGCGTGTGCTATTAGTGCTGATGGGCTATCTAGTAATTTTAATAGTATTCGAAAAGCAATTTCAAATCTCAATAATGATGGCACTGGCTCAGTTGATTTTTATGGTGCAGAAGTGTATGCGTATGGGAGTCTGTCCAAGAAAGGTGTGGGTCTTTTTTCAGGGAAAAATATTAGTAGCATTGGTAACATTGACAAGTTTGATGTAAGTAACGTTACAGACATGTCTTATCTATTTAAGGATTCCTCATTAACTGATTTTAGTTTTTTGAGCGGTTGGGATGTGAGCAAGGTTACGAATATGGAGGGCATGTTCGAGGGGTGCACTAGTCTGAAATCTCTTAAAGGGTTGGAAGATTGGGATGTGAGCAATGTTAGAAGTATGTCTGGAATGTTCGCGTCTGTTATTAAGGACCAAGATCAACATGATGCTTTGAATCCAGTAGTCGGGTATGCAGGTGAGATGGCGATTGCTTCGGTTAAATCTTTAAGTAAGTGGAAGACTGGCAATGTTAAGAACATGAACAGAATGTTTGAGGGTTGCACCAAGATAACAGATTTTGACGGTTTGAAAAGCTGGAATACTGAAAACGTTTCAGCAATGATCGGTATGTTCGAATACTGCAAGAGTATGAGTTCGCTTGGATTTTTGAGTGGTTGGGATGTTAGAAATGTTACAGATATGAGGGCAATGTTTGCGCTGTGCAGCAACATTGGAAGTACTGAAGGCTTGGGAGAGTGGAATGTTAGTAACGTTAAAAAAATGGATGACATGTTTGTATATTGCTCTAAGCTTAAAAATATCGAAGATTTAGCTAATTGGAATACAAAAGATAAGAGCAGTACAAGCGCATTAACTAGCACGTTTAGAATGTTCTCTAATTGCAGTTTTCTTACTAAACTTGATCCTTTGAAAGATTGGGATGTTAGCAGTGTTGAGAACATGAGCAGCATGTTTAACACTTGCGGCAGTCTTACTAGTCTTGATCCTTTGAAAGATTGGGATGTTAGCAGTGTTGAGAAGATGAGCGACATGTTCAGTAATTGTGGTAGTTTAACTAGTCTTCAACCTTTGAGCAGCTGGAATGTTGGCAGTGTTACGGACATGAGCAGCATGTTTAGCTATTGTACTAACTTGAGTAATCTTAGCGGTCTAGAAAAGTGGAATGTTGGCAGTGTTACGGACATGAGCAGCATGTTTAACAATTGTACTAACTTGAGTAATCTTAGCGGTCTAGAAAAGTGGAATGTTGGCAGTGTTACGGACATGAGCAGCATGTTCTCCAATTGCTACTTTGAGCATATAAACCATGAAGGTGATGTAGTAGAAATAACAGGGTTGGCTGATATAAGTGCATTGAGCGGCTGGAATGTTGGCAGTGTAACGAATATGTTTAGCATGTTCAGTGGTTGTACTCGCTTGGGTAATCTTAAAGGTCTAGAAGGGTGGAATGTTAGCAATGTTACGGATATGTCTAGCATGTTTTCTGATTGCAAAAAACTTACCGGCGCTGCGGATTTAAGCAAGTGGGATATTTCAAAAGTTACGAATCTTAGTTCGATGTTTTCCAATGCAGGAGCAGAAAGTGGCGACAGTCTTATATTAGATTTCAGCAATAAGAACTTTACAAAACCTACTAATTCTGAGTCTACTACTGTTTCTGTTGATGGTATGTTTGGTGGTTTTAAAGGCACGTTGATTGCGAATAATTTGCAGTCTAGTGGTTTTGAGAATAATCCTGAGGATGATCCTATCAAAAGTCATTTTGCTGATGGCGAAATATTCTCCCTCGATGAGAATGGTCACAGCGATAATATAGTCGTAACTAATAATGTTACGATTTTAGATACAATTTCAAACAATGATGATCTTAAAAATATTGCATACTACATTCCTGTTAAAGCCAAGCTAATGGAGCCTGGCGATATAAAAAATGACAATATGACATGTGATTGCAATAGAGATTCGGGTGGCACTACTTATACTTACTATATTCCTGCACTGTATAATTCGAGTAATTTAGAGAAGAAACAGGATGAAAAATCGCAGGATTATGCGTACAGAATTGTAAAAAATAGTTTCGCTGCAAAGTTTAGAAGTGCTATAGATTCTCAATCGGGCGAAGTTATTGGTGGTGAGGAACCTGGTGGTGAACCTGGTGGTGATGAACCTGGCGGAGATGAACCTGGTGAAGGTGAAGGTGGCGATAAATCAGGTGGTGATACTGATACTGGCTCGCGTAGTGCAACGTTGAAATCGCGTGTAAAGAAACTGCGATCCGCAAGGAAATTGCGATCTGTAAGAGATGGCGATGATGAAGATGAAAATCCTGAACCTGAGCCTGACGAAAAACAGGGTAATACTTATAAAATCATGTTTAAGAAGTCAAGCGAAGGTGGTTGCACTTGGACAGAACTTGGCGATGGTGATGGTGCTGTGCCTGTTAGTAATCCAATTTCGCCTTTAGTGTTCTTTACTACGACGTACTATTTGGAGACATTTGTTCAGCCAGTGCCTTTGCCGCATACTGGCGGCCAGTCGGCTATTATGTTCACGTTCTTGTCTATTGGACTGTTCTCAATGTTTGCGGTTGCTGGGGCGTTCGGTCGTCATGGTTGGGTTGCGTCTGTGCTCTCTGGCACTGCTTTGACTGGGTTTGCGAAGGCTTTTGGCGGCGGCGCGCTCGATATTGCAGCTGGCTTTAAGCACTGCTTCGCGCATCCTGTTGTAAGTGGCTCGATGATTAAATCTGCTGTAAGTGCGGCAACCGGCTTCTTTGCTCGGTTCCGAAGTGACGATTCCACCTTCGGCAAGCACACTAAACAGCGCTAAATCGCAGCGCACGCAAAACACAACCGAATTCCCAATGAACTACCACACAAATCTGTCCTGCCTTCGTCAATTGAGACTAAGGCAGACCTCGCTTGCGTTGAAAGCACACTGTGATTTCAACGCTTAGCAACTCGCAGTGCTACTCGTTGAATACGTCTGAGTGTGTTCCCGTGCGAGATGCTGTTAGAACAAGCTCGTTTTCCTTAATTATGTAAATCAATAGCCAGTCTGATTTTACATGGCATTCACGGAAGCCTAAATATTTTCCTTTAAGAGGATGATCTTGGTACGTTTCGTCAAGAATCTCTTCGTTGCGCAACTTCTCAAGTAGTATATTAACAAGATGTGTATCGTATCCGCGCTTTCTGATTCTCTTCATGTCTTTTTTAAACTGTGAAGTGTATGTCAAAGTAAGCATAATTAATCTTCCTTAAAAACGTCGTCCATCATCTCGGATACTGAGTTATAGCGTTTTGCTGGAACTTTTCCGGATAGAATATCATTTGCTTCCTTAAACGCGGCGATTGTTTCTTTATTGTATTTTGGCTGTTTTAAGTCGAATGGGAGTCCTTCTACCATAAGTGATTTGTGTAAGAACATGTTTATTGCTTCGCTAAGAGTTATGCCGAAGCTGGCGAATAATTCTTCTGCCTGCGCTTTAACATCCTTGGTGACGCGTACGTTGATGCTCGCGGTTTTCGCTGCAGTGTTTGATTTCGTTGCTGTTGCGCTGATTGCCATAATATGCTTCCTTGATTTTATACTTATAATTTTTGCTTCTATAAGCGCGTTAGTTTTCTTGACTCGTTAATTTTGTTTAATTTTGATTTGTTTTTCTAGCTTTTTGTGATATTCAGCTATCAACTTTTATTACATTCTACAATGTGTTACACTGTTTTACAATATTATATAAACGTTTTACTTTGTATTACGATTGCATTACGTTTACCGCATGTATACGTTTACTATGTAAATTACATAAAATTCAAAGTTTTTGACGTCCGCGTTAAAAAAGTGTGTTGTTATTGCAGATTGCGTTCTGCGTGAGTAACGAAAAACAGCCAACGCTCGCGCGAGCGTTGGCTGTTTTATGGGACATTTGCCGGAGTTACGAATCCAATTTACAAATCCAGGAAAAGCTGATGGATTCGCGTATCGTTGTCAAGCTCCGGGTGGAAGGATGTGCCGATTTGCTTTCCTTGGCGCGCGGCGACAACATGACCTTCTACAGTTGCAAGAGCTTTGGCATTAGAGCCTACTTCTGCAATGTAAGGTGCGCGAATAAACGTCATCGGCACATTGCCTAGCTCACCAAACTCAGCCTCGCAATGGAAGCTTCCGAGCTGACGTCCGTAAGCATTGCGCTTAACTGTTACGTCTAAAGTGCCAAAACCGTTTACTTCGTCACCTTCCACGTTTTTCGCAAGCAAAATCAAACCTGCGCAAGTGCCAAGAACAGGCATTCCTCCTGCAATGCGCTCACGCAAAGGTTCGAGCATATTTTGCTCACGAAGAAGCTTAGCTTGCACAGTGCTTTCGCCGCCCGGAAGTACTAAGCGGTCAAAAGACTGCTCCAAGTCGCGCGCTTGACGAAGTTCAATAACGTGTGCGCCTAATTTTTCAAGCATTAAGCGATGTTCAAGAAAAGCACCTTGAACAGCTAAAACTGCTACAGTATGAGCGGAGTTATCAGTATTGGTAGGTGAGTTTGACAAAATTACTCGCCTCGCTCAGCCATTAAAAGCTTGATTTCCTGCTCGTTAATGCCAACCATAGCTTCGCCCAAGTTTTCGGAAAGCTTAGCAATCATCTTGGCGTCCTTGTAATTAGTTACAGCTTTAACGATTGCTGCAGCACGCTTTGCTGGGTCTCCAGACTTAAAGATACCGGAGCCAACGAATACGCCTTCGGCACCAAGCTGCATCATTAAAGCAGCGTCGGCTGGGGTAGCAACGCCGCCGGCTGCGAAGTTAACAACAGGGAGCTTGCCGTTTTGTGCAACGTATTTTACGAGTTCGAAAGGCACGCGCAAATTTTTGGCTTCTTCAAAAAGCTCATCCTCGCGCATGCTTGTAAGCTTACGAATTGCGGAATTCATCATGCGCATGTGACGCACAGCTTGAATCACGTCTCCAGTTCCTGGCTCGCCCTTAGTGCGAATCATGGAAGCGCCTTCGTTGATTCTGCGCAAAGCTTCACCCAAATCCTTAGCGCCGCAAACGAAAGGCACAGCAAAATCGCGCTTATTGATGTGATACACGTCGTCGGCTGGAGAAAGCACTTCGCTTTCGTCGATGTAGTCGATCTCGATAGCCTCAAGCACTTGTGCTTCAACAAAGTGACCGATACGGCATTTTGCCATAACAGGAATAGACACAGCCTCTTGAATGCCGTGGATCATAGCCGGGTCGCTCATACGAGAAACGCCGCCTGCTGCACGAATATCGGCAGGAATACGCTCCAAAGCCATAACTGCGCATGCGCCAGAATCTTCAGCAATTCGCGCCTGCTCTGGGGTGGTGACGTCCATAATTACGCCACCCTTAAGCATTTGCGCCAATTGGCGGTTCAATGCTGTACGGTCTTCGCCGCTTTTATTTTGCGGATCCGAGGATTCGTTCACAGTTACCGTAGTATTCAAGTTCTCAGCCATCATTCCTCGCTTTAGCTTTAACATATGAGATACGTGTATGCATCTTAATATTTCGTGAATTTGCGCGCTTCTACGCTTTAATCTTATGTCGATTATTGCGTACGTTTGCAAGTTTACGTTCTGTTGGAATTTAACCACATTCGTAGGATATATCTCATATGTATTGGCATAAAAATATTACAAAAATATACAAAATATGATTTGATTTTTTGGACGCGCCATAGGTGAGACTGGCTTGTCAATCGACTACGATTAGTAATGCAGTCGACTTGTATTTGGGTTTATGCGGTATGCAAATAGTTATGTTTGCAAATGTGCATTTCCAATAAAGCGGCGAGCTATAAGACAAAAATAAATAAAGAATAAATAAAGAATAAATAATAACAAAATAAATAATGTTTATATGCCATTAAGAAAGGTTTATGGTATGTCTAACAGCAAACCTGAGGAAAGCGTGCACGAAGAAAACGGCGCGACTGAAAAATTCTCCGGTAAAACTAACGATGAAGCTAACAAAAGCACTTCTTTCGCTGCGAGCACTGACTCTTCACTGAATGAAGCTGAAAAATATGCTTATTCAGGCTCGAAACGCAAAATGGGCAAGATATGGCTATTTAGCTTAGCTATTGTTTTGGTAGTAGTGTTTAGTGCAATTTTTGCAACTCTTACTACATCTAATAAACCAAATAAATCAAACTCAGTATCGGAAATTTCGAACAAAACTATATCTATAGGTCTAAAGCTAGCTCCTACGAATCTTGATATCCGTAATCAATCAGGTTCATCGCTTGACCAGTTGCTTATTGGCAATGTGTATGAAGGCTTAGTTGCTCGCGATGCTACTAATCAGGTAGTTCCTTCGTTAGCTCAAAGCTGGGAAGTAAGTAAAGATGGTTTGCGTTACACATTCCACATTCGTAAGGGTGCTGTATTTTCTAATGGTGATAAACTTACTGCGCATGATGTGGAATGGTCGTTTAACGAGCTTATTGCTAAAAAATATCGCGGCTCTAACATGGTTGGAAAAGTTGAGTCTGCTAAAGCAAAAGATGATTACACGTTTGAAATCACTCTTAAAGAGCCAAATGCTAAGCTTTTGTGGGCACTTTGCAGTCGTTCAGGTTTAGTTTTTGATAAAAGCGCAAAGTATGATGCAAAAACTCAAGCAGTCGGTTCTGGACCGTATCTAATTGACAAATTTGTGCCAAATGATCGTGTTGTTTTAAAAGCAAATCCGCGTTATAAAGGTATTCATCGTGCGCAAACTAATAAGATAGTAGTTCGCTATTTTGTTGACGATAACGCAGCAGTTGACGCACTTTCTTCCGGTTCTGTGCAAGCATTAGCTCCTATTTCTGGTCAACTTGCTAAGCCTTTTAAAGATGATTCCAAGCGTTACGTTGTCAGTGCAGGTAATGGCACAGATAAATTTGTTCTAGCTATGAATATGAAAGGCGAACGTACTAAAGATAAGCGCGTGCGCAAAGCTATTCGTTACGCGATTGATCACAAGCAAATTATTGCATCTCGTGGCGGCACGGATTTAGCTCTTGGTGGTCCAATTCCTTCTCTTGACCCTGGTTATGAGGATTTAACTAAGCTGTATCCGCATGATTTGCAGCGCGCTAAGGAGTTAATGAAGGAAGTCGGATTTAACGAATCGCATCCTATGGATTTGACGCTTACTTATCCGAATATTTACGGCACGCAAATTGGCGATCAGCTGCGCTCGCAATTGAAGCCTATTGGAATCAATTTGAAAGTTAATATTGTTGAGTTTACTACTTGGCTTCAGGATGTTTATAAGAATAAGCAGTATGATTTGTCGATGGTTGATCACAATGAGAGTCACGATTTTGGGCAGTGGGCGGATCCTACGTATTACTACGGATACGACAATAAGCAAGTCCAGGATTTGTATGCTAAAGCTATGCTTTGTGCGGATCCTAAAGAGTCAAATAAATTGCTTGCTCAAGCTGCGCGAATTATTAGCGAGGATGCTCCTGCTGATTGGCTGTTCAACTATCGCGTTGTAACTGCGAAAGTGAAGAATCTTGAAGGAATGCCTTTTGACATGAATCAAGAGATTTTGCCGCTATACAACCTGCGACTTAGTTGATTTTTATTTGCTAGTCGCCATCTAGTTTCTAATGTAGAAATGAAACTGCGCGCGTGTCCGAAAACCACTAATCAGAGACACTCGCGCAGTATGTAATCTGCGTGAGTGTCCCAAAATGGGCAAAATAAGACACTCGCGCAGCGCACAAACTGCACTAGTGTCCGGATTTGTGTATTTGTGGTGTGTTTCGACTAGAAGAACATAGAAAGTAGGCATTTTATGTTTCGTATGATTTGCTACAGAGTATTGCTGTTTCTTCTTGCTTTACTTGGCATTTCTGTAGTTATTTTCATATCGTTACGTGTACTTCCAGGCGATGTTGCGCAAGTTATGGCCGGCTTAAACGCTCCTAGCGGAAAAGTAGAGGAGCTTAGAGCAGAACTTGGTATTAATAAACCACTTTTTACTCAGTATGTTGACTGGATTTGTGGTGTTTTCCGCGGTGACTTTGGCATGTCTATGTTGACTGGTCGTTCTGTAAGTTCAATTATTGCGATGCGTGCTTCTATTACTTTTCCGCTGATTCTTTTGGGTCTGTTTATTGCTTTAGTAGTTGGTATTTCACTTGGATGTTTGCAAATTACTCATGAAGGCAAACTTTCACAGGCAATTACGCGCTTTTTGGCTATTACAGCAGGCTCTGTTCCAGCATTATGGGGTTGCATGCTACTTATTTTGCTATTAGGACGCGGTATTGGCGTGTTCAGCTTGCTGCCAACTCAAGGTTTCCCTACAGATGGCTGGAGTGAATTTCCTGAAGCTTTTGCGTCTCTTCTTATTCCGGCTCTTACAGTCGGACTTATTGTTGGCTCTAGTTTTATGCGTTACACTGCTGCAACTGTTGAAAATATTGTTAAAAGTGAAGTAGCTTCTCAAGCTATGGCTTGCGGAATGACTCGCAAACAAGTTGTGTGGCGTGTTGGTTTGCGGCTTGCTCTTCCTCAACTCGTATCTGTTATCGGTTTAACTTTCGCTCATATGGTTATGGGTGTGATGGTTATTGAAAACCTGTTTTCCTTACCTGGTATTGGTACGGGAATGGTTCGAGATGTTGGTTTGCGCGATCTAATTGCAGTGCAAGGTGAGCTTTTTATGCTTGCTGCGCTGTTCTTACTAATCGGCTTTGTAGTTGACATTACGCACCGACTACTTGACCCTAGGTTATCTAAAGATAGTTTGAATTAATTTCCTATTGTTGAATCTAACATGCGAATAAGGTGAGTTTTTATGTGCAATATGTCTAAAAAAAGTATCAAAGTAAAATCTACTTTATGTAAGCGCGTATGGAATGCTACTTTCGGTAAATTTGTGTGTTTAACGTTTGCAATATGGTTTTTCGTTGCTTTGCTTTCGCTTTTATGGACTCCATACTCACTTTTAGAAACTAACGGTTTTAAAGTATGGCAGAAGCCGTCTTTTTCGCATTGGCTTGGCACGGACGGCACTGGTTCGGATATGCTTAGTTGGCTTATGGCAGGTTCAAGAATTGAGCTGATTCTCGTTTTTTCTACTGTTCTAGTTGCTGCTTGTGTTGGGTTTATTGTTTTGAGCTTTATGATTTCTAGTTCACAAATTGTTCGCACAATAAGCATTATGTCTGTTGACGCATTGATTTCTATTCCAACTGTTTTAATTGCGCTTATGCTTGCAGTTCCGTTTGGAGCTAGTGTTGTTGTGATTGTTATTGCTTGTGGAACTGGCTATGGCTTGAATTTGGCACGTATTGTACGACCTAGTGCGCAGCTTGCGTTGCAATCTGATTATGTGACTTCAGCTGTTTTGCAAGGTTCCTCGCGTAAATATGTTCTTATTCATCATGTTTTACCAAATATTATTCCTGTTGCATTTGTTGAGCTTTCTCTTTCTGCAGGAACTGTTATTTTGGCTGAAAGTGGCTTAACATACTTGGGTATTGGAGTTCCTGCTGGAGTTCCTAGCTGGGGGCGCGTGTTGGCTACTTCTGTTTCGTTAATTCACGTAAATCCTTTATCGGTTGTCTGGCCAGGTTTGATTGTGACTGTGGTTGTTGTTGCTCTTAATCTTTTTGGTGACGTATTGCGCAAAGTTTTAGATCCTTCATCAAAAAGTGCGAATAAAGTAGGGGAAAAATGAGCTTAAATATTCAAAATCTCACGCTAAAACTTGGCGGAAAACTAATTCTTGACAACGTATCAATTGAGATTTCTGACGGTGAGCGTGTTGGCTTAGTTGGTTCTTCTGGCTCTGGCAAATCTATGCTAATTCGAGCTATAACTGGATTATTGCCGTCAAATGCTGAAATTTCAGGCTCTTGTATGCTTGGCAATCTTCAAACAGTGAAAGCAAAAGATGAAAATTTAGCTTCTATTCGTGGAAAATACGTTGGTGTAGTATTTCAGCAAGCTAATAGAGCACTTAATCCAATGTTAAGCGTTGAAAAACAAATTTCTTTGCCTTTGCGAATACATTACAATCTAGATGATGACGATATTCACAATCGAGTATGCATGATGCTTGAAAAAGTAGGGTTGTCGAAAAATCTCGCATCTCAACGCACGTTTGAGCTTTCTGGAGGTCAACAGCAGCGAGTTGGTATTGCTACAGCTTTGATTACCTCTCCGCGTTTGATTTTGGCTGATGAGCCTACTACTGCGCTTGACTCGGTTACACAAAGTGAAGTTGTGCGAATGCTTGCTTCACTTGTAGATGATATGGGCGCTTCAATGCTTTTTGTAACGCACGATTTTTCTGTGCTTTCGCATGCTGCTAATCGTTGCTATGTGCTCGATTCTGGGCGTGTGGTCGATAGTGAAAATGTTAAGAATTTGCTTGATAATCCGCGTATTTCTTCTACTAAACAATTAGTGAGTGCTGCTAAAAAGTTGACTTTTAGAGCGCAAAATTTGGGTTCTAAAAATTTAGATTTTGCAAAAGTGGGTTCTGCAAATACTGGTTCTGCAAACGTTGATTCTGAAAACGCTGATTTTAAGAAATTTAATTCCCATATTGGCAACAGTGAAGAAAATTCGCTTATAAATGCAAAAAATATTCACGTTACTTTAGGTCGAGCAAAAACTCGTGCTGAAGTGTTAAGCGGTGTAGATTTAAATCTTAATATTGGCGAATCTTTGGCGATTATTGGCGGATCTGGTTCCGGCAAAACAACTCTTATACGCGCTATGTTGGGGCTTGAAACTCTTTGCGAAGGTAACGTTACTTATTGCGGTGAAATCGTAAATAATGCAAATTTATTAGAAGTAAATAAAAATGCTTGTACGCTTATGAGACGCGAATCGTCGCTTGTATTTCAGCATCCGTTTGCTGCATTGGATCCACACTGGACAGTTCAAAAAAGTGTTGCTGAGCCTCTTAGAATATGGCGAAAATCGCTTAAAATAGACGATGTAACTATTGAACAGCGTGTTTGTGAAATGCTGAAATTAGTAGGCTTAAAGCCTGAAGATTTTTTGGAACGTCACCCTCACGAGCTTTCTGGCGGTCAAGCGCAATGTGTTTGTATTGCTCGCGCACTAATCAATAATCCTCGAGTTTTGCTTGCTGATGAGCCTATGAGTGCAATTGACGTTGCTGAAAGAACTCGCATTTTAGACGCTTTTGCATCCATTCGCTCTGAGCGCAAAAACATGTCATGCATATTTGTAAGTCATGATTTGGGTATGATTCGGCATTTAGCAACGCGAGTTATTGTTCTTAATGAAGGAAAAGTTGTGGAATGTGGCAGTGTAAATGATGTGCTCAATAATCCACAAAATGACTACACTCGTGCTCTTGTAAACGCAGCAATCATGTAAATAAATCTTTCAACTAATAAATCTTTCAACTAATTAGGCGACTACCGTCTACTATAGAAGTACTCAGTATGTTAAAGAGTACGTTGTTTATTGTGTAGTTAAGTGAAGGGAATACTTATGAATAAGCAGGATGCGTCTAGACCTAGACCAGAAAGTTTTGAACTAGATCATACTAAAGTAAAAGCACCTTATGTGCGCTATATCAATACGCAAAAAGGTCCTAATGGGGATGTTATTTCCAACTATGATATTCGTTTAACGCAGCCTAATGAGGAAGCGATTCCTACTGCAGCTTTGCACACAATTGAGCATATGATTGCAGTGTTACTTCGCGAGCGTATTGATGGCTATATTGATTGCTCGCCTTTTGGTTGCAGAACTGGTTTTCATCTGCTAACTTGGGGCGAACATAGCACAGAAGATGTGGCGCGCGCTTTAAAGGAATCTCTTGAGTTTATTGCGTTTAATGCCACCTGGGATGATGTTCCTGCAACAACTATTGAATCTTGCGGCAACTATAGAGACCACAGTTTATTTGGTGCTAGTCAATGGTGTAAAGATATTCTAGCGAAGGGAATTAGCTCGAATCCTTTTGAGCGCAAACTTGTGTAAGTAATAATTAGCTAGTTTTGCGTAATTTTTGCGTAGTTTTATTTGGTTTCTTTTAGAGGTTGGCATGGAAGATATAACATTAAGAAAAGCAACTCTTGGTGACTTGCGAGATATTGAGCATATTTATGAAAATGCTCGCAAATTTATGCGTGTTACAGGTAATCCTCATCAGTGGGGGAATAGTTTTCCACTTGTTTCAAGTGTTATTGAGGATATTCGTTTAAAACGTTTCTATTTGATTGTTGACGAGGATCCAGAATCGCATAACGAGCGTATTCTAGCGCAATTCGCATTATGCGAAGGTGTTGATGAAGTGTATGACAGTATTGACGGTGCGTGGCTTGATGATATTTCTCCTTATGTAACAATTCACCGCTTAGCATCTTCAGGAATAAAACCCAAAATGGCAACAGCGTGCTTGCATTGGGTGCAAGAAAACTATAATAATGTGCGCATTGACACGCATCCAGATAACGTGATTATGCAAAAAGTAATTACGCGTGCGGGTTTTAGTCGTTGTGGGTTGGTCGTTATTCCAGATCGTGCACACAGTGCAGTACGTATTGCATACCAATGGTTGCAAACGCTTAATCATGTCATATGAATGCGCATGTGTTCTTAAAAAGCTTATAGAGAGTATGCAAAAGAGCATGTAGCATTAAAAGCATACTAAATCGGTTAGGTGAGTTATGAGTACAGATTTAAGTAATGCGGCAAGTAATAGTGCAAGTAATGCGGCAATGTTAGAAGCAAACTATGCTCGCGCGTTAAGCGTATACCCCGGGCAGGTAATTGTTGATTTGAAGGCGCTTCGAGACAATATGCGCACTTTGGTTGCGCGCGTTTTGCAAGATTTGCAGCCTGGTCAGAATGCGCCGGAAGTTATGGGAGTCGTAAAAGCAGATGGATACGGCCACGGGCTTATTCCTAGTGCGCTCGCGGCTTTAGCGGGAGGCGCTACTTGGCTTGGCACAGCTCAACCGTACGAGGCGTTACGTTTGCGTGCAGTTGGTATTGATTCTAGCCGTTGTCATATTCTCACTTGGCTTACTAGCGCTCCAACTACGAGATTTGCAGATTTGATTACAGCAGATATCGATATTTCTGTAGGCTCTATTGACTCGCTTGATGCTGTGGCTTTTGCTGCACGAAAGTTAGGTAAACCTGCTCGCGTGCACGTAAAAGTCGATACTGGTTTTGGACGAAACGGTTTTACGCCAGAAGGTTTTTGTGCCGCTCTAGAAAAATTGCAACAATACTCTAGTGAAGGCGTAATCGAGGTTATTGGCCAATGGAGTCACTTAGCTGTAGCAGATTCTCCTGACGTTCCAGAATTTGTAGATGCAACCGACCGTCAAATCCAACAATTCCACGAGTTTACGAAACGCATGAAAGAAGCATCGGTTGCTCCTAAAATCCGCCATTTAGCGAATACTGCTGCAACGCTTAACCGTCCTGAAATTCGTTTTGAACTTGTTCGTCCAGGAATTGGTTTGTACGGCTACGAGCCGGATCCTGCAATGGGAAATTCCCAAACCTACGGATTGCAGCCTGCTATGACGCTTCAAGCGCAACTTGGAACTGTAAAAACTGTAGAAGAAGGGCATGGAATTTCCTACGGACGCACGTATTTAACTCCAAATAATACGAGTACTGCTATTGTGCCTCTTGGTTACGCTGACGGCATTTTGCGATCTGCTTCCGGATTCGATATGCAAGGTGCGCGTCATGTTAATAAGCCAGGCGGTCCGGTTAGAGTAGAAACAAAGAATGGTGCTCGAATTGTGAACGTTTCTGGGCGAGTTTGCATGGATCAGTTCATAGTTGATTTAAAAGGCGATGCTTCAGAGTTAGGTGTTCTGGAAGGCAATACTGTAACGCTTTTTGGTCCTGGAAGAGGCTTGGAATTTGCCGAGCCTACTGCAGACGATTGGGCAGAAGCTGCAGGAACAATCAGCTACGAAATTATGACTGGAATTGGCGCTCGCGTGCCGAGGCTTTACCGCAACGCTTACGAAGTGCTATCTTCTAGCGATATTGCAAAACTGGACGCAAAAAGTCTTATATAACTTGTTACTGCTTGTTTTAGAAGGTTAATAATAGCCTTAATTGCAAATAAAAGAGGTGCTATATGTGCAACGAAGTAATTGCATCGGATAATGAGATCGTTGGCGAATACAATTTGCATGATACTGAGCGCTGGGCGAGTGAGCCTCATCACACTCGTGTGAGAACGCCTTTTGAACGAGATCGTGCGCGAATCATACACTCGTCTGCGCTTCGTCGATTGGGTGCAAAAAGCCAGGTTTTAGTTGCAGGTTCGGATGATTTTGCTCGCACTCGATTGACGCATACTTTGGAAGTTGCGCAAATTGGTAGGCAAATTGCAGCAATGCTTGGATGCGATCCAGATGTTGTTGATTGCGCTTGCTTATCGCATGACTTAGGGCACCCACCATTTGGTCATAACGGGGAACGCGCACTCGCAGAATTAGCGAAAAATATTGGTGGATTTGAAGGAAACGCACAAACTCTTCGCTTACTTACGCGCTTGGAACCGAAAGTTTTTCGTGAAAACGGCAGTAGTGCAGGAGTAAATCTTACGCGCGCAGCATTAGATGCTGCAGTGAAGTATCCGTGGGGATTAGAAGAAGCAAAAGCGCACGATAAAGGCGAGCGTGATTTGAAATTCTGTGTATATCCGGATGATCGAGATGTGTTTGAATGGCTGAAAATTGGTGCTCCATGCGAAGCAAAACCAATGGAATGTCAAATAATGGATCTTTCAGACGACATTGCTTACAGTGTGCATGATATTGAGGATGCGATTGTAACCGGCGCTTTTAATCCGGCTTTAGTTGCAGATTCAAAAGTTGTAGATGAAGTTATTGAAGAAACCCACGCATGGTATGGTGAGCGTTGGGATGTAGATAAACTTTTGGATGCTTTGAAACGTTTGCGCTCGCTTCACATGTTTCCTAATTCTTTCGACGGTTCTCGTCGAGCGCTAGCGCAGTTGAAAAATATTACTAGTGCTCTTATTGGTCGTTTTGCAAGCTCTGTTGAGCACGCTACGCGTGAGCGTTATGGCAACGGTCCGCTTGTTCGCTACCGAGCAAACCTTGTGATTCCGGAAAATACTTCCTACGAAATTGTGATGCTGAAAAGCTTAGCTGTGCACTTTATAATCGCCCCTCGAGAGCGTGAAGTTTATAAGCGCGAACAGAAAATTTTGACAGATTTAGTAGAAGTATTTATGAGCAAGTCGCCGCGCTCGCACGATGCAATGGAGGAAGTATTCGTGGGAGATTGGAACGAGTGCACTAACGATGATGAGCGTCTTCGTGTTGCAATCGACCAAGTAGCAAGTCTTACAGACGGTTCTGCTACAACTCTTCACGCGGCTTTGTGCTAACGAATCCACTAGGAGTTTCCAGCACTGGCGAAGAAATTTACCACTCGCCGCAGATTTGCGATAAGCTAGATAGCATGGTTGGAATGATTGTGAAAGAAGACATTGAGCGCGTGCGCGCTGCGGCAGATTTGTATGACATTGTGTCTGCAACAGTGACGCTTAAGCCTTCCGGAACTGGCACTTTTGTAGGTCTTTGCCCATTCCACGATGAAAAAACGCCAAGTTTTAGTGTGCGACCAAGCTTGGGAGTATGGCACTGTTTCGGTTGCGGCGCTGGCGGCGATGTATTTAAGTACGTTGAGCAAAAAGAGAATATTGATTTTCGTGAAGCGGTCGAGTTTTTAGCAGATCGTTATCACATTGAGATGCATTATAAGCAGGAGCAAAATAATGATTCTCAAGCGCGCGGTTCTAAGCGAGCCAGGCTTTTAGAAGCAAATGAAGAAGCGCAAAAGTTTTTCGTTTCAAATCTCGGCACTAAAGAGGCAGCTCCTGCGCGCGAATTACTTGCAGGGCGAAACTTTACTCCGCAACAAAGTGCGCGTTTTTCTTGTGGTTACGCGCCTAAAGGCTGGGATAATTTAGTTAGATATTTGGCAAATAAAGGTTTTACGCGTCAAGAACTTCTTGATGCTGGTCTCGCTAGACTCGGTCAGCGCGGAATATATGACTATTTCCGCGGTCGCTTAACTTGGCCTATTCGCGACTCGACTGGTCGAACTCTTGGCTTTGGTGCAAGAAAGCTTTATGACGACGACTCCATTAGCGCAAAATATATTAACACTCCCGATACTGCACTGTATCGAAAAACGCAAGTTTTGTACGGAATTGACTTAGCTAAAGCAAATATTGTAAAAAAGCGTCAAGTTGTAATTGTCGAAGGCTACACGGACGTTATGGCATGCCATTTAGCTGGTATTGATACTGCAGTTGCAACTTGCGGAACTGCGTTTGGCGTTGAGCATGCAAAAATTGTGCGCCGCCTTATTGCAGACGATTCTTTGGGTGCAATTCAGCTTGTTGGTCCGCTGAAGGTAGATGGACAGTCTGTAAGTTCGCGTATCGTTTTTACTTTCGACGGTGATGCTGCAGGTCAAAAGGCTGCGCTACACGCTTTTGGTTTGGATTCTGCGTTTTTGACGCAAACTTTTGTTGCTGTAGCAGACAATAATCTCGATCCTTGCGATTTGCGTATTCAGCGCGGTGATGAGGCTGTGCGTTCGCTTGTTGCACATGCAAGTCCGCTATACGATTTCGTTATTGACACAGTAATTAATCGTTTTGAGACTTCGTACACTACTGGTCAAATGGGCGCTATAAAGGCTGTCGCTCCTCTTATTGCGCAAATTCGAGACCGTTCGCTGCTTGACTTGTATATGCGCAAAGCCGTGCGCTCAATTGGCGTTGATTTAGCTGTTATGCGCAATGAAGTTGAGTCTGCGCGTAGACGTTTGAAAGTGCGTGACGACGATGCTTATGCGCAAAAGCATAACGTTATTCCGCCTTTTGGTCAGCAAATTCATGACGATCGTAATGCAGGTTTTAAAGCTTCGCGCATGGAAATTATTAAAAGTTCTGCTAAAAATCAGCATTATTATCGTGTGGATGATGCTGTATTTATGTGCGAACAACAATTTATGGCGTTACTTTTGCAAGTTCCGCTTGCTTTTGATGAGAAATTGTTTGCGCAATTGACTTTGAATAATTTTATTACACCAGTATTTCGTACGCTGTTTCAGGCATTTGTAGCTGCAGGTGGATTGCCGGTTGGCAATGTTTCGCAAGGATTGTGGCTGCACATGATGACAAAAGCTGCAGGTCCTTTGCTTGAATCCGTTATTACAGAACTTTCTGTAATGCCGTTGCCGCTTCCTTCTCCTGCAGATACATTGGAAGATACCGGCAATCGACAAAATCAGCAAGTTTCGAACGGATCTCCTTCAGATTTTTTGCGGAAAGCTACGAGTGCAGAAAGTAAGTATGCAAACGAGCTGCTTATTCGCCTTCTTGATATCGGTTATATGCGTAGAATCGGTGCTGCTAGAGTGCGTATGGCGAAACTCAAGGATGGTCAGGAAAAGCTTGAGCTTCTAGGAAAAATTACTTCAATGGAAGCTGCTCGCAAAAACTTACAATCGCAAATCATGTAGCCTTTCATGCAATCTTTTGTACAAAACTGTACTAACAAACAAAAGACCACGTAATCTAGTGTGATTACGTAGCCTTTTGTCTGCAAAAATTTATTGAAACTCAGTTACTAAAGTCAATATCGCCGAGCTTTTCAATAAGCTTCATATTCTCGCTGTAATCGACTGGGCAAGAAATCACATCGACACCGTTTTCCTGATCCAGCGCTTCACGCAACATGTTGTACAAATCCTCCGGCTTTTTAACAGCATGACCGCGCGCGCCAAAGCTTTCAGCCAGTTTTGGCACATCCGGATTATGGAAATCAACGTATTCGTGCTCGCCTGCATGAAGCTCCATCTTCCACTTAATTAAGCCATAAGCGTTATCTTCCCAAACAAGAACTACCATTCGGCTGCCAACGCGCACTGCAGTTTCAATTTCCTGCACGTTCATCATAAAGCTTCCGTCGCCCATCACAGCCAAAACCGGTTTCGCGTTCATTTTGCCGGAATTATCTCGAATAAACGAAGCTCCAACAGCGCCCGGAAGTGTCCAAGCCATAGTAGAAAGGCTGTTGTCGATTATGCAAGTATTCGGGTGCATAGTTGGGTACAAGCGAGCCATCCACATTTTCAAAGCGCCCGTATCTACAAGCACCTTCGTTCCTTCAGGAACAGCGCGGCGAATATCGTAAACTACGCGCTGAGGTTTCATTGGCATACTTTCGTCGTTTTCGCAAGAATGTAATTCTTCCGTAAGAAGTTGTCGAATACGAGGGTGACTTACGTCGAAAGTAATTTTGCGATCCTTTAATACCGAAGTAAGAGTTTTAAGCGTTTGGCCAATATTCGCCATAATGTTCAGCGCAGTAGGGTAGTGCGCGTCGGTATCTTCCACAAAAGTATTGATGTGAATAATAGTTTTATCAATATTCGGGTTGATTTTCTTAGGATCAAATTGTTGAATTGAAAAACCTACGGCAATAATCAAATCAGCCGTGTCAAAAGCGAAGTTTTCGTAGTCGCGATGCATAAATCCAACGACTCCAAGCGCATTCGGATGATTATCTGGGAAAACGCCTTTTCCTTCAAAAGTAGTTGCGACCGGCACGTTAAGCTGCTCGGCAAACGCAAGAAGCTGATTTTCTGCGTGAGATCGCGCAACACCATTTCCAGCTAAAATAATAGGCTGCTTTGCTTTACTAATAATTTGAGCAGCTTCTTCAATAGTGTCGGGCGCTGGCATAATATGCAGAGGATGAGGAAGTGGAAGAGGTTTTGCGTCGTCAGGTGCTGGCATTTCGCTAATATCTTCCGGAATAACAAGGCACGTGGCTCCCGGACGGTTGCGACCGGCAATAGAGAAAGCTTTTCTGACCATTTCCGGCGCAGATTCTGGAGCAAGCATCATAGAAGACCATTGCGTAATCGGTTGGAAGAGCGCAACCAAATCAATAATTTGGTGAGATTCCTTATAAAGCCTAGAAACATTACCTTGTGCGCAAATCGCTACAAGCGGTGTAGTGCTTGCGTTTGCTTGAGCTACAGGAAGCGTTAAATTCAATGCGCCAGGACCTAGAGTTGCCAAGCATACGCCCGGTTTTCCAGTAATATGAGCGTATGTTGCTGCCATAAAACCGGCACCCTGCTCGTGGCGAGTAAGCACAAAACGAATGCGTCCATCGCGCTCAATTGCTTCAAGAAGCGGAATATTTTCCTCACCTGGAATACCGAATACTGCTTCAACGCCTTCGTTTACCAAGCATTCAACAACTAAATCTGCAGTATTGCGCTTGTGGTTTTCACGAAGATGCTTTTGACGAGCAAGTTTTTGTTCAAGCTTCTGATCTTCTGTTTTGTTTATTTCTGCCATAATTCGCTTCTTGTGTAGACAACAAATTCTTTGTTTTAATATGATATACGCAATCTTGTCTTTAAACGCAATTTTTGCGATGCGCGTGTCATAAAAAAGGGCGGAATTTTGTGTTAGCTACTTTAGGCTAAATCACGCTATTAATAGTTGCTAATTTATTGTTATTGCAACGATTTTGTCGGGAATTTAACCTGATTGTAGGACTGGGTTTCTAGTACAATAGAACCATTGTGTCTATTGCGTTACGGAGGAATGATGAAGCGCTGGCTGTTGAATCTGGTCAAGTGTGAAACCATTCTTATTGTTGCCGCAATTTTAGCGGTTATTTCTTGTTTTTTTGTACCTCCAGATCCGCAATATTTGAGTTATATTCATGTCAACACTATTTCGCAATTAGTGTGTCTTATGATGGTTGTGTGCGGATTCCAGCGCATTGGTGTGTTTCGATCTATTGGTGCGCGTTTGCTAAGGCATGTGCGCACTGAGCGCGGCTTGGTGCTCGTGCTTATGTCGTTAACATTCTTTTCAGCAATGTGGATTACGAACGACGTTGCTTTGGTTACTTTTGTGCCTTTTGCACTATCTGTGCTCGTAATGGCGAATGCTGAAAAGCAGTCAATTCTTGTAATTACGCTTATGACCATTGGTGCCAATGTTGGAAGTATGCTCACTCCTATTGGCAATGCTCACAATCTGTATTTAAAGGCGTTGACTCATATGTCTACGCAAGATTTTTTGAAGATTATGGCTCCTTATACGATTACAGCAGCACTGTTGATGATCGTATTTGCATTCGTATTCTTTAAGTCGCGCACAGTTGACCAGTTTGCAGGTTTGCATGGTGACGATATTGAACAAAGCGTGTTGGCTCCTTCGCATGGTCATCCGCAGCCTGATGAAATTCGTGTTATGGGTTACGGCATGAATTTTACTCGCTGGCGTGTTGCTGTTTATAGTTTGCTGTTTGTCGTTTGCTTGTGTGGTGTTAGTGGATGGATTCCTGACTGGATTATGGTGCTTATTATGGTTGCAGCTTTTCTTGTTTGCGACCGCCACGTATTCCGTGTTTTAGATTGGGCTTTGCCACTCACGTTTATTATGTTCTTTGTTTTTATTGGCAATATGCGCCGAGTTTCTGGATTTAGCGATCTTGCGCAAATGTGGGTTGGTGCGCATCCGATGGAAGTTTCTATTGCTTCAAGCCAATTTATTAGTAATGTACCAACGACAATTCTGCTTTCTGGATTCTGTGATCAGTGGAAGCTTCTTATTATTGGCACGAATCTTGGTGGAATGGGTACTTTGATTGCTTCTATGGCTTCGCTTATTTCTTATAAGGGAATTACGCACCAGTATTCGCATTACCGTGGGCGTTATTTGCTCACGTATACTATTGTCAATGTGTTCTTTCTTGCAGTGTTGATGTCACTTGCGTGGATTATTGAATAACAATTTTTATATAAACGTTTGATATTTATAATTTTATGGCGCGTTGATAACAGTTTTTTGGTATAATAACCATTTGTTTGCCTCTGTAGCTCAAAGGATAGAGCAACGGCCTTCTAATCCGTTGGTTGCGCGTTCGAGTCGCGTCGGGGGCACGATGAAATCTTGAAATAGCATAGTGCATTTCAAGATTTTTCAGAGTGCCTAGCTTGCTTATGGTTGAAAGCACTGTGTGCTTTCAACCATAAGCAAGCTAGGTCTGTACACGTCTTTAAGACGCGTACAGGTTACTTATCTTCTTCGCGGCAGCTTTCGCATAAGCCAAATACTTCTAGCGTATGATCCACCACAGTGTACCCGTGAGATTCAGCTACTTTATGAATCCATCCTTCGTCGTCAGGCGGCTCAATGTCGACGGTTTTTCCGCAACGTTCGCACACTAAATGATGGTGATGAGTATTTTCATCGCAAATACGGAATAATTGCTGTCCATTAAAGCGCACGGTATCTACTTCGCCGCTTTGAGTTAAAGAATTAAGTTGACGATACACTGTTGCTAAGCCAATAATCTCCCCGTCTTTGGCGAGTATTCGGTGCAAATCTTGTGCAGAAACAAAATTACGAGACTCGCGTAAGTAGGAGAGTACTATTTCTTTTTGTTTTGTATGTCTACGCATAGGCTCACTAGACATTTCGCATCCTTTCGTCGTTTTTAGTCTAGCTCGTCGTCCCAGCAGCCTGTTGCATCTAATGCTGCAGCAGCGTCAACAGGATTATCGCATAGCACAGTAATATGACCCATTTTGCGATTCTTACGAACTTCAGCTTTTCCATAATCATGTATATGCCATTCTGGATGTTCCAAAATCAGCGAACGTGTAGGAGCCACATGTTGCCCAAGAACATTTACCATAACAGCAGGGGAAAGTAGCTTAGGCTTCTTTAAAGGCCAACCAACAATACCGCGAATATGTGCTTCAAATTGATCCATATCGCAAGCTTCAATCGTATAATGCCCGGAATTGTGAGGGCGAGGAGCAAGTTCGTTTACTACTACGCGATTATCTTTAGTGATGAAAAGCTCGATTCCTAATGTTCCTGCTAGTTCGAATCCTTTAGCTAAGCGCAAAGCTAATTCGTGAGCTGTTTTTTCAACTTCAGGATCAACTACTGCAGGAGCTAAAGTCATGTGCAAAATACTATTGTGATGCACGTTTTTTACTAGAGGATAAGTTACGAAATCCTTACCATTTCCAGAAACCAAGATTGATGCTTCAAAAGCAAAATCGACGAAACCCTCGAGAATTGAAGGAGGGAATTTTCCTCCGCGATCCGAGCGATGGTGAATGTTAGCAACGTCTTCTTCTGTGCGCAAAACATCTTGACCATGACCGTCGTAGCCGCCGCGACGAGTTTTAAGAATTGCTGGCAAGCCTATTTCGTCAATAGCAGCATCTAAGTCGTCCAAATTATTTACTTCACGCCACGGAGCTGTTTCGATTTTATGACTATTAATGAACGTTTTTTCACTGACGCGATCTTGAGTTACGCGTAACAGGTCAGTTCCTTGTGGGATTGCGGTTAAATGACGAACTTTATCAAGTGCGTCTGCGTTAACATTTTCAAATTCGTAGGTTAATACATCGCAACGTTCAGCAAGCTCACGCAAGCCTTCAGGATCGTCGTAATTAGCTTCAACCTGCAAATCTGCTACTTGGAACACAGGGCAGTCAAGCGTAGGGTCAAGAACACCAATACGAAAACCCATATGGCGAGCTGCAATAGCCATCATGCGCCCTAACTGGCCGCCGCCAATAATTCCAATAGTGGATCCTGGCATTAAACGTTCAACAGCGCCATTAGTTACTTCAGATAAGGTTGGCATTTGATTCCTCGACTTTTTCTTTTAGCTCATTGCGATATTCTGCTAGTTCTTTAGCAAGACGATTATCAGTTGTACTTAGAATACTTACAGCAAGCAATCCAGCATTTGTCGCACCAGAGTTTCCAACTGCAGTAGTTGCAACAGGAATACCTCCTGGCATTTGTACTATTGAAAGCAATGAATCCCAGCCTGATAGCGCATGCGAGCGTACTGGCACTCCAATAACAGGAAGCGTGGTTTGTGCCGCAATCATGCCAGGCAAGTGGGCGGCTCCGCCGGCTCCAGCAATAATAATGTGGAAACCGTTTGAGCGAGCATTATGCGCAAAATCTGCCATTAATTCCGGTGTACGATGTGCGGAAATAACTCGTTTCATATACGGAACTTGGAATTTATCTAGAATTTCACAAGCATGACGCATGGTTTCCCAATCACTTGAGGATCCCATTACGACAGCGACGGTTGGCTTTACTTCTGACACGATGAACCTCCCTGACGTGCACTTGTTACTTTACGCAACACTAGGGAGAACTCGCCGAAGTTTATCTAAAACTTAACAAATTATTTGTTCGCTTCATTGCTTTTTGGTCGCAACGATTTTACCATTTCTAGTATTTGTTTAGGATTAGCTTCCGGTAAATAGGCGTGAGTTACAGCTAGTGAAATCTGAGCTAATTTTGCAGAATCCATATAGCAAACATATACGGAACTTGCGGATGGCTGGAATTTTTTCTTGAAGAAATATAGCGATTTGAACCCATAAGCTGGTTCCAAAATGTCAGACATCATTTCTAGCGCATGATTAATAACGTTAGAAGATTTTTGACCATTTTCGTTCAATATGTCTTCGTTTATGCCAGCTAGAGGTGCTGCAGAAAGGCTCATAAATTCTACAGAACAGTCTGGGTTTTCTAATCCTTCATCTCTTAAACGTTCTGCCATTCTAGCAATTAATAATTCCATAATCCCATTAGGACTATCTGTGCGGTGACGCATAAAATCAAGTGTCCAACCAATAATTCGATTATTTCTATACGTTGGCATCCAGCTTGTTACTCCAAGTACTCTGCCGTCTTCATTAATAGCGTATAAAATTTTGACGCGGCTATCTTGAAGTTCGTCAAGTCCTCCGAGAGTAAATTTCATTTCTGGAAGAGCTTTTAACTCTGCCCATTCTTCTGAAATTTCTACAATTTGTTGCCGTACGTCCCAAGAGGCTTCGTTATAAGTTGTAAGTACGTCGGCAATTCCATCTCGTTTTGCTTTGTTTATAGCTGTACGAATATCTTGCCATTTTTTCCCTCGCGTCTGCCAAGTATTAGGGTCTACTAGCATGTCTGTTCCGACTTTAATAGAAGTAAATCCAAGTTTTTCTAGTTCTTGACGCGTTTTATCGTGCACAGCATAGAATGCTGGAGACCACGAATTTTGTTCGCAGAATTTAATAAATCCTCGAATATCTTGTGAATACTCTTTTTCATCTCCAAAAGGCTCTGTAAGAGTGAGCGCAATACCGTAATTTAGTCTATAGGCAATTGCAGATTGCCCGCTTTGAGAGAACCAATAATGGTTATTCGCCCAAGTCGTCATAAAGCTCATTGTGTTTCCACCAAGTTCTACTAATGAGCTTGCTTTTTTTCTATCGTTTTCGCTTGTAGAGATGCTGCTGCGGAACCACGTAAAGCAGACAATAAACAATATTGTCCAGAATATCACGCCCACGCTTTGTGCTAGTAAAGAAGATAGGGGTGTTTCAGTGCGAAGCATTGCGTTAGATCTGTTTCCAAATCCCATAGGCATCCAGCGCCCTGGTAAATCTCGCAATAAGTGGTAAATATCAGCAGATGGAGTAAATTCTTCAGGTATCATAAGACCAAAAGCAACATATCCAGCACCAGTTATATACAATGCTATAAAAATTGCTATTAGTCCCAAACGTGCCTGTAGTTTGCTCGTATGAACAGAAAAATGCTTTAAATTAATTATCAACAAAATAGTAAGCAATAATGGTGGGAGAGCGGTAAGCATAAAAGCAACAGCAACAGCATTATGTTGATGTTCCAAAATATTTTGTTTTGTGGCAATTAAAGGCAAAACAGTGAAATACATTCCTGCATATAGCACAGTCAGTGCGTTTATAAATATAGAAGTTAATGCAGCTAGTCTACGCCCTCGTAACATTCCCCACGCAATAATCATCAGTGTGATGCTTGGTAATAGAATGCGAATCCATAATTCGCCAATTGCAGCGTGATGTAGACCTGAATGAAGAAAACAATTATTTGTGCTGTAATTTGTCATGCATCGCGTAAGCCATGTCTTAGAGCCTAGTTGCGGTGACATAAACAAACCAAGAGTAGTAAGAATTCCTGCGTGAGAGCGTGAAGATAATGCCAACACTGGACCTAATGCAATAATGCTCTGAGCTACTGCAAAAAGCCTACGAATTTCGTAATCTGTACCTTCCCACCAGTTTACACTTCGTCTAACGCCTTTTGTTTTGCTCATAATATTGCCGATGATGTGTCCTGTAAGGGCTGCAATAATAGTGCAATAATCGCCTGGATTTCCACTATAAAGAAGCATTGCTGAAGTAGTAGCGTATCCAATTACTAAAGTTCTTCTGCGCCACAAAATAGATTCGTAAGATGCAGAAGCCATAAAAGCGCCAATAAACAGTGTGAATGGAGATAGTCGAATAGGAATCTTGGTAATCCAATGCATGTTTCGAATAATGATTGAAAGATTACCTATGATTGTTAATCCTACAATTATGCCAACAAGTGTGCTAAATATTGCAATATAAATAATATTAAGTCTACTTATACGAGTTTCTGCAACGCCAATAAGTACGGCAACAAGTAAACAATTAACCATAAGAGATGGCATATTATTTACGAAAATAAGCGAATGGCACACTTTTATCAGCAGCTCTGTGACGTTTCCGTGCCCGAAGAATAGGCTTGGACCTTTTGAATGATGATGTCGCATAAACAATTGTGCAAGAGTAGCGCTTGTGCCATAAGTATAAAAATGCATAAGTGCTAATACGAGCCAGTGTATGCAATTTATAACAATAAAAATGCATGTAAGCGTTAATGCAAAAACTTTATGTTGCATCCAGGTTATGAAATCGTGCATCAATATTTTTGTATGCCGAATTGCTGAATGTTTAGAATCAGAATCATTTTTCTTACAACGTTTATGAAAGAAAGACAGCATCATATTAGTCTCGATTCACTTGCTGGTTGATAAGAATTTGTACATTTTGGTAGGTATTAAGTTTTGGTGCAGTGCTTGAAATACCTGTTTTTTTGCAGAATTGATCAATTGCTATTTTTAATCCAGCTTTTACTGTGTGCCAATCATGACCATTGCCTTGAGAAAGCATGGTTATAACATTCATTCCAGCGCGATGTGCGCTTAGTGCGATGGTTGCCTGATTCGCTTGAGATTTAGTATCCCATGAGCCCGCAATAGCGTAATAATTTTGTTTCAAAGGAGCATTTTTACGCATTATCACGCTAGGTATATGTCGCTCATATTCTGATGTGTTTCCATTGAAATAATGATTAATTGTTTCTTGGCGATTTTTATATGTTGGTTCTAGTTCCCCTCCGGCAGAAAAAATGTTTCCAAATATATCAGGGTGAGATGGAACTAGTTGCGTTGAGCAAGTGCCTCCTTGTGAGAAGCCGCCCATAAGCCACATTTTAGGATCTTTGCTTACTGGCAAATGTTTGCGTATCCATTTAGGAACATCATTAATTAAATATGTTTCTGCTTTGCCGAACACATGTGTATCCGCACACAGAGAATTATGCGAAGATTTACCATTTTGGTCAGGGGCTACAACAATAGGTGCAAGACCGTAGTGATTTTTCGCGTAATTGTCTAAAGTATTTGCAATATCGCTTGCTGCAAAAAAGTGATTAGGGCTACCAGGTTGTCCTGCAAACATGACCATAACTGGCAGTTTTGGTGGTTTTTTAACAAGTGCAGCAGGTGGCAAGTATACGTTTGCTATTCTGGCATTGAAATGTGAAGCAGTGTTAGGGATATAAACTGAACGAACAATACCTTTTTTAGGCAGTTTTGGCAGTTTTTGTTGTGCTGCTAACTCTCTCCATTGTTTAATACTAGAGGATGCGGATTTTTGCTTATTAACTTCTAGTTTTGGAAAACCGCCCATTCCAAATATTGAACCTATTGTCGTGTATTCCCCATAAATCATGTCTACATGAAGAGCTGTGCTTGCTAACGTCAAGATAATAGCTATTACTGCAACTAGTTTTCTCCATTTGTGTAAGAAAACAAATGCTGTTGCTGCAAAACCTATAAGCCCGAAGCCGCATGCAATAGAAAAAATAACGAGCCATCCAAGACTTACTTCGAATACAAGAAACACGTCAGAAATAAGCCAAGCAATTATTCCACCGACAAAAAATGTTATGACACCTATTGCAAGTTGTATTAGTAAGTGGAACATTTTCTTGCCGCGTTTTGTTTTCATAAAAAGCAACAAGACTAAAGAAATACCATTTACGCTAAAAAGGCTTACTGGTAGCCATCCTTGCAAAAGACTCACTTTTGCCAATTGCAGCATGTTTGACTCCTATACTTTCTAGTCTAATTTGCGTACCAGTTACTAATCTAAGCGACATATACGCACAGTAATTGCCCAACCTAGTAATGTAATGCTAGTATCTGAAATTTTCCTCAATATTTGTTTTATTTTTTATTATTTATTCTATTTAAATAATAAATATCGAAACATATATTGTAATCAGTCCTAAGTATTAAAATTGCTATTTTTTCTTGTTTCAATGCATTGTTAAAAATTTATGACGATAGCAATAAGTAAACTTGCACATTATTAGTAATAATTAGTACGTGTGTGATTTATTGAGGATAGTATGAAGTCATTTTTGCGCTTGAAAGTTCCGTATTGGCTGTATGCATTTCTTTTCTTTGTTATTGACGGCATGTCGGTAATTATTGTGCAAATGGGTGTGCAGCGCGCTGGAAGAGTTGAGATGACTTCTGCAATGTCTGGTGGACGTTGGGGATTAATAACTAAAACCTGGAAAGAACTTAATTTCGTTATTGTTCTTAGTGCGCTCGTTGTTGCGATGATATACGGTTTAATTCTTTTGATTAGTAACCGATTTTGGATATCAAGTGCAATAATTCTAAGTGTTTCATTGCTTATTGCTGTTATTGAATATATGAAAGTAAATGTTCGTTATGAAACTATTCTTCCTGCGGACTTAAACTTTTTAAAAAGTAACACTGGTAATGTCGCTTCATTTTTGCCAGATAATGCTCCTATGGTCATTGGTGTTGCTTTAGGCGTTTTTATTTTGCTTTTAGTTACAACTGTTTGCTTACACATATTTGATACAAATCATGGAAAGATTGTGCGATTTAAAGATTGGCGTTATTCTGCTGGTATTCGTGTTGCAATTGCGTTGATTTTAATAGGGAATTTAAGCTGGTATATTGGCGGCGTTGGCACAGTTGACTCTTCGGCTAATGTTTTTTCTAAAATGCTTGGTGACAGTCCTGCTATGTGGGATTCTGTTTATGACGCTCAACGCAATGGTGCTATTGTGGCATTTTTGCGTAATGTAAATCCTAAAATTATGGATAGGCCGGCTGATTACAGTGAAGAAACTATGAAGGCTGTATACAAGCGTTATAACGATGAAGCTAAACGTATAAATCGTTCTCGTACAACAAATATGAACGATAATACTTTTATTCTTATCTTGTCTGAATCGTTCTCTGATCCTACTCGTGTTCCTGGTTTGAAGTTGAACAAGAATCCAATACCATTTATTAGCAATTTAAAGAAGCATACGGATAGTGGTTTGATGCTTTCTTCTGGTTATGGTGGCGGTACTGCAAATCTAGAGTACATGTCTTTAACTGGTTTGAGCATGGCTAATTTTGATCCTTCAATGACGAGTCCGTATCAGCAGTTGGTTCCTAATGCTCAATGGTCTCCAACTATTAATCAATATTGGGATGATTCTCGTAATTCTATTAAATCTATAGCTTTCCACCCGTATGAGCCGAGCATGTATTTGCGCGCTACTAATTACAAAAAGTTTGGATTTAGTAAGTTTTACGCATTGCAAGGACCTGATGTTATTGCTCACCGTGATGTTATAGATAAATCACCGTATGTTTCTGACGCATCAGCATATAAGAGTGCGTTAGAAAAGATTAAAGAGCATAAGCAACCTAGGTTCGTACAAATTGTTACTATGCAAAACCATATGCCTTATAGGGATTGGTATGCGAATAATGAATTCGAAGCGTCTCCTAAAGATGGTGCCGCTGATCTTGGTGATGATGAAAAAACTTCTATTGAAACGTATGCTAAGGGTGTGCAACACACTGATGAGGCAACACAAGCGTTTTTGAAGAGTTTAGATAAACTAAATAAGCCTATTACTGTTATGTTTTATGGTGACCATTTGCCAGGAATTTACGGCACTGCAAGTTCAGATGAAAAGAATTCATTGTCTTTGCATTTGACTGATTATTTTATTTGGTCAAATAAGGTTGCTTTGGAGCGTAAAGAGCGTAGTGAGAAAAAATCTTCAAACAAAAATGTAGAGCATTCTAATACAAATAAAGATGTAGATCATACTAATAAGTATTCTTCGCCTAACTTCTTTATTTCTCAGGCTGCTTTACATATGAACGCTAAAGTTTCTCCGTATCTTGCTTTCTTAACTTGTTTACATGAGCATGTGAGCGCTATGGAGCCTCCTGTTGTAAATACTATTCAAGGCTGGGATAGAATTCCTGAGGGACAATCAATTTATTTGGATAACGATGGTAATCCTATGATTTTGTCTAAGATGGATAAGAAGTCACGTCAACTTCTTCATGACTATCGCTTAATACAATACGATATTACTGCTGGAAAGCATTATTTGCGTAATACTGATTTTCTGAAATTACCGCGCTAAAAGCTAGTTTGATTATTACAATGCCCCTCGTTTGTATTTGATACATAGTATGTTTCAAATAGCGAGGGGCTTATTGATTTGCAATTTGTTAATGAAAACTATATCAATTAACAAACTATTTTAAGGCTTTAGATGCGATATCATGTCTAAAGAACATGTGTGGAAGATTAAGCTTATTTAATATGCTGTAGACGTTGTTTTGAGCGTCTTTTACGTCATCTCCATGCACTTGCACAAGAGCTACTCTACCTGAAGAAGTAAGAAGTTTGCCGCTTTCTTCATCGCTTTTTACTCCTGCATAATACACGTGCTGACCTTGATTTTCGTCAACAGGAATTTGAGGAAAGGGAGTTCCGGTAACTAAAGTGCCAGGGTAGCCTTCGCTTGCAATAATTACGCCGAGCGTAACACCGTTATTTTTCCAAGTAAAAGTTGGGCTTTTATGTCGCAAAATATTCCATATAGCTGCACCAAAATCTGAAGTAAGGCGAGGAAGCACAACTTCTGTTTCTGGGTCTCCAAAACGAGCATTAAACTCAATAACTTTAGGACCTGTTGCTGTATCAATTAAGCCAGCATAAAGCACGCCAGTAAAAGGCGTACCCTCTTTAGCTAGTCCTTCAACAGTTGGGCGCACAATTTCGTCGATAGCACGCTGAACTGTTTCGTCGCTAATTTGCGGCACAGGGCTATAAGCTCCCATGCCTCCAGTATTTGGTCCTTTGTCTCCGTCATAAGCACGCTTGTGATCTTGAGAAATAGGCATAACCCAAAAATCAGTTCCGCTTACAAAACTCATAAGCGAAAACTCTTGACCTTGCAAAAATTCTTCAATAACAACTTTTGCTCCAGCTTGAC
>CAMYPG010000010.1 GCA_947289115.1 uncultured Gardnerella sp.
GCGAAGCGGAAATTACTGTTGAAATTGATGTGATTTCTGAGAGCAAACCTGCTCCAACGCCTGAACGAGCTATTCCTTCTCTTGATTCTTATACTTCATATGACGTAACTATTGAGAATGAAAAGAAGCAAGAAAAGGATGTAAAAGAAACTGCTGGAGCAAAGCCGGAATTAGCTAAAACTGGTAGCAATACGGTTTCTTCTGCATCCGCTGGTATTTTGTCGGCAGCAATCGCAGCAATTGGTCTTGCGGTGGTAAAGACTGGCAAACACCATCGCAAGCGTCGCAATAATAAATAATTTATTTAAATTTGGAGCGTTTGAATTTTTCATGCGCTCCATTTTTATGCGGATTATAAGCGCGTCGAGGGTGGTGACTAGAATTACGAAGGTTCCGGTTCACGCTTAGCTATTGGGGCTTTGCGACCCGGGTCGCCCGAATTCCATAGGAGACATTATGAAGCAGGGTATTCATCCCGACTATCACGCAGTGCAGGTTACCTGCTCTTGCGGAAGCACTTTCGTAACTCGTTCTACCGCTGATGGCGATCACATGACGGTTGACGTGTGCTCAAAGTGCCACCCATTCTATACCGGCAAGCAGAAGATTCTCGACACCGGCGGTCGCGTGGCTCGCTTCGAGAAGCGCTACGGTAAGAAGACTAAGTAGCTTTTGTGACGCCAGCCCTGCTTTCGTGTAACTCGCGGAATCGGGGCTGGCGTTTTATGTGCTAAACATGTGTGTTTAATATTTAACATTTAAATTTTTGATTTACAATCCGCGTTAAGCGTGACTACAAAGGAATATAATGGCTGAGTCAGTAGAGGAACAATTCCCGGCAGCAGTTACCGCGTTAGAAGAGTATCGCGATATTGAAAGTCGTATGGGAAGCCCGGAAGTTGCGTCAAATCCGGACGCTATTCGTAAGCTCGGTCGTAGGCACGCAGAACTTGGATCAATCGTAAACGCTTACCTAAATTACAAACAGCTTTGCGACGACTTTGAAGCCGCAAACGAAATGGCAAGCGACGATCCAGATTTCGCTGAAGAAGCTAAGCGCTTAGAAGAGCAGATTCCAGCAGCAAAAGAAAAGCTTCGCACTGCATTAATTCCTAGGGATCCGGATGATGCGCGCGATATGATTATGGAAATTAAAGCTGGCACAGGCGGCGAAGAAGCGGCTTTGTTTGCTGGCGATTTATTGCGTATGTACATGCGTTACGCGGAAAAGCGCGGCTGGACTACCGTAATCCAAAGCGAAAATTCAACGGAACTTGGCGGCGTAAAAGACGTGCAGCTTGCGATTCGAGCAAAAGGTACGCCTGCTCCAGAAGATGGCGTGTGGGCAAGCATGAAGTATGAGGGCGGAGTGCATCGCGTGCAGCGAATCCCAGTTACGGAATCGCAGGGACGTATTCAAACTTCCGCAGCTGGCGTAATCGTGTTCCCAGAAGCAGACGAAGATGACGACGAAATCGAAATCGATCCAAAAGATTTGAAGATCGACATTTTCATGAGCTCCGGCCCTGGTGGGCAGTCCGTGAACACTACTTATTCTGCGGTTCGCATGACACATATTCCAACCGGAATTGTTGTTAGCATGCAAGACGAAAAGTCGCAGATTCAAAACCGTGCGGCAGCCCTTCGCGTGTTAAAGTCTCGTTTGCTCGCTATGAAGCACGAGCAGGAGGCAGCAGAAGCGGCGGATATGCGCCACTCACAGGTGCGTTCGCTCGACCGCTCTGAGCGAATCCGCACGTACAATTTCCCAGAAAATCGTATTGTGGATCATCGCACGAATTACAAGGCTTACAATCTTGATCAGGTTCTTGACGGCGATTTGCAGCCTGTTATCGACAGTGATATTCAGGCGGATGAAGCTGACCGCTTAGCGCAAGCCAAGTAAGTCAAGTAAAATTACTGAAATAACCAAGCAATTCTTAAAATGCAAGAACTTTTGCGAGTTTTGCGCGATGCTGTTAAAAAGCTTGATTCTGCAGGCGTGGAGTCAGCAGAATATGATGCACGCTTGCTGCTGGCTCATGCTTGCGGCGTAAGCTTAGCTGAGCTGAACAAGGCGCTAATACTTGGCGATTTAACCGATTTTTCGCAAGATTATGCTAGTAAATATAGCGATTTTGTATCTAGGCGTGCTTCTCGTGAGCCGTTGCAGCATATTGTTGGTCGCGCGCCTTTTCGCTACTTGGATTTGCAAGTTGGTAAGGGCGTTTTTGTGCCGCGGCCGGAAACGGAAATTGTTGTTGAAGCTGGATTGGATTGGCTTAGAGAGTCTGGTATTAGCAAGCCGACGGTAGTCGATTTATGCGCCGGATCGGGCGCAATTGGATTGTCGATTGCGGCGGAAGTTGCAGACGCGCAAGTATGGGCTGTAGAAAAATCTCCTGAAGCTTTCCAATATTTGCAAAAAAATTTCGAAGAAGCTGCAAAAAAGTGGGAAAATATTCAGATTTTCAGTCGCTATCATGCCGTGCTTGCAGACGCAACCAAATCGCATATTTCGGATTGCACGCCGGAACTTCACGCAATTTGTGGCAAAGTAGATTTAGTAATAACGAATCCGCCTTACGTGCCGGAAAGTCAAGTGCCAGAACAGGTTGAAGTGCGAGAGTATGATCCTCCGCTTGCGCTTTATGGCGGTTCTGCGGACGGCTTGCTTATTCCGGAGCAGATTATGCGTGCGGCTTTTGCGCTGCTTAAGTCTGGGGGAGCGATGGTTATGGAGCACGATATTTCGCAAGGGGATGCGCTTAAAAAGTATGCGGAAAGCGTAGGTTTTTCGCGTGCGCGCGTTGGAAACGACTTAACTGGCAGACCGCGGTACACTTTTGCGGAAAAGTAAAATTTTAATCAAAAATAAAACTTGACTCAAACAGAATAAAATAAGCAAAATAAGCAATAAAAGAGGCAAAAATGAGCAAAATTTGCAATATCAACGAAGAATCCCTGCAAATGGCAGCGCAAATTATTAACGAAGGCGGCGTGATTGTAGTGCCGACTGACACCGTGTACGGCGTTGCTTGCGATCCATTCAATGAAGCTGCTGTTGCAAAAATTTACGAGCTTAAGCGCAGACCGCGCACAAAGGCGCTGCAAATTTTAATGAGTGGAGTGGGAGATTTAGAAAAACTTGGGCTTTATTTGCCTTCTCCGCTGGATATTCTAGGCAAAAAGTTCCTTCCGGGCGGATATTCTCCGATTGCGCGTGCGAAGAAGGATTCAGTTGCTTCAAATCTTGCAACGCTGTGCAAAACGAATGAAACTGATGCTCAAAACGATGCGAAAACTCAAGCAACTCAAGGCGTGCGCGTGCCGGATTGCCCTGAATTAATGCAAATTTTGCGAGTCACCGGTCCACTGGCTGCTTCTAGCGCGAATCGCAGCGGTAACGAAAGTGCAGACAGTGTAGAAGAAGCATTTGCAGCTTTCGGCAACGAAATTCCGCTGTATTTGAACGCAGGCCCGACTCGCTCGCACGTGGCAAGCACGGTAGTTGGCGCGGATTCAAGCGATAAAGACGGTATTGTGATTTTGCGCGAAGGCGTGATTTCGGAGAGTGAAATTCGTAATGCGTTAAGTGAGTAAGTTTATTAACTTATTTCTGGTACTAAATTTCTGGTACTAACAAATCGCTACAATCAAAATAAGCAAGCGAAAATTTAGCAAACGCTGCTAAAACCAACGAAGTAATCGCATAGCAAAGGACGCATTCATGAGGGTATACCTGTTTATTGCAGCAATTGCAGGCGGTGCTACGTGGCTTATTATGCCGCTTGTTCGTCACCTTGCAATCCGTATGGGTGCTGTTGGCAAAGTTCGCGCTCGCGACGTGCATACTATTCCAACGCCACGTATGGGTGGTGTAGGTATGCTTTTTGGTTTCGCAGTTGCGATGGCGTTCGCTAGTTCTATGCCATTTATTTCCGGGCTTTTTGCAGGAACGCACCAGCCGTGGGTTGTACTAGCAGGAGCCGTTATGATATGCCTGCTTGGGGTATGCGACGACATTTGGGATCTAGATTGGATGCTAAAGCTTGCCGGTCAGCTGCTTATAGCTGTTTTTGTAGCGTGGGGAGGGTTGCAAATCGTAACTTTGCCACTAGGATCGCTCGTAACGGCATCTCCAAGCGTGTCAATCGCAATAACTGCAATACTAATCGTTGCTTCAATTAATGCAGTAAATTTTGTAGATGGGCTGGACGGACTGGCTTCTGGAATCGTTGCAATCGGCGGCATTGCCTTCGCAACATACTCGTACATGCTTGCGCGCACGTCGCCATCCTACGCTTCAATGGCAACTCTTATTGACGTTGCAATGGTAGGTATGTGCGTTGGATTTATTATGCACAATTGGCATCCAGCAAAACTTTTTATGGGTGACTCAGGCTCCATGTTAATCGGCTACTTAATTACTTGCGCGTCGATTATTATGACCGGCCATTTGGATCCTTCCGCCGTTCATACGAGTATTTATTTGCCTGTATTTATGCCGATTTTGTTGCCGATTCTTGTGCTGTTTTTGCCGGTTCTTGACATGTGCTTGGCTATTTTTAGGCGTGTTGCTAAAGGGCAGTCGCCAATGCATCCGGATCGCATGCACTTGCATCATCGCATGCTGCGCATTGGGCATTCTGTGCAGGGTGCTGTGCTGATTTTGTGGGGATGGGCTGCGCTAATTGCGTTTGGCTCTATTATGATTTTGTTCTTTAAAGCTGTGTATGTGCTTGTTGGAATGATTCTTGCTGCTGCGCTACTTACTGTGCTCACAATGATGCCGTACTTGCGTTGTCGCCTGCCCGAACTTCGCAATTCGTAACAACTGCTTAATTTTGTTTTTCTTAATGTGGCGTGGCGCTCAAAACGTGCGAGTACGCTCGCGCTATAAGCGCTCGCTACGAAACTCGCGTTGGAAGTCCACTGGACTTCCAACTTGAGCGAGTTTCCGCTCCGAATTGCTTTCGCGCGCGCTGTGCTGCGCTCAAGCATGTCGTCGCGCCCGCGTTTGGAGGGTGCGTTTCGGCAAACGTCATAGCAAAAACGTATAGTAACCCTATGGCTACAACTGATATGAACACGGAATCCGTGTATGCTCCTGTTCCACCAATTTTCGAGAAGCTCGGTCTCGCTTATGACGATGTCCTTTTGCTTCCAAATGAAACTGATGTTATTCCGTCCGAAGTGGATACTTCCACTCGTCTGACTCGCGAAATTACCATGAAAGTACCGACTATTTCGGCAGCTATGGATACTGTTACCGAGTCTGATATGGCTATTGCCATGGCGCGTAACGGTGGTATTGGAGTACTTCACCGCAATCTTTCTATTGATGATCAAGCTGCGCAGGTTGATATTGTTAAGCGCAGTGAATCTGGTATGATTACCGACCCACTTACTGTTCACCCAGATGCTACGCTCGCCGATTTAGATAAATTGTGCGGGCGTTTCCATATTTCTGGTCTTCCGGTAGTGGATAGCGAAAATCGTTTAGTTGGTATTATTACCAACCGCGATATGCGTTTCATTGCTTCCGAAGACTACGATCGCTTGAAAGTTAAGGATGTGATGACGCGCGAAAATCTCGTCACCGGTCCTTCAAATATTTCTAAGGAAGATGCTCACCGTTTGCTTGCGGATAACAAGATTGAAAAGTTGCCTTTGGTTGATGCTGAAGGTAAGCTTACAGGCTTGATTACTGTTAAGGACTTTGTGAAGACTGAACAGTATCCGGATGCTACTAAGGATGATCAGGGTCGCTTGCGCGTTGCTGCTGGCATTGGCTTCTTGGGTGATGCTTGGCAGCGTGCGTGCGCTCTTATGGAAGCTGGAGTTGACGTGCTTGTGGTCGATACCGCAAACGGCGAGGCTCGCCTGGCTCTCGACATGATTCGTCGTATTAAGGCAGATAAGGCTTTCGACGGCGTGCAAATTATTGGCGGAAATATTGCAACTCGCCAAGGCGCACAGGCTATGATTGATGCTGGCGTTGATGCTGTAAAGGTTGGCGTTGGTCCAGGTTCTATTTGCACTACGCGTGTTGTTGCAGGCGTTGGTGTACCTCAGCTTACTGCAGTTTACGACGCTGCTCAGGCTTGCAAGGCTGCTGGTATTCCATGCATTGCAGACGGTGGTATTCACTATTCTGGCGATATTGCTAAGGCTTTGGTTGCAGGCGCGGACACTGTTATGCTCGGCGGCACTTTGGCTGGATGTGAGGAAGCTCCTGGTGAGAAGGTTCTTCTTCACGGCAAGCAGTACAAGCTTTACCGCGGCATGGGCTCGCTTGGTGCAATGGCTCCTCGCGGTAAGAAGTCTTATTCGAAGGATCGTTACTTCCAGGCAGACGTTACCAGCTCCGACAAGGTGGTTCCAGAAGGCGTTGAAGGCGAAGTTCCATATCGCGGTCCGCTTAACGCTGTGCTTTACCAGCTTCTCGGCGGCTTACACCAGTCAATGTTCTACGTTGGTGCGCACAATATTAAGGAAATGCAAGAGCGCGGTCGCTTTATTCGCATTACTGATGCTGGCCTTCGCGAATCTCATCCTCACGATATTGTGATGACTGCAGAAGCACCAAACTACAGCGGTTTCCACAACTAAGTCGCGTATAAATCGCAAATAATTTTGCACTAAACGGCGAAAAGTTACGCAAGTTACTCATAACTTGTCTGCTTTTCGTCGTTTTTAATACGCGTCTCGTCGGTGGGAAGATGTAGGCTTGTGGGTTCGAAAAAATATTAGGAAAGGAACGAAAATGGCTGAAGCTAAGGAAGATCTTACTTTTACGCCGGAAGAATCGCGCTTAATTTGGATTGATTGCGAGATGACTGGACTCGATATTTTCCACGACGAATTATGCGAAGTATCTGTAGTTCCAACCGACTTTAATCTGAAAGTTTTGGACGACGGCATTGATTTAGTGATTAAGCCAAGCGATGCTGCTGTGGCTCACATGAACGATTTTGTACGCAATATGCACACTTCTTCTGGGCTTGTTGACGAGTGGAATAAGAACGGTTTGCCGTTAGAAGAAGCGCAAAAGCAGGTTGTTGAGTACGTAAAGCGTTTCCTGCCAGCTCGCGGAAAAGCGCATCTTGCTGGAAACTCAGTTGGTTCTGACAAAAAATTCCTCGACCGTTACATGCCAGATTTAATGGCAAATCTGCACTATCGCGTAATCGACGTAAGCACGTTGAAGGAAATTTCACGCAGGCTTTACCCGGACGTTTACCGCAATAAGCCGGCAAAACATGGCGGTCACCGTGCGCTCGCGGATATTATTGAGTCGATTGACGAGCTTCGTTATTACCGCGATATGATGTTCGTTCCAGCTCCAGGCCCAAGCGAGTCTCAAGCAAAAGCCGGTGCGCAACACATTGAAAGCACGAGCTTGCTTCGTGACTATGAGCGTCGCGGAGAGGCGCTAGAAGACGTAAATTCCGCAGAAAAGCGCGACTACTAAATACAACGCTACTATTAAATAAAGCGCGACTACTAAACGCAATAAAAGGTACTGCCAATGAAGCAATCCGAAGCCTTAACCATAATCAACGCTGGCGCGAGCGCGTTCATTACCGGTGCTCCGGGTGCAGGTAAAACCTACGTATTAAACGAAGCTATTCGCGCAATGCGAAAGAACGGTTTAAGCGTTGCTGTAACTGCCTCTACCGGTATTGCGGCAACGCACTTAAACGGTCAAACCATTCACTCGTGGAGTGGAGTTGGAGTTTCAAACGCGCTTACGGATACGCTTCTTAAAACAATTAGAGCTAGGCGAGGAAAGCGCATAAAAGCCACGGACGTGCTCGTGTTGGACGAAGTTTCCATGATTCACGCGTGGCTTTTTGACATGGTTGATGAAGTTTGCCGGAAGGTGCGCAAAAATCCCGCTCCTTTCGGCGGGCTTCAAGTAGTTATTTCGGGCGACTTCTTCCAATTGCCGCCTGTTAGCACTTCTATGCGAAATCGTGACGTGTTCGAGCCGAGCTCGGAGTTTATTTCGTCGCGCGAAAAGTATGCTGCATCTGGAAAAAATCCGGAAGGTTATATTACGGAATCGTTTGCATGGGACGCTTTGAAACCTGTTGTGTGCTACTTAACTGAGCAACATCGTCAGGATGACGGCAAGTTGCTAGAAGTTTTGACGGATATTCGTAGCGGTCTCGTGAGTGACGACGATAAGCAAGTGCTTGCTAGCCGCCTTGGTGAGTATCCGCAAGATGACGAAGTTGCAGTACATCTTTTCCCAACGAACGCGCAAGCAGATGGCTTAAATAATATGCAGCTTGCGGAAATTAATGCTGAGTCTCACGAATTCGTTGCAACGGAAGCAGGACCTAAAAATCTCGTTGATCGATTAAAAAAGAATATGCTTGCTCCGGAGCGTTTAGTTTTAAAGGCTGGGGCTGCTGTGATGGCGTTGCGAAACGATCAGGAAAAGCAGTATGTAAACGGCTCTGTTGGGCGTGTGTTGCGTTTTGCGCCTGAATCTAAGGGCGGATGGCCGATTGTTGAGTTTGAAAACGGCAATATTGTAACTCTTAAGCCTGCAGCGTGGGAAATGACGGACGGTGAGACTGTACTTGCTAGCGTAAATCAAGTGCCTCTTCGTTGCGCGTGGGGAATTACGATTCATAAGTCGCAAGGTATGACTCTCGATAGTGCGGTAATGGATTTGCGTAGAACTTTCGCTCCCGGAATGGGATATGTTGCGCTTTCTCGCGTGGAAAATCTGGGCGGTCTTTATTTGGAAGGTATTAACGATCGCGCGTTTAGCGTTTCGGCGGATGCTGTACTGCTAGACGGATCTTTGCGTGAGGCATCAAGGTGCGCAAGTGAGCTGCTTGCTAGCGATGGGGCTTCCGCGTTTGTTGCTAAAAAAGCAGATGGTGATTTTGCGGATCAGCAGGAGTTTAGTCTTTTTGAAAATGCCGGTGATGGCGTTACGGACGAATTTTCTTTCGACGACGAGTTTTAATATTCTATAAGCTTTTGCCTTGCGCACGGCATAAACTACTCGCGGCTGAGTCGTTTTGGTCGCTTTGTTATATTTTTGCACGTTATGATTTAATCGAGTATTACTTTTGTTGATGCGTGTAAACAAGTGTTTATGTCCTCATGCGCAAATAGATTGGAACGCATGAATTCCAATGTACTTCGTATGTCTCAGCTATTCCTTCGTACGCTGCGCGAGGATCCTGCAGACGCGGACGTGACTTCCGCAAAACTTATGCAGCGCGCAGGCTATATTCGTAAATCTGCACCAGGTGTGTGGACTTGGCTTCCGCTAGGACTTAAGGTTTTGAACAAGGTTCAGGCGATTATTCGCGACGAAATCAACGGTATCGGTGCGCAGGAAGTTCACTTCCCGGCACTTCTTCCGCGCGAGCCTTACGAGGCTACCAACCGTTGGGAAGAATATGGCGACAATATCTTCCGTCTTAAGGATCGCCACCAAGCTGACTATCTTCTTGCTCCAACGCACGAAGAAGTTTTCACGCTTCTCGTTAAGGATATGTATTCTTCTTACAAGGATTTACCAGTTACTTTGTACCAGATTCAAACGAAGTATCGCGACGAATTTCGCCCGCGCGCTGGCCTTATTCGCGGCCGCGAGTTTATTATGCAGGATGGTTACTCGTTCTCGATTGACGAAGATGGTTTGAAATCTGCTTACGTTGAGGAGCGCGCTGCTTACGCTCGAATTTTCGACCGTTTGGGCATTAAATACGTGATTGTTCACGCTGTTTCCGGCCCAATGGGTGGTTCTGATTCCGAGGAATTCTTGGCTCCAATGCCAATTGGTGAAGATACTTTTGCGCTCGCACCTTCAGGAAAAGCTTGGAATGTTGAGGCTCTTACCACTCCAGAAATGCAAGATGTTGATTACTCAGCAACTCCTGCAGCGCAATCTCTCGAAACTCCAGACGCTAAGACGATTGAAGCTTTGGTTAAGGTTTCTAACGACTTGCATCCGCGTAAAGATGGTCGCGAATGGCAAGCAGACGACACTTTGAAGAACTTGATTATTGCTGTTAAGCATCCGGCAGATGCTGAAGGCGGCGAGCATGAGGAGCCATGGCGCGAAATCGTGGCGATTGGTATTCCAGGGGATCGCCAAGTAGATATGAAGCGTCTTGAAGCTCAGTTTGCTCCTGCAGAAATCGAAGAAGCAACTGAGGATGATTTGAAGTCTCATCCTGAGTTCGTTAAGGGCTACATTGGTTTTAGCGTATTAGGTCCTCAAGCTCGCAAAGAGGGTAGGGGTATTGCAAATCCTGTCCGCTACTTGATGGATGCTCACGTTGCAAAGGGAAGTGCCTGGATTACAGGAGCTGACGAAGACGGAAAGCACGTTTACAACGCTGTTTACGGCCGCGATTTTGAGGCGGACGGTGTTGTTGAAGCAGCCCAGGTTCGCGATGGCGACATGAGCCCAGATGGTTCCGGTCCGCTTAGCTTCGAACGCGGTGTGGAAATCGGCCAGGTGTTCCAGCTTGGCTTAAAGTATTCTAAGGCTTTGGGCTTAAGCGTTCTTAACGAAAATGGTAAAGCTGTGCCAGTTTGGATGGGTTGCTACGGTATTGGCGTTAGCCGCGTGATCGCATGCTTGGCAGAAACACATCACGACGACGCTGGTCTCGCATGGCCTATGGCGATTGCTCCAGCTCAAGTTCATGTTGTTGCAACAGGCAAAGATCAAGTTGCTTTCGACGCTGCTGAAAAGGTTGTTGAAGAGCTTAGTAAGCAGGGAATCGAAGTAATCTTTGACGACCGTCCAAAGGTTTCTCCAGGCGTAAAGTTTAAGGATGCTGAGCTTGTTGGCGTACCGCTGATTGCTGTAGCAGGTCGCGATACCGTGAACAACGGTACGATTGAAATCCGCGATCGTAACGGCTCAAATGTTGAAGCAGTCCCAGTTGACGAGGCTGCTGCTCGAATCGTTGAGCGCGTCAGTGAGCTCTTAGCTTAATTCATTGTCTTAAAAAATTTGCTATCTGCTTTTACGAAAAACGTGGGTGTATCTTTGTATATCCCACGTTTTTTGTATATGTTTTATGTACAAAAGTAGATTTTCATATGATTATGTTATTGTGTCCGCGAGCGTATCTAAAACTTACATTGTATATTGTGAAAGTGCCAGTTTTGTAAGAATTACAATTGAGAAAAACTTTTTTCGCATTATATTTTTCTTAAATACTGCAAGTATGGAAAACTTCATGATTGAGTTCGGTATTAGTATGCTTGATTACATTATTTTTTACAGTTATAAGAGTTGTACAAGCATAGAATGTAAACTGTTGAAGATGAAGTAATGTAGCTATATCAGTTTTCCATACGAAAGTAGTTATATTATAATGTTATACCCAGATTGAAAGGATGAAAATAATGAAATGCAGTAATTGTGGTGCAGAATGTTATGGTACAGTATGCAAGCAATGTGGAATGAATTTCGAAACTCATAAAATAGAGTTACTTCCTACTGCGGCACAAACGAACTCTGCTACCCCCCCCCTACATCTTATACGCAAAATTATGCATTTCCAGCTTATCCGGGTAATGTAGCAGCTTATCAGAAGCGTAAAAAACCGATTTATCGAAGATGGTGGTTTTATTTACTTGTAATTGCAGCTATCATTTCAATTGCTAATATTGCTATGCATAGAGATAAAACTATTAATTGGGATGAGATGGTTTTGAGTGCTCAGTTGCCCAAGCCTCCTTCTGATAAAGGTGATGTCATTATTAATTCTGCAGATGAGCTTGATGTTGATATTAAAGACATTTCTGCTAAACAATATAACGATTATACTGTAGATTGTAAGACGAAAAAGGGTTTTACAATTGATGCGGAATCTGATTCCTCAGGATATAAAGCCTACAATAATAAAGGTTATAAATTAGATTTGACCTATTATGAGTCAAGTAAAGAATTGAGTATTCATCTTAATAAGCCGATGGAAATGTCGTCTATTGTATGGCCTTCTAGCAAAGCTGCTAGTCAATTGCCTGTTCCAAAGTCTACTATTGGTAATTTCATTTCAGACAGTGACGATAATCTGAATGTGTATGTTGGTAATACAAGTAGAGAAGATTACAATAATTATGTGAAGGCTTGTGCTGATAGAGGTTTCAAGGTTGGATACGACAATTCAAAGAACAGGTATTCTGCTAAGAATGATGCAGGGTGGGATCTTTCGCTATCCTATGAGGGGAATAGCGTAATGAATATAATGCTTTCAGCTCCAGATAATAATTCTGGTAGTAATGATAATAAGAAGTCAACTAATTCAAAAGATTCATCAAATAGCGCAGAATCTAAGTCTGCTAAACCGCAGCAAAATGATGCTAAATCTGCTAATGGTTTGCGTAGTGATTTTAAGGCAGCTATGGATAGCTATGAATCAACTATGAATGAGTATGTTGAATTCATGAAAAAGTATAAAGCTAATTCAAGTGATGCTGAACTTATCTCGGAATATGCAGATTATATGCAGAAATATGCTGATATGACGGATAAATTCCAAAGTTGGAAGAGCAATAATCTCAACAATGCAGAGTTGTCATATTATCTTGCTGTTCAAGCTAGAGTCACAAAGAAACTAGCTGAAGTAGCATAAATAGTATCAGTGTTTCTCATTGCTGTTTTGTAATAAGAAATAGTAGAAATTAGTTACCACTGTGTTCTAGTTTCTACTATTTCTTAACTATAAATTTAATTTGTATAGATAGAGAAATCTTACATATTAGAAATAAATATTAAAATTTTGAATAGGGAGTGATATATATGAAAAAGTTCAAAATTCCACAAATTGTTAATTTTATTTTTATCTTGATTGGTTTATTAGGTTTGTGGTTGCCGTATGCAACTTCTACTAATGAGCAAAAACAATTTATACTTAGTAATCCTGATGCAATTGCCATTGGTGCATTGAATATGAAATATAGAGATATGATTGATTTGTCTATGATAAAATATTTTCGGTTTTATTTGTATATAGTGAATAATCCCAAAAAAATGATCTTTGCGCGCACTGATGTAATGATTGATTTAGTTCTTATTAGTATACTGGCTGTTTCTATACTTTTTATTGTCTTATTTACTCTATTGAATAAGCCTATTGGTAATATTGTCTTTGCATTCCTTATGTTTGGTGCTTCGCTTATTATGAATTATGATATGGTAAGTCGTGGTGTTATTCCTTCGAAAAGTTACACATATGGAATTAGTTACTATCTTTATGTCATACTTGCGATAGCAATTATCATTTGTTCAATAGCTAATATTGTTGTAAATAAAATAGATAAAAAGAAAATTATAAATAGATATTAAATTTGTGAAATTTGCCGCCAGGAATACTACTATTCTTGGCGGCATTATTGTTTATCGTGGTGCGTGAAGTATTATTTACTTTCTTTAGATATCAGCATCACCTCCATATTCGTCGTCCGTGCTGTCTGAGTGAGAGTCAGTACGTTCTATTTTCTCGTTTTGTGACTGATTGCTGTCTTTCGTCTGCCCATTTTTAGCAGTTTCAGCGTTTCTTTTTGTAAATTGCGTAGTTCCACGATTTAAATCGTGACCAATAGCAGAAGCTTCCAAAATTACGCGATTATAATCGTTTCCATCTTTCGTCCAGTTTTCTGTACTCAAATTGCCATATACAACGATTGCATCGCCTTTATGAACGCTTTTTAGCACGTTTGAAGCCAAAGTCCTATACGCTTTCACAGTCATCCAAGTAGTTGGACGCTCATGCCATTGCTGTTCGTCGTTGCGGTAATATGATTGCGTGCTCGCGATTCGTAGCGAACAAGCCGGAGAATTTTCACTGCGCCCAAAGTTTACAGGCTCAGCGCCTACGTATCCACTAATAGTCACGGTCGACTGTTGTTGTGCCATATTTCATAGTCCTTTCACAATTTGGACTGCAGCCATTTCAGCCCCGAAATACAGAGCCATCATTGCCTCTGAGCTTCGCAGCCACGAGGAAATGCCGCAGTAATAACAACTATGAACTTTGCGCAACAACTTTGCCAGCAAACTTTTCTATTGTGGTTAAAACCTAGGTTTTATCCACAATGTAATTAATCTCTTGACTACAGAAAAATATTTAGTAAAAGCTCAACAATTAACTGTACATGCGTAATCATTCCTCATTGCAGGGTAGTATTGAGCAAACGTATTGAAAATATTGAATGCAGTGAAGAAGATATTTATGGTGGAAAATAATCAGCAATATGCAAAGCATAAATCTAATATGCGCATAAGTTAGGTTAGTATTCTTGTTATTTCGGCTGTATGCCTAGCTGCGTGTGCAATATCGCAAAATTTTGCTGATTTTACTTTAGAACATTCTAAGGCGTATCATCAGGCATATAATCGCGAATATCATCACGAATATCATCAAAATCCAATAATTCAAACAACTAATTCTGCTTCTTCTGCAGCTTTTATTCAGTCAAGTAATGTAGCGCGTTACGTTCTTTCGTCTATTCAAAACGCAAGATCTAGGCTTTACGATGATCGCAGCACGTATTTTAATGGCGTTCCTTTGCAAGATTACGTGAGCCGCTACGGTCTTACTAAAGAAGCGTATGTTAATAATATTCAGTACGATTCTGACAATGAAGAGGATGCTTTTCCGTCGCGCGCAAGAAACCGCCAGCATGGGCAGTTTGGCCATTTGGGCCCAGATGGTGTGAGCGAGCCTGATTACACTGGCCGAAAAGCGTGGGGTGAAAATTTAAGTTGGGGTGTGGATCTTGCTGGTTCTATGCAATTGTGGATTCAAGATGAAGAGTCGGCTTTGCGTGCAACCGGCGGAAGTTTTAACGAAGATAATGGTCATTTGTATCAGATTTTGAATCCTAGCAATATTTCTTTCGGTTACGGAGAGGCTTCGGGCGGCCCTTATGGTGTTGTTGGAGCGTTGACACTGTCGGAATATAACGGTGATATTGATTATCCGGATGGAAAGATTGGCCCAGAATCTCCCGAAGAGCAAAAAAGCGTGCTGAAGAGGAGCGAAAAAAGAAGGAAGAGCAGAAGCGTAAAGACGAGGAAGCTAAGAAGAAAAAACCTTTGGCTAAAAAGAAGCATTTGAAGCATAAGCATCATAAAAAGTTAGCGAAAGCTATGAAGAAAAATGCTTCAACGTATAAATTTATTGTGATTATTTCTGCGATTTTAAGCGTGCTTGTTTTGTGCGCAATTGCAGCGGTAGCTTGGATTTTCTTAAGACAAAGGCTGATTTCTAAAAATAGTTTGCACGTGAAGCATATTGCGCGTAGCAAAACAAGTCTACATTTAGAGCAACGCCGTTAGTTTGGCATTCTCGTGATTAAGCTCATTCTATGTTATAGATATTTATTACATGAAAATTTATAGATAGTTATTTTATTTATACAAATAATTGCTTATGATTCTGTATATGGAAGGTAATATTTCTTATGCTATCGGCATTGACGTCGGTTTAAATTCAGTAGGTCTTGCTGCGATTCGTTTGGATAATAATGGTGAACCTATAAGAATACTTAAAGCAATGAGTGTTATTCATGATGCTGGTATTGATCCAAATGGGGCAAAAGAATCTGATACGCGTAAAGCAATTTCTGGTGTCGCGCGGCGCGTGCGCAGGCTGTATCGTCAGCGCAGACGTCGTTTGCAGAAACTTGATTTTCTATTGCATTCATTGGGTTTTCCTGTTGTTGAAAACAAGGATTTAGATTTTTCTGATTCGTTTACTCCATGGATTTTTCGTGCAAAACTTGCTGATGAATATATTGCGGATGAAAAACAACGTAAACAAATGTTAAGCGTTGCAATTCGTCATATTGCTAGACATCGTGGTTGGCGCAATCCTTATCAGTCAATAAAATCAATGACACAAGAGACTGAGTATTCTGAATTTTACAATGAGTTGCTAAAAAATATTGAAAAGTTTGCGCCGGGAGTAAGTTGTGAAGGTTCTACGCCTGCGCAATTAGTGCGTGATTATCTTTTATCACAACAAGGTAAAGCCTCGCGTCGCTTACGTATAACTACGGACGATAGAAGGAAAAATCATCCAAACTCATTAGATCCTGTTTTACCACGTAAGCTAATGCAAAGTGATAACATGCTTGAGATTCTCAATATTTTCAATGTGCAACATATTGATAACAAGTATGTTAGAGAGCAGATTATTAATGCTGTTTTTTATGCGAAATCTCCGCGTGGATCTGCAGAAAATCGTGTTGGCAAGGATGCTATAACAGGAAAGGGTAAGCGTGCACTAAAGGCATCGTTAGCGTTTCAGAAATATCGAATCATATCTACTATTTCTAATCTGCGCATAAGAGAAAATTCAAAAGAGCGTTGTTTAACAATAGAAGAAAAGCAAAGTGTTTATAAATTATTAACAACTTCGACTGATGAGTATTCAAAAGAGAAAAGCGCTGAAGCGCCATTATATACTTGGATTGATGTAGCTGATTGCCTCGGAATTGAACGCTATAAGTTGCGTGGAGTAGGATCGCAAATAGAAGATGGAGAATCTGTTGGTAATCGTCCTCCAATGTTGAATAGTGAGTTAGCTATTCTTTATGCGAATGCTAAATCTTTAAAGCAATCGTTGATTACTTGGTGGTTAGCTGCTAATCGTACGCAAGAAGATAAAGAAGCTTTTATTGAGATATTGAGCAACACGGTAGACATAGAAGCAATTCATGATAATCCTGAATATCAAGATAAGTACGGTTCAGCAATAGCGTTTATTGATTCAATAGATGAAACAGAAATTGCGGCATTGGAAAATATTTCATTGCCTAATGGTCGTGCTGCTTATAGTTTGGAAACATTAGATGAACTCAATAAGCAAATGCTTGAAACTGATGATGATTTATTTGAAGCTCGCAAAAAGTTATTTAATTTACCAAATAATTGGCGTCCATCTGAAGCTCCTATTGCAGAGCCAACAGGTAATCCTTCAGTTGATCGAGTATTGAAAATTGTGCATCGATTCCTTATAAGTGCTAAAAATCGTTGGGGGAATCCTGAACGTATTAATATTGAACATGTTCGTTCTGGATTCCAATCTAAAAAAATGGCAAATTCATATAAGGAATTATTAGATAAACGAACCAAAGGTAAAGAAAATCTTAAAGCAATGATGCGGAATTCTTTGCATTTAGGCACGAGTGATTCTATTTCAGATGCAGATATACGCCGTTATGAGGCTGTTCAACGTCAGAATGGTCAATGTTTGTATTGTGGCTCTGAGATTACTTATAATACTTGTGAGCTAGACCATATTGTTCCGCGTAAGGGGCCAGGTTCTACGAATACTCGTGAGAATTTAGTTGCTACTTGCTCATCGTGTAATGCGCAAAAGTGTAATACTCCTTTTGCAACTTGGTGCGAACAGTCTACATATTGCAAGAATCATGATATTAGTGTGGATTCCGCTATTAATCGGGTTCGTGCTTTTATTTTCCCTCCTAACTCATACGACAAACGTGGTGCTAGCCAATTCAAAAAAGAAGTTATATCTCGCTTGAAACAAAAGGTTGGTGATGAAGCGTTCGATAATCGCTCTATTGAATCGGTTGCATGGATGGCAAACGAATTGCATCATAGAATTGATTGGTATTATAATTCACAGAATTATCAAACAAACAATGGTATTTCCGATATAACTAATAAAGCTCAAACAAATGTTGGAGTTTATGCTGGATTGCTTACTGCTATAGCAAGAAGAATGTCTGGAATTGACGGAAAACTAGAGTTCTTTGATGGTAGAAGAAAAACTCGTTTTGATAGACGACATCATGCAGTTGATGCATCAGTAATTGCAATGATGACTCCTGGAATAGCTCAAGTACTTTCAATTAAATGCAATCTGCGTGAAACACAGTTATTGCAAGGCAATAAAGTGGTTCCTGGTGGTATTGATTGGAGAGAATATCCAACGGCTAATGATCAAGGATATCAGCAATATGCTAATTGGTCTGTTCGTATGAATGCGTTATTGAAACTTCTTAATGAAGAAATGAGAGCTGATCGTATTGCTGTGGTTAATTCTATTCGTTTGAGATACAGTAATTCTTCTGTTCACCAATATGAGGTAAATGCATTATTGAAGTTGCATGTCGGTGATGAAATCGACAGTGAAACAATCCGACGTGCTTCTACTCCTGCACTTTATTGTGCTTTGACAAGGAATCCTGATTATGATGTAAAAAATGGTCTTCCTGAAAATCCAAATAGAACTATCCTGTTGCATAATAAGAAGCTAAATGCTGATGATTCGATTACTTTTTTCAAAGCACAAGCAGTGCAGCTTTTCGTACGAGAAGGTTCTGCAAAGATTGGTAATTCTACCCACCATCTACGTATTTATGAATGCTTTGAAAAGTTGAAAAGTGGGAAAATTAAAAAATCTTATGGAATGATTCGTGTATTTCAAAATGATTTGCACAGACATATTCATGAAGATTTATTCTCGTGTGATTTGCCTGAGCAATCTATCTCAATGAGATATGCTGATACGAAAGTTGCTCATGCTGTGCAAACAGATAATGCTAATTATCTCGGATATCTTGTGCCTGGCGATGAGATTATCGTTGATTTTAGTCATGCTAAATTATCAGAAAATATAGGTACATTTGTAGAATTCCTAAACAAAATAGGAGCAAATTGTGCAGCATATAACCATTGGGTGGTTGTGGGTACAGACAATGAAACAACTTTGATACTTAAACCATCGATGATTTCTTCTGAAGGAATTGACAAGTTGTATTCGAATTGCAAGCTCAATAACTTCGATTATTCTTCTTATGAAAAATCTATTAATAAGATTCTAGTTGGTAAAGGTTGGCGTGTTTCGGTTAATGTATTAGCCAAGTATAATGCAGCAACTATTCGACGTAATGCGTTAGGTGAACCTCGTTGGGCATCGCATTCGCATTTACCTATCTCTTGGCGTTGGAATACTGGAGAAAATAGAGAATAGAGGAATTATGCAGAATGCATGGCGTGTGATTGATTGCACTAATTTACAAGGTGAATTACGGTATATTCGCGGTAGGATTTTAGTGTGTGATCACGCATTAGAGCAGAAAGTTGAAATTCCGCTAGCTGAAACGGCAATATTGCTTATTGGTTTGCATTGTAATTGTTCTGCAGGTCTTCTTCATCAGTGTGCTGAATATGGTACTTGTGTAATGACCTGTGATTGGCGATGCGTTCCTGTCAGTGCTATGCATTCGTGGACAAATGTTCCTACGAGAATTACAGTTCGTCAATTGTCTCAGGCAACAATGAGTGTTCCTCGAAGAAAAGCAGCGTGGGCTCAGATTGTTCGCGCGAAAATACGTGGACAAGCGGCTTGCCTTGATTTATTAAATAAAGAGGGAGGTGGATTATTACGAGGATTATCTAATACTGTTCGTTCTGGGGATGTAACGAATAGGGAAGGTCAAGCTGCTCGTGAATATTGGAAACGTATTTTTCCCGAGGAAGAAGATTTTCATCGTAAACCCGGGTCTGGTCAAGATAGGAATGCTTTACTTGACTATGCTTACATGGTGTTGCGTGGTTTCTCCATTCGTGCAGTTCTATCTGCCGGGCTTAATCCAACAATGGGTATGAATCATCATAATGGTACTAATTATTTCTGCTTAGCAGATGACATAATTGAACCGTTTAGACCAGCTGTTGATTACGCTGTTTCAAAATTATCATTCTCAGATACTCCAAATGATAAAGCAGTTAAAAAGTATTTAATCGACAGTGTTAATCAACAGTTTAATGGTTCTGGACATACGATTCCTAGTGCCTTATCTGATTTAGCTCAATCATATGGTATTTATGTGGAAAAAGGCGTGGAAGAATTTCAAGTACCACAATTCGTAAGGAGTGGATTATGAAAGTCGATGAGGACAGTGGTGGCATGTGGTGTTTAGTAATGTTTGATTTACCAGTGAAAACAAAAGTGGAGCGTCATGCTGCAACTGTATTTCGCAATATGCTGCTTGATATGGGATATGCAATGGTGCAATTTTCTGTATATGTTCGTTATAGTCCCACTCAAACAGGAAATAGAACTTCAGTAAAAATAATTAAGGATAATCTTCCGCCGCGTGGATCTATACGCATTTTACATGTCAGTGATCATCAATGGTCATCTGCGCAACGTTATTACAATGCCAGGCAAGAAAAGAAAGAAGAAACCCCAGATATCGCTATGCTTTTTTAATCGTAAAAAGCTTTATAATAGTTGAAATTCTACCATTCTTGATGATATACCAATTATATCAAGAATGGTAGAAGCTAATTTTCAACTGAGGATACTGTTAAACTTGCTGCGACTCAATTATATCAAGAATGGTAGAAGCTAATTTTCAACGAAAACGCGGTAGTATGTAGCTGCACAACAATTATATCAAGAATGGTAGAAGCTAATTTTCAACATATAGCAAAAACATGTAAGCCTGTAGGCAATTATATCAAGAATGGTAGAAGCTAATTTTCAACGTAAATAACAGTATTAAAGATAGTAAAACAATTATATCAAGAATGGTAGAAGCTAATTTTCAACTTCCTCGCACGCGCCTTTACTTTCTAACCAATTATATCAAGAATGGTAGAAGCTAATTTTCAACTTGAGCGATGCTATAAAGCACAGGAGGACAATTATATCAAGAATGGTAGAAGCTAATTTTCAACTGTGACTTCTGACCCTATCAGACTCACTCAATTATATCAAGAATGGTAGAAGCTAATTTTCAAC
>CAMYPG010000011.1 GCA_947289115.1 uncultured Gardnerella sp.
TTTTTCGCGAATTGTCCTTCAAATTCCCCGCCATTGTGCTCCTCCCCATATATAATGTAATGTGTAGGTTTAATAATATCACTTCTCAAATTTTAACTATTGCGCATGGAAATATTCCCGCATTGAGTTATTTAATTACCAAATGCATAAATAGATTAATCTTTGACATATTAGCATACAGACAAATCACATACGAAAAAGTGCTTCTACAGATTCAACTTACAAAAACCATTAATTTCATCTTATAAAAGTTATATACTGAAAAAATGTATATTCGCATGTATAAAGAGGTACTGTTATGAATATAAAAAAGCTATTAATAAAATGCTTACTTGCTCAGTAGCATTATCCATGTCTTTTTTACTATCATTGCAAGCTCAAGCCAACACCCAAGAAGAAACTTATGAGTAACACAAAGATAGTTGGCACTGTACACAGCAGAAAGGCATTTGTGTCGACTTGCAGTGAGAATTTCCATTATTAATATCAACAATTATGTGAGGAACAATATGAACAGCAAACACGTAGTTCTACTGCCAATAACGTTGCTTTGTTATATTTCGTCAGCTATTTATTTCTTTAAACAATTGAAGGAATTAAAAGACGATAACACTTGTATTAATATTGCTAGTCTCACCATTCAAGCATTCGTCCTATTAATATTAATAATCTATCTTTTATATTTATGCAAAGAAAAGACATACCAAACTATCTATCGTTTAATTACAGTATTTATGAGCATAGTTAGCATAATTCTTTTAGCAGTTTGCAATACAGATGTTACGAGATTAATTATATTTACCTTAACATGTGTATATGTATGCATTCTTATAATCGTCCGCAAACATTGTTAAATATATCGTATGAGTGGCGCATTCAATAGGATTACGAAGCGTCGCCTTCGCCTTGCGCACGGTCTTTGCCGTAAATTGACGGAATAAAACGCTCCTGATCGTGAAGCTTTTCCCAAATTACAGGAGGATTTTGCGGATTTTCCAGAGACTTTGGAACATTGATAATTCGCTGATTACTAGAGCCACGAAATTGCAAAAGCGAATCATGCAAATCCTTCATATAACGGCCGTCAACAAGAATATCAATGTATTGCAGCAACTCAAGCTTATCCAAAGTCTCCCCTGGGCGCATAAGCTCTTCCCAAGTGTATCCAGTCCAACTCCAAATATCTTTTGTATTGCCAAACTCTTTTCTAATACGCTTGCAAAGAGGCAGCAAAATGCCCGTATTAAGCAAAGGCTCGCCGCCAAGCAAAGTCAATCCTTGCACATAAGGCTGCGCCAAATCTTCCATAATTTGATCTTCAAGCTTTTGAGTATAAGGATGCCCAGCGCGAAAATCCCAAATCGACTCGTTATAGCACTCAACGCAATGGAACGGGCAACCGGAGACGTAAAGCGAGCAGCGAATTCCCTCGCCGTCTGTCATCAAAAAACGCTTGTAATCGGCAACCATGCCCTGACTCATGCGCTCACTAGACCACTGTCCTGCGCGAGGATTATTTGAAAGAGAGGTAGGAATCCACGGTCCACGATTCACATCTGCAGGCGCAAAATCGTGCAAACTCATGCGAGCCATATCCAACCCCCTTTCAAACCAAATAAACAACTAAAAATAAACAACCAAATTTGCGAAAATAAAATAAATCCAGCCGTTAGAAAGTGCAATCACAAAACGCAATACATTTCTAACGGCCAGATTATCACCAAACAACAAACACAAGAAAAGCTATTTATTTAGCTAAATTATCTAGTCATACTTATTTTACTAAGTTTCAACATAGCTAATTAGCTAAGTTTATTTTGTTTCCTCATACCATTCGCGAGACTCACCGTTGTTAAGAGTCACATGACCAGTTTCGCCAGACATGTGCTTTACGCGGTGAGCGATTTCCTCGTGACGACCGTGAACCATTGGACGCTGAACAGGATTGCCCAAGTAGCCGCAAGTACGCTTCGTAACATTGCACTTATCTGGGTCGCTGTTTCCGCACTCAGGGCAGCGGAAGCCTTCTTTAGTCGGCTCAAAATCGCCCTGGAAACCACAAACGAAGCAATGATCGATTGGCGTATTCGTACCCAAGTAACCAATGCCAATCTTGTAAGCGTAATCCCAAACGGCTTCCAAAGCCTTAGGATTCGCCTGCAAACATGGGAACTCGCAGTAGTTAATAAAACCGCCGGAAGCAAGATACGGGAAGTCTACCTCGTAGCGAAGCTTCTCCATAGGAGTTGGCTGCAACCAAACAGGGTAATGGAAGGAATTAGTGTAGAAGTCGTGATCGGTTACGCCTTCAATGCGACCGAACTTCTGGCGATCCATGCGGTTAAAGCGGTCAGTCAAAGACTCAGCAGGAGTTGAGTAAACGGAATAATGGTAACCTTCCGCCTTTGACCACTGCTGGCAAAGCTTATTCATGCGGCGAACCAAAGAAAGCGCAAACTCCTTGCCTTCCTCATTCCAGCTGTGATCTTGCATCCAATCCTTGCCGAAGAACACGGCCGTAGTTTCGTACAAACCAATGTAGCCAAGAGAAACAGTTGCGCGCTCATTACGGAACAACTGATCCACGCTTTCGTTAGCTTCCAAACGACCAAAAGCACCGTAACGGAACAGCGTTGGAGCATTTACAGGAGTTGCCTGCTTGCAACGCATAATACGGAATCGCAAAGCTTGGTGAGCTACTTCCATACGCTCGTCGAAAAGCTTCCAGAAGCGAGTCACATCGCCGTGAGATTCAAGAGCAATACGTGGCATGTTAACAGTTACAACGCCAAGATTCATACGGCCATCTTCAACGTCCTTGCCGGTCTTTGGATCAATCCAACCCTGAAGGAACGAACGGCAACCCATAGGAGCCTTGAAGGAGCCAGTAATCTTAACAATATTCTCGTAGAACACAACGTCTGGGTACATGCGCTTTGTAGAGCACTCAAGCGCAAGCTGCTTCAAATCGTAGTTCGGGTCGCCAGCGTCCGCGTTAACACCGTGCTTAATAGTAAACACAAGCTTAGGGAAGATTGCAGTATGACGATCTTTGCCGAGACCACGAATACGGTTAAGCAAAATAGCGCGCTGAATTTCACGAGCAAACCAAGAAGTACCCAAGCCAAAGCCAACAGTTACGAACGGAGTCTGACCGTTAGAAACGCGGTTAGAATTGATTTGATATTCCATTGTTTGCATAGCGTCGTAGATCGCCTTACGCGTCATAATCTTTGCGTAAACTTCACGGAGCTGATCCAACTCGCCCAAATTCTTATCAAAAGGAGTATCAGCAGGCAGTGGATCCCTGTCCAAGCAGTGGAGATTCTTAGGCTCCTGAGCCTTCAAGCCGTCAATCATATCTTTTGCGACTTGAATTGGCGTGGAATCAGGAATCATTGCGTGTGCCATAGCAAGATTCTTGTCGTAATCGCACTTAGCGTAAGGCTCAAGCATTTCGTCAGCGCGATTAACAGTCTGACCACCGTATTGCGCGCCAGCAATATCCTTAATAATTTGCGTAACCTGAGTTGCAGCAGTACCAATAGACTTTGGACTATCCATCATTGCATTACCAAGAGCAAATCCCTTAGCAAGCATATCGCCAAAATCAGGAAGCGAGCAGTTGCTCATGCAAGTAAATGGCGAATAATCAGCGTCATGGAAGTGAATATCACCCTTCATATGAGCGTTAGAAACTGCGTGAGGAAGCATAGAGAACGCAGAAGCTTTAGAAACAGCACCTGCAAGAAGATCACGCTGAGTTGCATAAACATTAGAATCCTTATTTGCGTTTTCACGAACAAGAGACTCATCACGATTTACAAGACGGTTAACAGCCTCGTTAATATCAGTAGCTTTAGCGCGGTCTATATCTCGGTTCAGTCGGTAGCTCGTGTAGCAACGAGCAACCTCATAAAGGTGATTTTCAATAAGACTATGCTCAACCAAGGTCTGAATATCTTCAATCTTCGCCGGGCCATTGTAACGATCTTGAATTTCAGCCTCAATATGATCAGAAATATTACGAATCAACTGCTCTTCTTGCGGACCGACTTCCTTGCCCAAATCCTTAAAAGCAGCCTTGATTGCCATAATGATATTCAGCGGATCAAAATCAACTACGCGACCATCGCGCTTTTCGACCTGCACGCGAGAAACTGGAATTTCAACTACATCATCCGTACAATTTTCTGCGCTTGTGACAGCAGTTTCTTCCAAAACCTGCATCGGTACAGACCTTTCTCAAACACTGTTCCTTCTAGCAAAATCTCTCGTTGCAAACATGGGAACTATTTCTAACAACTCGCTCTACTATAACCCAACTCATGCACAATATCTAGGGCAAGACGCAAAGATAACCACCTATATATAGTGATTTATGTCACAATCGCGATTTTTGCGGCGTGTCTTGGTGTGTCGTAATTGATAAACGATAAATTACTGAATACACGCCGTTAAATGTGCGCACTTCGTGACGCTTTGATATATTAAATCACGTGGAACAGATAGCTTTTCAGCATGCACAGGAATTCGGATTCCAACCAGGAGACATTGTCCAACAATGGCTCTGGGATGACGATGTTGACGAAACAATTTGCGAAAGCATCGAGAAACTTACCGGCGAAGAGTTGGTAGATGAGGATTACGACGCTGCTGTTGATGGTGTGATTATTTGGTGGCGCGACGGCGACGACGAAGATGAGCTCGCAGACACTATTATGGATGCCACAAATATGCTTGACAATGACGCTCCTATGTGGGTTCTTACTCCAAAACCAGGTCGCGAAGGTTCCCCAAGTTCTAGTACCGTTCAATCTGCAGCAAAAACAGCTGGCATGAACGCAGCCACTCCGTTAACCGTAAGCACTGACTGGAACGGCGTTCAACTGCGCGCATTTGGTAAAGGTCAATCTAAATAAGTATTTGCTAATTGGCTTAACTAGTTTAACCGACTGTTGACTTGCTTAACAGGCTGATTAACTGATTACTAAGTTGCTTATTGCTTGCCAACTTGCTACTTACTTTTGTAGTATTGCTGCTGTTTTGTCGAAAACACCAAACCAGTTGATGTTATGTATAAAACATAGGGCAATTCTGTCGAAAACACATAATCATTCGGCGAAATAGACAAAAATACAAGAATAACGTAAATAAAAAGCGCGAGGAGAAAAATATCACAGCCTCGCACCACAACAGACAAGAAAACTAAAGCGAAAACAAAAGCCGGAAAATCACTGGCGAATGTTATCAAAAGTAGTGAAAACGAAAACAAATGCTGTAAAACACACAGCATTTGTTTCTAAAACTCACGACCGAAGCGATGAACACGACTACCACGTTCGCCACGTTTACCGTGCCAACGACGTTCGCTGCGTTCACCACGTTCACCACGTTCACTGCGCTCACCACGTTGCCCACGTACGCGCCCGCGCCCACCGCGTCCACGACCGCGACCTTTACGCTTCTGCTGCTCCGGCTCCGGCATACTCCAGCCTTCTTGAAGCTCGGCAGCTTCACCAACAATCTCATCTAGAACTGATGAAGAAGGACTCACATCCTCAGCTTTCGCATGAATTCCAGCCTTACGAAGCATCATATGAGCAGCGCGCTTCTGATTAGGAAGCACAAGCGTTACGACATCGCCTTCTTCACCAGCTCGAGCAGTGCGACCCGAACGATGCAAGAAAGACTTAGGATCCTCAGGAGGCTCAGTTTGCACAACTAATGCAACGTCGCTAATATCAATACCTCGCGCAGCAACGTCCGTAGCAACCAGCACGCGCACCAAGCCTTCAGCAAACACAGCCAAATGACGATCTCGCTGATTCTGCGACAAATTACCTTGCAAATCAACTGCAGGAATACCTTGCTGCACAAATTTTTTCGCCATATTCTTCGCTTGATATTTTGTGCGCGTAAAGAATATAGAACGTTTCCTTCCGGAAGCAAGCTTTCGCAAAACTTCGTATTTATCCCCTGCAGACACAGCAAAAATATGATGCGTCATAGTGTCAACTTGGCAATCAGCATCATCCACAGCATGGACGACAGCATTTGGAAGGAAACGCTCAACTAATGTAGAAACTTGCTTATCAAGCGTTGCAGAAAACAGCATGCGTTGACCATCTGGCGCAACTTGCTCAAGAAGTCTAGTAACAGCAGGAAGGAATCCCATATCCGCCATTTCATCTGCTTCATCAAGCACGCTAACCATTACTTTTTCAAGCGTAAGTGCTCCTTGACGCAGCAAATCTTCCAAACGTCCAGGGCAAGCAAGCACAATCTGCGCACCCTGCTTAAGTTGCGATACCTGACGCTGGTATCTCACACCTCCATACACTGTCACAGTACGCATGCCATAAGCTGCAGCAAGCGGCGCTATTACGTCATCAATTTGATGCACAAGCTCGCGAGTTGGAGCAAGAATTATTGCTCTAGGAGCAGGAATTTCACTAGACTCGCGTGACTTACGATTTTTATCAGAATGAATTAAATCAACAAAATTCTCAGCTAAACGCGCAACAAGTGGAATAGAAAATGCTAATGTTTTACCACTTCCTGTGCGACCTCGCCCTAGAATATTCGCACCTTGTAATGAATCAGGAAGCGTTGCTTGCTGAATTGGGAATGCAGTAGTTTTCCCATCAGCACGCAACACTTCTACCAAGGGCTCTGGGACTCCAAGTTGCGCAAAAGTGACATCGTCACGGTAATTTTCACAAGATTCAATAGCAGAGTCTGGAATAATTGTTGCGTTATGAGAATCTTGATTTTGCTTTTTTGAAGTAGGACGCAAAGATATTGCAGAATTTTGTTTTGTATTATGAGATTTTGCAATATCATTTTTAACAACATTATTTTTATCAATATTATGCTTAGCAAAATTATTTTTAGCAAAATCTTGTTCAGCATCCGCAATAGCTACTTCTTCATAGCGCAAGGCTTTTTCGCGCGCTTTTTGACGAGCTTTTTCTGCTTTGCGATTTCGCTCCCTGCGCGAATTGAACTCGTGATTAGAACCGTAATTTTTATGACTACCCTGATATTCAAAAGGATTGCGTTTTTCAGCTGATTTCCTAGTATTTTTGACGTTCTTGGTATTCTTCGCGCCTCGCTTTTGGGCGAACGCAGCATGATGAGTATGCGGCACAATAGCCTTTCGTAAAATATGTGTATTCAAAACTTAAATTTCAAAACGTGAACTAATCGAGCCTAGCACACGCCTGGCACAATCACGGCAAATGTTGTCAAAAAGCGCCGAGACGCTCGCACTATAAGCGCTCGCTTCTGAGCTTGCATGGAAAAAGTCCACTGAACTTTCCATGCAAGCTCACGCTCCGAGTTACTTTCGTACACTACGCTCCAAGCGCGAAAGCAGGTCGTCGCGCAAACGCCGGAAAATCACCAGCAAATGTTTCCACCAAGAAATGAAAACAAAACTCAACTAGCGAGTGAGCTTACGGTGCAAGCGATGCGGACGAGCAGCTTCCTCACCCAAGCGCGCAATCTTATTTTCTTCGTAAGCTTGGAAGTTACCTTCGAACCAGTACCAATTTGCAGGATTCTCGTCGTCGCCTTCCCAAGCAAGAATATGCGTTGCAACTCGGTCGAGGAACCAGCGATCGTGCGAAACCACAACAGCGCAGCCTGGGAAATCAAGTAAAGCGTTTTCCAAGCTTTCCAAAGTCTCAACATCCAAATCGTTAGTAGGCTCATCGAGAAGAAGCAAGTTTCCACCCTGCTTAAGAGTCAAAGCCAAGTTCAAACGGTTACGCTCACCGCCGGAAAGCACACCAGTAAGCTTCTGCTGATCCGAACCTTTAAATCCAAAGCTTGCAACATATGCGCGAGTAGGAATCTCAACGCCTGCAACCTCAATAAAATCAAGTCCGCCGGAAACAGCTTCCCACAAGTTCTTATTAGGATCCAATCCTGCACGATTCTGATCCACGTAAGAAATCTTCACAGTATCGCCAACAATAAGCTCTCCGCCAGAAAGAGACTCCAAGCCCACAATCGTCTTGAACAGCGTAGACTTACCAACACCGTTTGGACCAATCACACCAACAATACCATTACGAGGCAGCGTAAACGACAAGTCGTCGATAAGTACACGGTCGCCAAAAGCCTTGTGAATATGCTTTGCTTCCAAAACTTGCGAGCCCAAACGTGGACCTGCTGGAATTTGAATTTCAGAGAAGTCAAGCTTCTTGGAATTACGTGCCTCTTGCTCCATTTGGTCGTAGCGTTCCAAACGAGCCTTGTTCTTAGCTTGGCGAGCTTTCGGCGAGCTACGCACCCAATCAAGCTCATTCTTCAAACGCTTAGCAAGCTTGGCATCCTTGGCACCCTGGATTTCCATACGCTTTGCTTTAGTTTCCAAATACGTTGAGTAATTTCCCTTATATGGATAAAGCTGACCACGGTCAACTTCGCAAATCCACTCCGCTACGTTATCCATAAAGTAGCGGTCGTGCGTAACAGCAATAACAGCACCCTCGTACTTGTGCAAGAACTGTTCAAGCCACAAAATAGATTCCGCATCCAAATGGTTAGTAGGCTCATCCAAAAGCAGCAAATCTGGAGCTTCAAGAAGAAGCTTACACAATGCAACTCGACGCCTTTCACCACCAGAGCACACAGAAACAGGCGAATCCGGATCTGGGCATTGCAAAGCATCCATAGCCTGCTCAAGCTGCGAATCCAAATCCCAACCGTTTGCAGCGTCAATTTCAGTCTGAAGCTTACCCATTTCTTCCATTAACGCATCAAAATCAGCGTCTGGATTAGCCATTTCTTCGCCGATTTGGTTAAAACGCGCCACTTTTTGCGCAATCTCACCAAAAGCCATCTTAATGTTTTCGCCAACCGTCTTAGTGTCATCAAGAGGTGGTTCCTGCTGCAAAATACCTACCGTATAGCCAGGAGTCAAAGAAGTTTCACCATTGGTCACATTTTCCAAACCGGCCATAATTTTCAGCAGCGTCGACTTACCCATGCCGTTCGGACCCACAACACCAATTTTTGCGCCCGGAAGGAAGCTTAAAGTAACATCGTCGAGAATTACACGATCTCCGTACGATTTACGCGCCTTAATCATCTGATAGATAAATTCAGCCAAAGTAATATACCATCCTTACAAACGTTGAAATTCCAGCGTTTGTTGCAACTTGCGTAAAAAGCGTTTAGTACTTTTACCTACTTAATTCAAGCAAGATGCAACTTACATAAAACTACGCAAACTAATAGCTAGCAAATACTAGCACGTTGCTGGCGTACGATTTGACTTATTGACAGACTCAGAATCATCTTCAGGCGGAATCTGGCAGAGCCACTCGCCCAAAATCCCAACGACCATATCAATAAAGCACACCAAGCCAGCAATAGAGCATTCACGCACAACAGAGTTATACAGAATTATTTCACTGTGTGGCAGACTCATTAACAACTGCCCAACGTACCAGCCAGACAAAATAGCACCTGCCATTCCCAATGCCTTAGACAGCATAAGAGCTGCAACAGCAAATTGAGAACTTACAGGCTTCTTATTTTTATCTTTGTTAGCAACACTTTGATGAGTTTGCAACGCCATAACAAAAGTTATTAAGCCAGCAATCACCATAATTGCAACAACAACCCACGGAGCTCCTGCTAACGACATAGCACTAGACTCTGTTGACGACACTAGAAATGCGCCCAGCACAAAGCCAAACAGTAACCCTAGTACCAGATACCACCAAGGTGTGCGATACGCTTTCATTAACAACCATCCCCTATAAGCCATTGCTCTGAGTATACCCCAACAGTTTGAGCATCAAAAGCAAACGCTAATGAGTACGAAACTGAGTTGTCATCCAAAGCAGCATCCGACTCTATCTGCAGCCACGGCATAAGTTCAGGCGACTTAGGGTCAACCATCACCATTTCCGCTAGTTGTTGCGGCAATTTTTCTGCATCAACAGTTCTTGTATCAGCAGCAGAAGCACCATATGAACGCGTACCCAACACTCGCACAGTCACCTTATCTTTATACAAAGTAGCAACAGCGCGAAGCAAGCGAAGCAGTTCATACTCGTCACCGCCCGAAGACAGAATAAATACAGCCGCGTAATAATCACCTTCAAGCATATTGGCAACATATAGTGCCGATACGCCATCTACGCGAGATTCTCTATCCTGCTCAAGCATTGCAACTATTCTCAGCATAGCAGAACGCGTGTCTTGTTTCGCGACACCCTTCATAGAAATTACTGCAGTTGTCTGTAACGGAGTCGGACATATACGGAACAAAGGAGACTTAGTTTCTCTTTTAACAAGCTCACTGCCATAATTGACACTTTTAGATTCATCGACACAAGAGCACTCTGAATCTCCATTATTTTCATAATCATCCGCGAAAGAATTTGCGATATCAACGGCAGCTTTAGCAGCTGCAGCAGCGTCCTCGTCTTCTTTGCGCTGCTTTTCTTTTCTATCTTCCTCAATAAGAGAACGATAGTAATCTGCTATTTCGCCTTCCTCAAGATCGTCAACTGATACGCTTCCACTACGAACAGCAACATGCGCAAGAGAATCAGGAATTACACGCCGTTCCGAATAATTTAACTCTTCTCTAGAAACACTATTCAAAGTAACACAAATATCGTCAACAGTGCTTTTCATGCCGTAATATTCGCTTCTTAAAGCAGCATGAACAGTAATATCAGCCTCACTAATTTGCCAAGTGTGCATAGCAGAATTTAAAACAGATTTAGCAATAAGTTCTAAAGCTATAGCAGGATGCTCCTCAATTTCGCTATCTTTTTCGCAACGTTTAAGCATAAAAGCAAGACGCTCAGCAATTTGAGGAATATCTATTGCGTTAGTCTCATCTCCGTCTAATGCATTACTCAAATTAACTTTTAAAACAGCATCTATGTAAATAGAAGAATATAATCCAATGACTATTGAGTCACCGCTTGGGCGAATACCCTTCAAACTTATGGTTGTATTCATAATTTCATCTTCTACTCTCTAATAAAAACAATTTAAAATTCCAATTATTCGTTTATTTATCTTTTACTCTTACCTATAATACGCAAAATTAATATTTCGATACATTGTACTCGATATAAATCAACATGCGTAATTTTTTGCATATAACACTAATTTTTATTATTAAATTCTTAGAAAAATAAAAATAAACGCTGACAGCAATAAATTATATTGTTATCAGCGTTTATTAATGATTGTATTTTATCTGCTTCTTAGCACTGTATTTACACTATTAAGCACCAAATTGAGTGCCGTCATTTTGATTAGTAGACGGATTAACTGGTGGTTTAACAGTTCCAATAACAGTTCGAGGAGCAGGTGCAGTAGTCTGAATAGACGTATCAACAGGCATCTGATCAGACTGCTGGTTTTGTGAAGTTGCGTTATTGGAAGATTCAGAAAGTTCAGAAGCTTCACTCTGCTCATTCTTACCTTCAACGTTGCGCTTTAAACTTTCTGGAATTTCAACAGGAGGAAGATCAGAATCTGGTCTTCTATCGTCCGAAAGCCAAAGAGTACGCTCAGGAGCCTTACGAATCTTACTGAAGATTTCCTTAAGTTCCTTCTCGTTAAGAGTTTCCTTAGCGAGCAACTGACGAACCAGCTCATCTAATACGTCACGATTATTGTTAATAATCTCCCACGCTTCAGTATGAGCAGTTTCGATAAGCTTATGAACTTCTTCATCGATTACTTCAGCAGTACGATTCGAGAACTTACGAGGTTGCAAAGAATCGAGTGAACCGGAAGAATCTTCGTCAGTATCCATCCACTTAACAGCTCCAAGCTTCGCTGAGAAACCATATTCAACAACCATCTTACGAGCAATAGCAGTAGCTTTCTCAATGTCGTTAGAAGCACCAGTTGTTGGATCATGGAACACAACTTCCTCTGCTGTGCGTCCGCCCATAGCATATGCCATTTGATCCAATAATTCGTTGCGAGACTGCGAGTAACGGTCGCTTGTTGGCATCACAGCAGTGTAGCCAAGTGCGTGACCTCGCGGCAAAATCGTTACTTTAGTAACAGGATCCGTGTGGTGCAACGCAGCAGCAACAAGCGCATGACCACCCTCATGGTAAGCAGTGTTACGCAATTCATCCAAAGCCATACCCTTAGACTTACGTCGAGGTCCTGCTTGAACACGATCAATTGCCTCATCAATAGCGCGATTATCGATATATTGAGCACCAGATCGAGCGCAAAGCAACGCAGCTTCGTTAAGCACGTTAGCTAAGTCTGCACCAGTAAAACCAGGAGTGCGCACAGCAACCATATGAAGATCAACATCCGGCACAAAAGGCTTACCCTTAGCGTGAACCTTCAAAATTGCCTCGCGACCTTCCAAATCAGGAGCCTCAACAGCCACCTGACGGTCAAAACGACCAGGACGAAGAAGTGCGGAATCAAGCACATCTGGACGGTTTGTTGCGGCAATAATAATCAAATTAGTGTCGTTGTCGAAGCCGTCCATCTCAACAAGCAGCTGATTAAGTGTCTGCTCGCGCTCATCATGACCGCCAGTCATGCCACTTCCGCGGCGACGACCAACAGCATCAATCTCATCGATAAAGATGATTGCAGGAGCATTCTTCTTAGCTTCGTCAAAAAGTTCACGAACGCGAGACGCGCCCAAGCCTACGAACATTTCCACGAAGTCAGAGCCAGCCATTGCATAGAACGGCACACCAGCTTCACCTGCAATAGCACGAGCCAACAAAGTCTTACCAGTTCCTGGAGGACCATAAAGCAGCACACCGCGCGGAATGCGAGCGCCCAAAGCCTTGTAGCGCGAAGGATCCTTCAAGAAGTCTTTAATCTCTTCAACTTCTTCAACAGCAGCTTGTTCGCCAGCAACGTCAGCAAACTTAGTTTTAGGAGTCTGACCTTCAAGCAACTTGCCACGGCCACGTCCGCCACCCATGCCAAGCATACTTCCACCGGCACCGCCTATTCTGCTAAACATGAACCAAATCATGCCAAGGAAGAACAATATTGGAGCAAGCGAAGTAATCAAATACGAAATAATGCTAGATGACTGTAAGCTAGCAGTCCAGCCGTTAGAAGGCTTCGCCTTTTCGACTTCTTGTACAATTGACCTACCTTGTGCATACGCGTAGTAGAATTGCACATCCTTGCCAAAGTCACGCTTTTGCTTACTTCGTTTATCGAACTTCTTAAACGGACTATCAAGCGTAAGCTTAACTAACTGTTTATTGTCAATAATTTCCACATAACTTGCTTTATGAGATCGCACTAACTCAATACCATCCTGAGTATCGATAGTTTGCGATCCGTTATGAACAAACATTTGGAATCCGACAACTGAAAGCAACACAAGAAGCACAATCCACGTCCATGGCGACTGCCAGAAGGAACGACGATTGTTATGGTTGTTCTCGTTATTTTTATTATTCTTGCCCTGTTGACCGTTGTTTCGCTGATTCCTAGGGTTACGTGGATTTAAAAACGGATTATTCCCGTTATTTCCACGCCCAGGACCGCCCATTGGGCCTTGCGGTGTCATAGGAGAAGCGCCCATGTAATAAGGCTCCTTTCAAACTCCTCAATTTATATAAAAATTCTGAATAGAATCTATAAAATCAAGCACCATACACTGATGGCTTTAATACTGCAATACTATTGAGATTGCGGTAACGCTCATCGTAGTCCATTCCGAAACCGACTACGAATGGGTCAGGAATTTCAAATCCCGAATAGTCGATTTGCACTTCTACTTCGCGTAGTGCTGGCTTACTTAGTAAAGCAAAAACTTTTACACTGTTAGCTCCGCGGCTTTTAAGCTCATCCACTAACCAAGCTAATGTGCGACCTGATTCAACAATATCCTCAACAATCAGCACGTCACGCCCGCGCACGTCCGTGCTTAAATCTTGACGAACTGTAATCTGCCCGCTTGTTTGAGTACCACTGCCGTAGCTTGACAAACTCATAAAGTCCATTGGCGCATTAACGCTCAGCTCTTGAGAAAAAACAGCAAGCGTATTAACAGCGCCTTTAAGCACTGCTACGAGCAAAATATTACGATTTTTGTAATCTTCGCTCACTTGCTTTGCAACCTCACGAATACGCTTCATAAGGTCTTCGTGGCTGATTAATTCATAGTCAATGTCATCTCGTATATCTGCAACTTGCATGTTCACTATCTTGGCATAAACGAATGACGATATTGCGCGAGAGCCGAGTCGCTTCGTAATAATTTGGCAGCGAAAAAGGCTTCTGACCATGCCATTTTGTACATAGTTCGTCCACTGCCGATATGTGACTTGACGAGAAACGCAGACCAAGCTCACTTAACGCACGCACTATAATTCGTCTACGAATTGATGGATGATATTGCGCTAACTTCTCAGCTTTTAACCTAACAGTTTTCGCATTTTTATCAAATTCCATCACTTGTGAACTAGCTTCGTCAACTTGAGAATTAATATAGTCAAGATCGTCTCTAGCTATTTCAGCTCCACGAGAAAGCAAAGTAACCATATTTGCATTAAAAAATCGCGAAATATAAGGCATTAACGTGTGTCTAACTCGAGATCTCAATGGATAATTTTCTGAAAGTTCCTCATTTTGCGAAATATCGTCACCATTTGTAGGATCATCCCACCATGAAATGCCTAAATCCTCGCAAATACCAGTAGTATCTTCTCTACTAAGCTTAATAAGAGGCCTCGCAAAAAGCACGTTTTGACGCAATGTCACTGCTTTCATGCCAGCAACTGCTTCTAAACCTGCAGAATCTTTTAGCCCCATCATTACAGTTTCTGCTTGATCATTTGCAGTATGAGCTAGAAGCACGGCTGCAGCTCGCTGCTTTTTAGCGACCTCAATAATTGCTTGATACCTAGCATTTCTAGCAGCAGATTCTTCGCCTTCTCCCGAATCTTCAACGTTCACAGATTGAATATACACGTACTTTTCATCTATTCCAGATTGCAAACAATGTTTAGCAGCAGTATTGGCAATTTCAGTTGAGTGTGGCTGCAAATGGTGATCTACTATTACGACACCGCAACGAATACCCCTACTTGCGCACACAATCACGCTCAATGCTGTAAGTGCAAGAGAATCTCTACCTCCAGAGCACGCAATAAGAACCAGAGGAGCATCAACATCTGTCGCGTGATTGCCATGTTCGGAAAAACGCGCGTCTTGTGCACATAATGAAAGTTCGTCAAAACAATGCTTGATTGCGCCAATTCCTGCGCGTATGCGAGAAGAATACACCATAGCTTCTAGTGTAGCGCGCCAATAATGCTAAATTGCAACTCATAAATCATAGTTTTGGCAATTCTGCCATAAACTTATTAATCGCTACGAACGCTCCCCAAATATCAGCTGGCTGGTTCGCAACAACAGCGAAAGTTAGCACTCCACCACTTTTCCTAGATACATTACCAACCATAGAAGTAACTTCACTTAAAGAACCAGTCTTTACGCGAAGCATGCCGGCAGAAGATTCATCCGCTAAACGCTTTCTTGCTGTTCCAACTAAACCAGGAAGAGACAATCCTTCAGCAGCTGCAGCACCTCCAGAATCGGCTTTAATATTAAGCACTTGTACTTGAGCTAGCGTTGTTGCGCGCAACCTTGATTTTGGAGACAAGCCTGAGCAATCAGACATGTGCAAACCACGTATATCGATATTGAGCTTGCGCAATCCCTCTTTTACTGCCTGAACTGCACCCTCCGGAGAGTTGGATTTGTGAGTTGCAAGCGCAGTCAAACGACCAAACTCTTCCGCCAATGTGTTGTCTGAAATACGAAGCGTATATGCCATTATTTCGTTTAATGGTGCAGAAGAAACTTGTGCAATTAAACGCGAATTAGATGATATTAACGATTGAGTTTCGCTTACTGGTATGACAAGATTTTCAGACTGTGCAGATTTATCTTCATTTTCAGAATCTTTATTGTTTTCAGAAGAATCATCTGCAGACGAGCCTGAACCGGAATTTTTTTCATCAGAAGCGGTTTTATTAGAATAATTACTTATAACTATTCCTTGTTTGCTTAATAATTTAGCAAAAACATGACCGACACTTAAAGCAGGATGAGGATCAGAAAGCGGAAAATCTGTCATAGCGTCAGCGTCAACACCCTGCACTGAAAGGTCACGCTGACGAGCATCATCTATAGCCAAAGATGACGTTTGAGCATAAAAGCGGCGTTCAACATCTGTTTCATAAATCAAATCAGGAGCACGTTTTGCGCCAAACAATGAGTCATCAACAGCTAAAGAAACTGTGTGAATATTTTCAAGCTTCAACGCGTTGGCTGTTCTTCTCGCTAATGTCGTTAAACCTGCTCTGCCATTGACATGGTGCCAATCGTTTTCTCCAATGCCAAGAAGCATGTCACCATTGCCGCGAAGCACAAGCTTTCTAGCATTCGTACTAGAAGCTCGTTCTGGTTCACCGCCTGTTTTAGGCAACAAAAATACTTGAGTATCAAGAGTTGAACCCATGTCAAGAGTGCGAGAAGCTACGCTAGCAGTTAAAGTTTTAAGCGTTGACGCTGGCTCTCTTAAAGCATTTGGCTCATGTGAAGCAACTACTCGCCCATTAGCATCCATAATTACTGCTGAAGTGCTGCTACTCATAGAAGCATCGGAAACCAACTCGTTAATAAGTTTTTGAGCTTGCGAATGATTTATTTCTTTACCATAAGTCACGCCTTTAGCTAGTGATTTAACTCGCAAAAGTGATTTAGGAGAAGAAATAGTTACAGCATAATGTTGTTTTCGCAACGTCAAAGGACCAGGAAGAATATCGTATACGTCAAGCAAAAAATAAGTAAAAATAATTGCTGCACTAACTATAACTGCTATAAATGCAATAAGCAATCGCCAACGAGAAGGATATTGGCTTCTTAAAACCATAGCAGCGTATTTACTTTTCTTCTGTGCGCTACTTGGTTTAATCTCACTGCTTGATTTAGATTCACTACTTAGTTTTTTTTCACTACTTGGTTTAGGCTCGATACTTTTGTTGGGTTCGCCGCTTTGCGCTGGCGTGCTCGCATTAGGAATATTTAAGGCATCGTTTAAGCCTTTATTACTTTCCATGCGAGCACACCTTTAAATCGATTGCAAATACCGCGCTTAACTATACATTGCGCTTGCAACAAAGCGTGCGTAAGTTACGCAGTAATAGACGCGAATCTGCGCAAGTTTTCTACAATGCGAATCATGCGCTTATCCATTACTTTGCCACCAAGAATCACGCCAACAACCAGCACAATCAAGCCGTTTACTACAAACAAAATGCTTGCAATCCACAGCAGTTGCGGCGCAAGAATCATAAACGCAATCGCAGCCGCAACCGAAGGAATCATGCAAACTACAGAAAGAAGCATAAAGCCTATAGCTGCAAAACTTCGCCCGCCAGCACTTCCTTGCGGCCTAGAAAATGGCTTTTCGATTGATGCCACAGGGTACATTGCAATGCACGAAGAAATTAAGCCAATGCCTATGGAAGCAAAAG
>CAMYPG010000012.1 GCA_947289115.1 uncultured Gardnerella sp.
CGAGATTCCTCTACGTCTCGTGGGCTCGGAGATGTGTATAAGAGACAGGGGATGCGCTCTAACCACCTGAGCTACGGGCCCAACTTGTATGTCGAAAACATACAAGTAGTTAGATTAGCACATGAAACAAAAATGTCAAATAGCAAATCCAAGCGTGTCGCAAAATTATTCTACAAAATTATTCTAAATGACTGCGCATAAACCACTGGAACTTTTCAAGCTGCTGAACATGGTCTTGAATAATGTTTGAGCTAACAATATCAAGATCATCAAGCTGAGAAATTGCCTTACGATCATCTGCAATCATATCGTTGTAATACTCAATTAATGCTTGCAAATACTCTTTGGTGGACTTTCTACCACTAAGAGCAAAACGCTTCCAAGTGCGCGAAGCTACAACATCGTCTGCGCGACCAAGTGGGGATCCACCAAGCGTTGCAATTCGCTCAGCTGTTTCATCGGCTTGAGCTAAAACTTCTGCAACCTGAGGATCAAGCATTTCATGAACTGCAATAAAGTCTGGACCCGTAACATTCCAATGTGCATGCTTTAAAATTAAAGCAGCTTCCTGCTCGTGACTTAAGCGATTCTGCAAAATATCGATTGCTTTCTCGCTAGACGATTCATCAAGACCTGGCACAATATGAGTTAAAGCCATATTAGTATCCTCCATTTTTTGTTTATTTTTGTTTAATTTTATTCAAATCTTTAATTTACTTCGGTTTTTCTGACTTCAATCGTAGCTATTCTACGCCCATCAACCTCCGTAACTGTCATATCGTAGCCATCCGCATCGTGCAAAATAGCTCCAACCTTGCCCATTGAGCCAGTGTGAGCAAGGAAATAGCCTGCAACAGTTTCATAAGGTCCATCCTCTAGCTCAATTCCAGTCACATCTGCGAAATCTTCTATAGTCATTCCACCGTCAACCGTAGCAACCCCGTTTACAAACACAGTAGCTTTACTGTCACGCTTCAAATCTGACTCGTCTGGCAAATCGTATTCATCTCTGATATCTCCAACCAATTCCTCGGTCATGTCTTCAAGAGTCACGATGCCATCCGTTCCGCCATACTCGTCAATAACAACAGCAAGATGTATTCCACGTTTTCTAAGCAGCTCCAAGCTTGGAAGCAATTTAGATGTTCCAGGAAGACTTATTCCTTCTCGAGTTACATCTGCAACTGTTTTAGCATTAGGATCTCTAACATCTAACAAATCGCGTACATGCACAAATCCAATAACATCGTCAAAATCTTTGCCTGTTACAGGATATCTAGAATATGGCAATTCTCTAATTTTTGCAGCAGCTTCTTCAAGACTTAAAGATCCGTCCAAAAACTCAACGTCTGCACGAGGACGCATAACTTCGGCAACAATCGTTTCAGAAGCATCAAAAACATCGTCTAAAATTGTTCGCTCATCTTGGCTAAGCTTTTTATTCGAGTTAACTAAAACACGTAGCTCTTCGTCGGAAACTTCACTTTCCTTTTCGTTTGGATCGAATCCAAGAAGTCTCACAAAACCGTTGGTGTTCTTAGCAATCAACCATATTAAAGGCTTGCATATTTTGGAGAATATATCTACTGCTGGAACAACTGCTCGAGCGATTTGCTCAGAGCGCTGCATTGCTATTCTCTTTGGCACAAGTTCAGAAATTACTATTGAAAAATACGATATTATAAGCGTTAAAACAATAGTCGTTAATGGTCCAGCAACATGATCTGGAACTCCCCAAGACTTTACAATTGGCACAATATGAGGCGCGATTGCAGATTCGCCAAAAGACGCCGAAAGAAATCCCGAAAGCGTAACTCCGATTTGAAGAGTGGAAAGAAAAGTGTTTGGATCTCGAGCTATTTTTGCAACTCTTTTCCCACGAGCATCCTGCGTTTCCATGCGGTCTAATTGCGACGATCGCAAATTAACAAGCGCAAGTTCGGTTGCTGCAAATATGGAACCAAACAAAAGGAACACAACAATGAGTGCAATGTTAAAACCCAACGACATACTTGCTATCTTAGTTGAATTTAACATATATAAAAAGCTTTGTGCTTAATATCGGAATAATATACACAATCAGGTTCTATAAAAATAACCGGATGGAGCTTTACTTATCTCTTTAATGGATTCAACTTTAAGAACCACACCTTTGTGTGAATATCCACTAACACCAATATTCCCAAGTGAGATATTAGCTTTTACAATCACCCATTGGTGATTTTTAAATCGTAAGTTTTTAGAAAAATCTGCAACAAACCCAAACGGAGACATATCTAGAATGCAGCAAGACATAAATTGTCTAGATATGCGAACCTGATTTTTAGAAAGCGTGTTTTCTCGACTTATAAAACCTTTTACCACAATTTCATATCCCTGGTATTTCTCTAAATTATGGTCAATTTCGTCATACCAATTTCCAAAATCATCGTCTGAAATAATAATTTTTTTATTAGCTACGTCTAGTTCTCTTAAAGTTTTTTTATTATTTTTACGATTAGACGCGATTGCTATTGCGCGCCCAGAGGCGTACTCGTCAAAACCTGCAGACTTTGTAAAACCTTGATCTAATGCTGATTTTGACATTTGAAGTGGAATTAAAATCACGAGCATTGGAATTATTAGGGAAACAAGAATGCGTTTAGAATCTTTTGCAAAAACTGGAATAATACCAAAAAGCGAGCAAATTCCCAAAACAAAAAGCAAAATCGCAGCAAAAATAAGGTATACGAATGCGCGCGGAGTGGTAAGGATTGTGTAGCATCCGCTTAATGCGCTCCACATTAGTGTGGCTGAAAAGCAAATCAAACACAACGATTGCGCAATATGAGCAAAAGTAATTTTATGCTTAGTTTGCTTGCAATCTGCATTATTACAATCAACATTGCATACAACATTTACACTACTCATAGCATCACACCCCATGCAAGGTGAACAAGAAGCGCTGCGAGTAAGCAAATAACAACAATAGTTGCTGTTAGACGTATCACAAATTTCCCTTTAAAATCTTCAATAAGCATAAGAGTGTTTTTTATGTCTAGCATTGGCCCAAAAAGCAGAAAAACAATTACTGAACTCATTGGAAGAGAAGCAGCCAAAGAGCGCGCAATTACTGCGTCGGAGCTTGAACATAAGGAGCTTGCGTATGCTATTAGCATCATTGCTGGAATCGCCACAAAAACTGTTGTTGTGTTTATTTTTGATGCAGGATCTGCGCCAAGCCAAACGCGAATAATCGAAGCTACAGTTGTTCCAAACAATATTATTGGCATTAATCGCATAAAATCCGCATAGACGTGATGAGCATAAATTTTTAAATGATCTTTAAAACTTATTAAAGGCCCATCATTATTGTCAAAATCACATGAATCACATGTTGATCCACATGATTTTATGAAAAATTTTTCCCTTAAAACTTGTGATTTTACAGGAAAAATCACAAAACTAACTCCCACTAAAAGAGCCACACCAACACCCAAAGCCACTCGAGTCACAGCAACTGCTGGAACGTCCGCAAATGCGTACCAAGTAGCCCAAATAGAAACAGGATTTACCACTGGCACAGCGCACAAAAACGTTACAGCACAAGGCAATGGCAGCTTTCGCGCAACAAGACGAGAAAACGTTGGAACAACAACACAATCACATACTGGCACACAGACTCCAGCAAGAATTGCAGCCAAAAACCCATTTGCAATAGACTTTGGAGCGTGTTTTTCAATAAAATCTGCCGTAATCCACGTTTCTACAGCAGCAGAAACAAGCACGCCAATTAGCGTAAAAGGAACAGCTTGTAAAAGCAGCCCAGCAACACCCATAATAATAGTGTTTACAGGCATCCAAGGGTTGCGCGCTTGCAACGCTGGAAACATTGCAATAATAAGAGCTACAAGAGGCACTCCTGCAATCAAAAAAAGATAGTTTGCAGAATTTGCTTGTTTTGCTTTACTTGCTTTACTTGCTTTTTCTACTTGGCTCGTTGTTTTTGCTTCGGTTTCTGTTTTTAGCATGACAACACTTCCACCAAGCCGTCACTCATTCGATACCTTGCTCCAACAAGCATCAAAGCGTCTTTGAAAACAGCTTCGCGAATTATTTGTGATTTTTCGCAAATTTCAGCCAAAATATTAGATACGTGAATACGTTCAATATCATCTGTATCTAAATTTTCCTCAACACCTGCGAGCACAGCAGGCCCTAAAGAACGCAGCAATATTAACTCGCTCGACTCAATTATTTCGCTTGTTTTATCTTCGCCGTATTCAGAAACCAGCTTTTGCACGTTCGGCAAAACAGCCTTTACGGCGCCGCAATGCTCATGCCCAAGCACAACCAACACTTTTACTCCCAAATCACTTACAGCGTATTCTAGCGAAGCTATTACGGCATCATCCAACACTTCTCCAGCTGTGCGAACAGAAAAAATATCGCCCAAACCGGCGTCGAATATAAATTCTGGAGCAACTCGCGAATCTGCGCACGAAAGCACAACAGCTCCAGGATGCTGACCGTCAATAAGTTTCATGCGCGATTCTGAATTTACGCCTGCATGTGCTGAATTGCCGTCTGCAAATTTGCGATTCCCTGCAAGCATTGCGCTTAATACCGATGTAGCTAAAACTGAATCTTCATTAGCAAAATCTTCGCTGACTTCTTCTTGCATTATTATCTCCTACACTGGCATTGGCAATATTTTCAGTTGCTTAAAGTTTAAAATTTTTGACTTAGAATATATTGTATCTTTCGTAGTAAATAAGAATTTTGTTTAAGAATATAAGCCTATTATCAAAAAAGCTCCCGTATTGCAATTCGCAAATACGAGAGCCTTCTTGATTCAGTAATTTATTAAAATCATCCAGTGTTTTGCAAGCCTGCAGCAACACCGGAAACAGTGCAGAGAATCAGGTAGATGAACTCTGCCTGCTGGCTTTCGCTCAATTCTTCCTTATCCACCTTGTTGCGAAGCTTATGCAAAGCAAGTGACTGAATTACAGAAAGCGCGTCCACGTAAGGCGAGCGCACGCGAATCGCCTGGCCAAGCACATGGCGATGTTGCAACGGCCACTTGTCACCAACAATTTGCAAAACCCACTTGCGAGTAAGTTGCATTTCCGAAAGCACTTTATCGCTTAAATCTTCGCGATCTCCAAGGCTTAGATACATGCGAGCAATTCGCTCGTCTGTTTTAGCCAAAGACATCTCAATGTTGTCAATAAAAGTACTAAACAGCGGCCATTCTTCGTAAGCTCTGCGCAGAGTTTCCAAGTCGCCAAACTTTTCGCAAGCTGTACCCAAGCCGTACCACGCTGCCAAGTTGATTCGAGCTTGCGCCCAAGAGAAAACCCACGGGATTGTGCGCAAATCGTCCAAAGACTTTGCACCAAGACCGCGCTTTGCAGGGCGAGATCCGATTGGGAGCAAACCAATCTCACTAAGCGGAGTAACGGTTGAGAACCAAGGCGTAAAGTCATCTGTTTGAAGCAAATCAATAAAACGATTATGCGCTGCAACATCAAGCTTTTGAGCCATATCCGCATACTTATGAGTCATTTCCGTGTTGGTTTTCTCAACGCTTGGAGCAGATTGAAGCAAAGTTGCTGCAGCTACTGATTCCAAGTGACGAATGGCAAGAATTGGGTTTCCGTAGCGAGCAAAAATAACCTCACCTTGTTCAGTAAGCTTAAATCGGCAATTTACTGAACCAACTGGTTGAGCAAGAACAGCACGGTTTGCAGGACCACCGCCTCGTCCAACAGCTCCTCCTCTTCCGTGGAATAGTGTCAAATCAATGTCATGATCTTTAGCCCACTGTGCAATACGTTCTTGAGCAGAATGTAATGCAAGTGTTGCAGAAGTAGGACCTGCGTCTTTGGAAGAATCGGAGTAGCCGAGCATAACTTCCATCTTGCGACCAGTAGCCTTCAGTCTAGCCTGAACTTCTGGAATCTTAATGATTTCCTCAAGAACATTAACCGAATTCTGCAAATCTTCTAGCTGCTCAAAAAGTGGTATTACGTCAATTGTTGGAGCATCCTGTGGATGCGCAAACGCAAGGCGATTAAGCTCAAATACATCGCGAACATGCTGAGCAGACTTTGCGAAGGAAATAATGTAACGGCGAGCCGCTCGCATTCCATTTCGCTTTTGAATTGCTCCCAAAGCGCGGAAAGTGTCAAGAACTTCACGAGTCATCGGTTGCAGAGGGCCACGCTCCCCGTGTAATCCATGCTCACGAATATCTTCCAAAGCGCGCGAATGCACGAGCGAATGCTGACGGAACTCCATTTCCACCATGTGGAATCCAAAGGTTTGCGCCTGCCAGATCAAATCCTGCAATGGTCCATATGCTGCTCGAGCATCTCCAGCCTCAGCAAGCGAACGTTGCACTATCCGCAAATCTTCAATGAACTCTTCGCAAGAATGATACATCAAGTCTGTATTGCGGCTAATCGTGTGGTGTAATCGATCTGCCATCACAAGCATAACGGCTCTATGCGGCTCGCTGTTAGATACGTCGGACGCGTTTTCAGTGAGCTGCTCGCTCATTTCCCTCTGGCGGTTCCAAAGTTCCAGCAGCTCAACGCTTGGAGGCGTTGTGCGTGTTTCCATAGTCAGGCATTTGCCAACTTCGCGCGTGCGTTCTTCCAGCGCTTTCAAAACGTGGTTGCTAAACTTGCTCGCAACCTGCCTACTTACCTTTGCTGTAACGTTTGGATTTCCGTCTCTATCGGATCCAATCCAGCTTCCTGGGTGGAAGAATGCTGGGCATCGCGGTGGCACTAATCCAGCTTTTTTGCCCAAAAGCCAATCGTCAAATCTGCGATAAACCAACGGAATTGTGTTGAATAATGTTGCGTCGAATATATCGAGTATTGTGTCTGCTTCTTCAACTGGTGTTGGTTTTTTAAGAGCAATAGGCGAGGTGCGGAGCAATGCGTCTATCTCGTTGTATAGACGCCTGTAGTTTTCGCGCTTATCTGATCCTCCTAGCCTATTGTGTTTGCTCAGAAGCTTTGATATTCTGCGGATTTTACCAGCTACAGCTTTTCGTCTTGCTTCGGTTGGATGCGCTGTGAAAACTGGATGGAATTCAAGCTTATTTAGCAGTTCCTTAGCTTGCGCAGGGCTCATTTCCGTAAGCAACTTGTGGTATGCGCATGTTAGCTCGTTAACTGGGTCTACGGGATTAGATTCTTCTACTTCGCATTCGCGTTGGTGCAGCACGGAGACCCTGTAGTTTTCTTCACAAAGGTTTGCTAAGTGGAAGTATGTAGCAAACGCACGCGCAAGAAGCTGCATATCTGGCAAATCCATGCCGTTAATTTTTTCTACAGCTTTGTTTAGTCCGTCGTCTTCTGTTCCTTGTGCATCAACCATTTGTGCGAAGTGTGCTGCGCTTGCGTCTACTGCGTTTAATCGCACTTCGTCGAATACTGTTAATAGTTTTTCATCAAATTCGCCTAATACATCGCGCAGAATATGTAAGCATAAATCCATGTCTTGCTTAAGCGATGCTGGCAGTTCGCGCTCTTCAGGTCCTTTTCGTCCTAGTCCAGACGTAACTATTGTTGCGTCTGCTGGAGTCACCTGTTGATTTTGAGTTGTCATCAGACCTCCTTGTGCTAGTCATAAGGTTGCTTGGTCATTTGACTTCCGCGGCTCCTCCGCGGTTATTTAGGTCAAAAGTTGCAAGCCCACAGCCTTTGTTCCCAGCGAGATTCCAAAATAATTGTGAACCGACCTTAGGACTGATTTTTTCTATAAATTTCTTATAGGCTACGCGCTGCGTATACTAAAAATTGTGAGCATAGAAGAGAACAACGCTGATAGTAATTCAAACAGTAATATAGGCAATACTCCACAAATACTTCCGACTGGTCATATAGTAGGAAAACCTTCTGGAAGATTCCAAACGCACGCGATTCCGCTAGATATGGAAGATGTTGAGCGCGATTGGGATAAACCAGTTACGGAAGCTGGGATTGCCGCAAAATCCAGTATTATTATTCGCGTTGGTGCTCTTGGCTTAGGCGCTGGCACTGGAAGCTACCGCGTTCGCGAGCTTATGCATAGAATTGGCGAACCTATGGGTGTTAATGTGCGCGCAGATGTTAATTTAACAGACATTGAGGCTACTTGCACAGATAAGCATGAGCGCATTACCGAAGTTGTTGACCTTCCTACTACGGGCGTAAATACGGAGAGAATTTGGCTTCTCGAACATTTTGCAGATTGGTTTAACGTTAAACTTGGAAATGATTCCTTATATCATTCAAAGGCAGCTGTTTCCAAGGAGTTGGTGGACACTCTTCAAGCTAGCAGCAATGAGAATGCGATTGTTCAAACAGCTAAGCAGTCGGAGGAGCACGCTGCAAAAGTCGAAGAAAAAATGGCAATTCAAGAGGCGATTCGCAAAGAAAAACCTCGTGGAATTTTTGCGCTTCAACCAGAAAGAACGTATGCTGAGCATTTTTCTCACGTTCAAAATGTCAAAAATATTCAAAATAGCCAAAATAATTTGAATTTAGATCTTAAAAACAATTCCGCCGCTTTATCTAATCAAAATCCCGCTTGCGATTCTTCCGCGCCGCTTACTGTTCGTCAAGTTCACGACCGCTTAGACTTAATCAAAAACCGCAAGCCTCTTTATAAGCCTTGGTTTGCGGGTCTTGCGTCTGCTGTGGCGTGCGCGTCCTTCGCATTTTTGCTCGGCGGCGGCGCTTACGATATGCTTGGTGCTTTTATTGGAGCTGGCATTGGTCATTATGTTAGAAGACGCATGTTTATGCATCATCTAAACCAATTTGTTGTAACGTTTATTGCTGTTGCTGTTGGCGCTTTGAGTTGCATTGCTTCTCTTCGACTTGTTGGATGTTTTGACCCTGCTGCTTTGCATCATAATACAGCTTATATCGGTTCTGTTTTGTTTGTAATTCCAGGTTTTCCTCTTATTACAGGCGGCTTGGATATTGCTAAGATTGATTTTCCTTCTGGCATTCAGCGACTTTGCTACACAATGGCGATTATTCTAATGGGTACTCTTGCTGGCTGGATGGTTGCAAGCCTTGTTCAACTTAATCCCCAAGGCTTTACTCCACTGGGCTTAAATCCTTGGCTTAATGCTGTTCTTAGAATGATTACAGCGTTTGCAGGCGTGTGGGGATTCTCTGTTCTGTTTAATTCTCCTCAAAGAATGTGTTTCGTTGCTGGAATAATCGGCGCGATTACCGATACTTTGCGCTTAACTATGGCTGATTTTGGTATTGCTGCAGAAATCGCAGCATTTACTGGCGCTTTGCTTGCTGGTCTTTTGGCTTCTGCTTGGAGAGCTGTGGTTCATAGGGGTTGGGCGCCTCAATATTTGGGCTATCCGCGTATTGGTCTTACTGTTCCATCTATTGTGATTATGGTTCCTGGACTTTATATGTATCGTGCAATGTTTTATCTTGGACAGTTTAATACTCTTCCTGCTTTAGATTGGACTTTCCGCGCCTTTATGGTGATTATTTGCTTGCCATTAGGACTTGCTGTTGCGCGAGTTATAACAGATAAAAGCTGGCGATACGACATTTAGTCATATCGAGAATAAACAAAATAGTGTAAACCTAAACAAAAACGCTCAGCGACTACTGGGCGTTTTATTTGTATGCAATCAAGCAAGAATTAATCAGATTTAATTATTGCTAATCAACATTGCTAATCAATACTTCATGTTCATTGCTTCGCGTACTTGATCAAGTGTTTCTTGCGCAATCGCAGCAGCTCTTGCATTTCCATCGTGCAAAATATCTCGCACAGAGTCCATATCTTTTGCCAATTCCGCACGACGCTCGCGGTGTGGAGCAAGGAAGTTGTTTACAGATTCAATAACATACGCTTTTAATGCTCCTGCGCCAGCGTTGCCAATTTCTTGCGCAATATCTTTTGGATCTCTGCCTGTAACCAAACCAGCAGTAGTCAAAAGCGCAGAAACCTGTGGGCGAGCCACTGGGTCGAATGTAATTGTGCGCTCAGAATCAGTTGGACTCTTCTTAATCAGCTTCGCTGTTTCTTCTGCTGTTGCACCCAACATAATCGAGTTTCCGTAAGACTTACTCATTTTGCGTCCGTCTAATCCTGGGATTTCTGGCGTATCCGAAAGAATCGCAGCTGGCTCTGGGAAAACAGGATTCTTCTTTGCGTATCTCTCATTAAACCTACGAGCAATCGTGCGCGTAATTTCAATGTGTGGCAAATTATCTTTTCCAATTGGCACAACATTTGCTTTGCAGAACAAAATATCGCAAGCTTGATGCACTGGGTATGTAAGCAAAAGTCCTGTTAAAGCATGACCAGAAGCCTCCATTTCGGCTTTAACAGTAGGATTTCTATGCAATTCGGCTTCTGTAACTAAAGACAAAAATGGCAGCATAAGCTGATTTTCTGCAGGAACAGCGGAGTGTGTAAAAATCATTGTTTTCTTAGGATCAATTCCAGCAGCCATATAATCAAGAACAAGATTTAGTACATTATCTTCTACGTGTTCAACAGTGTCTCTATCTGTAATCACCTGATAGTCTGCAATAATCACGTTTGTGTTTACGCCAAGATTTTGCATTGCGACACGCTCACGAATCGAACCGAAGTAGTGTCCTAAATGAAGTCTTCCTGTTGGTCTATCTCCTGTGAGCATAGTAAAGGAGCTAGGATTTGCTTTTAGCTTCTCAAGCGTTGCGTCTGAACGTTTTTGAGCTGCTACAAAGCTTGCACTTATTTCATTTCCAGCAGCCGTAACTTGTGCTTCTTCTGACATTTCTAACTCCTTACGCACGCGATTTTTCTTGCGATTTTTAAGCCTAAAAATATGGCTTTTATCGTAAAAGTCCACTCAGACAATATACTCGGTTGCGGCACAGTGGTACGCTCTTGTGTGATGAATTGATTGTTTCGGTAAATTAGAGGGGGTCAGATGGGCCGCGGACGACAGAAGGCAAAGCAACAGAAAATTGCCCGTAAGCTCAAATACCTGACGACCGATACGGATTATGACGAGCTTGCTAAGGAGCTTAATACTCACGAGCCTGGTCAGGGATCCTTCGATCCGTTTGAATCTGATAATTATGATGAATCTAAAGATTATCTTGATAAGGAAGAAGATTCGTCTGATTTTGCTGATGATAGCGATTCTAAAGACGCTAATGAAGAGCAAGACTCGTGCGATTCTGTTCCTTGCAACGATGACGATTTAGACGATTACGCTAAGTGGGCTGCTGAAGCAGCTGCGTCTGCAGCCAATAAAGATAAATCGTCCGGCAATTCTGGCACGGTCCACCACCATATTCCTATGCCTATGCCGAATTTTATGCATAAGAAGTAATTTAAAAATAATAAACAAGTAATTGTTGAATTAAATTGTTGAATTAAATTATTCTCATGCAAGAGATTTTGTGAGTTCGGGCAGCAGATTGCTTAGGTTATCTCGCTCTCCAATTGCACTTATATTGCCAATTTGCTGCTCGTAATTCCATTTTGTTATTCCACAGGAAAGCCGCAACCAAACATCTGGGTCTAGTTCTATAACATCAGGCGGCGTTAGATTGTGTGGATCTGATTGTGGACCTTCTAGGATTTTTATAGCTCCCCAGGGCGCTACTCTTACTTCCACAGCAAATCCAGGCGCTATTGATTCCAAAACATAAAGAGAATACCTAACAGCCATTGCTTCATCATCTCTACTAACTTCAAGAATTTTGCTGTTAATACATGTGAAATTTTCCTTATCTTGCAAAGATTTCACATACGCCTTCGCCTTATTTTCCCATAATTTAAATGATTCTTTAGCGCGATTTATATCTTTTTCTCTTATAACTGTCATATTTGAATTATCTCATGAATTACATGACTATTATCTGTATTTTTAGTAGCGTTTTATTAAAGCTAAATCAAAGCTAGATAAAAGTTTAATAAAAATCATATTGTGAATAATTCTTAATAAGTGTTTGGGGTTGTGATATCATCAACAATGAAAACGTGTGCATTGCCGCGTACCGTCTTGTTAAGTGCAATTTGGCGCGGCTACAACCAACATAATCAGGGTTGCTATTCGCACATTTTAGGTAAATATATTATTCACGGCACAAGGAGTCAAATATGACTAAACACGTCGCGCCGAAAGCCAAGACAACTGCGGCGACATTTGCCAAAGAACTTCAAGAACATCTGAAGTACACTCAAGGTGTCACGCCAGAACAGGCCACTACGGCTGATGTGTATGTTGCCGCTGCTACCGCGGTCCGTCGCCACTTGATGGACTCTTGGATGCAGACCCAGCATGACATGATTAACGGCAACACCAAGGCTGTGGGCTATTTGAGCGCAGAGTTCTTGATGGGCAAGCAGCTTGAGAACGCTTTGCTTAACGCTGGTCTTACTGACCAGTTCAACAAGGCTGTAACTAAGCTTGGTTTTGATCCAAAAGCTGTTATCGATGCTGAGTATGAGCCAGGTTTAGGTAACGGCGGTTTGGGTCGTCTCGCAGCCTGCTTCATCGATTCGCTCGCCTCTATCGGCGTGCCAGCATTTGGCTACGGCATCCAGTATCGTTACGGAATTTTTAAGCAGCGCTTCGACGAAGATGGTAAGCAGGTAGAAACCCCTGATTACTGGCTTAGCAACGAAGAGCCATGGGGCCACATCGATTACGGTCGAGATCAGCGCGTTAACTTCGGCGGCGAAGTTGTTGAAGAAAACGGAAAGCGCGTTTGGAAGCCAGCATGGGCTGTTCGCGCAGTTCCAGTTGACTACATGGTTCCAGGCTACAACTCTGGTCGCGTAAACACTCTTCGCTTGTGGACTGCAAAGTCTTACGACGAATTCGATTTGCTCACCTTTAACAAGTCCGAGTACTTGGATGCTGTTAAGCCACAGGTTGCAGCAGAAAACATTTCTAAGATTCTTTACCCAGAAGATTCCA
>CAMYPG010000013.1 GCA_947289115.1 uncultured Gardnerella sp.
CTACACCTGTTCCAGAACCTACACCTGTTCCAGAACCTACACCTGTTCCAGAACCTACACCTGTTCCAGAACCAACCCCAGAACCAACCCCAGAACCAAAATATAAGCCGACTACAGAAAAAACACCAAACATTACGCCACTACCAAAAGAAAATCCAAATAATAAAATCGTAGAAAAACACAAAAATGAGAATAGCCAACTTCCAAAAACAGGAAGCGCAATATCACTAACCGCTTTTTCTACAATTTTAACGTTTGGACTTGCTGAAATAATAGCAAAATTAAAGCACATAAAAATAAATAAACAATAATTTCATAAGAAAAACAAACAAAATAGGGGTTAGTATTGTAAACAACTGCACTACTAACCCCTATTAATTACACGCAAATATTCAACAATATAATCACGGTTATTATAATCACGATTATATTAATAGAGCAAGGTTATTGTAGATTATTGCGTGGATGCGATTGAAGCCTCTTGGCGAGCAACGTCAAGCGCTTTGTTGAAGGCATCGCTAGTCCAACTTGCTCCAGCAACAACCGAAATATGCAAATCTTTTAGCGGCTTTCCAACGATTTTTCCTGGAATAGCCTCACTAAAAGCGCTCATGTGTTTTTTGGAGATTGGCGTAAACGGATGAGATGTTATTTGCACACTGCTAATATTTCCATTTGCAACACTTAAATTCACATCAATACTGTCTTCTGCAACTGGGCCATACGTAGCTTTGATTTTGTAATCGCCATCTTTGTAGTTGCCAGTGTCTGTTTTAGGAGAATTTTGCTGATTCTGCTGATTTTGCTGATTCTGCGAATCCTCACTTTGCGCGGAAGCATGCGATTGTTTAGCGCCAGAATCATAAGATTTCGAAGCATTGCCACTATCGTTTTCGCTTTGACCAGAGTTTCCTGCAAACTCATCGTTCATTGGCACAGCACTCGGCTCGCCGCAAGATGCAAGAAGCGCACTTGAGCTAGCTAAAACCGCAATCGCAGCAACCGTTTTTGCAATTTTTTTAGACTTCAAATCATCACGCAAATTATTGCAGCGTGAAACATCGTGAAACATATTATCTGAAACCATAAAATCATCGCCTTTAAATCTTAAATTAAAACCATACGCAACTAATCATCTAAAAACTAATCATCTAAATTCGCTAATTTAGGCGATTTGGTCGGCTCATGATTTTGCAAAGCCTCTGCAACACTTTCATCAACGTGAGCACTCGTAAACGCAGGCTTGCCACCAATCGCCTCGTACGCTTTGCGCGCACTATCATTATTCCAACGCTCACCAACAAGCACACCGTGATTAAGCATGATTTCGCGATCCGCGCATTGAGCAACCAAAGAATCGTGCGTTACAACAATAATCGTAGTGCCTTGCTTGTGCAGCTGCTTAAACAAGTCGAGCACAATCTGCTCATTTTTTTCATCCAAATTACCAGTCGGCTCATCTGCAAGAAGCAACTTCGGGCAGTTAATAAGCGCACGCGCAACGCAAACACGCTGCTGCTCACCGCCAGAAAGCTGGCTCGGCAAATGATGCGCGCGATCCTTCAAACCTACGCGTTCCAAGGCTTCCATGGCTTGAGCTTCGTCTACAACAGAATGATAATATTGCGCAACCATCACGTTTTCAACTGCTGTTAAATGCGGCACAAGATAAAACTTTTGAAACACAAGACCGATTACGTTTTTGCGAACGTCTGCAAGCTGGCCCGCGTTCAAATCCTCGAGCTTTCGACCTTGCAAAGCAACAGAGCCTTTAGAGGGTGAATCCATGCACCCAATAATATTCATCAGCGTAGTTTTGCCAGAACCGCTCGAGCCAACAATCGAAAGCCACTCGCCTTGAGGCACAGTAAGAGACAAATCGTCAACAGCGCGAAGAGAGCCGTAAATCTTGGAAACATGGTCCAAAGTCAACAGCATTTCTGGCTTTGAATCAGTATTTTCCTGCCTATTTTCTATATTCTCTGCCATATCAAATCCTTAAAAATCCTTAACTAAACATTCTAAAATCATTCTAAAATCACTCTAAACTATTCTTCTCGAAGCACAATCGCAGGGTCGATTTTTGACGCGCGCAAAACAGGCGGCAACGCGGCAACGCAAGACGCTGCAACGCTAAACACAATAGAAAACGCAACCAGCCACCAGTTAACGCTCAAATCTCTAGAAAACACCATTGACGCAAGCAAACGCGCAAAGCCATACCCTACTGCCGTACCAGCGATTCCGCCAATAAAGCCATAAAGCCCAGATTCCGCAGTGAATTCAACGCCAATGCTCTTAGCGCTCGCGCCCAAAGCTTTGCGCAAGCCAATCTCATTTCTGCGCTGTTGCACAATCGAAGAAATCGTAGTACTTACGCCAACCATCATCAACGCAAGCACGACCAGCGAAATAATCCAAAATAGGCTGCGAAGCATAGCAATAATGCCAGTGTCTGCAGCCGTAACTTTGGTTACTTGTTGCGCGCGCACACGCATAGAAGTCATATCGTTAATGCTGCGCACAACAGCATCTACATTCGGCGCAGAAGACGAGTAAGCAATCACGTCCGCGCCGCGCTTAACGCCTGTAAGCGCACGCAAATCCGCATTAGTTGCGTAAAGCATGGAATCTTCGGCATCTCCCGTGTCTAGAATGCCGCAAACGCGGAAAGTTGTGCCGTGAGTATCCATAATATCTGTGGAAACTCTGCCTTCAACAAGCTTATTTTGGGAAGACTTTTCCGTTTGATTATCTGCTTGATTATCTTGCGACTTTTGTGCAGGCTTATGCGAATCCGAGGAATTATCGCCAGCGCGATACGCGATTGCAATGCGCGAACCAATCTTCAAGCCCATAGCAAGAGACACATCTCGCCCAACCATAACATTGCCACTGCTAGGCCAAGCGCCATCCACATTCCAATGCTTATTAAGTGACTTAACAGCGGAAACATCCACTCCAGCAAGCACGTACGGAGCCGCATTAATGCGCACATTTTCGTAACGGTACGTAGCAGATCGCATAGCACCTTTTGCAAGAACCATGTCGTTAGTATGCAAAACCATTGCGCGATCAATGCCATTTTTCCACTCGCCTGCAATAGGCGTCACAATAATATTCGCTCCATATGCGCGCATTTCGTCACTCATTTGTTGAGGAACAACAATGCAAATTGCAGCCAAACAAAACAGCGTAGCAGCACCAACAAGAGTGGCAACTACTGCCATAAGCGCACGCGACTTTCGGCGAAAAACCGCGCCAAAAAGCATAGTTGCAAACATTGCGCTATTAGAAGTCATACCAGAACCAGATTTAACGCCCATGAAGCACCTCCGCAGGACGCACATGCAAAATAGAGCGAATAGAAGAGCCAGCAGCAGCAAGAACAGTAATCGCAAGAAGAACAAACACCAGCACAAACACCATTGGTCGAAGCGAAATCGCAGAACCAAACACGCCAAATCCAATCACTTGCGCAACTCCAAAGCCTGCAATCATGCCAATTAGCGCGCCAACGCACGCAATAACCGCTGTTTCCATAAGCATTAGCCGCGCAACAGCGCCATCGCGCGCACCCAGCGCCTTGAGCAGCGCAAGCTCCCCCGAGCGCTCCGAAATCGCAGCAGCCATAAGATTTGCAACCGCAACAGCCGCAGCAACCAAGCTAAGCGCCGTCATAAGCACCATCACAGCGCGCGTCTTGTTAAGCACGCTGCCTTGCATAGCCGAAACTTGCCGCACTTGCTTTGCAACAGCTCCTGGAATCACTTCTTCAATTTGGTAAGTAATCGAGCTTGGGTAAGCCGTGCAATACCAAGTCTCCCACTCTTCTTGGCTAAGAGCCGCTGGATTCTTAGCCGCTTTACGCGCTAAATCGTTTTCTGGCGTAGTCAATGCTTTAACTTCAATCGCCTCAACCATATTCGGCTTATTTGCAAGGCTTTGAGCTTCGCTAGAATCCGCGTAAATCGCGTTATTGTCGCTATCTCCAGAATCGTAGATGCCAACAATTTTAAGTGACATTTGTCTGCCAGAACGAGTTAGTTTTATTCGCTGACCAACTTTTAGATTATGACTTTTAGCAAGATTTGTGCCAACAGCGGCTTCACGCTTAAAATCACGTGGGAATCGGCCTTCAATCATCTTCCACCAAGACCGCATTCCTTGCACGCCAACAACTGTTGTCTCTCCAGAAGCGAGCGCAAGCTTGCGATTAAACCACGTGCCAATAATCGGAACTACTGAATTAGTAGATTTAGTAGATTTAGTGGAATTAGCGGAATTAGCGGAATTAGTAGAATTAGCAGATTCAGCGGAAGAATTTGCTTTAAGATTTGCGTAAATCGTTAGTTTTGGCGCAAAATTCGTTATGTTAAACGCCCAAAAAATCATTTTGATTTTTGCAGCATCCGATTCCTTCAAAAAAGCGGTAGATTCTTGACTTTCCGCATCAGCAAAAGTTTGCGAAGATTGAGAAAATTGCGAATTACTATAGCCTGACTTTGTGCGAGACGCATACAAGTCGTTCACAACAGCATTCGACTTAGGCTGAACAATAATATTGGACCCGTAAGAGCTAAGCTCCGCGTTAATTTTGTCTCCAACGTCGTAAACAACGCTAAGCATTGCAACGCTTACACACGCACTCAAGCACACAACAATCGCTATAAGAACTCGCTTTTTAATCTGCCTTGCAAGAGATCGCGCAACCATTCGAATCATAAACATTTGCAAGCACTCCTACTTAAAGTGCGAGCTAAGCACGTCTAAATCGGCTGTGTGAATGGTAATTTTGCCGCCACCAGCCTTGTATGGGAATGGAATAGGATTGCATCCGCCCTTAAAACCAATAGTCGCCAAATTTATTGCAACATCGCATTTTCGGCATATTATCTTGCCATCTTTTTCGTAGTAGCCTGCGTCTCCGCAATTTTCGCAAGCATCCAAGCCCACTCCATACGCTCCACCATTTTTCTTGATGATTATAAAGCGCATAACAGTGCCATCTTTAGCTTTGTATTGGAATCTATGCAAGTGGCCATCGCTAATTTGCACAAAGTTGATTGTTGCTACGCCATCATGCAACTCGTACGGTTCTGGCGGCGTAAGCGTTGGCTTAATATTCATAAGAGACACACCAGCAGTAAGCGTAAGTATTACTACGATTGCAGCCATTAGCGCCGCAAGCGCAGACCTTCTAGACTTACGCTTAAACGCTCGCTTTGCGCGGATTTGTGCAGAATTTTCTCCAACTACAGGCGTCTTAAAACCAATTACAAGAGAGGCGAATGCAGGAATCAAAAACACGCAAATTTGCGCAATAATCATAAGCGGAGCGTTGTTTATAAGCCAAACAAGAATGCTAAACGAAAAATCGTCTATATACAGCAAAATACTTCCTTGCATAATTTGCAGCAGGGATGTTAAATGCTGAATTAGTAAGATTATTATGCTTAGAATAATTGCGATTCTAAAGGCGCCAATACTCGCGGTTGTGCGCAAAGATCGCACCATAAGACTTATGCAAATCGCAGCAGCCGCGCCAAGAATAAATCCTAGCGCGCGAAGAAGCATATCGGAAGTAAACGGAGGTGTGCTGGAGTCAACGAAAATCGTAAGCTGCAAAATCACGTCTGGGAGCGCGTAAAACACTGTAAACGCTAGGCATAGCGCGCCAATCGCATTGCTTATGTGCAAGGGCCACGGATTTTTGCGCCATTTTGCAACCGTTTTGCCAGATGCGCCAACACAAACGATTGTGGCAACATCTAGCGGAACAGCAATGCAGAGCGCTGGAAGATTCACAAAATTGCGCTGATTAATCACCACGCTTGCGCGCAAAAATGCAAAAACAAGCGCCGCAACTGTTCCAAAAATCAAGCCAAAAAGTCGCCAGCGGCAGCTGATTGGCTTATCTCGCCCCTCGCCAACGCTTAGCGTGGCGCTTAATCCCATTGTAAGCAGCGCAAGAGGGAGCAGCCCTGGAAGTACTGTAACGAACAGCCTGAGCATGTCTCCCTCCTTTGCTGTTTATGTGATTATTTGTTATTTATTTATGCATTATGCATTATTTATTTGTTGTTTTTATTTGTAAAAACTACCACTGGAAAAAACACCACTGCAAAACTACCACTGACGTGGAGTGTACTTCCAATCGTCGAATGTAGCGGTAATTGGCTCAGTCCAGAATCTGCCAGTCACGCCCGTAGCAGGATCTACATGAAGCATCCAGCCCTTCTTTTCTGGCGATTCGACAGAAAGCACTAACTTGTAGTTTCCAGCCTTATCGAGCTTAACATTTGCGCCGTAGTGAGGACCGTCGGAAGCGTTCATTTGCATAAACGTTCCCTTTACAACGGCTTCGCCGCTCGCCTTATCAATAATTTGATAATTCACAGTCAAATCTGGAATAAACTCGCCCTTGCCGTAGCCAAGCTTTGTACCTTCCTTGTTTGCGTGAATATCTGCCTCAAGATGGAAGCTTGCCTCGCTTGCCTTTAAGCCCATGCCTGCTGGGACCATGTCAACTGGCTGGAAGTACACGGCGCCAATCGTAAGTGGGCCAATGTTCTGGTCTTGGTTAGGTCCAACTGGAACCTCTTCAAAGCCTTTGTCTCCGCCCTTATCGTCGGCCTTCTGCTCAGATGCTTGTGGCTTTGCAGCAGATTTTGCCGCGTTTCCGTTTGCACCGCAACCAGTGAGTGTTAGCATTCCTGCCAGCGCTAAGGCTGCAATTGCCATCATCTTTTTGTTCTTCATATCTAACCTTTTCTGTTAGTTAATTATCTGTTTATTATTGCTTGATTTTTAGTTTTGACTTATCCGCGAACGGTTGCTTGCGACTTGTGTGTGCGCAAAATAGACACGCATAGCAGTGCAATAACCACGATTGCAGCTACGACTTGCGCCGAAATCGTTTCAACGTACGGATAGAATCCAAGCCAATCGTTAGTTGGCAAGCCTTGAATATAAACCCCAGCGAGCGCATCACCCTCTATAAGCGCGTGCACGCCTCCGCCAGCAAAAATCACCACTAGGATACACATTAGAGCGCTGGTTCCTGTAAAGAATGGGCGAATTGGTATGCGAACGGATGCGAAGCGAATTAGCAGGAAGATTACAACCAAAACAGCGGCTGCAGCTACAAACCCGCCCCAGATCATGGAGTCTGCTCCACTTGATACAGCAAAAATCGCTTGATAGAAGATTACAGTTTCTGCACCTTCGCGAAACACTGCTAAGAAGCTTAGCAGCGCTAGAGAAATCAGGCTTCCTTTAGAAACTGCTGCTGTCGTTTGGTTGCGAATATACTCGTTCCAAGCTTGCACAGAAGATCTTGAAATCATCCAATTGCTTGTGTACAGCAGCATAAGCATTGCGAACAGGGCTACAACGCCTTCCGTAATCTCTTGCTGCGGACCAGAACCGTTAAACAACAATCCAAAAAGCGCAGCAACAATAAGCGAAGCTATGATTCCTGCAACAAGCCCCATGTAAATGTACTTAACCATGCTCTTGTGCCCAGATTTAATAAGATACGCGATTATTGCAGCCACAACCAGCAGCGCTTCCAACCCTTCGCGCAACAAGATTATAAAAGCCTGCCCAAAGGAGCTTGTTATAAATTGCATAAACGGGTTGGCGTTAGATGCCGCTCCGCCGTCTAGTTTTGCTGCATCTTCAATAAGCATTGACTTAAGATCTGTCACGAACTTTTTTGTTTGCTCAAATGTTTTGCCATTGTTCATAGCCTGCCTGCACTCTTTGAACTGGTATTCAACAGTGCTTACTCGGCTGCCGCTTATTGCGTTCATCACGTTCTTCTCAAAACCGAGCTTTTCGTAATATTGGTAGTAGGCTTCGTTTACTAAATCAACAGCTTTGGCAACTTCTTGCTTGTTTCCTTTTGCTGCTTTGTACGTTGATGCAGATTTATCGAGTATAACGTTCATTTCTCGCGCAACTTGGCTCCAAGTTCTACCATTTCGCCCAAGATTTTTCTTTTTTGCTGCATCGAGCTTTTTACGCTCTTTTGCGATTTGCGCGCGCAACTTGGCTGCGTAAACATTCGGCTTATCTAACTGCGTGTTTGCATCGAGTTGAGAAGCGGTTTGCGCAATATCTCTTTCCAGAGTAGATGCCACTTCACTAATCTGTGCGCTTTGATTTTGTTGATATACCAAAGTTTGCAGTTGCTGGAACTGGTCACTTTGCGACTGCACCTTATCTTGCCCAATTGTGTCTCTAACAACGGTTATGAAGTTTGATGCTACGTATACCGAATTGTATGCAGCTTGGAATCTGGTTGCAGCTCCTGCCATATTTGCACTATTGTATTCGTTTTTACCTTGTTCTATTTGGCTTGTAACTGCTGAAGAAACTTCTGACCAACTGTTATAGGTTTTGTCAGCGTCAGTTGCGTAGGCTATTGTTGGTTCTCCAACTAATCCTACTAATCCGACTACTCCCATTGCACAACTTATTAAAATGCATATTGACAACAAAAATGCCGATGCGCTCGCAACTTTCTGGCGCGCTTTTGCACACGCGTGCATAATGTCTCCATATCTCCTTTGGCTCTATCCCCCATTGAGCGCACACAATTTTTTCTATTTTCGTTTAGTTTTAATCGTTCAAATTTTTTGGCGGCTTTTGCACGGTTTGTATTTCCGTTTTTATTCTGTTTAAAGTCGCTTCGCAAGTAACCCCATGAACATAATATCGATATATCAGGTAGATTGATATAGTTCAGCGCAAAAAACATGCAAATATTACAAAAATGATATTGATAATGATAATTATCAATCTTTTTGCGAATCGTATTGAGAAAAGCCAATAAGTCCAACAAACTCATTAAACATGTTTCTCATACTTTCTACAATGCGACTTTTCTTCTCAGCGCGCGCCTTAGCCGCAGCGCCAAATCTGCTCATTCTAGGCATTAAATCATTAATGTCTGTGCCAAGCTCACTCACTTCGCCAGCGCTAAAAGATTTCTCCATAAACTTGCGAGTCAAAGCATCGTTCAATCCTTCGCTTTGCACGAGTTGCTCCAAATCATGATTATACTTTTGCTCAACATACTCGCTCCAGCAATCAACAATGCTCAACTTGTTGCCGTTAGAATCGTAAACGGTAATTGTATCGCCAGAATCCACAAGCTTATCAAGCTCATTCTCGTTAAGCTGCGCAATAAACCCTTCAATAAGCTTCTTTTTACTACGCAACTGCGGGCTAGAGTCAACCGCAACCCTAATAGAGGCAAGAACATTTTTATCTTTACAATGCTTGCTATGGTAATGTTCTACTAACATCAAAATGTAGTCAATATTTACTTCTACTTGGCGCACAAGCTCCATCTCAAACACAACGTCATCCGTAATGTCGGCGACCTCGCCTTTTTGCTCTTTGCGCTTCCACTCTTCATGCAAATCCTGGTAATGCCCCAAGTAATCTTGCATATCGCGCTCTTTGATTATCTCGTTGCCTTCAAATTGATCGAAAGCTTTCAGCATGTTACGCAAGCGCAAAATATTGCTAAAAAGCGATATAAACTTTTTCTGATTCTCTTCTCCAACAATGTTGAAGCCTTGCAGCGGATACTTTTCCATAAGCTCATTTACTAAATCGCTGTATCCACAACGCTCAATTCCTTTAGCATCAATATAACCGTTGTAAATCTGCTCAAACGTAGGGCATAGCACAATACCTTGCGCATCTTTATCTCCAAAAAGAGCTACCGCTTCGTCAACTCTATAACTCAAATCCCTAAAGCACACAATGTTTCCGAATGTTTTAACGGAATTTAAGATTCGATTTGTGCGCGAAAACGCTTGAATAAGCCCGTGCATGCGAAGATTTTTATCTACCCAAAGCGTGTTCAAAGTTGTTGCATCAAAACCAGTTAGAAACATGTTGACTACAATCAAAACGTCAATTTCCTTATTTTTCATGCGAATTGAAACGTCTTTGTAATAGTTTTGGAATTTGT
>CAMYPG010000014.1 GCA_947289115.1 uncultured Gardnerella sp.
GTGGGAGACTAGCACGCTGCCGCATTATTCTTTGATAAGCGGGGAACTTGATTGTTCCCCGCTTTTTTATTATTTAAGTTTAGGTTATCGTCGAACACGTTCATATTCTTGTAGTGCGATTGTACTTGATTTACGTCGTGTCGTTATACAAACGCACTACATGGAAGGTCCTCGTTCGCGCGGTCTAAGCGCGCTCACGTCTTCGCCGCCGTAGAAGCACACCGTGCTTCTACGCTAAGCGGCTCAGCGCTCCGAATTACCTTTTCGCGCTACGCTCTAAGCGAAAAGGCAGGTCGGAGCGCATATAAATAACGTCATAACGAACATATATAGTCAAACATAGGTTCGGGGTGCGCATAAGCGCTGAGATTATACCCGTTGAACCTGATCTAGTTAGTACTAGCGAAGGGAAAATCATGACTACTGTGTCGTGTTCTAAAAATAGTGAATTCTCAACTAATGCTCGTTGCAAGCAATTCATGCAAGATGTGCGAGAATGCATTGAAACTTTACGCGCAAAAAATCCGCTAACGCATTGCGTAACGAATAATGTTGTTCAAGAAATAACAGCAAACGTTCTGCTGGCTGCTGGAGCATCGCCAGCAATGGTCGTAGATGCAGAAGAAGCTGAAGTATTTGCTCAAATCGCATCTGGTGTATTAGTAAACATTGGAACGTATAGGCCAGTAGACAAAGAATCTATGGATGCTGCGATTCGCGGAGCTGTAAAAGCACACACTCCATGGGTTCTTGACCCAGTTGCAGTTGGCGGTTTAGCTCCACGCACGCAATACGCGCGCGAAATTGTTAAAAGTCATCCTGCTGTAATTCGTGCCAACGCTTCCGAAATCTTAGGCTTAGCTGGAGAAGAAAGCGGCGGTAAAGGCGTAGACGCTGGAGATTCCGTTGATTCGGCAGTTGCAGCAGCTAAGAGGCTAGTTAAACGCTACGGCTCGGTAGTGGCTATTTCTGGCGAAAAAGACGCTATTTATGGGCACGGATGCTCGGCACGAGTTTCTGGCGGCCACGAAATAATGACGAAAGTAGTCGGCACGGGCTGCTCTCTTGGCGCGTTGGTGGCAGCATACGTTGGAGCAAATCGAAATCGACCTTTTGCAGCAACAGTTGCCGCGCACGTACACGCTGCTGCAGCAGGAACTTGGGCAGCGCAACGTTCAACATTGCCAGGGTCATTTAGAAAATTATGGATGGATGCGCTTATGGATTTGAGCGTAGACGAGATGCTGAAATTAGCGAATATTGAATTTGAACTCGATCCTGTTGATTGGTCTTTATACTTTATAACAGACCCAAAGATGAGTGATCGAGCAGAAGAAGATATTGCAGTTGATTGCGTTAAAGGCGGAGCAAGCGTAGTCCAATTGCGCGATAAGTACGCAAATAGCGAAACTTTTAACAATAAAGCTCAAAGCCTGCGAGACAAAATGCTTGCTAATGGTTGCGGAGACGTGCCGATTTTTGTTGACGATCGTATAGATTGCGCTAAAAGCTTAGGGTTCAACTTGCATGTTGGGCAAACAGACACGCCTTATATTGAAGCGCGTAAGTCTATTCCTGCAGAGTGGATGGTTGGACTTTCTATAGAAAAGTTAGAACAGTTAGATTACGTTTATAACGAATGTGCTAAAGAAAATGTGGCATTGCCTGATGTTATTGGAATAGGTCCGATTTGGCCTACTGCCACTAAGCCAGACGCTGCTCCTGCTTTAGGAGTTGAAGGAGTAGAAAAGATTGCTAAACGCGCTAAAGAACTCGGCATTAGCACTCTAGGAATCGGCGGAGTTAATGAAAATACCGTGTTTCCTATTAAAAGCACTTCAATAGATGGTTTATGCGTAGTATCTGCTCTAATGCTTGCGCAAAATCCTTGCGAAGAAGCACACAAATTACGCGATGCTATTACAAAGGAATAAAAATAATGAATAATCAATTTTCGCAAACTCAAGCACCTTTGCAATCAATTTCTAAATTATATGATTCAAGTCTAAGGCCATCTTCCTTGCCATCTTTAGAAGAGCCAATTATTCCGCGAGTGCTAAGCATTGCTGGAACTGATCCAACAGGCGGAGCTGGAATTCAAGCTGATTTAAAATCAATCACAGCATCTCATGGATTCGCAATGTGTGTAACAACTAATTTGGTTGCTCAAAACACTTGCGGTGTGCGCGAAGTTTACACTCCTCCAACAGACTTTTTGCAAGCGCAACTAGAAGCAGTATTTGATGACGTAACTATTGATGCTGTAAAAATCGGCATGCTTGGAGACAAATCATATATTAGCCTAGTTCAAGATTGGCTTAAGAATCATCCTGTTCCTGTTGTTGTGTTAGACCCAGTAATGGTAGCAACTTCGGGAGATAGGTTGCTTGAAAAGTCTGCAGAAGATGCAATGCGTGAGTTTGCGCCTCTTGCGGATGTTATTACGCCAAACATACCTGAGCTCGCAGTATTATGCGATAAACAGTCTGCATCTAATTTTGAAGAAGCTTATGCTCAAGCAAGCGAGTGGAGTGCAAAAAACAATACTATTGTTATTGTTAAAGGCGGCCACTTAACAAGCGACGATGCTGGTAATACTGTTGTGTTCCCAGATGGCCACAGAGTGCACGTTCCTTGCCCTAGGGTTGATACAACAACAACGCATGGCACGGGCTGCTCGCTATCTTCCTCGCTCGCTACGCGCATAGGATTAGCGTTGCGAGAAGGCAAGAAGCTTAGTGATTACAGTACAGTAGCGGATGCTCTAGCATGGTCGTCAAGATGGCTTAATGAGGCTATTGCTTGCGGTAAAGATTTGCATGTTGGCAAAGGTCATGGGCCTGTGAATCATGCGGCTCGTAATTACCGTTTGGAATTAGATTCTTCATCAACTCCTTGGGAGCATATGCAAACTAGTGGCTTAGACGGATTAACTGCGCAAAGCGTAGTCGTAAAAGCTCATAGCAAGGCTAGAAAGCCAAATGTGGAGCCTTGTGGCCCTTGGACTCAAGCTTTATGGGATGCTAGCGCAGATGTTGATAACAACATTATGAAAATGCCATTTATTAAGGCTTTAGGTAATGGAACGCTTGACTCCGACTTGTTTGCTTTCTACATAAGTCAAGATTCTGAATACTTGAAGCGTTACTCGCGCGCGCTAGCTGCTGTTGGAGCTAAAACGCCAGATAATGAAGCTGGAGTGCATTGGGCTACGGGTGCAGCTATGTGCATAGAAGCGGAATCGCAGTTGCACAGAGATTGGCTTGGAAGCAGAAATATAAGCATTGATGCGTCTTGCTCGCCAGTAACGTTAGCTTACGTAAATCACTTACTTGCTTCTACAATGGCAGAAGATTACGTGATTGGAGCTGCATCCATATTGCCATGTTATTGGCTTTATGAAGAAGTGGGGCAAATTTTAGTCAAAAATAATACTCCTGAAAACCCATATTATGATTGGATTTCAATGTATTCTTCTAATGATTTTGAGTCAGGTGTAAGAATGGCAGTTAAATTTGTTGAGAGAGCTTTTGAAGAAGCTGGCCCACAGGCTCGAATTCTTGCTGCTCAAGCATATATGACTTCATGCATTTACGAGTATGAGTTCTTTAATCAAGCTCATAGAGCATTGAGGTAGATGGTTTGATAGCTTGATAGCGCTGATGCATTGACTTCGTCTTTATTAACAAAATCTAGAAGATTTGAAGATGAGTAAAAGCGTCAGCGCATTTTTATAATACGCATGTCTCTTATTTATTGTTGATTTTCTGAGCAGCGCAGATGCACAAGTGACTTGCTTAAGACCTTGCTTAAGACTTAAATCGTGAGTAGTAAAAGTTACCTAAATTCGCTAGTCAATTTTCCTATCTGCATATTTTCCCATTTTCATATCTCCCTATCTTCCTATCTTGCAAAACTCAAAGTACTTTGGAAAATATCAAATAGAATTGCATTCAATGACGGTTATGCATTTGCGATGATTTTGTATGCAATGCCTATTTACTGAATTGATAAATAGGCATATACTTATATGTGTGAAGCGAAAAGAGTTGGAGAAAAAACTCAATCAGCTTGCAAGAAGTACTAATAGACAAATAACTTGGTCTGAGGGCGGTAATCATAGCAAAGTTTGCATTGGCGAATTGGCTACTACTGTTCCGAGGCATAATGAAATAAATGAGCTTACTGCTAGAAGCATTATTAGATATTTTGAAAGGAACCTGCAGGCATGATAGGAGCAATGAGTGTTACTGAGCATGATAATGCAACAAATTGTTTGCAAAAGGTGACTGCTATAGCTCGCAGATGCGATGACTGGTGGGCTATAGAAGTGCCAGAAATACCAGGATTATTTACTCAAGTACGTAGGCTTGATAAGGTTGCAGCAATGGTAAAAGATGCTGCTGCAACTTTAAATGTTAAAGTCAATTGCGTGGAAGTAACTCCGAAACTTAGTGAGCAAGATGAGCTTATGCTTCAGCGCATGTTAGATGCAAAATCTGCAGCTATAAAAACTCAAGAAGAAGCGTCTATACTTATGCGTGAAACAGTTCGTATACTAAGGAATCAGGGATTGACGGTTCGTGATGTTGCAGAGCTTACGGGGGTTACTCCGCAGCGAATAAGCTCGCTTAAATCTTAGTGATTTAATGCAATGCGGTTGGGGCTATGCACAAGCAAGTTGCTCAGTAGTGTATAAACTCTATGCAAAACAAATCAATAGCGGATAAATAAGTAAAGGTCAAGTCGTAGGATGTGTGGCTACAACTTGACCTTTGAAAATTGCGATATGTTTTTAAGTTAAAATCGCAGTCTAATGCTTTTATTTATTCTTGGCAATTCCAAGAGCTTTTGAACTTTCATCCTTGTCAAGGCCTATAAATAAAAGCACGATTATGCCAATAATCAGCGGAACATAACCGTATCCAGATCCGTGGATTATGCCGAATATTTCCATAAGTCCATTTGCTATTACGGCTAGTGAAGATACTATAAAATATAGTTGAGCGCACCACGGTTTTTTAATGAGAAACATGGTTGCAAGACCAAATAATCCAGCGATAATTTGAGGCACTCCCCATAGATAATCATTACGCATTACAATCAGCGCAATTCCGCTAGCAAGAAATACACCATTGGCTATTGTCCAAAATACGGATGGAATTTGTGCTTTTGTATCTTCTAAATTACTCATATTCTTCTCCTTCTAATACAAGAAAATAATTGTGTATATCAAACCTTTACAACTTATAAATTAATGGCGTGCTAAAAGGTAAACAATATCTTGTCTAGGAAAACCTTTACAAATAATTACTATCTAAAACTGCTTAAGATTCATTAATCTTTTAAACTGAATCAGTAAGCCATACTATCTATACAGTTATGTTCATTTTTGAAAGGAATAACTGCATTACATTCCCAATACTTACCAAAGGCTCGAAAATAGAGTGAACCGCCTAAATGCTTTATGGTATCGCGATGAAGCAAAAGTCCTTTTTGAGATACTGAGCGAATTGCATCTTTACTTTTCCCGCCCAAAAATCGAACATTGAACTGTTTTATAACAATTTGTTTTTCGCGTATCGAAATTCTGATGTAATAAACTAAAGAAGCATATTTTCGCATGTTCAAATATAGTTCTTCGATTAATTCAATAACTTCACAGATGATTTCATTGCTAATGTCTTCAGGAATATCGTTACTAGATATGTTGCATATTGATCTTCCTTTTAATCCACAAGATGTATTGATTGAGTCGTTCATTTGTAGTGTATCTTCAATGTGCTGAATGAACTCGCTTCGAGCATCTTGCTTAGCAGTATTTCCACGTAGAATGTCGATAATATTATGTCCTTCTTCAAAAGCCTGATCTGCCAAATCATTTATTGCCTCAATAGCACTTCGCTGTTTTTTAGAAATAGACTTGTCAAGTAATGCTATTTTACTTTGTAGTGCAATATCTGCAATCTTATTAGTTAATCTATCGTGCATTCGCACAGCCAGATGAAGATTATTAATTGTTTGCTTATCTTTTTCATAAAGAACCATTTTTTGGTGAGAAATGCGCAAAATAATACCAGTGCAAACGCAAAATATATTTATTAAAAGGTAAGCAATAAGATACTTGAAAGACAAAGTTGATAGGTATCGGTATGCAACGTAGTGTAATGCATCTATTACTAAGAATAAAGGTAGTGTAAATTGAATCGGATATAAATACGAAATAAAAACAAATGATATGATGAGCCCGAAAGTTACTGGTGGAAGATTCAGACTAGGAATAACAAGAATGCTGAGATGTACAAAAATATAGCACATGCTCATAAAATGCGGGAGCAAGCAAAGAAACAGATTTATAGCAGCAAGAATCATGTAAACTATGACAAGTTGTATTGTGCTATTGTCGCTATTTGAGTAAATATATGCATCCATTGCGCTCGACAAACATCCCAATAGTAAAAATGTTTTATTGTCAATAAGCTTTTCTCGTAAACGACGCATTAAGAAAATAATCATTGTTTATCATTTCCTAAATATTCATCATGCAGCCATGTAGTAATAAGTTGTGAACGATTTGTCACATTCAATTTTTTGAACACGCGACGAAGGATAGTTTCCACAGTACAAGTTTCAACAAATAAACGTTTGGCGATTTGCGCATTAGTCATGCCTTTACTGCACAACTTTATAATTTCAGTCTCATGATTCGTTAAAGCAAGGCGTCCATTTTTTGTCTTTTTTTTCAAACGCTGAAATGCTGTCGTCGTGTCGTCAAAATGAAGATCTCCTATTATTTGTGGCTTGAACGTGCCATTGGCAATACTGCTAAGCATGGCGCAAATAGTTTCTGGGTGGTTCTTTCCAACAATGCCTTGCGCGCCTGCTGTTGATGCTTTTAAAGCATAATCGTTTATAGGGAATGAAGTTATAGCAATTATTATTGGGAGTGAGTATCTTCTTCGCAATTCGTATAATATTTTAATTCCCGAAACCCCAGACATATACATGTCAATTAGCAGCACGTCTGGGCATTGATTTTGACAAAATTGAATTGCTTGATCGGCGTACGCGGATAACCAGCAAATACTGCAGGACGGAACAACCTGTTCAATATATGTTTTTAGGCCGTGTAGACAAAAACAATCATCATCAACAATGCCAACAGTAATATGCTTTGCTATCATATTGCTCCTTCAGAAAAGCATTATTTAAGTAATAATAGTACTTGAATTTGTATGATGAATATCTTGTCTAGGAAAACCTTTACAAAGGTAATCTTATAAAGGTAGGCACTGAGAGCTTACGGGAGTTACTCCGCAGCGAATAAGTTCGCTTAAAGTTTAGTGATTCAATCACAATGTGGTTGTGGCTATAAGCAAATAAATTGTTCAGTAATATATAAACTCTATGCGAAACAAATCATTCTCTGGTATTACGCAAGCTCCAAAAATCATAAATAAAATCATCATTTAGTGTGATGCAAACTCTTTACGGCGATTATAGGATATTAAGCAAAAGCTGAAATCCTCAATAAAGTGACAATCATAAAAGCGTCAATCGTAGCATTATCAAGCACTTTATTTATTTTGGATCAGTTTGAGAGGCTTGTTTCGACGCATACTATGTGTCTACGGGTTTGGCGAGTAAGGAGATTTGTGTTATGAGTAAGTTTGCGAAAGTACTCTTGCTTGCTGCTCTGCCAGCGTGTTTGCTTACTGCATGCTCTGGTAGAGCAGCTGATAATAGTCAACAGCAGGCATCACATGATTCAGTTCCACTTGTTTCAGTCAAAAAACAGCCTTTAACACAAGTTGTGTCGGGTAAAGCAGCAATAGAACAATCGTCTAACTTTGTTATCACTGCTGTAAGTAGAGGGAATTTTTCTCCATCGGTAAAAGCAGGCAGTACTGTAAAAGCTGGAAGTGTTCTAGGCTACAATGCTGGTAACAAAATTATTGCTCCCGTAGACGCTAAAGTTGTGTCAGTAGCTGAATCATCTGCGGATGTGCCTAAATCTTTCCCACTATTCACTCTTAAATATGAAGGTTTTTCAATAAGCCTTAATGCAAAAGCTTTACTTCGTTCTGCGGATATTACAGATGTTAAAGGTCGCTTCCAAGTTGAAGACGGTGTTGGACCAACCAATTGTTTGCAAATAGTACAAAGCGGTGGAACTTCTATCGATGTTGCAGCCTCGGGTAGTAGCAAGAATGATAATGCTGATTCAACTCAAACAGATGAGTCGAGTG
>CAMYPG010000015.1 GCA_947289115.1 uncultured Gardnerella sp.
CGGGCTTGGGTGCTTTGGCTGCGGGCATGGGTGGAGCTAAGTCTAAGCTCGTGCGCGATTTGGCAGCTCTCGGCGTTATTCCGGACGATATTGCTGTGGTTTCTAAGCACGATACTTCCACGAACGCAAACGATCCGAACGAATCCGAACTGCACAATACTCTTGCGCACGCAATCGGACGCACGGAAGGCAATCCACTATTTGTAATCAGCCAAAAGACGCTGACCGGACATGCAAAGGGTGGTGCGTGCATCTTCCAAATCAACGGTTTAACGCAGCTGTTTAGAAGTGGCGTAATCCCTGGAAACGCATCACTTGACTGCGTGGATCCTAAGCTTGCGCGCGACGACCACATGGTTTGGTTGCGTGAGTCGATGCGCATTGGCGATGGTGCAGGTTCTTGTGCAGTGAAGGCTGCTCTCGCAACTTCGCTCGGCTTCGGTCACGTTAGCGGATTTGTGGCATTAGTTCACCCTGGTGCGTTTGAGGCTTCTGTGGCAGCTAGCGCTGGTGCGGATGCGCTTAGCGAATGGAGAGCCAAGGCGAATGCGCGTTTGGCTGCGGGCCAGAGGCGATTTGAGGAAGGCATGATGGGGCGATCTGCTTTGTTCGAGCCTGTTGAGAATCGTCACTTTCTGAAGGATGGCACGCGCCTTCCGGATGGCACTCGCTACGATGGTCACGAAGCAGAAAAAGCTATGCTGCTAAACCCAGACGCTCGCCTAGATGCAAGCGGCTACTATTGCTAGCGTAGACATGAGTGTGGCTAATCTGCAATAGCGATTTTCCCGAGAATGTTGCTCAAAACGGCAAAATCAACAACAAAATGCGGAAATGTTGCTCGCGCGGATTAGCCGCGCTGTTCCTAACGGCTATTAGTAGCCGTTAGGCTGATTTGGCATGTAAAGTCCACTGGACTTTACATGCCAAATCACGCTTTGAAGGAGCTTGAAATGCGTTATGCAATTTCAAGATCAGTCAAAGCGCCCATGCAAGTCGATTCGCACACAAGCTTGTGCGGGTTCGCACTACATGTGCAACTAATATCGCAGTTGTATTTTTGACTTTTGTAAAAATTGCAAAAGTGTTACAATAGCTCCTTACGTGCAAAATTGCGAAAAATTCAATGTGCTTATGGCGATTTGCGTTCAAAATAAGCAATCTTATGTGTAAACCAAAGTTGGTTGTAATAAGAAGTGAAACATAGTTGTGTCACCTATAGTTTTCATGTTTTGCATGGAATAAAACAATATAGAAGCATGTTTGTGCCAACGGAGGAAAGGATATGCAGATGGTCACTCATCGCCACCTTGCGTCGAAAATAGTTTCTATGATTGCAGCGAGTGCAATGTTAATAACAGGTTTTGCTGTTGTTGGCAATGCAAGCGCTAGTAGTGAGGCTAGTAGTGAATCTAGTAATCCTCAATCTAGCAATCTAACTCTTAACCGTAAGGGAGTTATTGTTACCGCATTCCAGCAGAATTGGAAGAGTATTGCTCAAGAATGCAAAACAACTTATGGTCCTGAGGGCGTGAGTTATGTGCAAGTGTCTCCTCCAAATGAGCATGTAAGGGGTACTCAGTGGTGGACTTCTTACCAGCCTGTGAGCTATAAATTAAAGTCAAAACTCGGCGATGAAGATGGCTTTAAGAAGATGATTACTACTTGCAAGGATGCAGGTGTTAGAATCATTGCAGATGCTGTTATTAATCACATGACTGGTGCTGGTGACACTCATACAGAGGGTGTTGGTGAAAGTAAATATAGCGCTAAAGATCAGTCTTTCCCAGATGCTGGATATAAAAAGGATGATTTCCATCAAGATGCTAGGAATATTGAGCACTATAACAATGCGGAGGAAGTGTGGAATCGCAGGCTTGTTGGTTTGCTTGATTTGGATACATCAAAGCAGAATGTGCGCGAGACTTTAGGTAAGTACTTTGCTCATTTGCTAAAGCTAGGTGTTGCTGGCTTCCGTATTGACGCAGTAAAACATATTTCTCCAACAGATATGGCTGCGATTAAAGCTGAAGCTGCAAAACAATCTGGTAAAAATGCGGATGAGATTTGGTGGATGCAGGAGACGATTGGTGATCCTTCTGAAGCTAAAGAAATACAGCCAGATCAGCATTTGAATGAAGGTGAAGTCAACGAATTCCAATATTCGTACCGATTAAAGAGTGATTTTTATGGCTCAATATCGAATCTAAAGAATATTACTGATGGACTTGTTCCAAGCGATAAAGCTTCAATTTTTGTTACTAATTGGGATACTCCTCGAGAAAATTATGTGCGCACACTTACCTATAAGGATGGTCCTCGCTACGAGCTTGCAAATGCGTTTATGCTTGGCTATCCGTATGGAAATCCAAACATTTACTCGGGGTATAGGTTTGAGAATGGTCATAAGGATGATGGTGCGCCTAATGCTACCGATACGTCTGTTCCAGATGTGTCTTGCGGCAAGGATTCAAAGTGGCAGTGCACTCAGCGTTGGACTTCGATTCGCGGAATGGTTGGCTTCTTTAAGGCTGTAAATGGTGCTCAAGTCACTAATTGGCAAGATGACGGCAATAATAACATTGCTTTTAGTCGTGCAGGCAAGGGATTCTTAGCAATAAACAATACGCCAAACGCAAAGAAAGTTTTGTATAAGACTGATTTGCCAAATGGTGAGTATTGCAACGTTTATGAGGCTGGAAATTGCTCTAAGACTGTTAAAGTTACAGATGGCAAAGTTGCTGCGACTATTGCTCCTTATTCTGCAATTGCTTTGCATGTGGATGCGCTTAAGGACAATATTTATGAAAAAGTAAAATCTAATACAGCACGTGATGAATCTGATCCAAAATACAATGTTGACGATGCTAAAGACCAGTCAACAACTGTCTATTTTAATGCTAAAAATAAAGCAGGTAATCCAAGCTCAGTAAATATTCATTATCAAATCGGCAATGGATCTTGGACTGCAGTTCCTGGTAGACCAATGCGCAAAGTTTGTGGCGATTGGTTTGCAAGAACAATTCCTAATAATGGAAAACAAATTACTGCTGTATTTAACGACGGTGGAAATAATTGGTATAACAATAACAATAACAATCAGCCTAAAGCAAACTTTGAAATTCAAGCTGGTTCGAAAACTTATGTAGTAGATGCCGATTTGAACGGTTCTGAATCTGCTAGCATTCCTTGCAAGGTTGAGGACACATCTTCAAAGCCTACTGAATTAAAGACAAAGATTGTTATTCACTATAAGCAAAAATATGGTGACAATCGCCATATGGGCGTCTATATCTGGGGTCTTAAAAATGCAGATGGTCAAGAGATAAAAGGTGCTTGGCATGAATTCAATGGTCAAGACGCTTTTGGTAAGACTTACGCAGTTGAAGCTGATGGCACTTACGAGAGCGGAAAAGTCGGATTTATTATTACCGAGAAACCCGTTGATGGTCAGGACTGGCATAAGGACGGCGGAGATCGTAATATCTGGCAAATCGAATATGGTGTTGGCGAAGCTTGGGTTTACGGAGGAGATTCAAATACTTTTGCAGAACCTCCATCTGAAGTCTCTAACAAGCTTAATAGCATTAAAACATTAAATGTTACTGTTCACTACCGCAGAACAAATAAGGATTACGCTGGTTGGAATCTTTGGACTTGGTACGGTAGTGAGAAGGGCGTAAAGCAAGATTTTACGGCTCATGATGATTTCGGTAAGATTGCAGAATATACATTCCACAATGATTCTGGCATAAAAGATTCAAAGTTTATTGTGCGCTATTCTATGCAAGGCAACGATTGGGTTTCTAAAGATCCTGGCGAAGGCGATCGCCCAATTCCTGCAAAAGCAATTACCTTAAGCGAAGATGGTAACACTGGTAATGCTGAAATCTGGCTTATGCAGGGCGATAGTAGAGTTTACTTAAGCCCAAACGTAATCAACACGAAGGCTAATGCTATTAATGCTGATATTACGTCTTTTAAGGAATTTACTGTAAACGTGAGCGGCGACCCTTCGGAAGTTGAGAAGAAAAATGTTACTGTAACTGATGTTACAGATTCAAAGAAAAATCAACACAAGACAGTAGATATTTCGCAAGTTGCTGTTGTGGATAATAGGATCGTAATCACTGCAAAGAACGAATTAGATCTTAAGAAAATGTATGAAATCAACATTAAGGGTGTTGGTGGAATGCCTAAAACAGTGTCTGCTTCAACTGTTAAAGGTTCTAAGATTGTTCGCACTGATGAGTTTGATCAAAAGTATGCGTACACAGGTGATGACTTGGGTGCTGTTGTAAAAGATGGTTCTACGACTTTCAAGCTTTGGGCGCCAACTGCTGCAAAAGTGGAGTTAGTAACTTATAAGTCAACTGATGAAAAAGCGCAAGAAGATAAAAAGCAAGATATGACTCTTGGCACAGAAGATGGAAAGCTTGGCGTGTGGAGTATTACTACGAGTTATGCAAAAGCTGGCACTGCTTATACATACAAGGTTTATTTTGCAGATGGCACTGTTAATAATTCTCCAGACCCTTATGCAAAAGCTGCTGTGCGAAATGGAATGAGATCCGTTGTATTCGGTGGCAATATGGCAACACCTGTATTTCGTAAGGCATCATTTGGAAAGCGTCCAACTGATGCGACTATTGCAGAAATGAATATTCGCGACTTTTCGATTCATGAAAGTTCTGGCGTAGATGTTGCAAAGCGCGGAAAGTATCTTGGTGTAATTCAATCTGGTGCTAAAAAAGATGGCAAGCCAACTGGCTTTGATTATTTGAAGTCCCTCGGCATCACTCATGTGCAAATCATGCCAATGTATGATTTTGGTTCTGTTAATGAAGCAGGAGATTTGAGTTATGTTGATAAGAACGACAAAGATAATCCTCATCAAAACTGGGGCTATGATCCAATAAACTACAACGTTCCAGAAGGCTCCTATGCGTCTGATTCAGCAAATCCTGCTACGCGCATTACTGAGCTAAAGCAAATGGTTGAAGGTCTACATAAGGCTGGTTTGCGCGTGATTATGGACGTGGTTTATAACCATGTTTATAACGCAGAAAAGAACGCTTTTGGACAGACTGTGCCAGGCTACTACTTCCGTTACAACGATGACGGCAGCTTGTCTAATAGATCTGGTTGCGGAAACGATACTGCTTCAGAGCGCAAAATGATGCGAAAGTATATTGTTGACTCTGTAAAGTATTGGGCTAAAGAGTACGGTATTGACGGCTTCCGTTTTGATTTGATGGGATTGATTGACCTTGAAACCATTAAGGAAGTGCGTGAAGCTATTCATGCAATTGACCCGAACTCGATTATTCTTGGCGAAGGCTGGGATATGAGCCAATTGCCTTATGGAAACCGCACTATTCAGCCTAATGCGTATAAGCTTGCTGAAAATAATGGCGTTGCGTTCTTTAACGATTCCTTCCGTGATGCTGTAAAGGGTCAAGGAGATGATGATGTTGCTGGATTCGTGTCTGGAAACAGAGGCAGCGACAATCTAGTTATGCAAAATCTTTACGGCTGCCAGCCTGGAAACGCAAGCTGCACTGGTAGGCGCTACGCGAATGCTGGTCAGACTGTGCAATATGTTGAAGCTCACGACAATCTTAATCTTTACGATAAGTTGAAGAAATCTTTGCCTAATGAGTCAGAAGAGAATCTTAAGAAGCGAGTAATGCTTGCTAATTCTCTTGTTATGTTTGCGCATGGCATGCCATTCTTTGAGCTTGGTCAAGAGTTCTTACGAAGCAAGAATGGTAATGCTAATAGTTACAATGCTGGCGACGGCGACAATTCCGTTAAGTGGGATCTAGTTAAAACGAATGAAGATGCTGTTGAGTACTTCAAAGCGTTGATAAAGCTAAGAAACGAGATTCCAGCTTTACGAGATTCTGAATATTCTGATGTTAACAATAATATGCATTGGATTAAGAGCAGCGATGGTATTAACGCATTTAGTGTTGACAACAACGGTAAAACGTATGTGTTTATTTTCAATGCTAATAGTGGTGAATTTACTGTGAATATTGGCAAAGGAAAGTATCGCGTGCGCATTGCTGATGGGAAAGCTAACAGCAATGATGAGTCAGTGTGTCCTGAAGCATCTGTAGATGACAATGGAAATTACAAGGTTTCTGCTCTTTCGACTTCAGTACTTGTGAAGGATGCTGAAAAGAAGAACGATAATCCTTTTGCAAATATTAATGTTGATGATGTTCTCAAATATAAGATGAATCCTTTGGATATCAATAAGTTGAAGGATGAATCTAAGCCTGGTACGCAGAAGCCGAATCCATCTACTCCTGGGCATGAACAAACTCCTGGTACTGTTACTCCATCACCTCAGCCACCTGTTCCTGGTCCTGTAGTGCCAAATCCGGCTCCAGCGCCTGGCCCTCATCCTCAGCCTGGTTCTAATACTGTGAATCCGGCTCCTCAGCCAGCGCCAGTTCCAACTCCAACTCCTGGAGAAACTCATCCTGGAACTCATGAGCCAAATTCATCTACGCCTGGTCGTGAGCAAACTCCTGGAGACTCTGATACTGAAAATCATCCTGCTCCACATACTTTAGTCCCAGATGTGGGTACTGCTCCTAGTAATTCCGAATCAGGTTCTGCATCCCAGCAAGGCTCTAAGTCTAATACGCCTGCTCATGAACCTAATAATAGTATTGAATCTAAGCCTAATGCTGAGTCTCACTCTACTTCTGAATATCAAACTCATTCAAAACCTAAGCAGAATGTGCATGAAAATTCAGATCAGTCTAAACCAGCTAAAACAAAACCTGAATCTTCCTCAAATTCTGCTGTATCTGCGCCTGCTAAGCCATCATCAGCTGCTCCAACTCCTACTGCACCGGCAACAGTGCAGCAGCTTAAGTCAGAGCTAAGAGGAACTCTGCTAGTACGAGACAATAATGTTGCGAATGCTGGAGTTGTGAACAAAGTAAGCATTCGCATTCAAAACGGCGAGTTTATTGAACGTCTGAATCGTGAAGGTATTGCATATGCTTACGCATACATCTACTCGTCTCCGCGATTGCTTAAAGGCTCCGACGGTTCAAAGTATGTTACTGTACGAATGGTGAATGGCGTGCCTCAATTCGATGCAATATTCCCAGCTGGATACTCTGGTAAACACACTGTTCTACTTGTAGACGAGAGTGGCAAACAAATCGCATGGACTGAAGTAACTGTTGTAGATAATGGTGTTTCAAAGCGTGGTGGATCTATGCTTCAAACAGGAAGCAACATTGTTTATACTTTTGCGCTGTTCATTATACTTACATTTGTTGCAGCTATTGCTCGTTATAAAGTTGCATTTAGATAGATTTGTGGCTTTGAGTTTTAAAGCGTCGCGCGCGAGAGCACTTTTGTAGTGCGTTTGCTTTGACTGAGCTTGAAATTTCATAACGCATTTCAAGCTCCTTCAAAGCGTGATTTGGCTTAAACGTAAAGTCCAGTGGACTTTACGCGCCAGATCAGCCGAGCGGCTACTAATAGACGTTCGGAATCACACGGCTAATCCGCGCGAACGACGATCAACCTTGTAGTGCGATTGTATGACGACACGCCGTAAATCAGGTACAAACGCACTACAAGGTTGCGCCAAGTTAGGTATAGATTCGAGATTTTTCGCACTGAATGAAGCGTATCGCTCGCGCGTTACAGCGCGCTCACGTCTTCGCTTGCGTTGAAAGCACACTGTGCTTTCAACTTTGAGCAAGCTCAGCGAATCGAAGTGCATTCGCGCGCTACGCTTTAAGCGCTCAAGCAAGTCGATTCGCAGCTCTTTGATGGTGATTCGCTGAAGTAGCAAGAAAAATCGAGAATCTCGGTGATAAAAACCACGCAAAAGTTCTAGATATTCAGAAGGTTTGATGTATTTCTATACGAGCAATAAAAGAGGAGAGTAGCGACGGGATTTGCGAGGAGAGAAATACTCAAACCTCGCGCAATACCAAGTAAGGAAACCGTACTACGCTCTAAACCCAGACGCTCGCCTAGATGCCAGCGGCTACTACTACTGAGCTGCTGCTTTAGCTGGTTTTGACTTACAAACGCCGGGGAATTTTCTCCGGCGT
>CAMYPG010000016.1 GCA_947289115.1 uncultured Gardnerella sp.
GCTTCTCATTGGGAATATCTACTCCGGCAAGACGTGCCATTGTAATTCCTTTACTATTACGCAGGTCGTGCACCAAGTCTCCCGCAATCCTGCGGCCTGGGCCTGCGCACCCAGGGTTCAGCTTTAGCTGCGACTTAGCGCCTTATCCTTTATCTTCGCGGTGGGGATCCACTCAGCCCTGACGCTGCTTATGACGTGGGTTGATGCAAATCACCATGACGCGACCGTGACGGCGGATCACGCGGCAATTTTCGCAGATCCTCTTCACGCTAGGGCTGACCTTCATGGTTTTCCTTTGCTTGTACCTTACTTATAACGGTACGTAATACGCCCACGATTTAGATCGTAAGGGCTCATTTCTAGCACTACACGATCTTGAGGAAGAATGCGAATATAATTTTTACGCATCTTACCAGAAATCGTAGCTAAAACAATGTGCTCATTCTCAAGCTGAACGCGAAACATCGCATTTGGTAGTGCTTCTACTACCGTGCCTTCGACTTCAATCACACCGTCTTTTGCCATGAGCCTCGTTCCGTTCCTTGGACGTACTACTTTACGTATCCGAAGACACGCCAATCTTCTATGATACAGTAAATGCGCCCAATACAACACTCGGCGTGTCGCAAAAGGCGCATTATAAATACGAGAAAATCTAAATTTTAAATAAATCTCATACCAAAGACTCAACTATGCGATTGTTGATTTCAGCAATATCGCCAACACCATCAACCTCAACAAGCTGACCACGGCTTTCATAAATATCAAGAAGAGGAGCAGTTTCCTTCTCGTAAGTTTCCAAACGAGTAGCAATTACCTCAGGAGTATCATCTGAACGACCCTGCTCAATTGCGCGCTTCTTCATACGCTCAAGCAAAACCTCACGCTCCGCTTCAAGAGCAACAACGTGATCCAAAGGAGTACCAAGCTCCTCAAGCATAAGATCCAAAGCCTTAACCTGAGACGCATTACGTGGATATCCATCAAGAATCCAGCCATTCTTAGCATCATCCTGAGCAAGACGATCCTTAACAATGCTATTTGTCAATTCATCTGGAACAAGCTCACCCTTATCAAGATAACCCTGAACCTTCTTACCAAGCTCCGTTTGATTCTTCAAGTTGTAACGGAAAATATCGCCAGTAGAAATAGCAGGAATCCCATAATGCTCTGCAAGCAAAGCAGCCTGAGTGCCCTTACCAACGCCCTGTGGTCCCATAATTAGCAATCGCATATTAATCTCCTTGTTTCTTTATGCTCCATCGCAAATCTTAACAACAAAACCTATCTAGTAATACTATTTAGCAACTTGCTTACTATCGTTATGATCAAACAAGAATCCAGCATATTGGAACTGCTCGGTCTGAGCCTTGGCTTGACGCAAAGTATCCAAACCAACACCTGCGATAATAAGAATCGTAGTACCACCAAATGGAAGCTTCATATTAAGGTGCAAAGACATAATCAAAACTGTTGGAATCAACGCTACGAATAGCAAATAGACAGCACCAACAGTGTTTAATCTATTCATGACATAGCTAAGATAGCGACTTGTAGCACTACCAGCACGAATACCTGGAATAAAACCGCCGTATTCCTTCATGTTATCTGCAGTTTCATCTGGATTAAAAGTAATCTCAGTGTAGAAGAAGCAGAAGAACACAATCATAACTGTGTACAAGGCTATGTACCACACAGAAGTAGAGTTTGCTAAATTGGCATTAATCCAACGCACCCAATCCTTACGACTATCACCGAACTGAGCAAGAAGAGTTGGAATAGCAAGAATCGAGGATGCAAAAATTGGTGGGATAACACCACTCATATTGACCTTAAGAGGTAAGTATGTAGAAGAACCGCCATACATCTTACGACCAATCATTCGGCGCGTATACTGTACAGGAATTCTACGCTGAGCAAGCTCCACGAAATCAACAAAAATAAGAATTACAAGCAGAACGCCACCGACAATAGAGAACTTGGTCCAATCGCCATTAGTACCATTGGTTCCCCAACCAATTTCCCACAGCTTTGGAAGGAAGCCAGAGCAGATAGACATGAAGATTAACACTGACATGCCCTGACCAATACCCTTATCCGTAATAAGTTCTGCCATCCACATGATCAAACCAGTGCCACCAGTCATAATCAAAACCATAACCAGTAAGCTCCACATAGAGCCATCTGGAATAACCTGACCACACTGATAATTAAATAGTGCACCAGAACGTGCAGTAACCAAAATGGTTGTGGACTGTAAAATTGCCAAGCCAATAGTCAAATAACGAGTGTACTGAGTAAGCTTTGTTTCTCCAGACTGACCTTCCTTGTGAAGAGCCTCAAAACGAGGAATCACAACCCTAAGCAGCTGAATAACAATAGACGCCGTAATATAAGGCATAACGCCCAATGCAAAAATAGACAGCTGCAAAAGCGAACCACCAGAGAACAGGTTCACCAAACCAATAAAGTTTTCACTAGAAGAGGCAAGCTTAGCTGTGCAAGCACGTATAACTTTGTAATCAACGCCAGGAATCGGAATAAAGGAACCAATTCTGTAGATGATAATCATTGCGAAGACGAAGAGGATCTTATTCCTCAACTCCTTCGTCCTGAAGGCCTGGATTAACGTTTTCACCTGGGTCTTCCTCCCTTTTTTGCGCTACGATCTAGGCGCAACAGTAAAAAAACAAACTCTGAGGCAATAGTTTATATCACGGTGCATACCGATACAGTCATTCCGTGAGTTTAGGCAATAAAAAATAATCCCTCCAGCCAAAACTAGAGGGATTATTAAACAGTCAAATCACTGCGTTAATTAGCATTATCAGCTGAGTACATTACTCTTCGCTAACAGAGCCACCAGCAGCTTCAATCTTGGCCTTAGCAGATGCAGAAGCTTTAACTCCCTTAAGAGTCAAAGCAACCTTAAGATCGCCATCACCCAAAACCTTAACTGGGTAACCATCACGCACAGCGCCCTTAACTACCAAATCAGCAACAGTAACTTCGCCACCATTTGGGAAGAGCTCTTCGAGGGCTGCAACATTAACAACCTGGAACTCTTTCTTGAATGGGCTCTTAAAGCCACGAAGCTTAGGCAAACGCATGTAAAGTGGAAGCTGGCCGCCTTCAAAGCCTGGACGAACTTGGTAACGCTTCTTCGTACCCTTATCGCCACGACCCGAAGTCTTACCCTTAGAGCCTTCACCACGACCCACGCGAATGCGATCCTTCTTAGCTCCTGGAGCTGGACGCAACGTGTGCATGTGCAACATTGGTTCTTCATTAGCCATAATCAGTCAACCTCCTCAACGCTCAGCAAGTGGCGAACGGCCATAACCAAGCCACGATTGACTGGATTGTCCTCGCGAACAACGCTCTGGCCAATCTTGTGAAGACCGAGAGTTTGAACGTTCGCGCGCTGACGCTCGGTGGAATGAACCAAACCGTGCACCAGAGTGATCTTCAAGTTAGCCATCACTCACCATCCTTTGCTTGGGCAGCCTTAGCAGCCTGAGCTTCTTCACGAGCCTTGCGAGCTTCGGCAATGCCTGCAGCGCGCTCACGAAGCAATGCGTCTGGTGCAACTTCCTCGAGGGAAAGTCCACGACGAGCGCAAATCTCCTCTGGCTCTTCAAGCTTCTTCAAAGCATCCACAGTAGCGCGAACCACGTTAACAGCGGTTGCAGAGCCCATGGACTTGGTGAGGATATCGGTAATGCCAGCGCACTCCATAACAGCACGCACAGCGCCACCAGCAATTACACCAGTACCTGGAGCAGCTGGACGAAGCAAAACTGTGCCAGCAGCATCGTGACCCAACACAGGGTGGGTTACGGTACCACGAATACGTGGAACAGTGAACATATGCTTCTTAGCATCAAGCTGACCCTTAGCGATAGCTGCTGGAACTTCGCGAGACTTACCGTAGCCAACACCAACAGTGCCCTTACCGTCGCCAACAACAACAAGTGCTGCAAAGCTAAAGGTACGACCACCCTTGTGAGTCTTGGAAACACGGTTAATAGTAACTACGCGATCCAGAAGCTCTTCGCCGCGGTTTTCTTCACGACGGTTACGACGCTCTCCGCGCTTACCTTCGCCCTTAGAGCGACGGGAACGGCGATCGTCAGTACGCTCCTCGGCGGATGCCTGAGTGTTCTGAGTTTCTTCAGCCACTTGGGTTTCCTTTTCGTTATCGCTCACAGTGCTAGACCTCCCTGACGGGCGCCTTCAGCTACTGCTGCGACGCGACCATGATACTTATTACCGCCACGATCGAAGATTACAGCGGTAATACCCGCTTCCTTCGCCTTGGCAGCGATTAACTCGCCAACCTTGGTAGCAGCTTCAGTCTTCGTACCAGTAAAACCAGCGAAGTCAGAAGTCAAGGTGGAAGCGCTTACAAGGGTAAGACCCTTAGTGTCATCCACAATCTGAGCAACCATGTGACGGTTAGAACGAGAAACTACCAAACGTGGGCGCTCTGGAGTGCCAGAAATGCGCTTACGAAGACGGGCGTGACGACGCAAACGCGCGACTTTGGTACCCTTACCGAAAATCTTAACGCTCATATCACTTACCAGCCTTTCCAGCCTTGCGCAAAATACGCTCATCGCTGTACTTAATGCCCTTACCCTTATAAGGTTCTGGAGCACGCAGCTTGCGAATGTTAGCGGCAGCCTGACCAACGGCCTGCTTGTCAGTACCCTTGACGATTACCTGATTTGCGTTTGGCAATTCAAACTCAATACCCTCAGGTGGCTGAACGGTAATAGTGTGAGAATATCCGAGTGAGAACTCAATGCCCTTACCCTTCATCACAGCACGATAACCAGTTCCAACAATGTCCAAAGTCTTGGTGTAGCCTTCATGCACACCCTTAACCATGGACGCTACGATTGCACGAGCCAAACCGTGCTTTGCACGAGTTGGACGCAAATCATCAGCTGGGGTTAAAACGATCTTGCCATCAGCAACTTCAGCGGTAATACCTTCTGGAATTACATAGGAATCAGAACCCTTAGCGCCCTTAGCACTAAAGGACTGACCTTCAATCTTTACTTCCACGCCTGCAGGAATGTCGACGGGGAGCTTACCAATATGCGATGCCATTTTCAGCTCTCCTTTCTCACCATACGTAGGCGACGATTTCGCCGCCAATGCCTCTGTCGAGGCATTCCTTCTGAGTCAACAATCCCGAGCTGGTCGAGATAATAGCGATACCGAGACCACCAAGAGGCATAGGCAAAGAATCAGACTTTGCGTAACGACGCAAGCCTGGCTTAGAAATGCGCTTGATGCCCTGGATGGAACGCTGACCATTGGAGCCATACTTTAATGTGACTTCCAAAGTCTGTCCAACCTTGGCTTCCTTAGCAGCAAAGTCTTTAATATAGCCTTCACGCTTCAGAATCTCGGCGATATTCGCCTTGAACTTGGAGTACGGCATTTCCACGGTATCGTGCTTTGCCGCGCTCGCATTACGCAGACGTGTCAACATGTCTGCGATTGGATCTGTCATTGTCATGTGGGCTAACGCCCTTTCTCGCCGTGGTTTCCACCGCCTCTATATGAGAACTTTGTCTTCAAGCAGTGGACCTTCAGCGTCGATATTTACCAACTGGACTTCGTAACACCCGGCAACTCACCGCGATGAGCCTTCTCACGAAGGCAGATGCGGCACAGACCGAACTTGCGATACACGGAGTGAGGACGACCACAAACCTGGCAACGCGTATAAGCGCGCACCTTGAACTTCGGCTTAGCGGCCGCCTTGTTTTTCAGAGCGGTTTTTGCCATATCAGTTCTCCTTGAATGGGAAACCGAGGTGCTTAAGTAGCGACTTCGCTTCCACATCGTCCTTGGTGGTGGTCACCACGGTGATGTCCATACCACGCTGATGATCAATCGAATCAGGATCAATCTCGTGGAACATTGACTGCTCCGTAAGACCAAAGTTATAGTTACCCTGACCGTCGAACTGGTTGCCATTAATACCACGGAAATCGCGGATACGTGGCAAAGCCAGAGTGAGCAAACGATCCAAGAATTCCCACATACGATCACCACGAAGAGTTACGTAAGCGCCAATAGCCTGACCTTCGCGCAAATGGAACTGCGCAACAGATTTCTTAGCTTTAGTAACCTTTGGCTTCTGACCAGTGATCAAAGTGAGATCCTTAATCGCACCTTCGATAAGCTTGGAATCGCGAGCTGCAGCGCCAACGCCCATAGAGACGACGACCTTCTGCAAACGAGCCACCTGCATAGGATTAGTGTGGCCAAATTCCTTTTCCAAAGCTGGAACGATTTGATCATTGTATTGCTGCTTTAAGCGCGGAGTTGCCGGCGCCTCAACTGTAGTATCGGTCATGCCAGCTCCTTTCCGGACTTCTTAGCTACACGCACGCGCACGGTCTTTACTTTGCCGTCGCGAGCTTCTTGCTTAACAATCACGCCCACGCGGGTTGGTTGCTTGGTCTCTGGGTCAATCACCATAACGTTAGAACGGTGAATTGGAGCCTCAACAGAGACGATGCCTGCCTGCTGACCCTGCTGGGTAGCACGCACATGCTTCTTAACAACCTGAACACCCTCGACGATCAAACGGTCTTCGGCGAGTACACGAAGTACTTTGCCTTCCTTACCGCGATCCTTGCCGCGGATAACCTTTACCTGGTCGCCGGACTTAATCTTGGCTACCATCTCAGATCACCTCCGGGGCGAGGGACACAATCTTCATGAAGCGCTTATCACGCAATTCACGACCGACTGGTCCAAAGATACGAGTGCCCTTTGGTTCACGGCCGGAGCCGAGAATAACAGCGGCGTTCTCGTCGAACTTAATATAGGAACCATCAACACGACGATGTTCCTTGACCGTACGGACGACGACAGCCTTAACTACGTCGCCTTTCTTGACCGACCCGCCAGGAATAGCATCCTTAACGGAGGCGACGATGATGTCGCCGATGCCGGCATAGCGTCGCTTCGATCCACCGA
>CAMYPG010000017.1 GCA_947289115.1 uncultured Gardnerella sp.
CACTCGACTCATCTGTTTGAGTTGAATCAGCATTATCATTCTTGCTACTACCCGAAGCTGCAACATCTGTAGAAGTTCCACCGCTTTGTACTATTTGCAAACAATTGGTTGGCCCAACACCATCTTCAACTTGGAAGCGACCTTTAATATCTGCAATATCCGCAGAACGAAGTAAAGCTTTTGCGTTAAGGCTTATTGAAAAACCTTCATATTTAAGAGTAAATAGCGGGAAAGATTTAGGCACGTCCGCAGATGATTCAGCCACTGACACAACTTTAGCGTCTACTGGAGCAATAACTTTGTTATCAGCATTGTAGCCTAAAATACTTCCAGCTTTTACAGCACTTCCTGCTTTTACCGATGGAGAAAAATTCCCTCTACTTACAGCAGTGATAACAAAGGTAGACGATTGTTCTATTGTTGCTTTACCCGACACAACTTGTGTTAAAGGCTGTTTTTTGACTGAAATAAGTGGAACTGAATCATGCGATGCCTGCTGTTGACTATCATCAACTGCTCTACCAGCGCATGCAGTAAGCAAACACGCTGGCAGAGCAGCTAACAAGAATACTTTCGTAAACTTACGCATAACACAAAGTTCCTGATTTAGTATGTTAAATCTCCACCCCAAGTGTTATCAAGAAAAATTCCAGAAGCTAGCATTCTACCTTGGAATGCAAATTTAGTTCCTACCAAAATATTATCCCATGCTTTAGTGCCTGTTCGATTCCACTGTAATGAATCAGTGAATTGTGGACCACCAGGTTTTTTCATATTACGCAAACCTAAACGAAGAACCCCAGAGGGCATATCTGTAACATGTAAACTAATTGGTCCAGTAAACTGATGAGTCCTTACATAATTGTATTTTACAAGAGTGCCAGATGTGTTAAGTTGGCCTGACACATAAGCTGTATCAGCATGAGCAATATTAGCCGCCCCAAAAACAAGCAATACACCCGACATAGACGCAATCACTACTTTTTTGAAAGATTTCATAATAACCTCCTTGTTAACTATTTATTTTATGAATCATTACCAAAAAACTTTCTTTATTAATAACAACTCACTTTCAATTAAGTTTACCTTAAGGAGAAACTGCACTCCAAGACCTTGTATATGAAAACCAAGACAAATATTTTAAAGGTAAAGCTATGTAGCGATAAGATGGTCACAAGATATAATTGAAAGTATTACTTTTCAGTAAAAAATATGTGTTAGAACAAAAAGTGTACACGTTAACAACCTTTATTTATTTTAAAAAGAGGATAGTTACTATGTCAAAAACAGCTTTATCTCTCTGTTTCATTCTATTATTCTTGTTCACAAATGGTGAAACAACAACCACACAAATGGCAAATATCAATACAATAAACCAAATTAACCAAATTAGAGACAGAAATGTGTATTGTCCTATATTCATGCATGCTCTTGGTATGTGTTAAATTCGCCATCAGCAACTCTTGCTCTAGTTGGAATAATAGCAGTGCATTTCCAATATCTGCTAAAACTATGAATACTTATAGAACCGCCAAACTGTTTGATAATATCATGATGGAGCTGAAGTCCTTTTTTAGAAGCTGGACGAGTAGCAGGTTCCTGCTTATTAAATGAAGAACACATGTTGAACTGTCTAATGACAATTTGTTCCCTTTCTACAGAAAAGCTCATTCTATACCACAACGTGGCATGTTTGCGTGTATTAAGATACAATTCATCAATTAAATCAAGAACTTCACGAATAACCTCGCAACTCATATCTGAGTCAATATCATCGTCGAATATTCTACACACAGATTCCCCATGCAATCCACATGTTTTATTGAGCGCGTCATTTTTCTTAATGACATAGTTAATGCGCTGTATAAATTCAGTACGAACATCTTGCAATATTCCATTGTTATGAAGTAAGTCAATAATACGATGGCCTTCTTCAAAGGCCTGATTCGCTAAAGTCTTCATTTCTTCAAAAGAAGCTCGTTGTTCCTCAGAAAGAGATGTGTCAAGTAGCGCTATCTCAATGTTCAGGATAAGATCAGCAATTTTATTAGTCATATGATCATGCATGCACACTGCCAATTGTAGATTGTGAACAATCTGATGTTCTTGTTCACGCAAAATAATTTTCTTATGTTGGATACGCAGAATCACACCTAAGGAAGCACAAAAAGCACTCATTAAAACATAAATAAAAAATAATTTAAAAGATGACGTAGTTGGGGAGTAGTAATAACAAAAACACTGTAATATATATGAAACTAAAAGTAATTGAATTGTAAGCCGAAGATAATATACATAAGCAATATAAGTAAAAGTAAAAACAAATCCAAACGTTACTACAGGAACGTAAATCATCGGAATAATAGAGATGCATAGATGCAACAAAACATAGCAAATACTCATTAAACGTGGCGATACCCAAATTAATAAATTTATAATCACGAGTGTAATATGTAGTAACTTAGATATTGTCGAAATGTTATTAGCGTTGGCACAGCAATATGCATCCATTACACTGGTTATACAACTCAAAAACAGTAATGTTTTATTGCCAACAAACTTTTCGCGTAAACTTCGCAATAATGAAAGCGCCATTGATCCTCACACCCTTAGTACTCATCATGTAACCAAGCAGCAATTAGTTGTGCACGGTTGAGAGTACCCATCTTCTTACATACACGACGAAGAATTGTCTCAACGGTGCCAATTTCGACAAATAATTTCTTCGCTATTTGTGCATTTGTCATGCCTTGCACGCATAGTTTAACAATTTCTTGTTCATGATTTGTTAATGCAAGAATACCAACTTTCGGCTTATTTTGTAATCTTTGGAATGCTACCATAGCATCATCAAAATGAATATTATTTATTTTCTGCGGACAGAATATTCCGTTACTAATATCATCGAGCATGTCACAAATTATTTTTGGGTGATTCTTGCCAACAATGCACTGAGCACCTGCTACGGATGCTGTTAATGCATAATCTTTAATAGGAAACGAAGTGATAGCAATGATGATTGGACGCTCATATCTTCGCCGTAATTCATACAATATCCTGGTTCCAGAAACTCCAGCCATATACATGTCTATCAACAATACGTCAGGACATTTTTCCGCACAAAGCGATAATGCTTTCTCGTAAGAAGTAGAAAACCAGCAAATATGACAAGATGGAACGATTTTCTCAATATAAGTTTTAATACCACGTAAACAAAAAGAATCATCGTCAATAATTCCGACAGCAATCTGCTTTGCCATATCACTCCTTTGAAAACTACAATATTTAAAATTGTAAGCAAACACCGTGTCTATAAAAACATAAAAATATAATCCACTATAATAGTAATATTCTCAAAATTTATATACGCATCTGCTTGACAATAAACAAGATTAACCATACAAAGATTCCGAAGACACCTTTAATAACAAATACTTATTTATTCCCTAAATCTTCACCGCTTAAGACTATCCTCGTTAAGCAAAAAATCAAATAGGTCCATGGTGACTACCCCACGATTATCTCTTGTAGCATGCAATCCATTTTTCGTAACTACTATCTTTTTGAAGGAATTATCAATATAGTAAAGCGAGCGTTTCTCTCGCAATGATTTTTCTTCCGTTGGCATAGCGGGCGCAGATTGTATATAATATTTTTCACTTCCCAAAGTAGCAATAAAATCTATTTCCAAAGATTTTTGCGCATAAATATCATGGTTATTTTTATCTTTTCGACCAGTATTTTCGGCAATATTCATTTCGCCAATATCCACGTTATATCCGCGATATCTTAATTCGTTGTATATAACATTTTCCATAATATGCGACTCTTCAATTTGCCTAAAATTAAGTAAAGCGTTGCGTACACCAATGTCTTCAAAGTAAATTTTGAACAAGGAATCAATGTATTTTTTGCCCTTAATATTGTACTTTTGAGCTTTGCTTACAAGAAAAGCATCGCTGTAGTAGTCTATGAAACGACTAACAGTTGCTGAAGTAATTTCCCCATATCCGTGGCTAATAAACGTGTTAGAAAGTTTCCTTGGATTAACAGGAGCGCCTATTGATGAAGCTATTACTTGCAAAGTTTCAGAAAGAGCCTGTTCTTTTCGCACGCCGTTTCGCTGAACTACATCTTTCAAATAAGTTTCTTTAACAAGATTTTCAAGGTAGTTTATTTGTTCCTCAACATTTTGCATTCTAGCTACAAGCGGTATTCCGCCAGTAACAATGTAATCTGCCCAAGATTCTGAAACCGTTTTGTTAGAACTTTCCACATATTCGGCAAAAGTAAGGGGTTGGACGTGAACTTCTGTGCTCCTCCCCTTAAATTCAGTAACAATGTCTGATGAAAGAAAACGGGAGTTAGATCCAGTAACATATATGTCTAAATTTGCGTGCCTTAAGTAACTGTTAAGTGTACCAACAAAATTATCAAGCAATTGCACTTCGTCGAGGAAAATGTAAAACTTGTCACTATCATTTATTTGCGACGCAATGTAGCGACGGAACACTTTAGCATTTATAACGTAGCCAAGTTTTTTATCTGCGATTTTTACTGGCTCGCCATTTGCGAATGGCTCAAGACGATCAATATCTTCGTCTGCATCAAAGGCAAACCGAATAATATTCTTCTGCAAAACACCTTGAGAAATAAGAGAATTATAGAACAGCTCGTTAAGAATGAACGACTTTCCCGCGCGGCGCACACCAGTAATGATTTTAACCAGACCATTCCAACTAAGCTGGTTAAGTTTCCTTATGTAACTTTGACGATTGAAAATCATTCGCATTCCTTTTCCTTCCACTTCTATCTTCAATTTAGCAAAGTACTTTGGTTTTTGCAAGATAGAATTAGCGAAAATAGGACATATTTAGCAATTCTATCTGATATTTTCCAAAGTACTTTGCGCTTTGCAAGATAGATTGGTTTATGCGAAGTTACTTTTCCTGCGCAAGCTCGATTGGCGGATGCTCCGCACGGAAAGCATTTACGTGCGCTTCAGACGCATACCCTAACGCAAAACCAGTAATCAGCGCATACTCCGGCGGAATGTCGAATACTTCGTCAAGCGGCGAACGCCATGTAGCAAGAACGCCAAGCGGGCATGAATCTACGCCTTGCTCTTTGGCAGCCAACAGTAACGTTTGCAGCATAATTCCAGCATCCAGCGCAGCAAATGGTAGAAAATCACGGCGTACAAGCACAAATCCCATAACTGGCGCACCAAACGCCTGGAAGTTGCGCAAAGTGTGAGCATTTCGAGCAGGAAAATCTTTACGATCAATATTTAAATGTTTATACAACGCCAACCCTAAACGCGCACTGCGCTCTTTAAGCGATTGCGGATACGGAGCCATTACAGGAAAATCTCCATCCGGCTGGCTCATTTTCTGGGCTATCATGCGCTCGTATTCGCTAAGGGTAGCGTCTTTAGTACGAAACATTGCTTTGCATTTTTGCGTATAAGCATCAATAAGCTGCTGCTTGCGTTCTCCTTGAGCAATAGCGAGCATGTAGCCACGAGTGTTAGACCAGCTCGGCGATTGTGCAGCTGTTTGCAAAATAGTTTCAAGTATTTTAGAATCGACTGGCTTATTTAGAAAATCACGTGCAGAAAATCGCGACTTTGCGAGTACTTCAAAAGTTTGTGTAGTCATGCTTTTAGTATATCGCACCAAATACGCACGCAGTACTTTCCTCGCGTTTGCGCGACGACCTGCTTGAGCGCAGCATTGCGCGCGCGAAAGCAATTCGGAGCGTGAGCTTGCTCAGCAGTGAGCGCTTATAGCGCGAGCGTTGTCCAGAGTTTGGAGGATTACAA
>CAMYPG010000018.1 GCA_947289115.1 uncultured Gardnerella sp.
AACATCACAATATTATCGAACATACGTTCTATTAAACACTATTGAGTTGACTTTTGAAACATAATTAGACACGTCTTTTAAGCACGTTCAAAATAAAGCAATCCACGTCCACACGTGCCGCTCCATAGGCAAACTGCAATTACAGTAAGCACAACAATGACGTATAACAATATGGATTGTCCAGGAATTACAGGCAAAGTTCCAGAAGGATACCATCGCAAAATCAATCCAATTTTACTTTGCAAACCTTGTGTAGCAATATTCATCACCGCTAAAAAGACACCAAATGCAAGGCCGTAAAACCTTCCAAAACAGGCTAATCCAATCATTATGAGCACAATATCAATCCACGCATTACCTAAAATCATCTGCAATGTACTCAATAGCTGCAAGTCAACTATACGAACAATCAACACTGAAGCGCCAAATGAAACAAACAAACACAATAAAGCAGCACTCAATGCATATATTCGCAACCTTTTCATCACGAAACGTTCCCACGATACCATAATCGGAGCAAGACAAACGAATGCCGCGGCAATAAACCCAACTACAATAACTTCATACAGAGGAACAACAAAATTAACAACACTACTACCAGATTGACATTGAAACGTTATACCTCCTACCGCATTATGCACATTAGCAGAATCCGGCAAACAAATATAACCAACATAAACTGGCAACTGCGTTACAAATGATCTGAATATAACAAGCATTAAAGAGGGAAGGACTACGGACAATAAAATTGCAACGATTGCAACAATATAATGCCTACCTTCAAGCCAAGCGCGAAAATTATTTTTCATGCTTATCACCAAGTTCCGATAAGACTTGTTGTGGAGTTATGAGGCATTGATTAAGTTCTTTAACATGATTTTTTACAAATTGTTTCAGCTTAGCATCATCAGCATTATTAATACTCATAGCCACTTTATCGTTTGCTTCACCTGGAATAAATCCATATGACCCATACACATCATTACTTATACGAGAAGGAAGCTGAGCAAGCAAAAATGCTGTAACAGAAGCGTTTGAATCAAGATTCTTTTTTACATATACTTCTTTCATAGCACTTGATGCACATTTTGCAGGCACAAATCTTTGTAACACTTCTTGAGCGATACCAGTCATATCACCATATTTCTCAGAACGCCTAACAAATGTATCTGTTTGTTGTTGAATAACAGTAGCTTTAAGATTACGTAACTTTATTAAACCACTATTAGTAAGATTCCAAGATTTTTCAGTATTTGTTGGAGTAAACGCATTTCCAAGCACAAGCACAATTCCTTTGCCTTGCGAATCTCTCTGATTCTTAGGAAACCAAGAAGCAACAGTTTTCAAATGTTTAACAGCACGAAGTTTACGAATATAAGCTTCTTCAGGATGTACACAAACAGAAAAAGCAGTATCTTTAAACGTCGTACACTGAGGCACAAAAGGTCCAGAGCGAATCCAAGGTTTTGGACCCCACATAGCTATACAACAAGCACATACTATCGGCATAATTAAAGAAATACTTATTGCTTTTATGCACCAATAAGATCCCTTTTGCCAAAAATATCTAATATGCGCGCAACAAAGAATGCATGAAACGATAACAACACACACAAAGAATATGCGCAAAGTCACCAACCATGGGTTCATTCGCAAACCAGGCTCAGCACCAATACCAGCATCCGACACTGGAAGTATTGCGTATAAACTACTACCCCAATATCTAGGAAAAATATCTCCCTGAGGGATAACGCCATTACGCATTATAATGACGCCATAAATACAGCACCAAATTATTGCAAAAGATAATAAAGCTGATAATACAATTGCCCAACGATTGCCAATAATTACCCCTAAAGTAAAACCAATTGCAAAAAATGCACTCGGCGTCACGCCTCCACACAATAGTGGAAAATACGGAAAATTTGTAATATTTACATCACTCTGAATTACTGTTGGCAATATACTTACGCAATATAACAAACTGCACAGTATAGCGCCTTTTAGTATAGGAATAGCGTAACGACTGGCTGATTTTCCTGCACACCACGCAGAATTGACCAAACATCTGGGCGAGCAAGCTTTACATGAACACCATGCGCCAAAAATGCAAGCAACAATATCAGACAAACAATGCATCCATGTGACATCAATTCTTAACCAAAGCGCATAATTATTATTATGCGCTAAAAAATTTGCCACACCCAAAAAAATAGGATATGCAATCAAAAATAAGCTAAAAATACAACTGCTTATTAGAGATAATGGGGACATAATATGTGAAACAATCGTGCACTTCTTATGACTTTTCGTAAAAAATCTGAATTCAGTTAAAAAGTTAGAATATTGACGCATATTTAATCACATCCCTACTCACTACCACATTAACAAAATAAGAAACTATACATATCCAGTTACTGCTACTACTCACTTTTATGAAATTTAGATAGCAAATGCCTATATCCTGATTCCCATGGAGTTACCATAAGATCTTCACGATTAGCATACTGAAGAAGATTATCCATTTTCCCATCAAGCAATATAATTCCTTCATTAAGAACTATAACCCGATCCGCAATTACTGCTAAATCTTCTACTAAATGTGTACTAACAATAACAGTATGCTTTTGCGAATAAGACTTAAGAAAATTACGAATATCAATACGCTGCTCAGGATCTAAACCAACAGTAGGCTCATCAAGTATTAGTACTGCAGGCTGACTAGCAATCACACAAGCAATACCAGCACGCTGACGCTGACCTCCTGATATTTTAGCAACGATGCGATGTGCTTGTTTTTCCAAGCCAACCTGTTTGAGAGCATTCCAAGCAGCTTGATACGCAGCGCTCCACGATAAACCTCGCGCCCATGCGGCATATTGAACATTTTTTAACACACTCGATGCATTCATAAGTTCAAATGATTGTGGCAAATAACCAATATTTGACCGAGCTTTAGCCCTTTCCGCACGACAAGTTACATCAAAGCCATGAACAAAAAGTTTCCCACTAGAGGGAGCATAAATCGTCGCTATAACGTTAAGCAGAGTAGTTTTCCCAGCACCATTTGGCCCCAAAAGACCACATATGCCAAAAGATAAATCTATAGAAAGATTATGCAAAATTTGTTTTTTCCCATACGAAAAATTCACATTAACAAGTTGCACATCTGAGCCCGTATATGATTCTTGCATATCTCACCACTTAATAACTAGACTACTTACCTACAACTTCGTATATTTTCTCTGTCTATTCCAACTACAGAACCACTCATCTGAGCATAAGCTGAAATTGGCACAGTATAAACAATAGTAGCAAGCGCAACTATTGCAAATCCTTTCTTTGCGAACATATTCGTATCTCCATTTTCAATCTGCTTCATAACGTATTCAGCCTTGAATACGTACATATATTTTATGATAATTCAATATAAAAAAAAATAGATTTTTATAAAAACCAATTAAAATTTTAAAAGATATGCATATCCTATAATGCCAATTATCAGCAATAACTTGAAAAATTAAGGGGGATTCCACCTTTTTATTTCAAGTTCCTTCTACAAATATTTTTTATTTAGATACAAAAATAGCGTGCTGTCTAATGGAAAATAATCCAATAAACAGCACGCTTTGTTTTATTTGACTATATTATTTGACTACATTAAATAATGCAGGCACTACGCAATCTTTAGGGTTACATGGTCGCTAGTATTCTCACAATCCGCAACTACGCGAGCCCCATCATGCACCTTGCCAGAAAGCAACAATCGCGCAAGTTGATCGCCAATTTCCGTTTGAACCAATCTACGCAACGGACGAGCACCGTAAACTGGATCATAGCCATGCTCCGCAAGCCAAGCGCGAGCAGAATCACTCACATCCAAGCTAATACGGCGATCACTCAAGCGTGCAGCCACTTGACGAACTTGAATATCCACAATTCCGCCAAGCTCTTCGCGGCTCAACGGATGGAACATAACAAGCTCATCCAAACGGTTAATGAACTCTGGCTTAAACTCAGCGTGAACAGCGTTCATAACAGCCTTGCGCTTAGCATCATCATCCAAGCCCTCTTGCACAAGGAATTGCGAACCCAAGTTTGATGTCATAATCAAAATCGTATTCGTAAAATCAACTGTTCTACCTTGCCCGTCAGTCAAACGACCATCGTCCAAAACCTGCAACAAAACGTCGAATACTTCTGGATGTGCCTTCTCAATTTCGTCAAAAAGCACTACAGAATACGGGCGGCGTCGCACGGCTTCAGTAAGCTGGCCGCCTTCCTCATAGCCAATGTAACCAGGAGCAGCACCTATAAGCCGTGAAACGGAAGCCTTTTCCATGTACTCGCTCATATCAATGCGAACCATTGCGCGCTCGTCGTCAAACAAGAAGTCGGCAAGAGCCTTTGCAAGCTCCGTCTTACCAACGCCAGTAGGACCCAAGAATAGGAACGAACCAGTTGGGCGATTCGGGTCTGCAATTCCAGCACGGCTTCTGCGCACAGCATCCGCTATAGCGCGGATTGCTTCGCTTTGGCCAACAACGCGCTTAGAAAGCTCCTTTTCCATGTTGAGCAGCTTCTCATTTTCGC